>NZ_JBEPPB010000001.1:0-728489 GCF_040547105.1 Arthrobacter sp. UYCu511
GCGTTCACTATGTGGTTCCCAACCAACAAACCCACCCGGTTTACTGGCCAAGGAAACCAACCATGATTTTACTAACAAACACGGACCCCGGTCCGCAACCCTTAGTAAAAACATGTACAATAAAATACTGTTGTTCATCACAAGAACACCCAACAAGCCACCCACCCCCACACAGGGTCGGGGAACGAGTTACGGTGGTCATAGCGTGGGGGAAACGCCCGGTCCCATTCCGAACCCGGAAGCTAAGACCCACAGCGCCGATGGTACTGCATTCGTGAGGATGTGGGAGAGTAGGACACCGCCGGACAACACCAAAAAGGGTAGAGGCCCCACACCACCAGGTGCGGGGCCTCCCCACCTTTAACACCACCTTTTTCAGAACCACCGGGCTATCAACACCAGCAACAATAACCACCACCACTCGAGCCGTCCCGCACCAGGGCGGCTCCACTTGTTTAACAATCCACCACCCGAAGGCGCCGGCGAGCCATAATTTTGACGCGACCACCTCGCCCTGCAAGCCCTGCCGCGACCACCCGTGCCGAGCACATTGAGCGGCATCCAGCCCGTGGCCAAAGAGAGTATGGTGGCTTGATGCAGAATCTTTTTTCTCACGCGCACGAACCCGACTATGTGTCTCTACAGCCAACTGAAGAGGCTGCACTTGAGGTGGTGATTGGCGTCCCATCTGATGAGGCCTTCGATGGCTTCACCGACGGCATCCATCTTTGGTGGCCGGTAGCTGAACAGAGTGTGTTCGGTGAAAGTAGCCATGTCGCGATGCTCCGTGATCACTTGGTGGAGGAATCCCTCGAGGGTGAGGAGATCATCTTGGCAGACATAGAGTCCTGGGAGTCGCCAACCCATTTGAGTCTGGTGTGGGCTTTCGGCAATGAATCTGTTGAAGAACGTGAGGTTGATATTAGCTTCGATCTTGTCGAAGGGGGGATGACTCGCGTCAAAGCTACTTTTCACACGCTGCAGGGCTTGGACAGCCTAGGTGAGGGGGAGTTTTTCTGTGATTGGTCACTCATCTTGTCCAGATACGCCAGATTCATGGGTGGAGCCGTTCAGCTCGACTAGACTGGTAGCTGGACCAAAGCGTCCAAGGATTTTTTCGAAGAACATCAAAAGTGAAGAGCGGCTGTTACTGTGCCAGTTAGTGCGCTCGAAGGTTTAGGAGTCGGCATGGCTGAGCATTACGAGGGAAAACGCGAAGACAACTCACGCGGACAAGACAACAAGGGGAACAGCGGTCGGCCTTATGGTGACCGCCCGGCGACGAATGATCGTCAGCCAGCGCGACCTTACAACGAGCGCGGCAACAACAGCAGCCGTAGCTATGGTGATCGTCCTGCCCGTAGCAACGATCGCCCCTCATACGGTGACCGCGATAACCGTGGTGGCCAAGGTGGACGCCCTGCCGGTGACCGCGACTCACGCCCTTCATACGGTGACCGTGATAACCGCAGCGCTGACCGCCCCATGGTTAATGGACGTCGAGAAGACCGTAAGCCTTATGGTGAGCGTGACAACCGTGGTGGCCAAGGTGGCCGCCCTACCGGTGACCGCGATTCACGCCCTTCATACGGCAACCGCGACGACCGTCCGGCCCGCACTGGTGGAGATCGCCCCTACGATGACCGTCCGGCCCGCACTGGTGGAGACCGCCCCTACGGTGACCGTCCCGCCCGTAGCAACGACCGCCCCTCATACGGTGACCGCGATAACCGTGGTGGCCAAGGTGGCCGCCCTACCGGTGACCGCGATTCACGTCCTTCATACGGCAACCGCGACGACCGTCCGGCCCGCACTGGTGGAGACCGCCCCTACGGCGACCGTCCCGTCCGTAGCAACGACCGCCCTTCCTACGGTGACCGTCCCGCACGTAGCAATGATCGCCCTTCATACGGTGACCGCGATAACCGTGGTGGCCAGGGTGGCCGCCCCACTGGTGACCGCGATTCACGCCCCTCATACGGCAACCGCGACGACCGTCCGGCACGCACTGGTGGAGACCGCCCCTCTACGGTGACCGTCCCGCACGTAGCAATGACCGTCCTTCATACGGTGACCGCGATAACCGTGGTGGCCAAGGTGGCCGCCCTACCGGTGACCGCGATTCACGCCCTTCATACGGCAACCGCGATGACCGTCCGGCACGCACTGGTGGAGACCGCCCCTACGGTGACCGTCCCGCCCGTAGCAACGACCGTCCTTCATACGGTGACCGCGATAACCGTGGTGGCCAGGGTGGACGTACCAGCAGTGACCGCACCAGCAGTGCCCGTCCGCATAGCGATCGGGAAGACCGCGGTCCCCGCGTAGCACCGGAACGCAACGCAGCGGACCTGCGCAGTTCCAACCGCCCGGACCGCGACCGTTCACCGGAGATTGATCCGGATGTGACAGGCCAGGAACTGGACAAGGTAACCCGCGCCCAGCTTCGGATCCTCGACGAGCGCAACAACGAGTGGGTATCCAAGCACTTGGTCATGGCCGGGCGTTTGATCGATTTTGTTCCTGAGCTGGCTTTCGAGCACGCGCTGGCTGCAAGCCGTCGCGGTGGCCGTCTGGCCTGTGTCCGTGAAGCTGTTGCCATGACAGCCTACGCGGCAGGCAAGTACGGGGAAGCCCTGCGTGAATTGCGCACCTTCCGCCGCATCAGCGGTTCCAACGTCCACTTGCCGCTCATGGCTGACTGTGAACGCGGTCTGGGCCGACCCGACAAAGCTATTGACCTCATCCAGTCCGAGGACGCACAAACGTTGGACACTGCCGGCAAGGTAGAACTGGCCATTGTTGAATCCGGTGCCCGCGGCGACCTTGGCGAAATGGAAGCAGCCCTCTCAGCCCTGGAAATCCCGCAGTTGGATATCAACCGCGCCTTCTCCTTCAGCCCCCGCCTGTTCCGTGCCTACGGCATGGTGCTGCGCGCAGTCGATCGTAAGGATGAAGCCAAGACCTGGGAGCGCCAGGCACTTGTTGCTGAGGAAGCACTGGGTGTGGACGAGGGATTTGACCAGCTCATCATTGATCTGGGCGACGATGAGGACATCCCGTTGGAATCGCCGCGCGTGCGTGTTGCTGATGTCATGGAACCGGCCACCGCGCCGGTCATGGACGACGACGCCAAGGTACAAAGCGCCGAACTCACCTCAGAGGATGGGAGCCAGGACGAGGTCAATACCGATGACGCCGAGTCCTCCTACTTCGAATCCGATGATGCTGAATCAGACGCTGACAGTGTAGAAGAAGACGAGTTCAGCGCTGCTGAAGGCGAGGAATCAGATAATCCCAGCAGTGAGCACTAATATCTTGCTGACTGATTTTGATGCGGTATTGGCGGATCTGGATGGCGTGGTTTACGCCGGTCCAGCCGCCATTCCCGGAGCCATTGAGGCTCTGAATGGCCTCGCGGCCCGCAACGTCAAGCTGGCGTACGTAACGAATAACGCCTCACGTACGCCAGCGCAGGTTGCCGCGCATTTGCGTGAGCTTGGAGCTCCTGCCGAGGACGGCCAGGTGGTCAGTTCAGCCCAAGCTGGAGCGGCCCTTCTGGCCAAAAAATTCCCGGCTGGCACCAAGGTTCTGGTCACTGGCAGCACGGCTCTGGCCCAAGAAGTTCAAGGCTTAGGAATGAGTGTTGTTGACAGTGCTCATGAGGCACCCGAGGTGGTTATTCAGGGCTTTGACCCGTCCCTTGGCTGGGCAGATCTGGCTGAAGCTACCTACGCCATCAACGCAGGTGCTGTGTGGATTGCTACCAATACCGACATGACCATTCCTCGTGAGCGTGGCATTGCCCCGGGGAACGGGACCTTGGTCGCAGCGGTTCGGGCCGCCGTCGGGCATGATCCGTTAGTTGCGGGAAAGCCTGAGGCGCCCTTGTTTCATACTGCGGCGAGCCGGCTGCAGGTGCTGGCTCCGCTGGTTGTGGGCGACAGACTGGACACGGATATTCTCGGCGGTAACAACGCCGGTATGGCCACGGCGCTGGTCCTTACCGGTGTTGATTCAGGGGACTCGGCGCTGCGGGCCCGCTCTGCGGAACGCCCGCACTTCATCATTGCGGACTTGGGTGAGTTGTATGCCCCCTATCCGGAGGTGACGTTCCACGCCGGCATACTCACCTGTGGTGCTGCTGCCGCACGCGTAGTTGTGGATCAAAGCGGGCGCCAAGGCGTGCAGATTGCTGGGCATGCCGACGATCTCAATGCTTGGCGTGTTGCCTGTGCCGCATGGTGGCGGGCCGTTCCTGAGGCTGCACAGGCCACTGATCCGTTCCTTGACTGGTGCGTGGAACTCCCATGATTGAGCCCGTAACTGAGCTCACCACTGAGCCCACCACTGAGCGCGTGACCGTGCCCACAGGAGATCCGTCCGTGGACGCCCTCGTGGACCTGGCTGCATCAACAAGCCAGCTCTCCGCCGGCGAGCACAAAGCGGTGTATTCGGCCGTCATTGAGGGGCTGGAACGCGAACTGGATGCCGATCCCGCAACTGCGCCGGCCGGCACTCCGCGTAAGAACCGGGAGCTACCATGACCAGGCTGGATCAAGAACTCGTTAACCGCGGGCTTGCGCGCTCACGCACCGTGGCGGCAACGCTCATCAAGGCCGGGCGCGTGCAGGTGGGCGGCGCCCCGGTCCGCAAGTCTGCGCTGAGTGTGGATGAGCACAGTGACATTATGGTGCTGCCAGGAACGGAAGAGGACTACGTCTCCAGGGCCGGACACAAACTGGCCGGTGCTTTGGCGTATTTCCCTGATGTGTCCATTGCCGGCAAGCGCTGCCTGGATGCCGGAGCGTCCACCGGTGGCTTCACCGATGTGCTCCTACGCCGGGGTGCCGCCACCGTGGCCGCCGTGGATGTGGGGCACGGACAATTGGTGGATTCGCTGCGCAATGACACTCGGGTGGCCGTCCACGAGGGGCTAAACATCCGCTACATGCTCCCGGAGGACATTGGCGGGCCAGCAGATCTCACGGTCTGCGATCTTTCCTTCATTTCCCTGACCCTTGTCATGGCGCCCTTGACGCTCTCAACCAAGGTGGGCGGGCAATTAGTCTTAATGGTCAAGCCACAATTTGAGGTTGGTAAGGACCGTCTGGCCCGGACAGGCGTGGTGAGCAGTGAGAATGAACGACGCCGGGCCGTGGCCGTGGTTGCCTCCGCTGCGGTGGCAAATGGGCTACTTTTGGAGGGCATTGGGGTGAGTCCGCTGCCCGGGCAAGATGGAAATATTGAGTATTTCCTACTGGCCAGCCGCCTTGTGTCGGCGCCTGCACCTAAGATCGAAGAACAGGACCGCTCCGTGGAGACGTTATTGTCGCTACTCTGGCCCTGAGCCCTCACTGGGCGTTTGGAAAACCGGGTACAACAGCCCCACCAGAACAGCTACACGAGGATGAGGAAACAGCACATGACTCGGCGCGTCTTGATTCTGGCCCATACGGGCCGTGAAGAGTCGATGCTTGCAGCCCTTGAGGCGTGCGTGGAACTACATGCCAACAACATTGTTCCCGTCATGTACGGCGATGAACTTGCCGATATGACAGGTTACTTGGGTGTTTCCAGCGTCAACATGGAAATCCTTGACAGGGATGTCACGCTCGCCGAGATTGAACTTGTCATGGTGTTGGGTGGGGACGGAACCATTTTGCGCGCCGCCGAGATCGTCCGGGATTATGATGTCCCCTTGCTCGGGGTCAACCTGGGCCATGTGGGTTTCTTGGCGGAGAGTGAGCGAGAAGAGCTCATTCAGACGGTCTCCGCCGTTGTTCAACGCAGGTACTCCGTGGAGGAACGCATGTGCCTGGACGTTATTGTCAGGGTGGCCGGGAAGGTCATGGCTCACACCTGGGCGTTGAACGAGGTGGCTCTGGAAAAGGGCAACCGGGAACGCATGATTGAAGTTGTTACCGAAGTTGATGGACGTCCGCTGACCTCCTTCGGTTGCGACGGCGTGGTCATGGCCACCCCCACAGGGTCCACGGCCTATGCTTTCTCCGCCGGGGGACCTGTTGTTTGGCCCACCGTGGAAGCCCTGCTCATGGTCCCCATCAGCGCCCACGCCTTGTTTGCAAAACCACTCGTGGTGGCTCCCACCTCCACACTGGCCGTGGAAGTTTTGAGCCGCAACGGCGCGCATGGGGTCATTTGGTGTGATGGCCGGCGCACCGTGGAACTCCTGCCAGGGGCACGCATTGAGGTCACCCGCTCGGCGAAACCGGTGAAGTTGGCCCGAACCCAGCAATCCACCTTTTCCGAACGCCTGGTGCGCAAGTTTGAGCTCCCTGTCCAGGGCTGGCGCGGGCCCTCCGTGGAGGAGTCTTCGGTACCCACCACACAATTACCCATCATCAGAACGCCCAAGCCCAAGAGTCCTCTTGAGGGGCACCCGGCCGGGCAGATTCCCCAGCCCCCGGACCTGACCATTGTGACCCACACAGAGAGCTATTCAGGAACCACGGGATACTACGGGCAGGACAACGCATGATCGAAGAAATCCGGATCCGGGACTTGGGTGTCATCTCCGAATCCACCCTGCCGCTGGGACCTGGGCTCAGTGTGGTCAGTGGTGAAACCGGGGCCGGAAAGACCATGGTGGTGACCGCCGTCGGGCTCTTGTTGGGAAACCGCGCGGATGCCGGGGCCGTGCGCACAGGAGCCAAAACGGCCTCCGCGGAGGCAACTGTGACCCTGCCAGCGGGGCATCCGGCCCTGCTACGGGCTGTGGAGGCCGGCGCGGACCTTGACGAGTTCGACGGCGGTGCCGAGCTGATTCTGGCCCGCACCGTCAGTGCGGATGGACGCAGTCGCGCCCACGTGGGCGGACGCAGCGCCCCCATTGGTGTCCTCAGCGAAATAGGGGAGACCTTAGTTGCCGTGCACGGGCAGTCGGATCAGATCAGACTCAAGAATCCCTCAGCTCAACGTGTTGCCCTGGATAAGTATGCGGCGGAGGCCAACAAGGGCTTTACCGGAAAGCTGCGCAGTTACAAGAGTGTTTTTGAGCGGTGGCGGGCCGTCCAGGTCCAACTGCAGGAACTGCGTTCCGCGAGCCGGGAACGTTTGCGCGAAGCCGACTCCTTGACCACCGCACTGGCCGAGATTGATGCCGTTGAACCGCTTCCGGCGGAAGATGAAATCCTCAAGGCACAGGCCGTGAAGCTGGGCAACGTGGAGGAACTGCGCAAAGCTACTCTCGGCGCTCATGAGGCGCTCAGTGCTGCTGACTACGGTGACGGGTTGGATGCCATCACCCTCGTGGACAGTGCCAAACGGCAGGTGGAAGCGGTAGCTGACGCGGATGAAGAACTGGTGCAAACCACTAAGCGTCTCTCCGAAGTGGGCTTTTTATTGGCCGATATTGCCCGGGACCTTGCCAGCTATGCCACGAACCTGGACACGGAGGGCCCTGGCCGGCTGGCCGAGGTGGAGGACCGCCGCGGGGAGTTGGCCGTTCTGGTGCGCAAGTATGCTCCCAGCATTGATGAAGTCATTGAGTGGGCAGATGCTGCACGGCTGCGCCTGAGCGAGCTCAGCGATGATTCTGGCCGGATTGAAACGCTGGAAGCCGAGGAAGTGGCTGCGCTGGCCGAACTGGGCGTGTTGGCGGGGGAGGTGAGCGCGTTACGGCACAAGGCTGGGGCGAAGCTTGCCAAGGCTGTCAGTGCCGAGCTGAAGGCTCTCGCCATGCCCGATGCCAGGCTGGTCATTGAGATTACTGGTGCCGAACGGAGTATCCACGGCGAGGATGACATCGCCTTCCTCTTGGCTCCTCATGCCGGCGCACTGCCGCGCCCCCTGGGTAAGGGGGCCTCCGGTGGTGAACTTTCCCGAGTGATGCTGGCGCTGGAAGTGGTGTTGGCGGCCGTAGACCCCGTTCCCACTTTTGTGTTTGACGAAGTCGACTCGGGGGTGGGTGGCAAAGCTGCGGTGGAAATTGGTCGCAGGCTTGCCATGCTCGCCGAGCACGTGCAGGTTCTGGTGGTGACGCATCTGCCCCAAGTGGCCGCGTTTGCGGACCATCACGTGTTGGTGACCAAGAGCTCTGTGAGCAAAAACTCAACAGGGATTACCACCAGCAATGTGAAGATTCTCAGCTATGAGGAACGGGTGGTTGAGCTGGCCCGTATGCTGGCAGGACAGGAAGATTCCGCCACCGCACAGGCCCATGCCAAGGAACTGTTGGCACAGGCCGCAAGGGTAGCAAAGTAAAAATAAGGGGTGGGTGCACAGAAATTGTGCACCGTTCGCGAACGTTTATTGGTTCATTAGATGATAGGCTCAAATCCCGTGGTGCAACGATCAAATTCCCGGTTCAGTGGTCAGTCCAAGACGACCAAACATATCTTCGTCACCGGCGGAGTCGCTTCCTCGCTCGGCAAGGGACTGACGGCTTCTAGCCTCGGTCACCTCCTGCGCGCACGCGGCCTCTCGGTAACAATGCAGAAGCTCGATCCCTACCTCAATGTGGATCCAGGCACAATGAATCCCTTCCAGCACGGTGAAGTCTTCGTCACTGACGACGGCGCCGAAACGGACTTGGACATTGGCCATTACGAGCGCTTCCTTGATGAAAATCTTGAAGGTTCTGCCAACGTCACAACAGGACAGGTGTACTCCAC
The DNA here is from genome assembly GCF_040547105.1 of Arthrobacter sp. UYCu511. NCBI lineage: Bacteria > Bacillati > Actinomycetota > Actinomycetes > Micrococcales > Micrococcaceae > Arthrobacter > Arthrobacter sp. UYCu511. The sequence continues at coordinate 8,637 of NZ_JBEPPB010000001.1, forward strand.
CGTTATTGCCAAGGAACGCCGCGGCGAGTACTTAGGTGACACGGTGCAGGTCATCCCGCACATCACTGATGAGATCAAGCGCCGCATGCGCCTGCCATCCGAAGGGGAGAACGCACCTGATGTGATCATCACCGAAATCGGCGGCACGGTGGGAGACATTGAGTCTCAGCCGTTCTTGGAGTCCGCACGCCAGGTGCGCCAGGACGTGGGCCGCAACAACGTGTTCTTCGCCCACGTCTCACTGGTGCCTTACATTGGCCCGTCGCAGGAACTCAAGACCAAGCCCACCCAGCACTCAGTTGCTGCGCTGCGCTCCCTAGGTATCCAGCCTGACGCCATCATCTTGCGGTCAGACCGTATTCTGCCCGACGCCATGCATGCCAAAATTGGTCGTGCCTGTGACGTGGATGTGGAAGCCGTCATTGGCTGCCCGGATGCTTCCAGTATTTACCAGATCCCCAAGACCTTGCACGAGCAGGGACTTGACTCCTACATTGTTCGCGCCCTGGACTTGCCCTTCAAGGACGTTGACTGGACCAAGTGGGACAAGCTGCTCGAAGTAGTGAACAACCCCGCACACCACATTGAGATTGCCCTGGTGGGCAAGTACATCGATTTGCCTGACGCCTACCTGTCCGTGACTGAGGCGCTGCGGGCCGGCGGTTTCGCCAACGCCACCAAGGTCAAGATCCGCTGGGTCCCCTCCGATTACTGCGCCACCGAGGCCGGTGCCCGCACGGCCCTGGCCGATGTTGACGCTATCTGCGTCCCGGGTGGGTTCGGCATCCGCGGTTTGGAAGGCAAGCTGGGCGCTTTGAAGTTTGCCCGCGAAAACCTGATCCCCACCTTGGGCCTTTGCCTGGGGCTGCAGTCAATGGTGATTGAGTACGCACGCAACGTTGTGGGACTCGAAGGGGCTTCCTCCTCCGAGTTTGACGAGGACCCGAAGTACCCGGTCATTGCCACCATGGAAGAGCAGCAGGACATTGTGGACGGCAAGGGAGATCTTGGCGGCACCATGCGCTTGGGACTCTACCCGGCAGTGCTCACGGAAGGTTCTGTTGTAGCCCAAACATACGGCACCACTGATGTTGCAGAACGTCACCGCCACCGCTACGAGGTCAATAACAAATACCGTGAGCAGATTGCAGCTGCTGGTCTTGTCTTCTCTGGAACGTCACCGGATGGCAAGCTTGTTGAATACGTAGAATTGCCTCGCGAGGTTCACCCGTACTACGTCTCCACCCAGGCACATCCGGAACTGAGCTCCCGGCCCACCCGCCCGCACCCGCTCTTTGCCGGACTGGTAGCGGCGGCCCTGGAGCGCCAGAACGCCACACGGTTGCTGGAGGGCTAGATGAGAGACCCTGGTACACCGCTGGCAGGGCCGGGTTCAACTCCTGAACAGGAGGACGGCCCGGGGCCCGTTGCGGATAAATTTAGCACCCGCACCTTGCGGTCCTCCTCGACGGTGTACCAGGGAAGAATCTGGGATGTTGTCTCAGATACCTTCAGTCTCACGCCGGACTCGGAGCCGCTGACACGGGACTATATTGCCCACCCCGGCGCCGTGGCAGTTGTGGTGCTCAATGAAGAAAATCAGGTCCTGTTATTGAGCCAGTACCGCCACCCGGTGCACATGGTTCTCTGGGAAATCCCAGCAGGACTCCTGGATGTTCAGGGTGAGGACTTTGTTGTTGGGGCTGCCAGGGAATTGGCTGAGGAAGCCGATCTTGTGGCAGCGCAGTGGCACGTCCTGACTGACTTTTTCAACTCACCCGGATCCTCCAGCGAGGCCATCAGGATTTATCTGGCCCGGGATCTTAGTCCCGTGCCGCAGGATCAACGCCATGTACGCACGGATGAGGAAGCCGAGATTGCATTCCGGTGGGTTGACTTAGCGGAAGCGGTTGAAGCAGTCCTGTCCGGACGCATCCACAACCCGTCCGCCGTCGTCGGAATTTTGGCGGCAGCACAGGCTAGCGCCGGCGGTTTTAGCCAGCTGCGTGATGCCCATGCGCCGTGGCCGGAACATCCGGCCCAGCGCGGTCAGTGAGTGCCACTGCACGTGCTGACGGGCCGGCGCGTCCGTCAGCGGTAGACCGGCACATCAAGGACTATTTACTGCACGTGAGTGTGGAGCGGGGCCTGGCTGCCAATACGCTCCAAGCCTATGAGCGCGATCTTCGCCGCTACGGACTTTTCCTGACAGCGGCTGGCGTGGACCAGGTGGAACAAATCACCCGGCGGCACATCAGTGAATTTTCCCAAGGTTTATCAGACGGAGCCGACGGCGGATCAGCCCTTGGTCTGCGCTCAGTGGCCCGCACCGTGGTTTCGGTGCGTGGCCTGCATAAGTTTTGGGCTCTTGAAGGCATCAGCACAGCCGACCCGGCCGCTGATGTCCACCCGCCCCAGGCCGGGCGCCGCCTTCCCAAAGCTATTAGCGTGCACAGCGTGACCCGCATTTTGGAAGCTGCCGGCTCGGAGACTCCTGCCGGCTTGCGGGATGCGGCCATGCTGGAATTTTTATACTCCACGGGAGCCCGCATCAGCGAGGCTGTGGGGTTGGATGTGGATGATCTTGTCCTGCCCACGGAATCTGATGAAGGGCCTTCCCTGGTCCGGCTCTTTGGCAAGGGTTCCAAGGAGCGGATAGTCCCGCTTGGCTCTTACGCTCTGCGGGCGCTGGAGGCATATTTGGTCCGGGGGCGGCCCGCCCTAGTGGCTAAGGGCCTGGGGACTCCTGCGCTTTTCCTGAACGCCCGGGGCGGACGAATCAGCCGCCAAAGCGTGTGGACCATCTTGAAAACAGTGGCAGAAAAGGCCCAGATCGAAGGTGAGGTCTCACCCCACACCTTGCGTCATTCCTTTGCCACGCACCTGCTTGAAGGTGGCGCCGATGTCAGGGTGGTCCAGGAGCTCCTTGGCCATGCCTCAGTCACCACCACCCAGGTGTACACCTTGGTCACGGCGGAGACGCTGCGTGAAGTGTACGCTGCAGCCCATCCACGCGCGCTGGGCTAAAGGCTGGCGCGCGCGAATGGGCTGCTGAAAATCTCGCTAAAAGTCTCCCGAGGTAACGTTGCTACGCCGTGACGGCCAGGGCATCGATTTCCACCAGCATGACCTCGTGCGGCAGGTCCACGAAGACAGTGGTGCGTGAGGGCAGTGCGCCGCTGGGCACATTTTCCTTGATGAAATCGCCGTAAACCTCGTTCATGGCGGGGAAGTCCTCACGCTTTGTCAGGTAGACACGGAACATGATGACGTCCTCCACGGAAGAGCCGCCGGCCGCCAGAATGGCCTTCACATTTTCCAGCGTGCGGCGGGTCTGCACCTTCACATCCCCTGCACCAATGTACTCATTGGCAACAGGGTCCATGGGCCCCTGCCCTGAGACCTGGAACATATTGCCCTTCTTCACACCTTGCGAGAAGACGTAAGCAGGTGCCGGCGCGTTGGTGGTCAGTACTACTGTTTTTTCACTCATGGAGTGTTCCTTTCGGTGGAACCCAGCCCAGGTCTTTCGAAACGGCCTCGGTTGCGGTTATTAGTGGTGGCAACAATTTCAGGAGATCTTCATAGCTGAGCAGAACTACGGGCACGGAGATTGACGCTGCCGCCACCACCCGCCCGGAGGCGTCTCGGATGGGCGCAGCAATGCAGTGGACAAAGGACTCGTGCTCGGACTTGTCATGTGCCCAGCCTTGTTCACGGACCAGCTCAAGTTCTGTCAGTAGTGCTTCCGGGCTGGTCAGCGTGTTCTCGGTCATCTGTACGTAGTCCAGTCCGGCGGCAATCTGTTCTTGTTGCTGGCGCGGCATATCGGCCAAAATCACCTTCGCCACGGCTGCTGAATGCAGGGCCGCCGTCAGCCCGATCCGTGAGTACATGCGCACCGGGTGGTGGGATTCGTACTTGTCGACGTACACCACTTCGGCCCCTTCCAACTGAGCCAAGTGAATGGTGTGGCCTGTGGTCTGGTTGATGGCGGCCAGGTGTGGGCGGGCCGCCAGGCGAATGTCGCGCTCCTCAAGGGCCTTGGCAGACAATTCGAAGAGCTTGCGTCCCAGCTGGAATTCACCGGCCCGGTTGCGGACCAAAAAATGCTCACTCTCAAGGGAGTGCAGCAGGCGCATGACGGTTGTCTTGTGGACGTCGGCGTTCGTGGCCAGCTCATCGAGCGTGGCTGGCCCATTGGCTAGTTGGGTGAGCAGGCCAAGGGCCCGGATTAGGCTCTGGCTCATGCCTGTCCCCCTGATAGTGCGGGGGAGTCGATCCGCCCCGGCGCCACATGGGTGCCCGCCCAGTCCGCTTCCGAGCAGGCCAGGATGCGCTCCAGTACCTCTGCCTCCGGTAGCGGGCCGCGGTCGCCGGGGACGGTGAGGGTGCAGGCCGCGCTGAGATGCCCACGCCGCAGCGAGGAGCGTTGGTCCAGGCCGCTGAGCATACCGCTGAGGTAACCGGCCGCAAAGGCGTCACCGGCACCAACAGGTTCCAGCACCGTGACGTTCAACGACGGCACTTCCACCCGTCCGCCGTCGCGCATGAGTGCAATGGCGGAGCTGGCAGCATTCTTGAGCACAATCACCGCCGTGTCCGGCAACAGGGCCCTGAGCTGCGCCTCGTCATTGGTGCCGAAGGCGGGCAGGGCCTCATCGGTACCAACAAGCACGACGTCGGACTGGTTGGCCAGGGTGCGCAGCACCGCCTTGTCCGTGCGGCGCCACAGTGCCTCGCGCCAGTTGACGTCGAAGGATACCAAGCGGCCGTGGCGCGGTGCGGTGAGGACGGCAGTGAGCATCTGACGGCAGCCGGGGGAAAGGGCAGCAGTGATGCCACTGAGGTGGATCAGGCCGGCCGCTTCCAGCAGGGACGATACGGCCGGGTTGGTCAACATGGCCGGACTCATGGCGGAGGCGGCCGAGCCTTGGCGGTAATACAGCACCGAGCTTTCTGCTGTCGCGGAATTCAGCGCCGCCGGAACTTTCACATAAAGGCCGGTGGGCAGTTCCTCATCCATTTCCACCCCGCTGACACCCACTCCGTGGGAGGCGAGCTCGGCCAAGATGCGAATGCCAAAACCGTCGCGGCCGGTCCGGCCAACCCAGTGTGCCTCAACACCCATGGCGGCCAGTCCCATGGCCACATTCGACTCAGCGCCGCCCACTCCGTAATAAAGCTCCGTGGCTTCGGCCAGTGGCACGTTGCCAGTGGGGGTGAGCATCGCCATCGTCTCTCCGAGGCATACAACTGATGGCATGAACTGGTGCACTTTCTCTCTTGGGTGGGATGGTTCGCCGGGTTAGGGCAATGCCCGGCACATATTGTGGCCCGAATCTCATGGCCGCCTTGACGGACGAATCCTGACCATGTTAGACATGTTCGTGGTGAGTTTGCAACTAGCGTTGCAGAATACGCAACGAGGCCACAGGGTTGGCCTGTGAAGGGACTATTGACAATGGGCAGCACCGCACCGTCATCGGACGGCACGAACATTTCAGGCACTAGCGCACCAGGCGCGAACACCTCAGGCATCAAGGACGAACTGGTGGATGCCCTGGGTGCGCGGGAACTGGGGTGGCGCTACAAGGCCCTGCCTGCCGCCGCGCACGGCCGCAGCGCGGGCGACTACGTGGCCTCCGGAGTCTCCCTCGCCGAGCTGCAGACTCCCTTGCTGACACTTGACGCAGCAGCCATGGCAGCCAACGTAGCCCACATGGCTCGCTGGTGTGCGCAAAAGGGTGTGCTGATTGCCCCGCACGGCAAGACCACCATGGCCCCGCAAATGTGGCGGAACCAGCTCGAAAGCGGTGCCTGGGGGATCACGTTGGCCAACGCGTCCCAGCTGCGCGTGGGCCATGAGTTTGGCCTGCGCCGGGTCATGCTCGCCAACTCCCTGACGGATCCCCAAGCCATCACCTGGCTAGCCGGGGCACAGGGGCCCGATTTCTCTGTGGTCTCATGGGTTGACTCCCTGCAGACCGTGGCGTTGCAGGAAGGCGTCCTGGCCGGTAGCCCCGGCGCCGTACTGGATGTCATCGTTGAGCTTGGTGGGGCAGGCGGGCGCACAGGTGTGCGCAGCATTGCCGGGGCACTTGAGATTGCCCGTGCCATCCGCGCCGCCACCCACCTGCGCCTGGTTGGCGTGGGCGGCTACGAGGGCTCCCTCGCACACACGGCCGACGTCGCAGACCTCGCCACTGTGGGCGGCTACCTTTCGGGTGTGAAGGAGCTGCATGAGCAGCTGCTGGCCGAGGGGCTATACGCTCCCGGTGCCGAGCTCATTGTCACGGCAGGCGGCAGCGCATACTTTGACGACGTGGTGAACGTGCTGGGCTCCTGCCGTGCCGAGGCAACAGATAGCAGCCCCCAGATTGATGTCATTATCCGCAGTGGCGCCTACATGGTCCACGACGACGGCTTCTACAGGGGCATTTCACCCTTCGCTCGCGGCGGAGAAGCAGCAGCCGGACAGGCCCCCTTTGCTTCGGCCATGCACGCGTGGGCGCGGGTTGTCTCCCAGCCTGAACCCGGCCTTGCCATCCTTGACGCCGGCAAGCGCGACCTGCCTGTTGACGAAGGACTGCCGGAGCCACAAATGCTCGGCACTACCCTTGGCGGGCCCCTGGAAACCCTGCACGGAGCCTCCATCAGCGCCGTCAACGACCAGCACTGCTTCCTGCGTTTTGACCCCGCCACAACCACCGTCGCCCTTGGCGACGTGGTCCGTCTGGGCCTCTCCCACCCCTGCACGGCCTTCGACAAGTGGACACTGATCCCCGTCCTGGCTAACACGGCGCACCCAGAGACCGCGCACCCAGAGGCAGCAAATTCCAACGGCTACCAGCTCGTGGATCTCATCCACACCTTCTTCTAAGCCATGGATATCAACAACAACCAGGCCAGCACTGCCGAGCGGACCATCATCAGCAATGCCACTGTCGTGGACGGGAGCGGGGCGCATGGGTTTCTGGCAGACGTGGTGCTTGAAAATGGTGCGATCCACCAGATAGCCGCACCGGGTAGCCATGCCGGCCAAGCGGGCGTTATCGATGCCACTGGCCTTGTCTTGAGCCCCGGATTCATTGACATGCATGCCCATTCGGACCTGCAACTTTTCCTGGCACCGGGCCACTATGCCAAGCTCAGCCAAGGCGTCACCACCGAGCTGCTGGGCCAGGACGGGCTCTCCTACGCACCCATTGACGACGCCACCCTCACAGGTGTGCGGGCGAAGATTGCCGGCTGGAATGACAACCCGGAAGACTTTGATTTCTCGTGGCGCACAGTGGGGGAGTACCTGGACCGGCTCGATCAAGGCATTGCCACGAACGCCGCCTACCTTGTCCCACAGGGCACTGTCAGGGCCATGGTTCGCGGCTTCCACGACGGTGCAGCAACACCGGAAGAGGTGGCAGCCCAGCAAGGGATCATCCGCACCGCCATGGAGGAAGGCGCCGTAGGCATGTCCTCCGGGCTGACCTACACGCCCGGAATGTACGCAACCACGCAGGAGTTGGCACAACTGTGCTCCACTGTGGCGGATTTTGGTGGTTTCTACGCCCCGCACCACCGCTCCTACGGCAAGGGCGCGCTCGAGGCTTACGGCGAAATGATCGAGCTCAGCCGCACAACCGGCTGCGCCCTGCACCTCTCCCACGCCACCATGAACTTCGCCCCCAACAAGGGCCGTGCCCCCGAACTTCTCGGGCTCATCGACCGAGCCTTGGACGAGGGCGTGGACATTACCTTGGACACGTACCCCTACCTTCCCGGAGCCACAACCCTCTCGGCTATCCTGCCCAGCTGGGCGTCCGCCGGCGGGACCGAGGCGACTATGGCGCGGCTGCGTGATGCGCACACACTGGCCCGCATCCGCGAGAACGTGGAAATCTACGGTTCGGACGGTTGCCATGGGGTGGTTGCGGAATGGGGAACCCTGGAAATTTCAGGAGTCAAAAATCCTGAGCTGGATGCTTGCGTAGGTAAAACCATTGAACAAATTGCTGCGGAGATGGGGGAAGACCCCTTTGACACCTTTGTGCGGATCTTGCTGCAGGACAGTATGGCAACCGGCATCCTGCAGCATGTAGGGCACGAGGAAAACGTCCGGGACATCATGGTTCACCGTACTCACTGCGGCGGCAGTGACGGCATCCTTGTCGGGGCGAAACCGCACCCGCGGGCCTGGGGCACGTTCCCGCGCTTCCTTGGCCACTACAGCCGGGAGCTGGGACTGCTCAGCCTTGAGGAAATGCTCCATCACCTCACAGGGCGCCCCGCAGCACGGCTGAAACTTGTGGACCGCGGCTTGATCCGTGAGGGGTACGCCGCCGATCTAGTCCTTTTTGACCCAAAAACCATCAATGCCACAGCAACATTTCAAAACCCGCGGCAGCCCGCTGCGGGCATCCACTACGTCTTTGTCAACGGCATTGCCGCCATCGAAGCGGGCACACCCACCGGCGCCCTCGCCGGCCGGGCACTGCGCCGCACTCCAGAAGGAACCCGCCCCACACCATGAACGCCACCGAATTCATTGCCCGGCTCGAAGATGACCGCACCCTCGCTGTGGTCCGTGCCCCCAAAATTGCCGATGCCGCCGAACTCTGCCATGCCCTCGTGGCTGGCGGCATCAACAGCGTCGAACTGACATACACAACCCCGAACCTGCTCCAGCACCTTACGCGTGCGGCCGGAACTGCCTCCCAACACGGCGCCGTCGTCGGCGTGGGCACAGTCTTGACGGCCGAGCAGGCCAAGGCTGCAATTGACGCTGGCGCGCAATTCCTGGTCACCCCGGGGCTCCGGCCCGAGGTGGCCCAAGTGGCCGTCGCTGCTGGCATCCCCTTCGCCATGGGGGCTATGACCCCCACCGAGGTGGCCATGGCGCTGGACCTAGGCTCCGCCGTCGTGAAGATCTTTCCCGCCAGCGCCATGGGCCCGTCATACCTGAAGGACCTGCAGGGCCCTTTCCCCGGCATCAAGCTACTGCCCTCAGGCGGCATCAATTCAGCCAATGCCAAGAACTTCCTCGACGCCGGGGCACTTGCCGTCTGCTGCGGCACGGCCGTGGTGCCGCCTGCCGTCGTAGCCGCCGGCACATGGACAGAGATCACAGCCCGCGCCGGCGCCTTCACCGCAATCCTTTCCTAATCAACTATTCTTTGGATAATTTCATATGACAAGTTTCATCAACTGGCTCCACCACGACACGGCGGGGCTGTTGCTTCTTGCTGCCGTGGGCATTGCCGTCCTGCTCATCCTGATCATCAAGGTCAAACTCGAACCCTTCATTGCTCTGCTGGTGGTGGGCGTCCTCGTGGCTCTGGCCGGCGGAGTTTCCGTGCAGGATCTGGTGGGCTCAGCCACCAAGAGCAGTGACGCCATCATTGAGAAGGGTTTCGCCGGGATTCTCGGTCACATCACTGTCATCATTGGTTTGGGCACAGTGCTGGGCGCCATCCTGGAACGCTCCGGCGGCGCCGAGGTCCTCATGGGCCGACTGGTAAAACTCTTTGGCGAAAAGGGCACCCCCCTTGCCATGGGTGTCACCGGCTTTGTGTTGGGCATCCCGGTCTTCTTCGACATTGGCATCTTTGTACTGGCGCCTCTGGTGTACGTTGCAGCGGTTAGGGGCGGGAAGTCACTTGTGCTGTACGCCCTGCCTCTGCTCGCGGGACTGTCCGTCACGCATGCATTCCTGCCGCCGCACCCCGGCCCGGTAGCCGCAGCCGGTCTGTTCCATGTGGACTTGGGCTGGCTCATCATCATGGGCCTGGCCTGCGGTATCCCCGCATGGTTTGCCTCCGGAATCCTCTGGGGAAGCTGGATTGGCAAGCGCGTCATGGTCAACGTCCCCGAAGACCGCGTCATTGATGAATCCGATGAGGCAAAGCGGATAGGTGAACCTGCCCTTGGCACCGTACTGCTCGCCATCGGCATGCCCATGCTCCTGATTCTCGGTGGCACGTTCGGGAACATCTTCGTGCCCGACGGCGGATTGCGCACCGCCCTGCAGTTCGTGGGAAACCCGGCCATCGCCTTGACCATTGCCGTGCTGCTGGCCATGTGGTTGCTGGGCACCCGGCGTGGCATGAGCCGCGAAGAGTTGGCCGAGCTGACCTCCAACTCCTTGCGCCCTGTTGGCATGATCCTGCTCGTTGTGGGCGCCGGCGCATTCTTTGGTGCCGTGCTGGGAGCAACAGGTGTGGGCACCGCCGTTGCGGATTCTCTTGCCACTGCCGGGTTGCCGTTGCTGCTCTCTGCCTTCGTCATAGCGGCCGGCATGCGGATCGCTCAAGGTTCGGCCACCGTTGCCATTGTGACCACGGGCGGCATCTTGGCCCCCAGCGTCCTTGCAGCCGGGTATTCACAGCCGCAACTGGCGCTGCTGGTCATGGCCATCGCCTCCGGGTCAGTCATTGCCAGCCACGTGAACGACGGCGGTTTCTGGATCATCTCCAAGTACTTCAACATGTCCGTCAAGGACACCCTGAAAACCTGGACGGTGCTGGAAACGGTCCTGTCCGTAGTTGGCTTCGGTATGGCTGCACTGCTCTGGCAGTTCGTCTAACAGAACACAGAATACTGAACGCGAAGGCTCCCGGACACATTGTGTGTCCGGGAGCCTTCGCGTTCACGCACTTGTTCAGGTGTATTGGCCAGAGGGCCACGCTTATTTCAGTGCAGCATTGCTGCGGCCTTGCGTGAGCCGAGCTTGACGGAGATCTGCAATCCCGCCTGTGCAGCCATGGGACCCACCTCCCGCACCTTGGCGGGGGTCATGCGTGAAGTCAGTGAGGACACGCTCAGGGCAGCAACAACCATGTCATCGTGGTTGAAAATGGGCGCGGCCACGCACCGGACCTCGGGCTCGTTTTCACGGTCATCAATGGAGTACCCGCGGCGCCGCACCGAGCTCAGTTCAAGCCGGAGCAGTTCCGGATCTGTGATGGTTTTCGAGGTGATGGCTGCCAGCGGTACCGAAAGGATGGGGGCCACAACTTCCTCCGGGCTGTACGCCAAAATAGCCTTGCCCACGGCCGTGCAATAGGCGGGCATTGAGGCTCCAATCCGGGAAGCCATGCGCACTGTGGCCTGGTCTTCAACCTTGTCCAGATAGACCACGTCATGGCCTGAGAGAACCACCAGGTGGACGGTGTTCGCCGTCATGCGCATGAGGGCACGTAGTTCTTCATTCGCGGCGCTGCGCAGATCCAGGGAGTCAAGATAAGACTGGCCCAACCGCAAACTGCCAAAACCCAGCCGGAACCTACCGCTCACCCTGTCCCGCTCAATGAGGTTCTTTTCCATGAGCGGCGCGGCAAGGCGCAGCACGGTGCTCTTGTTGACGCCGGAGAGTTCCGCCAACTCTGCCAAAGCCAGGCCCTCTAAAGAGGGGTGGTCCGAGACAACCGCTAGCAGCAACAGAGCCTTACGCAGTGAAGAAGAGTCATTGCGTTTCTCGCCTACTGTGCCGCCAGTTGCCGCTGTTCCCGCAGCGTCCACGGCGGTCATGATGTTATACCTTCCACGCCAACGGCAGCATGGCTCGCACGGAGTTCCTGCTCGTAGTCGCGCTTCCAGCCGGCTATCCCGGGGCGCTGTTGCCACGGGTGGGGGCCGTCCAAAGGACGGAACGCCACTCCCATGGCTGCCAGCCGGTCCAGGTGGCTGGACTCCAGCCGGTGCCGGAAGTCACTGAAATCACGGTGATCGGGATTGGACCAGAACACCTCGGCTATGGCACTCAGCCGTGGGTATGCTGCGTAGTCCACATGACGGGCAGTGGGCAGGTGTTCGGTCCAAATGTTGGCTTGCGCCCCCAAAAGACGGCCCGGGTAGTCCCGTCCTGCCGTGTCAGGCATCGGCTCAAATCCGTACACGGCTTCCAGCGAAGTAACGAAGCCCACCGGGACAGGTTCGCCGTCGCCGTCGGCCTGCCGGTGATCAAGGTAAAGCTTGTGTTCAGGGCACATGACCACGTCATGGCCACCGGCCAAGGCATCCAGCCCGCCTTGGTATCCGCGCCAGGAATGCACCAAAGTGCCTTCTGGCAGGCCAAAATCGCCCACCTCATCCCATGCTGCACATTTGCGCCCCAAGGTGTGCAGATGCGCAGCTAGCTGGCCAATGAACCAGCCGTGCAGTTCCGCTACGGAGCCCAGACCGAGTTCGGCAGCGCGCTGGCGGGCGAACGCGCTAGATTCCCACTGATCACTTGGCACCTCGTCCCCGCCCAGGCTAATCCAGGGGGAGGGGAAGATCTCCGCAACCTCTTCGAGGACATGGCGGTAGAAGGTGATGGCAAAGTCCGTGGGCTCAAGGACCGTAGTGTTGATGCCCCACCGCGTCCACACCTCCAGTGCCGCACCGGCCGGCCCCAAATCCGGGTAGGCGGCAATGGCGGCCTGGCTGTGCCCGGGAACATCAATTTCCGGAATGACCGTGATATTGCGTTCGGCTGCGAAAGCCACAATCTCCCGCAGATCATCCTGGGAGTAGAAACCGCCGTGCGGTTGGCCGTCAAAAACCCCGGCACGCCACGCACCCAGAGATGATTCGCGCCGCCACGCACCCACCTCCGTCAGTTTCGGGTAGCGATTGATATGAATACGCCACCCTTGATCATCCGTGAGGTGCAGGTGCAGAACGTTGAGTTTGTGCATTGCGGCCACTTCAATGAACCGAAGCACATCATCCTTGGGCTGGAAGTGGCGGGCCACATCCAGCATCACGCCACGATAGCCAAACCGCGGCTTGTCAGTGATGGTCACCGCTGGCAACTGCCAGCCGCCGGCAGGGGCTACGGAAGCTTGCCGGAAGGCGCTGGTGCCCAGTAACTGCAAGAGGGTCTGTGCAGCATAAAAAGCCCCGGCCTCAGAGGAAGCAGAAATCTGCACGGAACGCTCAATGCTGAGCGAATACTCTTCCGGCGCAAGAGAGCTGTCATAGGCGAAGGTGATGGTTGCACCGCTGGCCGAGGCCGCAGGCAGATCCCAGCCGGTTGCGGCGCCCAGTGCGCGGGCCAACCACCGCCTGGCACCGGCAAGTTGCGGGCAGGAGGCCAAGGAAGTGCCAGAGTTCAGCTCCAAGACCTCTCCGGAGGGTTCGGCAATCACTGACCATGGACGGGGGACCAAGAGATGGGATGTCAAGGAAAATCCTTCGTAAAATGCAAAAGGGTGGTTTACATGTCTGCCTGCTGCAAGGTTAGCCCTTGACTGCGCCGGCGAGCCCTGACACCAATTTGCGTTGGACAGCGATGAAGAAAATCAGGACAGGAATGGTCATGATGACCGAGCCGGCCATGATGGCACCCCAATCGTTTTGATCTGGTTTGAAAAACGTCAACAGAGCCATGGGCATCGTGGAGTTTTCCTGGGCCGAGATGATGAACGTCTTTGCGAACAGGAAATCATTCCACGTGGAGATAAAGGAAAACACAGAACAGGCCACTACGCCGGGGGCGACGAGGGGGAACAAGACTGAGCGGACAAAGCGGAAGCTGCTGGCGCCGTCGAGCTTGGCAGCCTCTTCCAACTCGATCGGGACAGCAGCAACAAAGCCGCGCAGCATCCAGATGGCGAAGGGGATGGAGAAACCCATGTGGACAAGGATCAAGGAGCCCAAATGGTTCAGCCCGATGGCCGGGATCGCGTCGCCGAAGCCCTTGAACAGGAAAAACAACGGGATGGTCAGAGCCTCGATGGGCACCATCTGCGCAACCAGGATGATGATGAGCAGCTTGGTGCGCATTTTAAAGTTGTACCGGGTCAGCGCCACAGCCGCCAGAAATGCCAGCGCAGTGGAGAGCACCACCACGCTCAGTGCCACAATCAGGGAGTTCATGAAGTACTGGCCGAAATTGTTCACACTGAGCACCCGGGCGAACGAGTCAAGCGACGGGGTCAGCGTCCATGGAGTGGAGTCACCGGCGTCGAGCGCGGTTTTGGGTTTTAGCGCTGATAGAACCATCCAATACAGCGGGAACGCGACGAACGCGGCAATGATGACGCCAATCAGGTTCACCCCGATGTTCTTCGGTGGCTTCTTGGTGCTCGGAGTGCGTTGCCTGGCGGGGGCCGCGATGGGAGCCTTGATGCTGGTTTCGAGTGTGGTCACAGTACTTCACCGTTCCTTTTGAGCAGGCGCAGATAAACGAGGGTCACGACGAGCAGGATCAGTGTCATGATGACCCCAATGGCCGAGCCCAGTCCGTAGAGGCTGGCGGCGAAGGCCTGTTGATAGGAGTACACGTTCAAAACCATGTTTTGCCCCGCAATGCCGCCGCCGTTTGTCATGACGTAGATCTGGGAGAAGACCTTGAAGTTCCAGATGATGGACTGGATGGTGATGATGATGACAATGGGGCGCAGCATGGGCAACATGATCGAGTAGAAAATACGGGGGAGGGAGGCGCCGTCGAGCCTGGCAGCCTCGATGGTTTCCGTGGGCACAGCCTGGATTCCGGCATAGAGGGTCACCATGACAAAGGGGAAAGAACACCACACTACTTCGCTGGCCACCAAGCCAAAGGCCGTCCACTTCTCATAGGTCCAGGAGAAGTCGTTGAACCCGGACAGGCCAACACCTATCAGTACCTTGTTGATCAGGCCCTGGGTGGAGTCAAAGAGGAACAGCCACACGGCACTGCCTGTCACGGCGGGTGTTGCCCATGCGCCCAAGGACACGGCAAAGAGAACTGTCCGCACCCAGGGGCGCAGGCGGGAGGCGAACACTGCCAGGGCGCCGCCCACTAGAAGCGTCAGCACCACGCAGGCACTGGCGAAGATGACGGTGTCGCGCAGGACGGTCCAAAACTCAGGATCGCCCATGAGGATTCGGTAGTTTTCCAGACCAGTGAACACGAGCGGGGCGCTGCCACTGACCTGGGCCTGTCGGTAGTCGTACAGGGACATGTTGATGAGCTGGTACAGCGGATAGCCCAGGAGGGCTATCAGGACAATGAGAGCTGGAGCCAAATACAGCCAGTGTTCAACCCGGGATGCCCCGCTGACGCGCTTCTTGCGCATCAGCGGGGCAGTGGGTTTCTCGTCCTGCAGGGAAGGCGCAGCGGTGACGGGAAATTGAGTGGACATCAAAAACAGCCTGTCTGGAAGGTGGTGGGCACTACTACTTGGCTTCGAAGATCTTGTTCATGGCGGCAGCGGCATCTGCGCTCGCCGTCTCGACGTCGGCCTTCCCAGTGACAATCTGCTGGTACATGCCGGTGAAGATGCCCTTGGCGTCAATAGTTGACCAGGTGTCTGTGATTGGCACGAAGTTGGTTCCGGCAGCGATCGTGTCAATGAAAGGGGCCACGTAGGCGTTGTCCTCTGCCACACTCTTCTGTACGTCGCTAAATGTTGGCAGGTTACCCATCGCATCGAACATGGCCTGCTGGTTCTTCTTGCTGGCCAGCTCCTTCACAAAGTCAGCCGCCAGGGTATGGCGCTTGGAGCTCTTGAACACGCCCAGGTTGTTGCCACCTGCGAAGGCCGGGGCAATGGAGCCGGCGGTGAGGCCAGGAACGGGAACTACTGCGAACTTGTCCTTGAATTCACTTTCAGCAACGGCCTTGTAATTGAAGTCGCCACCAATCGTCATGGCAGCCTTGCCGGCAATGAACTGCTGGACGCTGGCGTTGCCACCAAATTCTGCGCAGGTCTTGGGCGGGCAAATATCGTCCTTGACCAGGTTCGTATAGGCCGTGATGCCTGCACGGGACTCTGCGGAGTCCAGACCGGAAGTGAACGTTCCCCCGTTATCGGCAGCAATGCTGCCACCATGGGCCCACAAGTACGGCATGGCTGAGAACTGTGAGGCGCCACCGACAGAGATGCCGAGTGTGTCAGGGTTTTTGGTGCGGATGGCGCGAGCTGCCGTCTCAATCTCGGCCAGGGTCTTGGGAACTTCGACGCCGGCCTCCTTGAGCAGGTCTGTGCGGTAGTACAGGGCCCGGACGCCCACGAACCACGGCACACCGTAGTTCTTGCCGTCAATGGCGGTTGTTTCAAGGACCTTGGGGTCCAGATCCTTGCCTTCATCCCATGCTTCAATGTCCGCAGTCATGTCGGAGAGGCCACCTGCTGTGACGTAGCTGGCCAGGTCGGTGTTGCCGAATTCGGCCACGTCGGGTGCGCTGGAAGGGTCGTTGAAGGCGGCTTTGAACTTCTCGGCGCGGGTGTCAACAGGGATGTACTGGACATCTACTGTGACGTCCTTGTGCTTGCCCTCGAAGGCGGCAATGGTGTCATCGACCACCTTTGACTTGGGGTCCTGGTTCACTTCCGAGAACAGCCAAACACGCAGGGTGCCGGTGGCCTCATCCTGGGATGAAGCAGCATTCTCCGAGGTGGGAGGAGCGCAACTGGTCAATGCCATGGCGGCCAATGCGGCCACGGCGAGGGTACGGGTGAATTTCACGGTGTCTCCATGGTTTTTGGTGGGGTGCGGTGATGACTGCAGGAACTGCAGTGAGCATGAGATGACCATAGGAGAGTGCCGGTGCGCGAATGAAGCCCAAAGATCAAAAGTTTCGCTATGCAAAACTAAGCTTCACCGGTTGGTTTTTGCAGATTGTTTGTGCTGCTCGCCACACAATGAAAATGTGTTTCATATTTACTGACTGTGAGCTGCTGCATATTTCCACAGTGGGGGACTATTGTGAAAGATTCCGCCAAAATCTGCGTAATTTTCTGCCGTCGGGGAGTTTCCTCCACTCGCTGCCGGATGTGAAAATGTGTCATCACGGCCGTGGTTGGACTCTTCTGGCAGGGCTGGAAGGTGTTTGTCCTCGCTGGACTACCGCCGGAGTGCGTTTTGTAGGGCAAAATCGGGTACCGCATAGCGCGTGCACCTTGTGCATGTCCGGAATGGGGCTGACCGGCACGGCGGACCGGCGCCTACCTAGCGGGCACTTTGACTGGGCACTGCGGCTGGGTGCTCCGCCCGCGTGGAGCACGGCATAAGCTGGGATCATGAGTGCTGCTGATGTAACCCTATGTTTCCTCCTCCGTGAAGGCCCAGCCGGAGAAGAAGTGCTGCTCGGTCTGAAAAAGACCGGGATAGGAACAGGCAAAGTGGTGGGGATCGGCGGCCATGTGGAGCCGGGAGAAAGCGTTGTCGCCGCTATCTGCCGTGAAGTCGCAGAAGAAACCTGCATAACCATTGAACCCATGGATCTTGTGCCCGCTGGGACTGTGGAGTTCCTCTTCCCGGCCAAGCCTTCCTGGGATATGTTCACCACGGTGTTCCTGTGCCGGGTGTTTGCCGGGGAGGCGCAAGAAAGCGAAGAGATTTCCCCTCAGTGGTACCGCGTCCACGAACTGCCGCATGAATACATGTGGGCCGATGCCATTCATTGGCTCCCAGCATTTTTGACAGGGGAGCGCGGCCATTGGCGGGTTGAGCTCAATGACGACAATGAGACGGTGGCTTCAAGCGTGCACACGCCACCGCGCGGAGCCGTTCCCGGGGATCACTTCGGCAGCTAGCTGATGCGGAGGCAGGTGCTGGAGCTGGTGCGGTGGTGGGAGCCGGAGGCAGGATCGGGTGCTAGGGCTTGGCCACTGTGAGCAGGAACGCCGAATCTTCGAGGGCCTCCACGCTGTGACGGGCCAGTGGAACTACCAAGTGGTCACCGGGAGATCCCTCCCAAGAAACATCGCCAGCTTTCAAAACTAGCTTTCCCGCGATGACGTGAACTGTGGCTTCGCCAGGGTTGTCATGCTCGTCCAAGGAGGAGCCTGCTGTCAGGGCCACCATGGTCTGCCGCAGAACCCGCTCATGGCCACCATAGACAGTCCGAGCGCTGCGGCCGCTGCTTTTAGTCTTCGCGGAAGCCAAGAGCTCCCGTGCCAGTGCCGTCAGGGATGACTTTTCCATGATGCTCCTTGAAGAGGTGGGTTCAACAACGTCTCTTCACAGTACTCCGAAGCCGCCATCTTCTCGCCCCACGTGGTGCGGGCGGTTGGGAGTGTCGTTATTTGTGTTGCCCGCCCGCCGGGGCTCATGGAGTTTTCCTATGCGCCAGTGAAGTGGCTGCGCGTGCGCAGCTGACACTGTTGCGCCGCGCCAGCACCCAACGTGGAGTATCTAAAAACTCGCTGGTTGCAAGCCTACAAACAGGTGTGGCGCAGCAACTGCCATCGAAATTTCGATGCAATTACTGCGCCACCGCTGGTGACAGCCGAGAATTTACGCCACGTGGCGCTCAGCAACACCGTTGTAAGCGCTCAAGGGGCGGATCAGGGCATTCGCAGCGCGCTGCTCCATGATGTGTGCCGTCCACCCGGTGATGCGTGAGGCGATGAACAAGGGCGTGAACATATCAGTATCGAAGCCCATCAGGTGGTAGGTGGGCCCGGCGGGGTAGTCAAGGTTGGGCTTGATAGCCTTGGCCTCGCCCATGGCCTGCTCCAGACCGTCGTAAAGGCCCATCATTTCCGGACGTTTGTAGTGCGTGATCATCCGCTCCAACGCAGCCTTCATGGTGGGCACGCGGGAATCGCCGTTCTTGTAGAC
Source organism: Arthrobacter sp. UYCu511 (assembly GCF_040547105.1). Taxonomy (NCBI): domain Bacteria; kingdom Bacillati; phylum Actinomycetota; class Actinomycetes; order Micrococcales; family Micrococcaceae; genus Arthrobacter; species Arthrobacter sp. UYCu511. The sequence goes on from NZ_JBEPPB010000001.1 coordinate 27,174, forward strand.
CCGGTGGCCGAACCCCATGATCTTCTTCTTCGCGGCCAGAGCATCCTCCATCCACGCCTTGGCGCGGGTGGCGGCTTCCTCCCGCGATTCGTCGGAACGGATGCCCAGCTCCTCGAAGGTGTGCATAACTGCCTCGTTGGCTCCACCATGCAGGGGGCCCTTGAGTGCACCGATGGCGCCGGTGACGGCCGAGTGCAGATCCGAGAGCGTGGAGGTGATGACCCGTGCCGTGAACGTTGAAGCATTGAAGGAGTGCTCGGCGTAGAGGACCATGGAGACGCGGAACGCATCCACCACCTCGGGTGCCGCCTCTTCGCCGAAGGTCATCCACAAAAAGTTCGCTGAGTAGTCCAAATCCGTGCGAGGCTGAACAATTCCCAAACCACGACGGCGGCGCTGATCGTAGGCAACCACGGCAGGGTACTGTGCAAACAGTGACTGTGCCTTATCCAGCTCAGCCTCGGGGGAGGAGTCCTGTGCCAGGGCATGGTTGGCTCCCATGACGGAGACCGCTGTGCGGCCCACATCCATGGGGTGGCAATCCAACGGCAATAGGTCAATGGCGGCCTTGACGCGTGAATCCAGTGACCGGTTGGCCCGCTCAAAGGCTTCAAAAACAGTCAGTTCCTCCTCGCGGGGCAGTTCGCCGGTCCACAGCAAGAGAGCTACTGCTTCAAAAGACTTGCTGGCTGCCAGCTCTTGGACCGGATAGCCGCGATAAAGCAACGAGTTTGAGTCCGGATTGACCTTGGAAATGGCTGTGTAATCGGCAATGACCCCGGCAAGACCCTTGCGTACTTCTTCTTCACTCACAGTGTGCACTCCTTCTTCATGCGACTTTGCATTGTGGATCCCTGTAGACCTAGAGGTTCGAGTTGTTGCTTTCGATGTCAAGACTGGGAATTTGGAAGTTAAAAATCCCAGTATCGAAGTGGTTGTACGCCTCATAGTCAACCAGATCATAAAGACGGGCCCGCGTCAGCATTTGTGGCACGGAACTTTCTTGTGTGCCGTTGGCAGCAATCGCGTCCAAAACCCGCTCGGCCGCACCCATGGCACTACGCAACAGCGTGACCGGGAAAATGATCATGGCAACGCCTGCCGCGGCCAAGGCATCCCTGGTGAACAACTCGCTCTTGCCAAACTCCGTCATATTCGCCAAAACCGGCACGTCCACAGCCTTACACACAGCCTCAAACTCCGCCACAGATTTCATGGCTTCCGGGAAGATCGCATCCGCCCCGGCATCAACAAGCGCCTTGGCCCGGTCAATGGCCGCATCCAAGCCTTCCACGGCACGGATGTCGGTGCGGGCCATGATCAAAAAGTTCGGATCGCGCCGGGCATCGGCGGCGGCGGCAATGCGCTTGATAGCCGTATCCAGATCTACCATGTTCTTCCCGTCCAGGTGGCCGCAGCGCTTGGGGTTGAACTGGTCCTCAATATGGCAACCAGCCAGCCCGGCATTTTCCAGTTCTTGGATGGTGCGGGCCACATTCATGGGCTCACCAAAACCGGTATCGGCGTCAATCAGGCACGGCAGATCCGTCATCCGCGCAATTTGCCCGCCGCGGGTGGCCACCTCGGTCAACGTGGTCATGCCAATATCTGGCAGGCCCAGATCGTTGGCGAGTACGGCGCCCGAGATGTAGACGCCGTCGAACTTCTTTTCCTCAATGAGCCGGGCTGAGAGCGGGTTGAAGGCGCCGGGGAACTGGCGTGCCGCGCCCGGAACAAGCATGGCACGCAGATCCCGGCGCTTCTCTTCAGCAGTTTTCTTGGAGTACAACATGTTAGAACAGGCCCTTGGGTGCGTTGGTCAGATTCACGACGCCGGGAGCTGCCTGAATGTTCAACTGGTCCAGTTCTCCTGCGGCCAAGTTGGGCAGGTTCTCCGCTGCCGCGATGAAACGGGCAATCTCGGCTTCCTCCACGAGACCGGTGGCCAGGGTGCGGAACTTGTTGATGTACTGCGCGCGAGCGAAGGGCCGGGCGCCGAGCGGGTGGGCGTCTGCCACAGCAATCTCATCCGTGATGACCGTCCCGTCGGTCAGGGTGATGACAACTGAGCCGCCGAAGGCCTTCTCGGAGATGTCCAGGGAGTGGTAGCGGCGCGTCCACTCTGCGTCCTCCTCCGTGGTGACCTTGTGCCACAGCTCCACCGTGTCGGGGCGGGCGGCACGCTCGGGGGCGTAGGAGTCAACGTGGTGCCAGGAACCATCCTGTAGGGCCACGGCGAAAATGTACGGGATGGAGTGGTCCAGGGTTTCCCGTGAGGCGGTGGGATCGTACTTCTGCGGATCGTTGGCGCCAGAGCCAATCACGTAGTGCGTGTGGTGGCTGGTCTTGATCAGGATGCTTTCAACGTTGGCCGGGTCTGTGGCTTCCGGGTGTTCCTTGTTCAGCTTGCGGGCCAGATCGATCCAGGCCTGGGCCTGGTACTCGGCCGAGTGCTCCTTGGTGTACGTGTCCATGATGGCGCGCTTGGCTTCGCCGTCGGCCGGCAGCGGCACGGTGTACGCGGCGTCGGGGCCATCCAACATCCAGGCGATGACGCCGTCTTCGCCCTCGTAGATCGGCACGGGGGAGGTTTGTCCGCGCATGGCACGGTCGGCAGCCTCAACAGCAAGCTTGCCGGCAAACGCGGGGGCGTGGGCCTTCCAGGTGGAGATTTCTCCCTTGCGTGACTGGCGGGTGGCCGTGGTGGTGTGCAGGCCCTGGCCGACGGCCTGGAAGATGGTTTCAACTTCAAGGTTCAGCAGGGTGCCGATACCCGCTGCCGCGGAGGGGCCGAGGTGGGCGACGTGGTCGATCTTGTGTTCATGCAGGCAGATGGCCTTGACCAGGTTCACCTGAATCTCGTAGCCGGTGGCGATGGCGCGGACAAGGTCCGCCCCGTTGGCGCCGGTGTGCTGGGCGACAGCGAGGATCGGCGGGATGTTATCTCCCGGGTGGGAGTAGTCGGCAGCCAAGAAGGTGTCATGGTAATCGAGCTCGCGCACGGCCACACCGTTGGCCCAGGCCGCCCATTCGGGGGAGACCTTCTCTGTGATGCCGAAAACAGAGGCGCCGGTGCCGCCGGTTGAGGGTGCGTGGGTCAGTGCTTGGGCGCGGGCGGCCACGATGGGGCCGCGGTTCAGCGAGGCGATGGCGACGGAGGCGTTGTCAATGACACGGTTGATGATCATGTCGGTGACCTCATCCGTGACGGCTACGGGGTCCGTGGCAACTTTGGCGATCTTGTAGGCCAGCTGGTCCTCGTGGGCCAGGTTCTCTTCGCTCTTGTACACGCGCACAAAGTGATCGATGGTCATGATGTTCCTTTTCGCTTCGGTGAATCAAAAATGGGTGAAAACTTTGGTGAGGTAAAAATCTTTAGGCAGCCGTGCTCAATAAGTGGCGCAGGCTGTTGTCTAGATGGACGGTGGTGGCGGCACTGGCCACCGCCGGGTTGCCGTTGGAGATCGCCAGGGCAATGGCAGCATGTTCCCTGGCAGCATCGCGTAGCCGGGCCGGGTTGTCCTTGCCCAGGCGCCGGACACGGACTAGATGAACGCGCAGGTTTTTTAGAGCTTGCGCCAAATAGTGATTCGCCACGGCGGCATCCACCGCCGCATCCAAGTCAGCCGCCAGCTGGTAGTAGTCCGCGCGGGTGGGGTCTTCTTCTGTGATGAGCTCCCCGGCGTTGGCGAGCTGGCGGTGCAGGGCTCGAAAAATTTCCGGTTCTCCCCGTTTGGCAGCCAGCTCCGCAGCCCGGCACTCCAGCGCTGAGCGTAGTTCAAAGAGCTCATCGAGATGATCGAGGGAAATTTTACTGACCACCATGCCACGGCCGCTTTGCGGTTCCGCCAATCCCTCCGCCGTCAGTTTGGCCAAGGCTTCGCGGATGGGGGTGCGGGACACTCCCAACCGCTCGGAAAGCTCAACTTCGCCCAGCACCGTCCCTGGTGTGAGGCGCCAATTAATGATGTCGCTGTGCAACGTTGCATAGGCGCGATCGCTGGCTCGCACGGTTCCTCCCAGTCGCCGGAATGTTTTGCTTATGACATATACATTACCCGTCTATGTATACAAAGACCAGCAGTTTGCCGCTGTTATCTAGAGAATTTAGTAATTATCTCTATTTATGTATACACAAAGGCATGGCGGGTGACTCGATTCAGCGATACTATGGCTCACATCACATCATCGAGTTTGGCTGGCGCAGGGAAGGCAACTCATGGCACACAACGGCACTAGCTACCCGGACGAATATCAACGCAGCATCGATGACCCGGAAGGTTTCTGGCTCGAGGCCGCACAAGCGCTCGATTGGGTGGTAGCGCCTCAGCAAGCGCACAGCGATGTAGATGCTCCTCTTAGCCACTGGTTTCCCGATGGCGAGATGAACACCTCTTATAACGCTCTTGACAGGCATGTTGCGGCGGGTCGCGGAGATCAAATAGCCCTCATCCATGACTCTGCCATGCGAGAAACAATCACGCGCTACACCTACAACGAACTTTTGGCCGCCGTGGCATCCTTCGCCGGGGTGTTACGCGCGCAGGGCGTGGGAACGGGGGACAGGGTAATCATTTACCTGCCCATGATTCCCGAAGCCGCCATCGCCATGCTCGCGGCAGCGCGGCTCGGAGCCATCCATTCCGTAGTGTTTGGCGGCTTCGCAGCGAGTGAGCTGGCCATGCGCATCAAGGATGCCACGCCCAAGGTCATCATCACAACCTCGGGCGGGCTGGAGCCAAACCGTAAGGTGGAATACCTGCCCACTGTCCGCGAGGCACTGGAGAAAGCCGGATTTCCCGCGCTGCCCGTAGTGATCAAACACCGCGACGGATTTGCCACGCAGCCGGCAGATCTAGGCTTCAATGCTGTGGATTGGGACACCGCCCTTGCCACGGCAGTGCCCGCCGCGCCGGTGACTCTGAAGTCAACGGACCCGCTCTATGTGCTGTATACCTCCGGAACTACCGGCACGCCCAAGGGGGTGGTCCGGGATAACGGGGGACACGCCGTCGCACTCTTGTGGACCATGGCGAACCTCTACGATATCCACGCAGGTGACATCTGGTGGACGGCCTCGGATGTGGGCTGGGTGGTGGGGCATTCTTACATTGTGTATGGGCCGCTGCTGGCCGGTGCCACAACGCTGATGTACGAGGGCAAGCCGGTGGGGACTCCGGACGCGGGTGCGTTCTGGCGTGTCATTGCCGAGCATGGTGTGAAGGCACTTTTCACGGCGCCCACCGCGATCCGGGCTATCCGGAAGATGGATCCTGAGGCTGTGCTGCTGAAGAAGTACAGCCTCGGCACTCTCCAAACGCTGTTCACTGCTGGTGAGCGGTTGGATAGCGATACGTACCACTGGGCCTCACGCGTGCTGGAGGTGCCCGTGGTTGACCACTGGTGGCAGACTGAAACCGGGTGGGGCATTGTGGGAAATCCGCGCGGACTGGATCCGCTGCCCATCAAGGCGGGCTCGCCCACACTGCCCATGCCCGGCTATCAGCTGGAAATTGTGGATGGCATGGGCGTCCCCGTGGGTGCGGGCGAGGAGGGGAACATTGTGCTGAGGTTGCCGCTGCCGCCTGGCACCCTGACCACGCTCTGGGGAGACGATCAGCGTTTTGTTGACTCATACCTTTCGGCATTCACGGGGTATTACGCCACGGGGGATTCCGGCTATGTGGATCAAGACGGCTATGTGTTTGTCATGGGCCGCACCGATGATGTCATCAATGTGGCCGGGCACCGGCTTTCCACAGGTGCCATAGAGCAAGTGGTGGGCAAGCACCCGGCCGTGGCTGAATGCGCTGTGATTGGGGTAGCGGATGTGCTCAAGGGCCAAAAAGCTGTGGGTTATATTGTGCTCAAATCCGGGGTGTCCATTACGCAGGAACAACTCCAGCTAGAACTTGTGGCCTTGGTGCGCAAGGAAATTGGGCCGGTGGCGGACTTCAGGAAAGCAATTATTGTTGACGCCCTGCCCAAGACCCGTTCAGGGAAAATTCTACGTAAAACCATGCGCCAGATTGCCGACGGGAATGATTATGTGGTGCCCTCCACCATTGAGGACAGTTCAGTCATCGAGGCGCTTATTCCGTTCCTGCGCGGCTGAGGAGCCTATTGGTGGTGCTGGTTACTGCGGCAGGGCGTGCTCTTCGAGCAGGGCACCCTCTCCCGGCTCCATCGCTTCGTCGGCCGGATCTTGCGGCTGCGAACCCAGATGCCCGCGGGTGAGTTTGTTCATGATCAAGGCGATGGCTCCATCACCGGTGACGTTGGTGGCTGTGCCAAAGCTGTCCAAGGCAATATAGGCCGCGAACATGAGGCCTACCTCAACCTCGCCGAAGCCCAGCATCTGGACCAGCAAGCCTGCAGCAGCGGCGATGGCGCCACCTGGCACGCCCGGGGCTGCAATCATCATGACGCCGAGCATGAGGATGAACGGCAGGTAGGCGCTGAAGGAAATATCGCCGCCGGTAAGCAGTAGAACGGCAATGGAGAAGCAGGTGATCTTCACCATCGAACCGGAGAGGTGGATGGTGGCGCACAACGGCACAACAAAGCCGGCCACCGAGTCAGAGACACCATTTTTCTTTGTTGACGCCAAGGTGACGGGGATCGTTGCGGCCGAGGAAGAGGTGCCGAGAGCCGTGAAGTAGGCGTCGCGCATGTTCCACAGGGCCTTGAACGGGTTGATCCCTGACATGGATCCGGCTACCGAATACTGCGCTAGGAGAACAACAAACGTCAAGGCGAAGGACACCACGGCGACCAGCAAGAATTTTGTGACAACAATCATTGCCGAACCGCTTGCTGAGAGATCCATGAAAATGCCAAAGATGAACAGCGGCAGTGCGGGAACAATGATGCGCCGGATCACCGATTCAATAATGCTGCGGAACTCGATGGCACCGCGGAAGAGTACTTTGCTATGGAAGGCCGTCAGGCCAATGCCTATAACGAAGGCCAGCACCAGAGCGCTCATGACGCCAATCACCGGCGGCAAAACGATTTCCGTTGCCGAGTCACCGGCGCTGGCCACCACCGTCAAGTAAGGGGTGAAGCCGGAGCCGGAACCGTCACTAAGTGATTCAAGCCCTCCGCCGGAGAGTGGTGAGGTGAAGAGCCAACGGCTCACAAAATATGCAAGAAGCCCCGCGAGGACTGTGGAACCGTAGGCGATCCCGGCCGTGAGGCCAAGCCATTTCCCCGCACCCTTGCCCAGCTCGGCAATGGCCGGCATGACCAGGCCCAAGATGATCAGGGGAACAATAAAGCCCAGGAACCCGGAGAAGATGGAATTGTAGGTCAGAAATACGCTGCCCAGCCATATGGGCATCACGGGGCCTGTGAGAATACCCAAGATGATGGCCACGATGATCCAGCCAAGCAGGGGGATTGATTTCAGTAACTTCATGGGGGTCCTCGGGTTGGCTCGCGGGTCCGCGCATTGGCGCGCAAGAATTATGTGGCGCAGGGCACGCCTTTGCAATAGTATGCGCAACTGGGTGGCCTATGTTATTCCTGCACAGCATTCCTGCACAGCATTGGTGCACAGCAAGAAGCCGGTCACCCATGGATACAGGTGCCCGGCTTCTTCACGCGTGGAACTCTAGTGCGTGCTGTTGCGCCTGCGTGAAACGGCCATGATGACCAGACCAGCGAGCAGCGCCAAGGCCGCCCCGCCCAGCAGCAGTGTTGAGCTGGCGCCAGTGCGTGCCAGATCATCGGAATTGCTCCCGGCGGAGGGAGTAGCGGAGGGAGTAGTGGAGGGTGAACTGGCCGCGGGCGACGGCGTCCCTTGCGTGGGTGTGGCACTGGTAGTGCCGTCCGTGGCCGGGCTGGTCAGCGAGGGCTAGTGCGGCGAACCCTGCCAGCTGACCCGCAGCATTCTGAACGGTCACCACATAGTTGCCGCCTTCAAGACCGGTGGGAACCTCCAGGGGCGCTTCACCGGCCGCGTTGGAGAGGACCCACTGGCTCTTTGGAGCCGTGGGTTCCGTGGCGGAAGTGTTCTGGATAGCGGTACGCAACCAAGCATTGACCGGGAGGTTCTTCAGGATGAGGTACTCGCCGCCGTCGAACTCGGTGGAGGGAACACCTAAATCAACGGGGGATACCTCTGGCAGTGCTGCCGGATCCACCAAGGCTGGGGCAGTTTCAGGGGCTGCAGGGGCGGTGCTCCAGTCAACGCCGCTGGTCTTGAAGTAGTTAATGCCTTCAAGGTCCATGCGCCCACCGAAGGTTCCTGCGCGTTGGGTGAAGTTGGCATAGTCTCGTTTGGCTTGCGGGGACCAGCCTACTTCGGCAGTGGCTAGGGTGCGCGGGTACTGGAAGTTTTCGGTCTGGTCCATGGTGCGCATGAACTCGCCCCAATGCACTGTTTCCATACCCAGAATGCGGGCATCGCCAATACCTGGCAGGTGGGTTGCCGGGTCCCAGTCGTAATGGTCCTCGAGGGTGCAGGGGCCGCCGCAGGCCCATGCGGGTCCGACTTCCTGGGCACTATCCTGCTTCTGTGGAATGTAGGTTTTTGCGTCCGGTGACAGGATGACCTTGGCATTGTTTTTGATGATGCTGTTGGCCTCCTCCTGTGTTTTGAAGGTCCATGCTTGGATCACGGAGTTCGGCGGCAAGCCGGCCGTACCGTACTCGCTCCAGCCAATCACCTTCTTGTCCAGGTCGGTGACCTGTCGGCTGAAGGCCGCGATCATTTTCTTATAGTCAACCTCAGAAACTTCGGGGGTCTCGTCGCCGCCAATGTGGATGTACGGCCCGGGTGTCATCGCGGCGAGCTGAGTCAGGACTTCCTTGGTGAATTCATACGTTGCCGGGTTGTCAGCGTCTAGCGCGGTCCCGCCTCCATCCGCGGTGAGCGCGGAGTTGGTGTGTCCGGGTTCGCTCTGCCACTGATTCGTCAGCATGGCTGTCTTACCGGAGATCTCGGTCAGGTGTTGAACTTGAATTGGGCTGCGTTGTCGATGTGTTCCTTCATTTCATCCACGGTGTAGAAGGAACGGGCCACATCAATGCTTACGCCGCGGTGTTCGTAGCGGGGGTAGTCGCTGATGACCACGCCGCCCACGGTCCAAGGCGTGTTCACGACCGAGCTGGATTCAATCCATTGCGGGAAAAGCTGGCGCAACGTCTGCACGCCGTTCAGCGCACCGGCGGATGTGTTGGCAGCGATCTTCAGCCCGTGGGCGTCAGCGGCCAGGGTGTAGCTTTCGGGCTTGTCTTCGGAGCTATCCGGGGCAACGGTGATCTGAACATCGTTGGCGGTCGCCGTTCCCGTGACTACAGGCAGTGTGAAGCCGGTGCTCTTGCGGGCCTTTTGGGCGAAGTAGGTGGCAGCATCCACAGCATCCCCGGTGGCTACAATGCGGCTTTTGGGGATCAGCCGGAACGTGCCATCAGCGGTAGCGGCTGATTCGGCAGGCAACGGCACTAGCGCCAGGTTCTTCGGCGCCACGGGCTGAGCTTTGTCGTAAATCGCAAATTCGGAGATCGAGTAGCCGTACGTGGACCAACGGCTTATGCCTTGCATGCGCAGGAACTTCGCGTTGGCTACACCGAGAGTGATCTCATCGGTACGGCCAGGTCCTACCGTGGAGGTGATGGTTTCAGCATCGGTCCAGGTCACTCCGTCGAGGGAAGTCTGGAGAATGAACTTCTTCGCCGCTGCATTGGGCCAGACAATCTTTACGTGATCTATGGGGCCGGCCTGCGCCAACTCCACCTGAAGCCAGAGGTCATCAAGATAGTTTGAAGACCAGCGGGTGTAGCTGTCGCCGTCAATTGCCATAGCCGCGAAATTACCCGGGAGCTGGTTTTCCACGTTCGATGCGGTAGCCGTACCTGTCAAGGCCACATTTGTTGGGTTTTCCGCTGGGGCCGGAGGCGAGCCCTGTCGTCGCAGTTCCTCTCAGTACTTTCAGTCGATTACTCGCTTTACTCATCTGGGACCGCAAGAGGCATCCAGTGTGGTGTAGCTATTACGTGATGAAACGTTCGACGGCGGTTGCTGGGTAGGCGTCCCGGTAGGCGCCAACGCCTCCTTACGTCAGTGAAGCTCGTGTCAACGACACGAGCTTCACTATGTTTTCCATCACATTACGGCCAAGCCACTTAAGTAAACAGCCAGTACTTTATTGACGAGACGCCGTCATAGGGATGAAGATCCGCTCTCTCGCTTCGGGCTCTGGCTTACTTGTTTGCCGCGGTTTGTGGCACGCCGAACAGGCCGCCATCCTTGGCTGACTTGGGCTTGCGAATATGGGTGCCCCACTGGAACGCCAAGAATGTCAATGTCAGCTGAATGGGGAAGGCAATGGAGGGCACGCCGCCTGAGATCAGGCAGATCAACACCGGCAGCAGAACGATCAGGGACAGGTCGGGTCCAATGAGGAAGGCGCGGATGGCTCCGGTAGGCACAGGGCCTGCGGGTCCGGCCAGGGCGGGCATATTCCAGTCGGGGGCAGGGCGGAAACCCGCCCTTAAGGTGGCGGCGCCGAGCCCCGGTCCGGCCAAGAGAGCGAGAATGAGTAAAGCCGGTGAGCCCACACCCAGTGCCAGAAGCAAGCCGAAGCAAATAATTGCCCACAGTGTCATCGCTGCACCCGGAACAATATAGTGCACCTGCCGGACGGTCTTGGCCGGCAGCGGCATGAGCGTATCCACGGCAGGGTTGCCAGCCGAGAAACGCGCGGTGGCACCGAGTGCGGTTGCGGAGAAGTGCGCACAGAGGTAAATGGCTACGGCAATGAGGATTGCGTTGCCTAGAAACTCCACGGAGGCCAAGGAGGCGGGGATGGCGGCCAGCACCAGCACCCGCAACAACGTGGCGGGGGAGCGCAGCGCCATGGTTGCATGCGTGCTGGCCAGCGTCTTGATGCTGCGGGTGTTGGCAGTCCCCTTGGTGAAAATTAGTTTGAGCCGCACCCGGCTGTTACCGGTGGCCGGTCCCGTACTGAACGAACGGGAGAGCTCGGTGGCGTCCATGGACAGCAGTGAGCTGGCCGCATACGCCCCGGCTGCAGCGCTCTTCTTCAGCGCCGCCGTGGTGATCCGCTCCAGATTCAGGTACACCAGTGCCAGTAACCCCAGCGCAAGGGCCAGGAGCAGCAACGGCCAGCGTGCGCCGTCGGCCACCAGAAGGGGCCAACTCGTGGGGAGGTATTCCAGCCAGGCGGTTTGCCTACCGGTGATGGCGCTGGTGCCCGCCACATTGTTGTACAGAGCCGTGGCCACAAGTGTCAGGGGCGCAAGTAGGGTGATGGCCCCCATGGCCTTCTTCAGCCACGCGCCGGAGCCGGTGACTTGGCACCAGGCCGCGATCCCATACAGGAGCCAGGCCAGGCCAAGCCCGCACAGCACGGCTAGGGCCAAGTTCCCGGGCGTGGGGTCGGCTGCCATGCCCAGGGATAGCGGCAGCACCACAATGACCGCGGCAATGCTGGGCCATGCCATTGACTTTAGGAACCCTGGCTGGATGAAACCTCGACGGCGGACCGGAAGTCCCAGCCACCATGCGGTTTGCGGCACGGACATGGCTACGGGACCCATGGTCATTTCCAGGGTCAGTAGCCCGGCTGCCAGTGTGAGGAGCGCTGTTGCGCTGGCTTGGAGAAGCGTGACGGAGTGGAATCCCGGGGCTACGGCGGAGGCAAGCAGTGCGGATTCGTCTCCCACGCCCAGGCTGTGGCGCAGTGCCACGATGAGGGCGCCGGCCATGGTCACCAGGGTGAGCCCGCCCAGGATGGAGGTATACACCTCGGAGATGAGCTCCATGAGACCGCCCTGGGTGCGGCTAAGGCCTGCCCGGAACGTGTACTGGCGAATTTCCTTGGCGCTGAAGCGCTCGTTGGTTTCCTTAGTCATGGGATTAGTCCGCGTGCGGGTTCTCTGAAGCAATGGCCTCGGCGGCCCGGCCGGGTGTCATGGCGTGGATGGTGTCCGCAATGAACAGGGCCTTTGTGGCTACGGTGATGAGGAACTCGGGATCGTGCGTCACCACCAGCAGGGCTAGTCCAGAGTCCACCTCGGCCCGCAAGCGCGCTGCCAGATTGTGCCGCATGGACGTGTCCAGGCGCTGCTCGGGCTCATCCAGTACCAGAAGGGAGCGGGGGCGGACAAAGGCCGCAGCCAGGAGCATCCGGCGGCGCTGGCCGGAAGAGAGGTTGTACGGACGGGATTTGGCCAGCGCAGAGAGCCCAAAGAATTCCAGCTCAGCGGAAATCACATCCTCCACCTCGTCCACACCATGCCCGGCGCACACAATAGCCAGGTGCTCCTCCACCGTCAGGGCGGGGAAGAACGCGTCATCGTCAAAGACCACAGCCACCTCGCGGCGGAAATCCAAGGTGCGGTCATCAACTTCGTTGCCGTTGATCAACGTTGTCCCGGACACGGCCTCAAGCTGGCCCACCACAGTTTTCACCACAGTGGACTTACCCGCACCGTTGGGCCCCACCAGGGCTAGAGACTGTGAAGAATGCAGGCTGAAGCTGACCACCCCACACACAGCCTTTCCGGCATATCCAGCCTGGAGCTTCTCGGCCCGGACAACGTCCTTGCGTGCCGGGATTGGACGGTGGTGCTGGTTCGCACCGGAGTGGTTCGTTGCTTTGCTCATCACTCTCGAAGTATATGCGGGGCAACATTCAGCCTCAGCTTGAGGGTCAAGGCTCAAAACCCATCATGGGCAAATGTTCAAAACATGGCGCCGGCAACCGGTAACCTAGTAGATGGCAGTGGAGAGAATTTTTTTAGCGGCGAAAGCGTGGACTGACAGGTGAGCAACGAGCAGGGTGCAACGGCACTTGCCGGCGAGGACGTACTGGGCCCCACGGGGCGCCCCTTGACGGAATTCCCCGAACCCCCGGTCCTTACCTCCCATGGTCCCGCGCGCATCATCGCCATGGTGAACCAAAAAGGTGGCGTAGGAAAAACTACTTCGACCATTAACTTAGGTGCCGCTCTGGCCGAATCTGGGCGCAAAGTGTTACTGGTGGACTTTGATCCGCAGGGTGCGCTATCGGCAGGTTTTGGCACCAACCCCCATGAGCTGGACATCACTGTGTACAACGTTTTGATGGACCGCAAAGTGGATATTCGCGACGCCATCATCCACACCGACGTTGAGAACATTGACATTCTCCCCGCCAACATTGACCTCTCCGCCGCTGAGGTGCAGCTAGTTAATGAAGTGGCCCGCGAGCAAGTCCTGGCCAGCGCACTGCGCAAGGTGGAGGATGACTATGACGTGGTTCTCATTGACTGCCAGCCGTCCTTGGGCCTGCTGACCGTCAACGCCCTGACCGCAGCTCACGGTGTCATCATCCCCTTGATCTGTGAATTCTTCGCTCTGCGCGCCGTGGCGCTGCTGGTGGAGACCATTGACAAGGTCCAGGACCGGCTCAATCCAGGTCTGCAGGTGGACGGTGTGCTGGCAACCATGTATGACGCCCGCACCCTGCACGGCCGCGAGGTCTTGGCCCGCCTAGTGGAAGCATTCGGTGACAAGGTCTTCGAGACTGTCATCAAGCGCACCATCAAGTTCGCCGATGCCTCCGTGGCTGCTGAACCCATCACCTCCTTTGCGAGCAACCACCAAGGCGCCGACTCTTACCGCCGGCTCGCCAAGGAACTGATCGCCCGAGGCGGCTCGCCCTAACTTGAATTCACCACAGAACGTCGCGGGGATCGCGGCAGATACACCCACAGCAGCAACACCCGACGCCCAGGCAGTCGGGACCACCACCCGCTTTGAGGTGCGGCTGGACAACTTCACAGGCCCCTTTGACCTGCTGTTGGGGCTTATTTCCAAGCGCGAGATGGATATCACAGATGTGGCGATTGCCACAGTCACGGACGAATTCATCAGCTATTTGAAGGCTTTGGCGGATCTGGGGCAGGACTGGGCGCTGGATGAGGCCAGCGAATTCTTGGTGCTGGCCGCCACCTTGCTGGACCTCAAGGCCGCCAGGCTCTTGCCAGCTGGTGAGGTGGAGAACGACGACGACCTGGCCCTCTTGGAGGCCCGTGACCTTTTGTTCGCACGGCTTTTGCAATACAAGGCGTTCAAGGAAGTAGCCACTCTCATGGGTGCCGAACTTGAACGTGAAGCGCGCCGCTTCCCCCGCCAAGTGGGGCTGGAGCCTCATTTTGCCGCACTTTTGCCCGAATTAGTGTGGCGCCATACCCCCCAACAATTTGCGCAGTTGGCGGCCCGGGCCATGGAAACCAAGGACCCGCCCCGCACCACTGTGGGATTGACCCATCTGCACGTTGCACCCGTCAGTGTCCGGGAGCAAGCCGCCATTATCACCGCCATGCTCACAGCCGGCATGCCGTTGGCACCACAGGTAATGGGTGCCATGGGGTCAACAGCGGGCACGGAGACAACGGAAATCTGGGTTGCGCAGCCGCTCACCTTCGCCGCGCTCACTGCCGATGCGCAATCCTCCATGGTGGTCATTGCCAGGTTCCTGGCCCTGCTGGAATTGTTCCGCGACCAGTTGGTGAGCCTTGAGCAGCCAAATCCGCTGGGGGAATTAACAGTGCTCTGGACTGCTGGGCTCTGGAGAGAGGGACTCTTGAGTGCGCGCGCAGATCCCTCGCCGGCCAGCGGACAGGACTCAGATGGCGTGAGTGACTTCGATGACGAGAGTGGGATTGACCATGCCTGAGCACACACCCGCACTTGATTCCGCAGCGCCCGATTCCGCAGCGTCCGCCGGGCTCCTTGATTCCCGTGACAGTGTGCGGGCGGCTTTGGAGGCTGTTCTCATGGTGGTGGATGAGCCAGTTTCCGAGGAGGCGCTGGCTGCCGTCGTGGGATTACCAGCGCTCACGGTACGTGAGCTATTACACGAACTGGCAAGGGAGTACGACGGCTATACTGGAAAGGGTGACACCGCACCGGTTCGTGGCTTTGAACTCCGGCAACTTGCCGGTGGTTGGCGTGTTTATTCACGCGCAGCCTATGCCGAGATCGTGTCAGCGTTTGTTGTGGACGGCCAGACGGCCCGGCTCACACAGGCGGCCTTGGAGACGTTAGCGGTGATTGCCTATCGCCAGCCTGTCTCCCGAGCCCGCGTCTCCGCCATTCGCGGCGTGAACGTGGACTCTGTTGTGAGGACGCTTGTGCAGCGCGGGCTGATTGAGGAAGTGGGCACCGATCCGGTGTCCGGGGCATTCCTATACCGGACCACGGCGTACTTTTTGGAACGGCTGGGGATGGAGAACGTGGACGAGTTGCCGCAAATTGCACCGCACTTGCCCGGTCTGGAAAACCTACAGGATTTCGATGATTCACACTTTTAGCATGACCACAACATTTAGTACTTTAAGGATTATGTAATGACACCGTCACCCCGTTCCGGAAACTCCTCCGGCCAAAACCAGCCTCGCGGCGGCAAGCCCCGCTCAGGTGCGCCCAAGACCGGAGGCTTCAAGTCCGGCGGTTCAAAGTTTGGCGCACCCAAATCAGGCGGCTACAAGTCCAATTCCGGCGACGGTCACCTGAAGCCCGGCGCCCTTCGTGCCGCAGGCTACAACGCCGAGAAGGCTAGTGCAGCCAGCGCAAGCGGGTACAAGTCAGGTGCCCCCAAACTGGGCGGCCCCAAGGCTGCTGCCAACAAGCCCAAGACCGGCGCTCGTAAGCCGAGCCAGACCGGTGCCCGCCCCTACAACAATGAGCAGTATGGCCGCACCGTCAGCTCCAGTAAGGCCCGCCCCACCGAGCAAAACCGCCGCCCGTTGCGCACCACTGACGACATTGACATTCACAATGCCGAAGGCGTGCGCCTGCAAAAGGTCATGGCCATGGCCGGTGTGGCCTCACGGCGCTTGTGCGAGGACATGATCCTTGAAGGTCGCGTGCAGGTTGATGGCATCACCGTCAACCAGCTGGGGCTAAGGGTTGATCCGCAAGCAGTGGAAATCGTCGTTGACGGCATGACCATCCAGACTAATGATGAACTGGTCTACATGGTGTTCAACAAGCCCAAGGGTGTTGTTTCCACGATGGAAGACCCCGAAGGCCGTCCCTGCATCAGCGACTTCCTCAAGAAGCGCCAGACCGCGGAGCGGCTCTTCCACGTTGGCCGTTTGGACACCGGCACGGAAGGATTGTTGCTGCTGACCAATGACGGCGAACTCTCCAACCGCCTGAGCCACCCCAAATACGGTATCCCCAAGACCTACCTGGTACAGGTCCGTGGGCCCATGGCACACGGCGTTGGCGCTCAGCTCAAGGACGGCGTTGAACTAGAAGATGGTTGGCAGAAAGTTGACTCCTTCCGTTTGGTTGACTCCACCCCCGGCCACGTCTTGGCTGAGGTAGTTTTGCACTCCGGAAAGAACCGCATTGTGCGCCGCATGTTTGACGCCGTGGGCTATCCGGTGGAGCGCCTCGTGCGTGTCAAGTTCGGCCCCATTGCTCTCGGCGATCAGCGTCAGGGCAGCATTCGGGTTCTGGGCCGTCACGAAATTGGTTTCCTGCTTTCAGATGTGGGGATGTAAGCAGCGGATGAATCCTTCGCACTTGAGCGGAGCCGTGCTGGTCCTTGGCAGCGGGCTGCTGGGGGCCAGCATTGGTTTGGGGCTGCGGGCCCGCGGTCTTGACGTGGTCCTCAGCGACCCCTCTCCGTCGGCACAGGCCGTAGCTGTAGACATTGGTGCCGGGCGCGCCTTCGTCCCGGCGCAAGAGCTGCACCCAGAGCTGGTAGTGGTGGCTGCGCCGCCGGATGTCTCCGCGCAGGTAGTGGCCGGGGCTCTCACCCAGTACCCGTCCGCCGTAGTGGTTGACATTGCCAGCGTCAAGGGAGCCATCTTGGCTCAGCTAGAAGCCATGGACTCTCTGGCGCCGGGCGCGCTGGCCCGCTACGTGGGCACACACCCCATGGCCGGGCGTGAACGTTCCGGCCCTGTGGCAGCACGGGGCGAGCTGTTCAACTCGATGCCCTGGGTGCTTTGTCCCTCAGAGTTCAGTAGTGCCCACGCTATCAAGGTGGCGCATTCGCTGGCGATTGACTTGGACGCCGTGGTGTTCCGTTTCACCGCTGAGGAGCACGATGCTGCCGTGGCTTTGGTCTCGCATCTGCCGCAGGTCATGGCGTCTTTGGTGGCGAGCAGACTGGCGGAATCGCCCTCAGCCGCGCTCTCGCTTTCGGGGAACGGGCTTCGCGATGTGACCCGGATCGCTGCCAGCGACCCTGCCTTATGGGTTCAGATTCTCGGTGCCAACGCACCGAAACTGTTGGAGATCATGCAGGGGGTGCGTACCGATTTGGATCGGTTGATCAACACGCTTAGTGCTCCAACAGCTCCCGGGGCACGCCTGGATTTGGCCCAGCTCATGACCGAAGGAAATGAAGGTCAGAGCCGGATTCCTGGCAAGCACGGCGGCCCGCCTCAGCAGTATTCCTGGTTGACGGTTCTAGTTGATGACAAGCCCGGACAGATCGCCAAACTGCTGACTGAAATTGGTGAGATCGGCGTCAACGTCGAAGACCTGCGGATGGACCACTCGGCGGGACTGCAGGTTGGCATGGTGGAAATTTCGGTGCTGCCCGCCAAGCGTGTGGCACTCGTGGAGGAATTGACGGCACGCGGGTGGAAGGTACTTCAATGAGCAATGCAGATGTAACAGAACAGCAGATTCGCCAGGGCAAATCCCTGGTGGTGGCCGTGGACGGCCCCTCCGGTTCCGGCAAGTCCAGCGTCAGCAAGGCCGTGGCAACACGCCTCGGACTGGCATTTCTGGATACCGGTGCCATGTACCGTTCCGTGGCCTGGCACTGCCTGAACGGCCGCATCAGCTTCGCCGACGCGGCCGCCGTTGAGGCGGCCGCGCGAACCGTCAAAATGGCACAGAGCATGGACCCGGGGACGGAAATGTTCACGATCAACGGCATTAACGTCACCGCCGCCATCCGAGAACCGAAGATTTCCGAGGCCGTCAGCGCCGTCGCCACTAACCTTGGCGCCCGCGCCGAACTGATCCGCCGCCAGCAAGCACTCATTGCAGAACACGGGCGCCGGATCGTGGTTGAGGGACGGGACATCACCACGGTGGTTGCCCCCGACGCCGAGGCGCGCCTGATCCTGACCGCCAGCGAGGAAGCCCGGCTGCGCCGGCGCGGCCTGCAATTGGGCGGCACCCAGAGTGCCGAACAGCTGGCCGAGCAGGTCCTGGCACGCGACGCCAAGGACTCCACCGTGGTCGATTTCCAGCGTGCGGCCGACGGCGTGTACACCGTGGACTCCTCTGATCTGGCCTTCGATGCGACCGTTGACGCCGTCATCGCCGTGGTGCGCAGGGCCGTAAACGCGGGTCCGCCTGCATGAGTGGAAAGCAAAAACAGCTGCGGAGTATTTCGGCCGCCCCGCCACGGTGGAAAACCCAATGGAGCCGTCCGCTGGGCCGGTTCCTGGACCATGTGGTGTACAACACCGCTGTGGTGGGACTGGAGAACATTCCCGTCACAGGTCCTGTGGTGTTTGCCGCCAATCACCTGAGCTACCTGGACGGACCCGTCATGGTGGGGGCGAGCAGCCGGTACATGCACGTCATGGTTCGCCATGACATGTTCAAGGGTTTCCTGGGCTGGGTATTACAAGCCTCCGGACAGATCCCCGTCAATAGATCAGGTGACCGTGCCGCACTGCAATACGCCAAAGCGGTCCTTGACCGTGGTGATTGCGTCGGGATCCTGCCAGAAGGTACCCGGGGGAGCGGAGACGCCGCGAACGTCAATAGCGGGGTGGCGTGGCTGGCACTTAACTCAGCGGCCGCCGTCGTGCCTGTTGCCGTACTTGGCACCCGGAACCGGGGAGAACATCGAGATAAAATTCCCTCACCACGGCGCAAAATGCATGTGGTGTTTGGGCAACCATTGACAATCACGCGTGAACCCGGTGTTTCCGGCCGTGTTTCAATGGACAGAGCAACCGAACAAATCCGCCTGCGGCTGGCGTCACACATTGCCGCATCCCAAGCCGCAACAGGGCAGGATTTGCCTGCGGATGATCACCTATCTTCAAAGCACAAAGGACAGCAACCATGAGCGACTCCAAATCAGCCACACCCGCTGATGACCAGGAATACGTGCCCACAGGCACCGACCAGATCGCTGAGCGGCTGGCGGCCATTTCCGATGAGGACGCCGACGCACGCGCAGCAGGCCTCCTCGCAGGCCTAGCCAACTACGAGCTCGACGACGCTGACGCGGCCTTGCTGTCCGGCGAATTCGACGACGGCGAGGACTATGACCCCACGCGGCAGAACCCGATTCTGGCCATTGTGGGACGGCCCAACGTGGGTAAATCCACGCTGGTCAACCGAATTCTCGGCCGCCGCGAGGCAGTGGTGGAAGATACTCCCGGCGTGACCCGTGACCGTGTCCAGTACGACGCCGACTGGAGCGGGCGCCCTTTCACGCTCGTCGATACCGGTGGCTGGGAGCGGGATGCTCGCGGACTTGATTTGCGTGTGGCCGAGCAGGCTGAAATTGCTGTAGAGATGGCTGACGCCGTTCTGCTGGTGGTTGATGCCATTGTGGGTATTACCGCATCAGATGAAGCCATTGTGCGCATGCTGCGTAAGTCCAAGAAGCCCGTCATCCTGGTAGGTAACAAGATTGATGATCTGGTCCAGGAAGCCGATCTGGCAATGCTGTGGGGCCTTGGCTTGGGAGAGCCGCTTCCTGTCTCGGCGGTCCACGGCCGCGGTGTGGCAGACATGCTGGACAAGGTCTTGGAGGTTCTGCCGGAATTCTCCGCAGTAGCCGGTCTTGAACGTACCGGCGGCCCGCGCCGCGTTGCTTTGATTGGCCGCCCGAATGTTGGCAAGTCTTCGCTGCTGAACAAGCTGGCCGGAACAGAGCGCGTAGTTGTTGACAACGTTGCCGGAACCACTCGCGATCCCGTCGATGAAATGATTGAACTGGGTGGACGCACCTGGCGTTTTGTGGACACGGCTGGTATTCGCCGCCGCGTGCACATGCAACAAGGTGCTGACTTTTACGCCTCCTTGCGCACCCAGACAGCGTTGGAAAAGGCTGAGGTGGCCGTGGTGCTGCTAGCCGTTGATGAAGTGCTCAGCGAGCAGGATGTGCGCATCTTGCAGTTGGCCATTGAATCCGGCCGTGCCTTGGTGTTGGCGTACAACAAGTGGGACTTGATGGACGATGAGCGCCGCAAGTACTTGGAACGTGAAATTGACCAGGACCTGGCACACGTAAGCTGGGCCCCGCGCGTGAACATCTCGGCCCTGACGGGCTGGCACAAGGACAAGCTTGTCCCCGCCTTGGACCTGGCCTTGGAAAACTGGGATCGCCGCATCCCCACGGGCCGTCTGAACGCGTTCCTGGGCGAACTGGTCTCGGAGCACCCGCACCCCGTGCGCGGTGGCAAGCAGCCCCGCATCCTGTTCGGCACCCAGGCCTCGAACCGTCCGCCGAAGTTTGTCCTGTTCACCACCGGCTTCCTGGACCCGGGCTACCGCCGCTTCATTACGCGCCGCCTGCGTGAAACCTTCGGTTTCGAGGGAACGCCCATTGAAGTTGCCATGCGCGTGCGTGAAAAGCGCAGCAAAAAGAAGTAGACAGTCCCTCTTCCCCGGCCGGAAATCACTCCGGCCGGGGTGTGAGACGCCAATCACAGTCAAAGTGGTCAAGGCGCCCGAGAATATGGGGTAAACTTTTTTCCGATGGTTCAGCCACGGAAGATAACTTCCAAAGGACCGAACCAATCGGGCTGTAGCGCAGCTTGGTAGCGCACTTGACTGGGGGTCAAGGGGTCGCAAGTTCAAATCTTGTCAGCCCGACCGATGCAAAACCGCTCAAACACTGGTGAAAGCCAGGGTTTGAGCGGTTTTTTGTTGCCCACTAGCATTTCGGCGGTGACGTGAGGCTTCCCCTGAGACTTCCTAGGTTGGCCCCTAGGACATGGCAGTGGCCAACCAGACAATAAAGAGCAGTGCCAGCAACGAGGCATAGATGCGAAACGCCAGCAATAACCATCGATGGGCTTGTGTGGTCCGTTCTTGGTTTTTAGGTGAGGTGCCGGCTCGAAGCGAAAACATGGGTGGACTCCTGCCGAATCAGCTAGATAGGGACAGCGGCCGGGCAAACCTGTCGATGTGGGGTACCGCCATGCTCAAGTAGGCGCGCGGCGCCGCCAGAGGACCAGGTCCCCTGCATCCGGGCACTGTGCCCGAGTGCGGCTGAACGTACCCATTACCGTTGGCCCATCCCTGCCTCGCGGGCTTTGATAATGGTCTGTGCCCTGTCTGCGGCACCTAGTTTCGCAAAGGCGTTGGGCTCCAAATTCCAGATGGGTTTGCTGCCAAGGCCCAGATCCGCGGCCGCCGCCCACTCAATGGCCGTTTGCTCCGCTTCCTTCAGTAGGTAGCCGAGCAACCCAGGCTTGAGACAGGCAAACACGGATTCGTCATCTTCGAACATGGTCAACACGGAAATTTTCACACCGGGAAGGTCCCGCACCAGCCGCCGGGGGTCACCTGATCTTTATTCAGTGCTGGCATGTGCAGATCCAGCAGCACCACATCGGGGAGCAATTCCATGACAGGTTCCACGGCGGCCCGTGCGCCCGCAGCCTCGGCCACCACCCCCAGTCCTTGGCACCCACGAGTCCGGGTCCCCGCCGTCGTCAGTGACAGTCAGGGTTCAGCAGGGCCGCCCGCTATCCTGTGGGTTGCTGGCTGCCGTTCCTTCTTGGACGTGCCAGTGCTGTGGTCTCCGGTGCGTCTTAGCCTGGCGCCCTTGCGCCCATTCACTCCATCGCCAGCACAATCATTCCCCGGGCATGGCGTGTGCGTACTTTCGCCAATGCGTCCAGGGCCTGTGCGAAGGGAAACACCCGTTCGAGTTCCACACGGAGGGTTCCGCGAACAATGTCAGCCATGACCTCCACCAGTTCCTGCTGCACGTCAAGGCCATAAGGGACGCCCATCGTCTGTATCCCGCGTTCCCGCGTCAGCTCATCACCGGAGATGCTGATCAAGGATCCGCCGTCCTTCACCACGGGCAGGCTGGCACTAGATGTTCCGGGCTGGATTGCCAGGGCCGCATCTACGCCTCCGGGCCGCCAGGCAAGAACCTGCTCTGGCCAAGTGGGGTCGCGATAGTCAACAGCCAAATCCGCACCGAGTGAGAGTAAGTAGCCGCGATTAGCGGCAGATGCAGAGGCGCCTACCCGCCAGCCGCGCCGCACCGCGAGCGGGATGGCCAGTGTGCCGATGGCGCCGGAGCCCCCTGCTACAAACAGCGAACCTCCAGCTCGGATGGGCGGCAGCGCCCGCAATGCACGCAGCACGGTGTTGCCGGCGACAGGCACCGCCGCGGCGCTCACAAAGTCCATGCCGTGAGGAATCGGCACAATGAGCGATCCGTTCTTGACGGCAACAAACTCCGCCCACGTGCCACCTTTTGCTTGCATTGAACTGACAAACGCAATCCGATCACCTACCAGATGGCCTGCCACCTTGGCACCCACAGCCTCAATGACGCCAGCGCCCTCAATTCCTACGGGATAGGGGAAGATGGCATCAGTCGGCAGAAAGTAGGAGTCGTGGATACCTACGCCAATTGCATGGACACGCACCAGCAACTCATCGTCGCTGATGTCGGGTATGGGCACCTCCGCGAGGACCACGCGCTGACTCCCGTGGCTCGGGGAGACAAAGGCTTTCATTGTTTGCACAACTCTCCTGCGCTTGATCTTGGGTGGCGTGGCACCGGGGCCTGCCCGTGGGGATGGCCAGCCTCAAGTGGGCGGGCCACCCTGTCTTGAGTATTGCAGTTCCCGGCAGGTGTGCAACACTGCGTTACTTGAGTAATTCCGATCCCTTGGCGCAGGCCAATCCTTTGGCGCAGGCCGAGGTCGGGCTGGTGTCGGCCCCGCGCAGCTCGGTGCCAAGCCAGTGCCAAGCCGAACCGGGTCTGCCACCTGTCCGGCCACCGCCGCATGCCCGGCCATCCCGGGCTGCCACCTGTCCGGCCACCATACAGAATTTGAGAGGAGAGACGTGCCGCCGCCAAACAAGGGGCTTTGCGGTCGCAAGAGCTGATTGCTTGTTCATGGCGGGCTCTCCCGCGCCTTGTGGGTGGGTCTGATTGTGGGTGTGTCTGAACTGCTGGGCATGGAATACGGGATCTTTCATTGTTCCCGGCCCGAATCAGCAATAAACAGGGGTGCGGGTCCCGCCGGGCCGGGCGTCTTGCCCGAGCCGGAGGGGGATCCAGCCCTTGAACCAAGCGCGTCCTGCCGGGAGAATTGGCCCATGGCACTTAACCGGCTGGTGATTGCAGGGCTGTTGCTGATAGCCGTGGCTGGCGCCTGTGCGGGCGAGGGGCCGAAGTGGTGTTCCGGCGCACTAGGTTAACGCCGTTGAGCCAATCCATTCCGTTCGTTGCCCAGGCCGCGGTAGGTGCCAGCTGGGCCATTCCCGGAGCCGCACCAGCCTGGCTTCGCCGGCGCAACATCTTGGGCTGACTCATGATGGGCGGGGTGGTTGCCACTGTCACGGCGCTCTCCATCTTTTTGCTGATAGGCCTCCTGCCTGTGCTGTATCCGACCGGAACATGGCTAGGCAGGGTATGGGTAGTGCCCACTGTGGTCTTGGTGGCCGGTGACGTACTGCCGTACTGCCGTGCTGCTGCCGCGGGGATGACTCCGGGTACCGGTGCGCTTGGGTGTGGTGCGCCGCCGTGGTCTATGCGGCCGGGTGTTATGGCTCTGGGGAAAGTGCTGGCTGTGGCTGATCCGGACGGTGCACCCTGAACGCCAGCAACTCACGTGGCTGATCGTCACGGTGGCGCTGTTGATGGGTGAACAGTTCCTTGGCGGAACAGTGCCCGGGTAGTGGGTGCTGAGTCTGTCCTTGTACCTTTCTCCCCGTTGCCATAGCCGTAGGCGTCCTGCGCTACCGGTTGCTGGGCATCCAGGCACTGATGCGCAGTGCCCTCGTCTATGCGCTGCTGATGGGGTGCATCATGGCGGTCTACGCGGCAGTGCTTGCTGTGGCCGCGGCACGCCTGACAGGAGACCCCGTGACAGCCCTTGTGGCGGCGGCCCTCATTGCCGTAGGCATCAGCCCCCTGCGCACCAGCGTGCAGCGTGCAGTGGACCGCTTCCTCTACGGCAAGGGTGCTGACCCATGTCCGCAATGTCAGGACTCGGTGCACTCGCCGCAGGGGCCGCGGATCACGAGCTCCTCCACGTTGTGACCACAGGGATCGAGGACGGCGTCCGTGCTCCCCACGTGCGTATTGCAAGGCTTGACGTAGGTACGCTCGCCTCTGTGGGGGTGCCGGGTGCCACCGTTGATGGGGAACGCGCCGTCGGCCCTGTGTTCACAGCACCCCTGACCCTGGGCGGGCGGGATGTGGGCACGCTTGAACTGGATGGCCGGACGCCGGGGGAGCGTTACCCAGGGTGGGGCAAGGGGATGTTGCGGGCCATGGCGCCGCAACTTGCCGCCGAGATCCATGCACTCTCCCTCACGGCGGAACTGGCCCACCAGCGCGACGCCGTCCTCGAGGCTACGGCCCGTGAACGTGAACGCCTGCGCGGGGACCTGCATGACGGCCTCGGATCGCTGACCGGCGTCGGGCTGGGACTGGCAGCCCTCAGGGACGTCGTCAGCGGGGAGCTTGCCCGCCTAGTCCCTGTGCTGGAGAGGAAGGTTGCTGCATCAGTGACCGAGATCCGGCGCATCCTGGACGGGCTCCTCCCCGAGGCCCTAGTCAGGCACGGGCTTGCCCATGTGCTGCCGGTGCGGCCTGCTGGCTGTTTCCGTGGACGACGACAATGGCTTCCGCGCTCATCCCGCCGACGGGGTTGGGCTGGCATCCATGCGGGTCAGGGTCACCAGGGTCATAGCTACTAGGTGGGAGCATGAGCATCAATTCCTCGGCGGCCGGGGATTATCCAGACTGGGAGGGTTCCCGGTGAATAAGCCTGTACGCCTGATCATCGCCGACGACCATACCATGTTCCTTCACGGGCTTGCCGCTGCGCTCGCAGCCGGGACTGAGCTGACTGTGGTGGGTCACGCGCGCGACGGCCCCTCACTGATGCTGCTAGTTGAGCGCGAACGCCCTGATGTGGTCTTAACCGACTTGGATATGCCAGCAGTGGACGGCACCAGCGCCATCTTCGGCATCACTGGGGCCTATCCTGACATCCCCGTTTTGGTCTTGTCCATGCACAGCGGCGATGAACAAGTCCTCGGGGCCATCCGCGCGGGAGCCTGCGGGTACTTGCTCAAGGGTGCGGGCCGGGATGAGATTGTGCAGGCTGTGCTGGTGGTGGCCGCTGGGGGAACAGTGTTTGGCAGCGTTGTTGGACGCCGTTTTGGTGGACAGTCACGACCGCTTCTTCACTGACAAGATCGCCAACCGCCGCCTCGTTTTCAACCCGGACGAGACCGGGCAGATTGACGTTCATATGGGCTAGCCGCCTGGTTTTCGTTGCCGGGCGCATGGGCTGGGTTTCCGTTCAATAGATCGAATATTTGTTTGGGTATCTATTGCGTCTTGATTACGGTAAGACTAAAATGGGGGTATGAGTATTCGGGAGCAGGTCCCCGGGGACCGGGGCGGTACAGCCACACAGGATGTGGCTGCGGTCCTTGCCGCGGTGACTGTTCCTTCTATTGAACCCTTTGGCACTGACACGCCAGTATTGGTGGGCTTACCGTTGTATATCCCTATCCCGGTTCCTGATCCTGAACCGGCGTCCGTGGTGGGGATCGCTCGTGAGGTGTATGACCAAGGCCTGCACGCGCTGGGTGTGTTGAAGAAACTCGAGGACGCGCTCAGCGCTTGTAAGGCCTCGTTAGTGGCCCGGGTTGTGGGGGCTGCCGGAGTGGAAGCCGGGGTGATCGGGTTGGATTCCTGGCAGCGTGGAGTGATGGAATCCTCCGCGTTGACACATCTTGGGCTGGTTCTGGGCATCCCGGAACGTACTGCTGCAGTGTTAGCTCACCACAGTACTGAACTGGTTGACTCTCACCCGCGGGTCCTTGCCGGGCTAAGTAATGGCCTGTTTTCCTTCCGTCACGCCACGGTCATGATGGACGAGTTCGGTACCCTGAATGAGCACGGCGATATCAGCGATGAGAAGCTATTGCTCTTCGAGGACCGGTTGTTGAAGCTGGTCTTGAACACGACCGTGGCGTGCTTTCATGCGAAAGCACGCAGGGCACGGGAATCAATGTTCCCAGCCACCATGGCCACCCGGACCAAGGAAGCCTTTCGGCAACGGACCATGACGTGTTTACCGGGAAAAGACGGGATGTCCTGGCTCACCCTGTACGTGCCCACCCTGGCCGCTGAAGGTATCTATACCAACTGCACCCGCCTAGCCAGGGCACTGAAAGCCGACGCGAACACAGCCCAATCCCATGCGGACCAAGCAGGTACCGGCCAAGACTGCCGTGAATACCGGACCCTGACCCAACTCAGAGCCGATGTAGGCGCAACCCTGCTCCTAGGACCACCACCCACCAACACCAATAGCAACAGCAACACCGGCGCCAGGGCTGGTGCCAGGGCCGGTGCGGGGGCTGGCGGCAGTGCTGGAGGTGGTGAGGGTTCCGTTGGGGGTGATGGGCTACATGATCGCGTTAATACCTCGGACGGGAACAATGCCTGGTTCGGGGGAGTGCGGATCGCGGAGGAAGAAGCACCCTGGCACTACACCGGCCCGCGTACCAGCCCGAACCCCAGCTCAAACACCAGCCCGAACCCGAGTTCAAGCACGGGCCCGAACACTGCTGCAGCCCCAAAGCTAAACCCAGAGATAAACCCAGAGCTAGCCCCGGGGGTAGCCGCTGGGGACGGTGAATCGTTCGCTCACACCACAGCAAATAATCCCACCTCGCAACCCTTTATCGGTACCTTCCTGCCCGAAACCAGCGGGTCTGTGGTGGGGGATGAGGTGCTGGTGGGTGAGTTGGTGGGGGATGGATCGGGGTTTATCGATGGTGTGGTGGATGGGATTTTTGAGGATCCGCAAGGAGAGTATTTGAGGCAGTTGGAGGCGGTGGCGCACTCGAAGGTGATCACGGATCCGCCCTTACCCAAAGCGCTGATCTTGTTGAAAGTTCCGGTGTTAGGGCTGTTGGGGATCACGGATGAACCCGCTGAGCTAGCTGGCCCGTTGGCTGGGCCAGTTCCAGAGAACATTGCCCGGCTTCTCTTAGCGCAGTCCACCACGTTCCTGCGGGTCTTGACGGATCCGATCACCGGTGATGTGTTGCCAGCACAGCCGCAACGCTACACGCTCAAGGAAGCAGAGAAACTAGTCCTGCAGGCCTTGGCTGGGCATTGCTACGTAGCGAATTGTCCCAACCCTGTCATTGATACCGATCTAGACCATCTGGAAGCGTTCGAGTTCGGGGGCCAGTCCAGCATGATGAATCTACGCCCTGCTTGTAAACGCCACCACACCATGAAGCACTTCAAAGACGATAAAAACCGGTACGGGCAGCGCCGCTGCATCAACGAACCAGAACGCAACAACATCCGGCTGCGTGGCTGGACACCCCAACCCACCAGCGATGGACGCATCGGCTGGATCACCCCATCAGGGACCTACCAAGAACCACCAGAAGAAGACACCCCACGCCCCCGATACCCCAAATGGCTCAAGAAACTCATCACCAAACAACTCAAAAAACGCTCATAACCAAGGGCCCAAATGACCGCACGGGAATCTGGGAAGGGGTACCAAAGACGATCGGGTGGCTTCTGCAAGAACAGAAGCCACCCGATTACGCATGCGCTCAAAGAGTCATGTTCGCAAGGACGCACACACAGCCATCAGTACGCTGGATTCGCCTGCTCGCCCCAGATTCCTCTGCTTGCGCCGGCATTCGCCGGCTTGCGGTTGAACCGTCCTTGACTGGCGGAGTGAGTCTTACATATTTGAAGGCTAGTTCCTCACTTTGCGTGCTGCACCCGAGAGGCTATGGGCGTCCAAGGCGAACAGGTCCGTGGCGCCCGCTGTTGCGGCACCCAGCAGGCTGCCACTCTGGGGCAGGATTTGCTGGGCGTAGAAACGGGCCAATACCAACTGGTTGTCCGCCAGGCTGGCATCATCCGTCTTTGCCGCAGCAACGGCTGCCCGTGCCAGCATCCAGGCACTGGTGCACAGCCCCCACATTCGCAAGTAGGGTGTCGAGCCGGCCAGCACGGAATTGGGGTCGCCCTGGCCGGTCTTGAGCATCCAATGGGTTGCTCTCTCCAACTCACTGAACTGACGCTCTAATTCCTCCCGGATGCCGTCAAAGTCAGCGCCGGCGTTGGCCAGGTCCGTTTCCACTTCGCGCATGGTGGCAATGAACTCCAGAATGGAGGCGCCTCCTCGGACCCCCAGTTTGCGGCCAACGAGATCGGCCGCCTGAATGCCGTTGGTACCTTCGTAAATAGCGGCAATGCGGACGTCGCGTACGTGCTGGGCGGCCCCTGTCTCTTCAATGAAGCCCATTCCCCCTTGGATCTGTAGTGCCAGCGAGGTGAGCTCGTTCCCCATGTCAGTGCCGAACGACTTGCAGATTGGGGTCAGTATTCCTACGATCTCATCGGCCCGCGCGCGGACTGCCGGATCGGGATCGTGGGTGCTGATATCCACATAGCTTGCGTCCAGCAGCATCAAGTAGCGCAGGGCTGCGATGCTGGCGCGCTGGGTCATGAGCATGCGCCGCACGTCAGGGAATTCGATAATGGCTGAAGTAGCGCCCGTGGCTCCAATGGCCAGACCCTGCTGGCGCTGCTGCGCGTACTCGAGCGATTGCTGGTAGGCGCGCTCTGCCACTGCAAGGCCCTGCGCACCAACACCCAGACGGGCAGCGTTCATCATGACAAACATGATGCGCATTCCCTTGTTCTCTTCGCCGATCAAGTATCCCGTTGCATTCTCGTAGGACAGCACACACGTGGGGGAAGCATGGATGCCCATCTTGTGTTCCAGGGAGACAGTTTCCACGTTGTTGCGTTCGCCGAGCGACTCATCGTCGTTGACCAAGTATTTGGGCACTATAAAACATGAAATGCCGCGGGTTCCCTCAGGCGCCCCGGGCGTGCGGGCGAGCACCAGATGCACGATCTGCTCGGCCATGTCGTGGTCACCGTAGGTGATGAAGATTTTCTGGCCCGTGATGGCGTAGCTGCCGTCCTCATTCTTCACGGCCTTGGTGGTCAGGGCGCCAACATCCGAGCCGGCCTGCGGTTCGGTGAGGTTCATGGTGCCTGTCCACTCGCCACTGACCATCTTGGGCAAATAACGGTTCTTCATTTTGTCATCGCCATAGTGCAGCAGGGCGTCGATGGCACCTTGCGTCAGCAACGGGCATAAGGAGAATGCCAAGTTGGCGCTGTTAAACATCTCTTGGATGGCAAGGCCGACGGCGCGAGGGAAACCGCCACCGCCGTATTCCTCGGGCAGCGGCACGGATCCCCATCCGGCGTCGACATATTGCTGGTACGCATCCTTGAAACCATCGGGGGTGAGAACAGTGCCGTCGGGTTTGAGGTGGGAACCCTGAATGTCCCCCTGTCGGTTCAGTGGCGCAACGATCTCCGCCATGAACTCACCGCACTGTTCCAGGAGCTCGACAACGGTGTCGAGGTCAGCGTGTTCGTAGCCTGGCAACGTGGCGATGTCCGGGTAACCCACAACATGTTCGAGTGCGAAGGCAATGTCTGCAATTGGAGGCTGGTATTCACTCATAATCGTCAGCGTACCGCGACGCGGGCCGTTTGTGGTGAATATTTGTTACTTGCCAGTAATGTGGCGTGGCTCATATTTCTAAAGGTAATGGAAGGTTCCTTCATCGCCTCGCAAAACACTTCCACGTGCGGGGAGGTTCCCGTGGTGGGAACAGGATCATGGCGTGAGCTAAGAAGGAACCCGCAGTGGGGGGCGGTTGGACAAAGTGACATGCGGCTCATTGTCCGTTTCGGTGCAGGTCTTTGGCCTGTTGAGAGGTAATGTTCTTGATAGCCAACGCGCTCTTCTCAGAGTTAGCGGCGGTTAGGCCCATATGAGTATCTCGCCGATGCTTGTATGGGCCGTCTTTATTTGCCCAGAAGTCATAGCCCGCTCAGAAACCTTCGATCACTTGGTCCAGGCCCGGGTTGGTGCCACAGTAATGTGGGAAACGCCGGGGTAATAGGATCAGGCGTGCGTCCAGATCATTCCCCCGAGGCAAGTAAGTGGGGAGGAAACGGAGAATCGTGGTGATTGCCCCAGTTCTTGTTCTGCGTCCTGGACGCGTGGCCGAAGACCTTGAAGAGTTGACAAATGTCTGGCGGGATTCCGTTGAGGCCACCCACCATTTTCTTTCGCTTGAGGCGATAGACAGGCTTGAGCCCCTGTTTAGGGACAAGCACATCCCAAGCCTGCGAATCCATGTAGCGGAGCGAAATGGCTGCATTCTAGGTTTTATTGGCATGGACCGTGATCATGTGGCGATGCTCTATGTGGCTGATGAAGCCAGGTCCAAAGGTGTGGGCAGCAGACTTTTGGAGTGGGCCAAGGATCAGACGCCGCGGCTGACCCTAGATGTCAACGAACAGAACCCGCGTGCCGCTGTTTTCTATGTTAAACGTGGATTTAGGACCGTAGGTAGATCAGAAAACGATGCCCAGGGGCAACCTCACCCGCTTCTTCAACTGTTCTGGGAAAGGGACCTGGTGGAGGCGGCGCTGCATGGAATGGAATTTTAGGCCATCCGTCCACATCCAAGACCCAAGATTGCCGCAGTCCAGATGGTAATAATGGCTCGTGGGGATCACACAGTAGGCTGCCAGTGCCAATCCGTCAGCAACAGGCCCACTCATGACCGGTGGTGCTGTAGGTGGTCTCAAGTCCAAGGAATCCTATGCTCAGTACTAGCGCTCTCTCCGGGGCGGCCAGAGCAAAAGTTCCTGGCGCAAGAACCGCGCCCGGTGCAGTAGCTGCCCGGGGCAGAGTCCCGCCGTCTGTCAGCAGTCCCAGTTACACCGCGAAGGTGCCTCTCACTAGGAAACGCCCAGAGCACTAGGGCATGCCCAAAGCAAGCAAAGCCAGAGTGCGCGGGTGACCCAGTTGCCCTACGGCGCGGGCGTCCCGGCCTTTCCCTCTGGTGGTTTGGTGGTTTTTACGGGGGTGGTTCCGGGGAGTTCAGGTGTGGGGGCAGGCTTCGTGTGGCCAGCACGTGCGGCAGTCTTTGCCTCCTGCCGGGATGCCCGCTCCCGTTCCTGCTGGTCTTGGCGAACGATCTTTTCCGCTGCCTTGACCTCACGTAGCTTCTTGCTGCGGCGCAGCCACATCCTGCCTAGGACAATGAGCGCCACGGCACAGACCACGCCAACCACCATGAATACTTGGCTCCAAGTACCAAACCAGTTGGCGCTGTTGGCCCAGATGGACCGGGCGTTGGCAGCGGATTGCGTGCTGCCGTACAGTACCCCAAGAGTCAGCAGGTTGGGGATGAGCAGCACCAGTCCCAGCGCCACCAAACTCAGCCGCACCCACTTGTTGAACGCCCTCCGGTGCGCCTGCCAGGCAATCAGAACAGGGACAAAGGTGAAAACGAAGCCGTAAAACATGCCCAACGGAATGCTGTTACCCAGTTGGCCGCCAATCTGGCCCCTGATGGAGTTGGCCCACATCAACGGAACCGTCACCGAGGCAATCAAATAGACAATGACAAGAACGGCTATGGCGATAGCACCGATGATGGTGCGCACAAGCCAGACGGGCATTTTGCCCCTGCGGCCGTTGTCTAGGCTGCTAGGGGAACCGCCGGCGGTGGGAGGCGTCACAGAATCAGTCATAGATGAATCATGTCAGAGTCGGCGCTATGGTTCGGCCGCAGAAGTGACTAATTTGCTAGAATGCACCTTCGACTTGTAAAGAACGGCTCCACCCTAAAGACTGGACGTGGTCAAGGAGCGAAAACGGCCTTGGAGCATGTTTTAAGCCTTGGAGCATGTTTTAATTTAAACTTCACTTTCTTCGCGCGGCAGCGATGAACCTCGAAAGGTGCCCATCATGAGCAATATTCCCGCAGATCTGTCCTACACAGCAGAGCACGAATGGGTTTCAGCCCCCACAGCCGACGGCGTGGTGCGGGTTGGCATCACCGATTTCGCCCAGGACGCCTTGGGAGATGTTGTCTACGTGCAAATGCCCGAGAACGGCGCGGATGTTACGGCCGATACCGTGGTGGGCGAAGTCGAATCGACGAAGAGCGTCAGTGACATTTACGCACCATTGACGGGGCAGGTTTCGGCCCGCAACGAGGATTTGGATGCGGATCCATCCCTTATTAACTCCGATCCTTACGGAGCGGGCTGGCTGGTGGAAATCACCCTCAGCGATGTGTCCAGCTACGGCTCATTGCTCAGCGCGGCGCAGTACCAGGAAAAGGTAGGCTAGTAGCTGGAAGCTATGTTCCAGACGCCCGTCCGCGCCGCGGTACCGGGTGGTGCGTGTCAGAGCATTCACAGCAACGGCTCGTAAGTTGGTAATATTGTGGGTTCGAGTGAACCCTCAAAGACTTTTTACAAGGAGGAGTACCAATGGTTGACAGAGGTAACGACGCCGGGGTGAACGATCAGGCGGGCCTCCAGGATCAGCCCGGTGCACCAGATACCACTTCGATTCAGCTTCCTCCGGTCCAGGGCGGTCCAACGTCGGTACCGATTTTGGCGCCTGATGAACAAAATGCCGTGAACTCGCTGCCCGCGGGTTCGGCTCTGCTCATTGCGCACATTGGGCCGAATGCAGGGGCTCGTTTCCTGCTTGACAGTCAAGTGACCACCGCCGGGCGGCATCCAGACGCTGACATTTTCCTTGACGATGTCACCGTCTCACGCCGCCACGTGAACTTCATCAAGTTCGACGGCGGCTTTGAAGTTGTCGATTCCGGCAGCCTCAACGGCACGTACGTCAACGGTGACAGGGTGGATGCAGTCCGGCTACGGACCGGCAGCGAGGTGCAGATTGGCAAATTCCGCCTGACCTACTACTTCAGTGCCAATCCGGGAGCCGGTGACAGTACCAGTTCATCGGATTCCTAAGGGCACCGTGGGAAGCGTGAATTCCGCAGCCGGGCGCCGGCTGGTGGATGTGCATTCCAGCAGCCGGCGGACCGGCGCCGCAACCGTCTTGAATATCGGTGAGGTGCTTGCTTTGCTGTGCGCTGATTTCCCTTCTGTGACGGCGTCCAAGATCCGTTTTTATGAAGAAAAGGGGCTCATCACCCCGCAGCGCACCCCGGCGGGCTACCGCCAATTCCGGGAGCCCGACGTCGAACGTCTGCGGTTTGTCCTGGCGCTGCAACGCGATCACTACCTGCCGTTGAAGGTCATCCGGGAGTATTTGGATGCGATAGATCAAGGCTTGACACCGCTGAACCTCCCGCCAGGAGTATCTGTGGCACCACGGATGGTCTCTGACGAACTTGCCCGAGAACTCAAGAGTAAGTCCCGCCGTTTGACGGCCGAGCAACTGCGGATTGAATCCGGGGCCGGCGCAGAACTGCTGGCAACCATGGTCAGCTATGGACTTGTGGAAAATAAGGACGGCACCTTTGACGAGCACGCCGTAAAGATTGCCCAGGCCTGCACCGCACTGGCCGCGCACGGGCTTGAACCGCGGCACCTGCGCCCGTTCCAAGCAGCGGCAGAGCGTGAGTTCGGTTTGGTGGAACGCGTAGTGGCTCCGCTGTCCTCACGCAAGGATGGCACATCCGCGGTGCGCGCCGCCGAAGCCGCCCGCGAGATTGCCGAACTCTGCTTGACCTTGCACAGCTCCCTGGTCCAGGTGCGGATTGCGGAGATGGAAAGCTCATGATTGAAGTGGAAATTGTTGGCGTGCGGATCGAGATGCCCTCCAACCAGCCCCTGGTGCTGTTGCGCGAGCGGACTGGCCCGCGGCACATCCCGATCTGGATTGGAGCCGCAGAGGCCACAGCCATCGCCTTGGCCGAACAAGGGGTCATCCCGCCCCGCCCACTCACCCACGATCTCTTGTGTGAGGTGGTCCATGCGCTGGGCCGTAAAATAGTGCGCGTAAATTTGACCAAGGTTGAGGAGGGTGTTTTCCATGGCGAACTGGTCATGGATGACAGCACCACTGTCAGCTCAAGGGCCTCTGATGCCATTGCCATCGCCCAGCGTGCCCATTGCTCCATCTGGGCTGCGGAAAGCCTGGTGGATGAGGCTGGGGTTGAGATTGGTCCTCACGAGGAAGCCTCCGGCGCCGGCGAAGCTGCTGGGGATAGTGCCGATGACGATGCCAAGGAACGTGAGGTTCGTCAATTTAGGGAATTCCTCAACGACGTTGAACCTGAAGATTTTGAGAAGTAAACCCCGGTTTTCCGAGCTTTCCCACAGTCACCTAAGGTTCAGGCTGAGGTCGAAACTTTCGACACGCTAAAAATGAAGTGCCGAGATCTTTGACCTTGGACTCGCACCGATCTAACGTCAAGGTATTGAGTTCCCCATTGCAAGCCACGGCTGCTGCGGGCAGACTTGAGAGACGGGCTATCTCTGACTCTCCTTGTATGCCTTGCTTCCATGTGCAACGCAACCATCCATTCAGGGGAGCTTCGAATAGGAGGATCCACGTGAGTGCCACCAGTGACGTCGGCGGAACTAATGCCGCTGCTGTCCCCAGCACGGCTTTGAGTGCAGGGTCACAGGGGTTGCTCTTTACCGAGGATCTTCCAGTTCTGGACCAGAACGCAGGCTACCGCGGACCCACCGCATGTAAAGCGGCTGGGATCACCTACCGTCAGCTCGATTATTGGGCCCGTACCGGGCTTGTTGAACCGGCGGTGCGCGGCGCGGCGGGTTCAGGTTCCCAACGCCTCTACGGCTTCCGAGACATCCTGGTCCTGAAGGTCGTCAAGAGGCTCTTGGATACGGGAGTGTCCCTGCAACAGATCCGCTCTGCCGTGGAACACCTGCGCGAACGCGGTGTTGAAGATCTGGCCCAAATCACGTTGATGAGTGACGGCGCATCCGTCTACGAATGCACCTCCGCAGACGAGGTCATCGATCTGGTCCAAGGCGGTCAAGGCGTCTTCGGCATTGCTGTAGGCCGGGTCTGGCGTGAAGTTGAGGGTAGCTTGGCAGCCCTCCCCAGCGAACACGCAGCAGTGCAGACGTTTCCTGGCGATGAACTGAGCAAGCGTCGGGAAGCACGCAAGATCTCCTAATCTCCACCTTGGCGCGTGAATTCGCGTCTACAGCTTCCATCCTTGAGAAATGCCATGGTTTGACGTAAATGCCACAGCTTGAGCTGTGGCATTTACGTCAAACCATGGCATTTTTGTTGGCTGGGCCGAAAGCGGCGCTGACAGGTGCGGAATCCTAGCCGCGGTAGAGGCGGCTACGGGTGGCGCTCTGGTTCAGCACAGAGTCAAGCAACCGGTCAAAGAGAGCTGAGGCGTTCTTGGCGGAGTCTCCTGGCCATTGGTGCACCGGATGTGCGGCACCTTGAATCTGCTGCCAATTGGCCTGTTCGGGGATGGTGGGGGAGAGCAGTAGATCGCTAAACATGGTCCGCATCTCTGCCAGACGGTACGCGTGCTCATTGGAGCCAGTCCGAACACGGTTGGCCACAATCCCGGCTGGCACCAGCGCCGGAGCGAATTCAGTTCGGAAAAGCTCAATGGCGCGCAAAGTACGCTGAGTGCCGGCAACCGAGAACAGGCCCGGCTCAGCCACCAAAAGAACCCGGCTGCTGGCTGTCCACGCCATGCGCGTCAAACCATTGAGCGAGGGTGGGCAGTCAATCAGGACCAACTGGTACGGAGCACTGCCATCACGGTCGGCATTGGCCAAAAGAGTGGCAAGTCTGCGCAAATCACGTTTGCCCAGATCGGGGCGATCATAAATCCCGCTAAACGCCGAGCCCATGGCAACGTCAAGCGTGGGGAGGGGCCCGTCGTCGTTCTTGTGGGCGGCCAACCAGCCGCTGGGGGCCACGTTGGCACCAAGATCGACCTTCTTGGCATTCTTGATCATCTGGCCAATGTCTAGCTGACCGCGCGGGACAACACCTAGCCCGGTGGTGGCGTCGGCATGAGGGTCAAGGTCTATGACGAGGGTCGGGATGCCGGCAGCCAACGCTGCCGAGGCCAAACCGAGCGTGACTGAGGTCTTGCCGACGCCACCCTTGAGGCTGCTGATACTCACTACTTGCACGGATGAACCATTACCCTTTGCGTTGCTTTTTTACTGATATGCCTGGTATTGGCATTGACACATACAATAGCTGTGGAACGTTCGCGACTTGGAGAACCCATTGACAAATACCTTTGATTTTCTGCCCGGGAGCCAAAACACAAACAACCTTGTGTCGGCCGTCTTTAGCGATCGTCACATCGGGGTTGCATCGCAACCCCACATTCATCATATGTTGAGCGTCCTTGGATTTGGTTCTTTGGACGAGCTTTCTATTGCGGCGCTGCCCAAATCGATCTACATGAGCCAGCCGCTCTCGCTTCAGGCCGCTGTGTCTGAGGAGGCCATGCTGGCCGAATTGCGCGTGCTGGCGGCAAAGAACACCGTGAACAAGTCCTATATTGGCCAAGGCTATTATGGCACCCACACCCCCGGAGTTATCCAGCGTAACGTCTTGGAGAGCCCCGCCTGGTACACGGCATACACGCCCTACCAGCCCGAAATTTCCCAAGGCCGCCTTGAAGCACTTCTGAACTTCCAAACAGTTGTGGCGGATCTCACCGGAATGGTCACGGCCAACGCCTCCATGCTGGATGAGGGAACAGCCGCGGCCGAAGCCGTTGCCTTGATGCGCCGCAGCAACCGCGGTGCCTCCGATGATGCTGTGCTGCTGGTGGACGCCGATGTTTTCCCGCAGACTTTGGCCGTGATCAACACCCGTGCCAAGGCCATGGGCATCCCCGTGCGGGTCCATGACTTCGAGAACGAACTCCCGGACGTTGAGTTCTTTGGCGTGCTTGTGCAGTACCCTGGCGATTCCGGAATGATCCGTGAGCTTGGACCCGTCATCGCTGCGGCCCATGAGAAGAAGGCTCTGGTGGCGGTTGCCGCAGATCTGCTGGCGCTGACGCTGCTGGAATCTCCCGGTGAGCTCGGAGCCGATCTTGCTGTGGGATCCTCGCAGCGCTTTGGCGTGCCCATGGGCTTTGGTGGCCCGCACGCCGGCTACATGGCCGTTCGCAAGGGACTGGAGCGTGCACTGCCGGGCCGTTTGGTGGGCGTCTCCAAGGACGCCGCCGGAAACCAGGCCTACCGCCTTGCACTGCAGACCCGTGAGCAGCACATTCGCCGCGAGAAGGCCACCTCCAACATTTGCACGGCACAGGTGCTGCTGGCCGTCATGGCTGGCATGTACGCCGTCTATCACGGCCCCGAAGGCCTCAAACGTATTGCCACCCGCGTCCACGCCATGGCCGTGGCTGTTGCAGAGACTGCAACGGCTGCCGGTCACACCGTGGTGCACGCCAACTACTTTGACACCCTCAAGATCCGGATAGCCTCTGTTAGCGGCCACGCAGCCGCTGAGCTGGTGGCGGCAGCCCACGCCGCTGGCTACCTCCTGCGCCAGGTGGACCACGATCACGTGCAGATTGCCGTCGATGAAACCACCACGGAAGCAGACGTTGCCGGGTTCGCCACACTGTTTGGCACTGAGTTCACTGGCGCACAGTCTCCCTCCGCTCAGGGGCCGAAAATTGCCCAGTTTGCGGAGGATGTTCTGCTTCCCACCCCGCACCGTGCCACGGGCTTCATGAGCAATGAGGTGTTCCACGCGCACAACTCAGAGACCCAGATGCTGCGCTACCTGCGTAAACTCTCGGATGCAGACTATGCGCTGGACCGCGGCATGATCCCTTTGGGCTCGTGCACCATGAAACTCAACGCCACCGCCGAGATGGCTGCCGTGACGTGGCCGGAATTTTCCAACCTGCACCCGTTCGCACCCGCCGCGGACACCGTGGGCATTGTGGAAATGGCCACACAGCTGGAGTCCTGGCTGGCGGAAATTACCGGCTATGACGCCGTTTCGGTTCAGCCCAACGCCGGTTCCCAAGGTGAATTTGCTGGCCTCATGGCCATCCGCGCCTTCCACGTGGAAAACGGCAACCCGCACCGCGATATTGTGCTGATACCCGCTTCCGCGCACGGCACCAACGCCGCCTCAGCCGTCATGGCCGGGCTGAAGGTAGTCCCGGTTGCCACGGACGGATTCGGCAACGTTGATATTGATGATCTGAAGGCCCAGATCCACGTCCACGAAAACAACTTGGCTGCCATCATGGTCACCTACCCGTCAACCCACGGCGTGTTTGAGACGGAGATTTCCAACATCTGCGCCATGATTCACGACGCCGGAGGCCAGGTTTACGTGGACGGTGCCAACTTGAACGCTCTGGTTGGTTTGGCCCAGCCCGGGCAATTTGGTGCCGACGTTTCCCACCTGAACCTGCACAAGACGTTCTGCATTCCGCACGGCGGCGGCGGTCCAGGCGTGGGCCCCGTAGCTGTTGGTGCCCACCTGGCCAAACACCTGCCCGCCCGCGAGCTCGGCGCAGACACCACGGTGGGTCTGGTTTCCAGCGCACCGTACGGTTCGGCGTCGATCCTGCCCATCTCCTGGGCTTATATCCGCATGATGGGACCGGACGGGCTGCGCCTGGCCACCCAGACGGCCATCCTCTCTGCGAACTATATTGCCCGGCGCCTGAGCGAGCATTACCCGGTTCTGTACACGGGCGCCAATGATCTGGTGGCTCACGAGTGCATTTTGGATCTGCGCGGCATTACCGCGGATTCCGGTGTCAGCGTGGATGATGTGGCCAAGCGCCTCATCGACTACGGCTTCCACGCTCCCACCATGTCCTTCCCCGTCCCGGGCACCTTGATGGTGGAGCCCACGGAATCGGAGGACTTGGCTGAAATTGATCGCTTCATCAACGCCATGATCTCCATCCGTCGAGAAATTGCAGCTGTCCAGGACGGGCAATGGCCGGCTGCGGACAACCCGCTAGTCAACGCACCGCACACGGCACAAAGCATTGCACAGGAGTGGGAACACCCCTACAGCCGCGAAACCGCTGTTTTCCCGGCGGGTGTGGACCCTCGGGCCAAGTATTGGCCCGTAGTGCGCCGGATCGATCAGGCGTACGGGGACCGCAACTTGGTCTGCTCCTGCCCGTCCATTGAAGAACTAGCGGAAGTTTTCTAAACGAGGTGGTTCTCCCCACCAAACCAACTGTGTGCGGAGTCACAGTTGGTTTGGTGGCAGGATTTGCTACGCTGACAACGGTGATGAGCAGCACAGTTTGTGGGGCATCGCAGGTTCGGGAGTTCTAGTCCTTTGGAGCGTTAGATATTTTGCTTCATACAGACTCGGCTTTATTAAGACGGGGTGCCGGCCTGGATTCACACGGGGCCGGTTCCTCTAAGTTCGCTGTTGCGCTGCCTTCGCGGTGCAGCAGCCAAACGGTATCGTCCACACAGGAGTGAGATGTTTTCGAAAATTCTGGTTGCCAACCGCGGCGAGATCGCTATCCGTGCCTTTCGTGCCAGCTACGAGCTCGGTGCCAAGACGGTAGCGGTTTTCCCCTATGAGGACCGCACTTCCATCCACCGCCAGAAGGCTGATGAGGCTTACCTGATTGGTGAAGAAGGGCATCCGGTCCGGGCCTACCTGAACGTTGCTGAGGTGATCCGAGTAGCCAAGGAATCCGGTGCGGATGCCATCTACCCGGGCTACGGTTTCTTGTCCGAAAATCCTGAGCTGGCCAGTGCGGCCCGTGAAGCCGGAATCACTTTTGTTGGTCCGCCGGCTGAAGTGCTGGAATTGACCGGTAACAAAGTCCACGCCTTGGACGCGGCCCGCAAGGCTGGCATCCCGGTTCTGCGTTCCAGCGAGCCGAGCGCGGATCTTGAGTACCTACTGGGAGCCGCTGCGGAGATTGGCTTCCCCATTT
Organism: Arthrobacter sp. UYCu511; assembly: GCF_040547105.1. NCBI lineage: Bacteria > Bacillati > Actinomycetota > Actinomycetes > Micrococcales > Micrococcaceae > Arthrobacter > Arthrobacter sp. UYCu511. The sequence continues at coordinate 67,192 of NZ_JBEPPB010000001.1, forward strand.
TCGCCAAAGCGGTGGCTGGCGGCGGTGGCCGTGGCATGCGCCGGGTGGAAAAGGCTGAAGACCTCGAAGAGGCTCTGAAGGCGGCCATGCGAGAGGCTGATGCAGCCTTTGGTGACGCCACCATGTTCTTGGAACAAGCAGTGCTGCGCCCGCGCCACATTGAGGTCCAGATCCTGGCCGATAACGAGGGCAACGTCATTCACCTCTTTGAGCGTGATTGTTCGCTGCAGCGCCGCCACCAGAAGGTTGTGGAAATTGCTCCTGCCCCGAACCTGGATGAAAACATCCGCAAAGCATTGCATGCTGACGCCGTAAAGTTCGCCAAAGCCATGGGCTACGTCAACGCTGGAACAGTTGAGTTCCTTGTTGACACGGTCGGTGAGCGGGCAGGTCAGCACGTTTTCATTGAAATGAACCCCCGTATTCAGGTTGAGCACACGGTAACCGAAGAAATCACGGACGTGGACCTGGTCCAAGCCCAGTTGCGCATTGCCGCCGGTGAAACCCTCGCCGATCTGGGCCTGAGTCAGGAAAACGTCCACGTCAAGGGTGCGGCGCTCCAGTGCCGCATCACCACGGAAGACCCCTCCAACGGTTTCCGTCCCGACGTTGGCACGATCACCACGTACCGGTCCGCCGGTGGTGCAGGTGTGCGGCTCGATGGCGGCACCATCTACACAGGCGCCGAGGTCAGCCCGCACTTTGACTCCATGCTGGTCAAGCTCACCTGCCGGGGCCGCGACTACAAGACGGCAGTCTCACGCGCCCGCCGTTCATTGGCCGAGTTCCGTATCCGCGGCGTCTCCACCAACATCGCCTTCCTGCAGGCAGTCCTGGATGACCCGGCATTCAATGCCGGGGATGTGGCCACCTCCTTCATTGATGAGCGCCCAGAACTGCTGAACTCTCACGTCTCCAGCGACCGTGGCACCAAGTTGCTGACCTGGCTTGCTGATGTCACGGTGAACAAGCCCAATGGTGAGCTTTTGGTGCTGGAGGATCCGGCCCGCAAGCTGCCCGCCGTGGACCTTGCTGATGCACCTGCCGGTTCACGCCAGCAACTCGCCGAGCTGGGGCCTGAGGGCTTCGCCGCCGCATTGCGTGCCCAGACCGCCGTGGCCGTCACGGACACCACCTTCCGTGACGCACACCAGTCGCTCCTGGCAACCCGGGTACGCACCAGGGACCTGCTGGCGGCTGGGCCGGCGGTCTCCGTGCTGACGCCCCAGCTGCTCTCCGTAGAGGCCTGGGGTGGCGCCACCTATGACGTCTCCCTGCGCTTCCTGGGCGAAGACCCGTGGCAGCGCCTGACCCAGCTGCGCGAGGCCCTGCCGAATGTCTGCCTGCAGATGCTGCTGCGCGGGCGCAATACGGTGGGTTACACCCCGTACCCGGCCGAGGTCACCGACGCTTTTGTCCAAGAAGCTGCCGCGAGTGGCATTGACATTTTCCGCATTTTTGATGCGCTTAATGATGTGGACCAGATGGAGCCGGCCATTAAGGCCGTGCGCGCCACCGGCACCGCCGTGGCCGAGGTGGCACTCTGCTACACCGGGGATCTGCTGGACCCGGCCGAGACCATTTACACCTTGGATTACTACCTGGAACTGGCCCAACGCATTGTTGATGCCGGCGCCCACATCCTGGCCATCAAGGACATGGCGGGCGTGCTGCGCCCGGCAGCTGCCGCGAAGCTTGTCACGGCCCTTCGCGAGCGCTTCGACCTCCCGGTACACCTGCACACCCATGACACGGCCGGTGGCCAACTTGCCACCCTGATGGCCGCCATCAATGCAGGGGTCGACGCCGTTGACGTCGCCTCTGCTGCGCTGGCCGGCACCACGAGCCAGCCCTCGGCCTCCGCTCTGGTGGCCGCCCTGGCGCACACCGAGCGGGACACCGGGATCGATCTGGCTGCCATCAGCTCACTCGAGCCGTACTGGGAGGCAGTACGCGGGCTGTACTCACCGTTCGAATCGGGATTGGCTGCCCCTACAGGCCGCGTGTACCTCCATGAGATCCCCGGCGGTCAGCTCTCCAATCTGCGCCAACAAGCCATCGCGCTGGGCTTGGGGGAGCGCTTCGAGGAAATCGAAGACATGTACACCGCAGCGGATAGGATCCTGGGACACTTGGTCAAGGTCACGCCGTCGTCCAAGGTAGTGGGAGATCTGGCCCTGCACCTGGTTGGCATCAAGGCAGACCCGGCAGACTTCGAGGAGAATCCGCAGAACTACGATATCCCGGACTCGGTAGTGGGCTTCCTGGGCGGCGAGCTGGGCACCCCTCCCGGTGGCTGGCCCGAGCCGTTCCGCACCAAGGCGCTGCAGGGGCGCACCGTCGTGGAACGCATGGGCACCCTAACCGCCGATGACAGTGCCCAGCTGGCCGGAGACAGTGACACCCGCCGTGCGGCACTGAACCGGTTGCTGTTCGCCGGGCCCACGAAGGACTTCGAGAAGATCCGCAAGAGCTACGGCGACATCTCTGTCCTGGATACCCGGGATTACCTGTACGGCCTGCGCCGCGGTGTGGAGCATGTGATGGCGCTGGGCAAGGGTGTGCGCCTGATCGCCGAGCTGGAGACCGTCTCTGAGCCCGATGAGAAGGGCATGCGTACAGTCATGGCCAAACTCAATGGTCAAAGCCGGCCCGTGGTGGTGCGCGATCGCAGCATTGAAAGCACCGTCAAAGCTGCCGAGAAGGCTGAGGAGTCCGTGGCAGGACAGGTTGCCGCACCCTTCGCTGGCGCCGTGAGCCTCAAGGTTGCTGTCGGTGACGTGGTTGAGGCGGGTGCCACCGTTGCCACCATCGAGGCTATGAAGATGGAAGCCTCCATCACGACGCCGGTGGGCGGCACCGTCTCCCGTCTGGCAGTATCTGGCATTTCCCAGGTACAAGGTGGTGACCTGCTGGTGGTCATCGTCTAACAACCGGTGCCGCCGTCTCTTAGAGCGGGCTAATTCAGCAAAAAGGGCCTCGATGAGCTTGACCATTGGCGCAGACATCCGTCCTGCGTGGTCGAGCTCATCGAGGCCCGAGTTGTTTGTGTGGGTGACTAGACGGGTTTCTTGCTCAGGTATATCTCCTCCACCACGGAGTCGAAGTCCTTCATGACCTGGGCGCGCTTGACCTTCAGGGAGGGCGTCAAGTGGCCTGAGGTTTCGGTGAAGTCGGTGTCAACAATCCTGAACTGCTTGATGGCCTCCGCTGACGAGACAGTGGAGTTGGCCCGGTTTACCGCGTTCTGAACAGCAGCCAAGACGATGGGGTCCTGGGCGGCGTTGGCCACGGTGATGCCAGCCGCCAGGCCGTGAGCCTTACCCCACTGCGGAAGAGCGTCTTCGTCAAGGGTGACAAGCGCGGCAATGAACGGGCGTTGCTCGCCAATAACAACACACTGCGAGACGATCGCATCGGCACGAATCTGGTCCTCGAGCAGGGCCGGAACCACGTTCTTGCCGCCGGAGGTGACAATGATTTCCTTCTTGCGTCCCGTGATTTTCAGGAAGCCCTGGTCGTCGAGTTGGCCAATGTCGCCGGTGCGGAACCAACCGTCTACGAAGGTTTCTGCCGTGAGATCATCACGGCCGAAGTAGCCCTTCATAACACAGACGCCCTTGGCTAGAATTTCGCCGTCGTCCGCAATCTTGACCGCGTTTCCCGGTAGCGGGGCCCCTACGGTGCCGATCCTAATGCGTTCTGGTCGGTTGACCGTGATGGGTGCTGTGGTCTCCGTCAGACCGTATCCTTCCAGGATCTGTAACCCAATGCCCTGGAAGAAGTGCCCCAAGCGTTCACCTAACGGCCCACCGCCTGAAACTGCGTGACGAACATTGCCGCCCATAGCTGCCCGCAACTTCGTGTAGACGAGTTTGTCGAAGAGAGCATGCTTGGCTTTGAGTACTATGCCGGCGCCGCCTGCTTGAGTGGCGCGTGAGTAGTCGATGGCCGTCTTGGTGGCAGCGGCGAAGATCTTGCCCTTGCCTTCACCTTCGGCCTTCAAAGAGGCAGAGTTGTATACCTTTTCAAAGACGCGCGGCACGGCCAGGATGAACGTGGGTTTGAAGCTTTGCAAGTCTTCGAGCAGGTGCTTGATGTCCGGGGTGTGCCCAACTTTTGCGCCTCCGGCAACAGCAAGCACGGAAATGTACCGGGCGAACACGTGGGCCAGCGGTAGGAACATGATGGTTTGAGATCCCGGCGGGACAACTGTTTCGCCCAACACCGCCAAAGCATTCTCACTGAGTTCCACAAAGTTGCTGTGTGTAAGCATGCAGCCCTTGGGGCGGCCCGTGGTGCCTGAGGTGTAGATAATGGTGGCCACGTCATCGAGGCCATTGGCGCTGCGCGCTGCTTCCAAAGCCTCGTCGCTGACCTCACGGCCTGCTTCACGCAAGGCGTCCAGGCCATCGCCTTCCAACTGCCACACGTGGGCCAGGGTTGTTAAGTTCTCATTGTGAGCGGCCTGGCGGATGATGTTCTCATGGGCGCCGGTCTCGGCAAAGACCGCCACGGCGGCCGAGTCACCCAAGTTCCACGCCACCTGTGAAGGAGAGGAAGTTTCGTAGATCGGCACGGAAACGGCACCTGCAAACCATATTCCAAAGTCCACCAGGGACCATTCGTAGCGCGTGCGGGCCATGATTCCCACGCGGTCACCCACAGTGATGCCAGAGGCAATCAAGCCCTTGGCGATGGCGCTGGCGTCAGCTAAGAACTCTTTGGCGGAGATATCAACCCAGACATTATCAGCATTGCGCTTGGAGAAAAGTGCCGGGTTGGCAGCCAATTTTGCCTGACGCAGCACAAAGTCGGTGGTGTTCATGGTGCTTGGACTGACAACCTTTGCCGGAACGGAAATCTCTTGCACAATAGCTCCTTTGTTATGTGGACCTGCGATCGTGTTGCTTTACTCTATCCGCGAAGTGCGTTATCCGACGGAACCATAATGTTACTCATGAGTAACATTATGTTCTTCAGCTCACACTTTCAATTTCTGTCCTCCGCAGCTTCGATCGCTAGAATTTGCTCATGTCTTCATCCCGCTCCGATCCTGTGCCAGAACTCCCCGCCCCACTGTCCTTAGGGATTGACATTGGCGGGAGCAAGGTTGCTGCCGGTGTGGTGAATGCAGAAGGCGAGGTCTTGGAGGAACTGCGGCGGGCGACACCCGGACGTGATGCCCGTGCCGTCGAAGCGGTGATCGGCGAGCTGGTGCATGAGCTCGAAGGCCGGCACCGCATTGATTCCGTGGGTATCGGGGCAGCTGGTTGGATGGACTTACCCGGTTCCACCGTGGTGTTCAGCCCTCATCTTGCGTGGCGGGATGAGCCGCTGCGGCAAAACCTTGAAGCCATGTTGCACCGGCCCGTTTTGGTCACTAACGACGCCGATGCCGCCGCCTGGGCGGAATGGCGCTTTGGTGCGGGCAGGGGCCGCGACAGAATGGTCATGCTGACCCTGGGAACCGGAATTGGCGGTGCCCTGGTCATTGACGGCCGGGTGGAACGCGGCAGCTTCGGTATGGCAGGAGAGTTCGGGCACCAAATCATCATGCCCGGGGGGCATCGTTGCGAATGCGGAAACAGGGGTTGCTGGGAGCAATACGCCTCGGGGAACGCCTTGGGGCGCGAGGGCCGCGAGTTGGCCAGAAAGCACTCACCCATGGCCGCCGGCCTGCTCGCTGCGGCTAACGGCCGCCCCAAGAACATCACAGGCTCCGTGGTGACAGCCTTGGCCTTGGAAGGCGAAGCCACAGCGCAGGAGCTAGTCGCTGAGGTTGGGGAATGGCTGGGTCTGGGCATTGCCAACCTGGCGGCTGCTTTGGACCCGGCTCTGTTCGTTATTGGCGGAGGCCTCAGTGCTGCGGGTGAGCTCTTGCTGGATCCCACCCGCCGAGCCTACCTCCGTAACTTAACGGGCCGCGGATATCGGCAAGAAGCCCTCATTATGAAGGCGCAGTTGGGCCCGTCGGCTGGATTAGTGGGGGCAGCCGATTTGGCCAGAACCCAGCAAGGCGCCCACTAGAGAGGTACCGCCGATAAAGAACCGCGCCAACTTGAGTACCATCAGCTAAACGACTGCGCCGTCACCACCGTCGTCGTCGCGATGATGGGGGAGCCGGAACAACAGGTAACCTGTGCCGGCAATGAAGGCGAGGATTACCGCCACCACCAGCATCATGGGGGCGTGGCGCCAGAAGATGGCCGAAAACACCAAAAAGAGTGGGCCACCGGCTGCACCGATCCAAGACAGGACGATGGCCGGATCGGAGGCGCTCAGACTGGGGAGTTCCTCCGGAACAAATCCTTCGTCATCGTCTTCGTCATCGTCTTCGTCGAACTCATAATCTCGCGGACCAAAGGCTGCGCTACCGTCACCAGCTGCACCGGGGGACTGACCAAACCGGTTGCCCGCAGCAGGCTCCCGGGGTGCGGGGGATTCCTGAGCGTGCCAAACACCGAGGGGATCAAAATCAATGACCGTCTTGGGCGTTTCGGCGCCGGGACCGCTGGGCGTGGCAGCGCCGGAATCAAGGGCCGTGCCCATATTAGAAGATCCTCCCGCAGCAGAAGCCGTGCTGGTATCAGAAACCGTGTTGGAATCAGGGGTACCACCTGCATCAGGGGAACCGCCTACCTCTGGTCCGCGTTGATCCTCGGTGTTCCCTTGAGAATTATCTTCCAAAAAGGCGTCCTCTGCCTCTTCCAAGCGTGCCACGAGGTCCCGCCAGACCTCGTCGTCGTCTCCCGTGTGCGGCGTGCCCGCGCCTGGATCAGATTGCATGAGTGTTCCTCCGAAAGAAGTCTGCGGACTGGGAAAAGATCTGAGGCGCGTCATTGTCCATGGTCGCTACATGGTAGCTGTTTTCCAAAGGAACCAGCGTTAGCTGGGCGTTGTGCAAGCCGGCTTTGAGAACATCGATGCTCGAATCGGGAACCACATGGTCCACGGTGGAACGGAACACCAGGGTGGGTGCAGTGATCTGGGGGAGCAGACGGGCGGTGTCCGTGAAAAGCGCGGAGAGCTGATGGACGGCGGCAACGGGTGTGCGGGAGTAGGCGCCTTCATTGATATTGGCAGCCTTAATGTCATCGCCTATGGCGGGAACGCTTTTGAGCACGAATTTCAGCAGACCCGAGTAGGCGGCTCGTTTATCAGCGAATGTTAAGCCTGGGTTAACCAGAGCCACGCCAGCTACCGGATGCAGTGCTGCAACCCGTAACGCCAGCGCGCCACCCATGGACAGGCCGGCCACAAAAACCGTGTCGCAGCGGGCAGCCAATTCCAGGTACGCGGCCTCGAAATCCCTGTACCAGTGCTGCCAGGGAGTCTTCGCCAAGTCCTGCCATGAGGTGCCATGCCCGGCCAGCAAGGGCATGTTGACGGCGAACCCGGCGTCAGCGAGGTAGTCACTCCAGCCCTGCATACTCACTGTTGAGCCGGTGAAGCCGTGACTCACGGCCACCCCAATCCGAGCAAGTTCCCCGTGGCCCTCGTAACGGAATGATTGCGCCATGGCACTGACTCCTTTGCGCCCCGGCCATTCTGGCGGAGATTATGTGTGGCATTGATGCGGCCGTGCTGCCGCGATTCGGTGGTGCTGTCACTAGACTACTGTTGATACGTCCACAGCGGGGGTACCGCAAGGAGCTGGGCAGTAAGTGCGCTTAGCGCGCAAGAGGAGGAATGCCACCGTGATCTATTGGGTACTGAAGAAGATTTTTCTGGGCCCGGTATTAAAGGTGCTTTTCCGTCCCTGGACTAAGGGCTTGGACAATCTTCCCGTGGATGGCCCGGCGGTTCTTGCCAGCAACCACCTCTCCTTCTCGGATTCTATCTTTATGCCGCTCATGGTGCCCCGGCCCGTGGTATTTCTGGCCAAGAGTGATTACTTCACCGGGCGCGGAATCAAAGGCCGGCTCACAGCAGCGTTCTTTAAACTGACCAACCAGCTGCCCATGGACCGTTCAGGTGGTGCTGCATCCGCAAACTCCCTCGGCACTGGTGTTGAAGTGCTCAATGATGGCGGGCTGCTGGGAATCTATCCGGAAGGAACCCGCAGCCCAGATGGCCGCCTCTATCGTGGAAAAGTAGGTGTCGCCAAACTGGTGTTGACAGCCAATGTGCCCGTTATTCCAGTGGCCATGATTGGCACGGACAAGGTCCAACCCATTGGCAGACGCATTCCCACTGTCCGGCGGCTGGGTGTCATTTTCGGTGAACCCATGGATTTCAGTCGCTACCAGGGGATGGCTGATGACAGGTTTGTGCAGCGCTCTGTGACGGATGAAATCATGTATGAGCTCATGCGGCTATCCGGGCAAGAATATGTGGACTCATATGCCTCCACCGTCAAGGACAAGATCGCCGCGGAGAAATCCGCAAAACTTGCCTCCGCCAAGGAAGCCCTAAGCAAGGATCCTGCCGGGACCAAGAGCGCAACTGACGCTGTTCGGCTCGATCCCGTAAGGACTCTTGCGCCCGGCGCAGTGACTGTGATCGGAGCCAAGAAGCCTGTGCAGGAACAAATGCCTGTGCAGGATCAAGGTAGCGAATCCCCGAAGGTAGAGCCCGGCGAGACTGCCGGCCTGGAAACTGGCTCGCAGGCAAGTCCGGAGTCGGGCCCGGAAGCACGCTAATCCCCTCTGGGATGCCAGGTGCTCGCCGATTCATTTATCCATAACATCTCAGTGAATGGACTGGTTAGCAGCTGCCGCTTCGGAGGGGATAGGGTTAAGGGGTGACTGAGCTAACTTCTAACGCATCTTCTGCACCCGCCGCCGGAATTTCCGTCCCCGGTGCTGCCGTCTATCCAGGCCTTGATGACTGGCGTGGTCTGCCGATTGCGCAGCAGCCCACCTGGTCCGAGTCCCCGTCCTTTGCGCCCACGGTCAAGGAACTGTCCGTGCTTCCTCCTCTGGTGTTTGCCGGTGAAGTTGATGTGCTGCGCTCCCGTCTGGCCCAAGCGGCCCAGGGCAACGCGTTCCTGCTCCAGGGTGGCGACTGTGCCGAGACCTTTGAAGCTGCAACGGCTGACAAGATCAGTTCGCGGGTCAAGACCATTTTGCAGATGGCGGTGGTACTCACCTACGGTGCGCAGCTTCCCGTTATCAAGATGGGACGCATGGCTGGCCAGTTTGCCAAGCCACGCTCTTCCAATGATGAAACGCGCGACGGCGTAACTCTCCCGGCATACCGTGGAGACATTGTTAACGGTTATGAATTCACCCCTGAATCACGCCAGCATGATCCCGCCCGCATGCTCAAGGCTTACCACACCTCAGCCTCCACGCTGAACCTGATCCGTGCATTCACACAGGGTGGCTTTGCCGATTTACGCAGCGTCCACGAGTGGAACCGCGGCTTCACCTCCAACCCGGCTCACAGCCGCTACGAGGCCTTGGCCAAGGAAATTGATAGTGCCATCAAGTTCATGGCATCCTGTGGCGCCGACTTCGAAGCCCTCAAGACCGTTGAGTTCTTCGCCAGCCACGAGGCCCTGCTGCTGGACTACGAGCGGGCACTGACACGCATCGATTCACGCACCGGCTTGCCTTACGACACCTCCGCACACTTCCTGTGGATTGGTGAGCGTACCCGGGACCTGGACCAGGCACACGTGGAATTCCTCTCACGCGTGCGCAACCCCATCGGTGTCAAGCTTGGGCCCACCACGTCCCCGGACGATGCACTGGCTCTGATTGAGAAGCTCGATCCCAACCGCGAGCCTGGCCGCCTGACGTTCATTACCCGTATGGGTGCGAACAATATTCGTGAGAAGCTCCCCAACCTGCTGGAAAAGGTTACTGCTTCGGGTGCCCAGGTCCTGTGGGTAACGGACCCCATGCACGGCAACACAGTCACCTCGCCCAATGGTTACAAGACCCGCAACTTTGACGATGTCATTGACGAGGTCCGTGGCTTCTTTGAGGTCCACCAGGCCCAGGGCACTTTCCCGGGTGGCCTGCACGTGGAGATGACAGGCGACGACGTGGCCGAGTGCCTCGGCGGTGCCGACCCCGTGGATCAGGAAGCATTCCTGACCGGCTATGAGTCAGTCTGCGATCCGCGCCTGAACCACAAGCAGTCCCTGGAAATGGCGTTCCTAGTTTCAGAAGCTCTGCGCAAGTCCAAATAAGGGCACGCGTTGACGACGGCGGCCCGCACCTTCCTTTGGGAAGATGCGGGCCGCCGTTGTTCAGTCACCAGTGGTAAGTTCATTCACCAGTGGTAGAGCACAAGATTTTGAGGTTAACGTCCTTCAGGATTCAGGTGCTATGGGGATTACAGGGTGGGCCGGATGTCTTAGACCACTTTGAGGACTATTGTGGATCCCTCCGGCGCCAGCCCACCCTCGGGGGTTTGGATGCGGACCGTGCCGAAGAAGCCGCCCAGGAAGTTCTCCACGTTGACCTCAAAGCCCAGGTCTTTGAGTTCCTTAGTGGCCACATCGACCTGCTTACCCACCAGATTCGGGACCTCGATCATCCGAGGGCCCTTGGAGATAGTCAGGGTGACCTTGCCGCCTGCGGTCAGTGTGCCAGAATCCGGGGATGCTGTGACCACAGAGCCCGCAGGTACCGTGCGGCTAAAGACTTGTTCCGGGGCAATTACGGCCACCAGCCCAACAGCGCTCAGCGCAGTCACGGCATCACCCTGGGACTTGTTTACAACGGTGGGCACAGGAATCGGTTTGGGCCCCTTGGAAAGAACCAAATTCACCTTGGTGTTGGCACGGAATTCCTTGCCAGCGCCAGGATCCTGCTTAAGCACCACTCCGGCTGCCACGTTCTCATTGAATTCTTCCGTCAGAGTACCCATGGAAAGTTTCGCATCCGCCAGTGACTTGGCTGCGCTGTCCTTCGGCTGGCCTGTCAGCTTCGGTACAACGTAGAGAACCGGGCCGATCGAGACCTGGACGGTGACATGGCTGAATTTACGCTGTGAACTGCCAGCGCCTGGGTCGGTGGCGATAACAAAACCAGCCGCCACCTTTTCGTCATGAACATCAGTGGTTGAGGTCGTTTCGAATCCCTCACCGTGGAGGACGGTGAGCGCTTGTTCAACACTCTTGTTGCCCACTTCCGGGATGGTTGCCAGAGCCCCGGGTCCCATGGCCAGAAACCAACCAGCCCCGGCAGTGAGGACAATAAGCACCAGCACGAGCATAATCCACAGCAACGACCGTCGGAGCGGATGCTTGGGACCTAGATCTTTTTGCGGTGTCGCAGCGGCCTTAGTCTTCGCCTTTGCCGCGGCGGAAGCCTGCCGCTTGCTCCGGGGAGCGGACGGGGTGCCGCCACCCTCTGGAGCCTCATCACTACCCGGGGCGCCGCTGGCGCCTAGGCCAGGGGCGAAGGTGGGGATAGCAGCGGTGAGTGAGTGACCGGCGTCGTACTGGTCTTGGAGGTGCTGGTCTTGGAGGTGCTCAGGGCGCGTAGCGGCATACTGTTCCGCATGGGGATCCTCAACATATAGCCGCGGGGAGCGGGGCAGCTCGGAGGTAGGGAAACTTGGAACGGCGAGCACCGTTGTGTTTGCCTGACCCAGGGCGATGGTGGGATGCTCGGCGAACAGGGGGATGCTGGGCGCGGTTCCGGTGCCAAAGTCAAGCTCAGCGGGGCTCAGTGACGCCCGGATATGGCGCAGGTCCTCCAAGAGGGCGCCACCGTTGGCAGGGCGGTGGTCGGGATCCTTCTCGGTCATGTAGCGCACCAGCTCATCCATGACCGGCGGCAGACCTGGGACGTCCTCGGAGGGCGCCGGCATCTGCTCCTGCAGGTGAGACATGACCACGGCCACGGGGATCGTAGCGCGGAAAGGCTGGTGGCCGGTGAGGAGTTCATAGAGCATCACGCCGGCTGAGTAGATGTCACTCCGGGCATCCCCGCCTTCGCCGCGCGCCAATTCGGGGGCGATGTATCCCACGGTGCCAAAGAGTGCGCCAGTGTTGGTGGAGTTGGTTACCGCGCGGGAGAGGCCAAAGTCTCCGATTTTCACCCAGCCCTGGCGGGAGATGAGCACATTTTCGGGTTTGACGTCACGGTGAACCAGACCCGCGTTGTGTGCTGCGGCAAGACCTTCAACCACGGGATCCAGAAAGTTAAGGGCAAGCCGCGGGGTCAGGGCGCCGTTTTTCTCAATAACGTCACGAAGCGTGTAACCGTCAATGAACTCAAAGACCAGGTACGCATGCTGGGGTCCCACACCATGATCATGAATCTGCACCACATGCGGGTGGGACAGGCTGGCAGCGCTCTGCGCCTCCCGGCTCAACCGGGCGATGAAGGCATTGTCGGTGGCCAGATGAGGATGCAGAATCTTCAGCGCAATGTTTCTGTTGAGCCGCAGATCCTTGGCCAGGTAGACGGTGGACATGCCGCCGTGCGCCACCTTGGACAGGACCAGATAGCGTTCATCAACAGTTGACCCTACTAAGGGGTCGGGTGAGTCATCATGCACTCTTCAAGCTTAGAAGCAGAAATGAGAAGGGGCCGCCAGCAACACCGTGCTGGCGCCCCTTTTCGTTGAGAGCGTAGTTGCGGGTCTTTAGCGGAACGACGCCCGGTTGGCCTTGATACCGGCCACGTAGTTGCGCGTGTCGGGGAACATGCCGTGAACGCTTACGGAGTACTGCCCCTGGTAGTAGCCAGCAATGGCCAAGTCCTCCGTGGGTGCTCCGCGCAACAAGGCGCGGATGATGGCTACACCAGCCGTGACATTGTCCTGAGGGTCCAGCAGGTTCAATTTGCGCCCTACCAGTCCGGATGCCCAATCGCCTGCATCCGGGATGACCTGCATGGTGCCAATGGCGTTGGCGGGGGAGACGGACTGGTGGTTGAAACCGGATTCCTGCTGGGCAAAGGCCAACGCGAGTGCCGGATCCACACCCATACTGGTGGCCGTGCGAGCCACAATGTCCTTCATCTGGGCCCGCGTGGGCGAAGGTGCGGCGAGCAGTGCAGCCTTGTTCTTATTGGCGTCGGCCACCACGGCATCCGGGTACGTGTAGTGCAAGAAGGTGTTGGGCACCTTCTGATCCGGGGTCAGCCCGGGCCCTGGAGAAATGGGGGTGACGGAACTGGAACTGGCGGAGAGCCCGGGAATGGACAGAGTCTTGCCCGGGTAGATGGTGGCATTGGCGCTGATCCCATTGGCCGAGACCAGTGCCGCCATGCTAACGCCGTGCCTGGCGGCAATGCCGCTAAGAGTGTCCCCGGACTTGATGGTGTAACGCCCGGAAGTGGCCGCAGGTTTAGCTGCGGCGCCTGAACCGCCCTGTGCTGAACCGCCCTGTGCAGAACCGGCCTGTGCAGTCCCGCCCACCTTGACCTTTTGGCCCGGGTAAATCACAGAATTACTGCTCAGTGCATTCAGTGAAAAGATTGAGCCGAGGCTGACATTGTGCTTGGCGGCAATTCCGCCAAGAGTGTCCCCGGATTTGACGGTGTAACTCTGGGATGTACTGGAGGTAATAGCGGGCTTGGCCGACGCGGCCTGGGATGAACCGGACTGCGCAGCGCCGCCAACTTTGATCTTCTGGCCCGGATAGATCACGGAACTGCCACTGAGGCCATTGAAGGAAAAGATCGAGTTGAGGCTGATGTTGTGCTTGGCGGCGATTCCGCCAAGAGTGTCTCCGGACTTGACGTGGTACACGGCAGCGGGTGAGGACGCGGCGGGGGCGCCGGTGCTGCTGGAAACACCTGAGCCGGCAGTGACCACAAGAACCTGACCGGGGTAAATGATGGAGGTACCGGAGAGTTTATTCAGAGTCAGTACAGAGGAAGTGCTGACAGCGTGTTTGGCGGCAATTGCTGAAACTGTGTCACCGGCACGCACCGTGTAACGTACCGTGGCCTGGGTCTTGGCAAGGAGGGCCTTGCTGCTTTGAGCGTTGCCAATGTGCAGATTGGCGGTGACGGCAGTGGGGACGGAACTGGCCACGACTGCTGCGGGAATGCTGGATGTTTTCGCTTGGGCTGTCCGCGCCTGGATCGCAGCGAGCACATCTGCAGTATTCAGGGTTCCATGGTTGGCATGGGGTTGAATCCCTGCTTGGGCGTGCGCCGGTGCAGCCATGGCTAGGGAAGAGAGCATGACAACGGGGATGGCGGCTGTGGCTACTGCTGCCAGTTGCTTGCCACCGGTGGCAGACGGGCGTGGGGGAGTCATAGAGCGGACCTCGATTTTCCGTTGCGGATGATACTTATGGTGACAATGTTACTCATGAGACTAACGGAAATTTACCCCAACAATTCCTATATAGGCAGCTGGAATGAGTGACCCGCCACATTTATCATGCGCAGGGGCTCAAACTGTGGGAACCTTTGTGGGTGAGTAATCTTGAAACAGTAGTCAGCGAATGGCTGCCCCTGCCCGATGTTGCCGAGAAATTAGATATTTCGGTAACCAAAGTCCACGCCCTTGTTAAAGATGGTTCGCTGTTGGCTGCACGTGTGGGAGAGCGCAACATTCGCGCCGTGCCCGCCGCGTTCCTGACGGACGACCACATCCTTGAAAGCCTCCGAGGGACCATCACGGTTCTGCACGACGCCGGCTTCGAAGATGAAGAAGCCATTGAATGGCTGTTTACGGAAGATCAATCCTTGCCGGGGCGTCCCATTGACGCCTTGCGCGAGGGCCGGAAAACAGAAATCCGCCGTCGCGCCGCAGCGCTTGGCTGGTAGGTTTCCTATGAGTTCTGGCTAATGAGTGTTGGCGTGCTTTGGCACGCGAACACTCATTAGCCGGAGCTGCCCAAGACGTTCAGGTAGCTCAGGCGTTGAGGTACCTCAGGCATTGCGGTATTCGGGGCGTTCTGGAATTCAGGACGTTCTGGAAACCACTCTTTGGCCCAAGGTCTCTAACGCCTCACGGACCTCGGTGGATACGGGTAGCTCTGCCAAAGCCGCGAATGCTTCGGCACTGAGCTGGGCAATCATCTCCTCGGTGCGTTCCAGTGCACCGGAATCGACCATGATGGTGCACAGCCGCTCCACCTCCGCCTCCGTCAGATCCTGACGCCCCAGGTTCTGGTCAAAAAAGTCACGCTCGTGGGTCATTGCGGAGTCAATAGTCAGCCCTACCAGAACAGTGCGCTTGCCTTCCCGAAGGTCGTCACCAGCGGGTTTGCCTGTCTTGGCAGGATCACCAAACACGCCCAGTACATCATCACGCAACTGGAATGCCTCGCCCAGCGGAAGCGCGAAGGCGCTATAGCTCGTCAGCATTGCCTCCCCAGCCCCGGCCAAGGCGCCCCCCAACGCCAAGGGATGTTCGGAGGAATACTTGGCGCTCTTGTAACGAATGATTGAAAAAGCCCGTGCCACGGCCGTCTCATGCGGTTTCGAGGGCCCGGATACTTCCTCTAAAATGTCCAGGTACTGCCCCGCCATGACCTCTGTGCGCATGATGTTGAACACCTCCCGCGCCCGGTGGGAGCCGCCGGACTCAATGCGGGAAAACATCTCTTCGCTGAGGGACAAACAAAGATCGCCGGTCAGGATTGCGGCAGCGTGGCCAAAACGTTCCTCGTCGAGAGAGAACTTCTGCTCGGTGTGCAGGGTACTGAACCGCTTGTGGACGCTGGGTCCGCCACGGCGCGTGTCGGAGCGGTCAATGATGTCATCGTGAATCAGCGCAGCGGACTGAAAAAGTTCCAAAGCGGCGCCTGCTTCAATGATGGCAGTTGAATCGGGGGAGCCTCCAGCGCCCCGCCAACCCCAATAGCACAGCAGTGCTCGCATCCGCTTTCCGCCGGTGACAAGAGTTTTGATGGAATCAATGAGCACCAAAGTTTCCGGGGAAATGCGTGCCAAGAGCTGGTGCTTCTCCGCCAAGAAGCTATCGAGCTTCAGCGCAACGGCCGCAATATATGCATCTTGTTCGTCCGCACTGGAGGCGCTTGCCTTTGGGTCGCTTGTAGTAGAGGCGTCGGGCAGAGCGGGCGTCTGGTTCATGCTTTCGGTTCCTTGCTGTGAGAGGGGCCGGCCGTGCCGGCGGTGGATGCCAGCGGGCCGGCCGGCTAGAAGCCTACTTCAACGAGGCTGGCAGAAGAGCCGCACCGACGGTCAAGGTTGAGGTGGAGGAGGTAACCACAACCGAGACGGTCACAATTTCCTGTCCAGCTGCGCGCACGTACGTTTTCAAGGGCACACCATCCACGGCGTCGCCTGGTTGGGCAGTGAAGCCCTGCCCGGTGAGTGACTTGGTGTAAAAGGCCAGGATCTGTGCTGGAGTCTGCGCCGTGGTTGCCGTCACGGAGGCTGCCGAGACGGGTGAGCCCTGCTCCAGGCTCGAGGACTGGATTTGAGCACCCTTGGGAAGTTCTATGACTTTGGCGGGAAAACCGGCAACGAGTTCCTTAACAGCGGTTTGAGCCGAAGGCGCCGCTGAGCTGTTGACTGGGCCAGAGGCTGTTGCGGACGCGCCGGGTGCCTGAGTGGTCGCCGAGGCAGCCGCGGATGCAGATACGGAGGTGGAAGGTCCCACCGTGGCGCCTTGGCCGGAACAGGCACCCAGGAGCAGGGCTGTGGAGACTGCTGCGGCAGCCAGCAGCTGCCTGTGGCGGGGTAGCAGTGCGCGAAGCGGAGTGGGATTCATGGCTGTCTTCCTTAGCTGTCGGTGCCGGTGTGGTGGCATCATCTTCAGTTTACCCATGTTGGGGATCTGCCAGCCTGCATGTGCTCTCCACCTAACGCCTTAGCCGCCTGCTCACGCCGAGCCGTTTGTCTGTGGCGCCGGATCACTAGACTGGAAGGGTGAATCAGCAGGAACCGCCCGCGCAGCCGATCGTCCCCAACCAGGACGGGTGCACCATCATGCATGTTGACATGGATGCTTTCTTCGTTTCGGTGGAACTGCGTACCCGGCCGGAGCTGCAAGGGAAAATGGTCATTGTGGGACATCCCGAAGGGCGTTCAGTGGTGCTCTCTGCCTCTTACGAGGCACGTGCACGGGGAGTCCGTTCGGCCATGCCCATGTCCACGGCCCTGCGCGCCTGTCCCAACGCGGTTGTCATTGCCCCGCAGCAGCAACTTTACCGGCAGGTTTCTTACCAGGTCATGGAGGTTTTTCGCTCCATTACGGACACTGTGGAGCAACTGAGCGTGGATGAGGCCTTCCTGGATATCAGCGGCTCCCTGCGCCGGCTCGGCACGCCGCTGGAGATTGGTGCGCAGATCCGGACCCGCATCGCTGCGGAGCTTGGCATCACCGCTTCGGTGGGTATTGCCGCCAGTAAATTTGTTGCCAAGGTAGCTTCCACGCGGTGCAAACCCAATGGCATGCTCTTGATCGAGAAGGCCCGCACTGTGGAGTACTTACACACCCTTCCCGCGGAGGCGCTGTGGGGAGTGGGAGCCAAAACGGCGCAGACTCTTGCCCGGCTGGGGATCTTCACAGTGGCGGACATTGCGGGGACACCAGTCTCGGCGCTGCAAAAGGCGCTGGGCAGCACGGGGGCGAGCCTGCATGCCTTATCGTGGGGCCTTGATGGACGGGCCGTAACCCCGGAGCGCCAGGAAAAGAGCATTGGGGCTGAGGAAACTTTTGCGGTGGACACGCACGATGACGAGCTTCTCACCCGAGAATTGCTGCGGCTCTCTCATCGGGTGGCGGCGCGGCTTCGCGAGGCGGAGCTGAGCGGGCGGACAGTGGCGCTGAAGGTTAAGTACGCTGATTTTTCAACGATAAGCCGCTCACGCACGCTCGGGGCCAGCACGGACAGCGCAGCAAACATCTACACAGCCGCGGTGGGCCTGTTGAAAGCCTTGGGGCCCCGTGGGCAGCTGGTCCGCCTTGTTGGTGTCCGGGTGGAGAAGCTAGAAGCTCTTCACGATGCGCCCCTGCAACTTTCCCTGGATCCGAGGGACGGCCAGTCACGCAGTGCTGAAGTGGTGGGGGACGCCATCGCAGCCCGTTTTGGGAGTGCCAAAATTGGTCCTGCCAGGTTGCTGAAACCGCGTGATTGAGTGCTCGATTCAACGGCGCTCAGAAACTCCGCCACACCATGGCTCGATCGGGTTTCAGTTCGGCACGATCACGCCTATTGTTATAGGTAGGAGTTGACTCATTGATGACTTCAAATTGCTGGCAAGCATGCTGGTGCAGAACGCGACGATGTCCGTCACATTCTGCAGATCAGGTGGGAACTAACAATGATGGCAAGACGTTAACGAGACAACACTACGGCCCTGACCTGAAGGAGGTCGTCATGCCCCTCTCCGAGCACGAGCAGAGACTGCTCGATCAGTTGGAACAGCAACTGCATGCTGAAGATCCCAAATTCGCCAACGCATTGTCGAGCTCGCCCACCCGAGCGATATCAACGCGCAACGTTGTCATCGGTGTAGTGGTGATGATTGCTGGGCTGTTGGTCCTCCTAGGGGGTGTTGCAACACAGCTGCTGATTGTGGGCATTGCAGGCTTCCTGGTCATGGGTGCTGGCGTGTATGTGGCCGTATCCAAACCCAAATTCAGCGCCGACGCCGGCGCTCCTGGCAGAGCTGGTTCTAAGCCCGCCGCAAAGCAAAAGAGTGGATTCATGAGCACCCTTGAGGAAAAATGGGACGAGCGCCGACGCGAGCAGTGACACTGCCCGCAGTGAGGTACCGTGCCCTCAATGAGGTGCCGTTCTCGCAACGCGACACCGGCACGCCATGGAACCTCGGCCCTGAATGGCTGCTTAGCTAAGCAGCCCGGCCCCAAGTATCTTTGAGCGCGCTCTGTATTCTCTTAACTGGGATGATCCCTCTGTGAGTAGTTTTTTGAAGTAGTCAGATCTGAGTAGCATTTTTGAAACATGAAGGCCCCCGAGGGGGCCTTTTTTCATGCCCTCACATCGCCGCCATGCGGAACTCCGATTTCCTCCACTTGGGCCCCTAATGGCCCCAATATTGGCTCTGAAAGGCTCTACAGGCGCCGCATGGGCCCTAAAGGACGCGTAACTTTTGATTTTCCCTCCACCGCTTGATAGTCAGAAAGATCCCTGTAATTACGGCAATTCTGGGCACGACACGGCGCAAAGATCCCGGTGAATGGAGTTGACGGTGGAGGATTGTGGAGTAATGTGGAGCAGGTAAGAGGGGAATGGACTAAATTGGTCATCTACTCTCAACAACGAAGGCGGTGGCGGCTTGTTCCTCGGAACACATTCACCGCGTCTTGATGAGAAGGGACGGATCATCCTGCCAGCAAAATTCCGCGAGGAATTATCCAGTGGGCTGGTCTTGACTAAAGGGCAGGAAAACTGTATTTACGTGTTCAGCGCACGAGAGTTTGAAAAAGTGCTGGACCAAATGCAGAATGCGCCATTAGCAAATATGGCGGCCCGTGACTACATTCGAATCTTTCTGTCAGGAGCCTCAGACGAGGTTCCAGATAAGCAGGGACGGGTCACTATTCCGGCCACATTGCGTGCTTACGCAGGGCTGGAGAAGGAACTCGTTGTCATTGGTGCCGGCAGCCGCGCGGAAATCTGGGATGCACACGCCTGGAACGAGTATCTGGCCGCCAAGGAAACCGCTTTCTCGGCAACTGACGAGATGGGCATTCCGGGTATCAGCTAACACCAGCACACCAGCACCACGGTGGTCTTGAATGAGATCTCCAGCCGCCCAGCAAGGCCGTCAAACCTGGCTCACCTTCCCCGGAGCCAGGCGGGACGGGGCTTGGCGCGGAGGGGGATCTGGTTTAAGACCGCAACGGTCTCTTGCCGGCATAACGCAACGATGCGTTGGCGCGTGCTGAACCAGATCAACACCTTAGAAGTAACTGCAGGATAGTTTATTGTCACCATTGATTCATGCCACGGGGGGACTGCCTCCCCCTCCCGGTTTTGACCGAAGAGAAACGGAGTCGTGATGACGTCGGAAAACCCCACGCCACCTACGTCCGAACGCCACACTCCCGTTCTAAAAGACCGTTGCATTAACTTACTCGCACCCGCTTTTGAGGTTGCCCGCGCAGCCGGACGCACACCCGTTGTCATTGATGCCACCTTGGGTATGGGCGGCCACAGTGAAGCCATGCTTCAGCGGTACCCGGATCTGCACCTGATCGGCATTGACAGGGACATGGAAGCGCTGGGGCTGGCCGGGGAGCGGCTGGCACCCTTCCAGGATCGCACCGACTTAGTTCACGCTGTTTACGACGAAATCAAGGATGTCCTTGATGATCTGGGCATCCCCAGTATTGACGGGATCCTGATGGATCTGGGAGTCTCTTCCCTGCAACTGGACGAACGGGACCGCGGCTTCGCCTATTCCTTCGATGCACCTTTGGACATGCGGATGGACACCAGCCGGGGTCAGACCGCAGCGGATGTCATCAACAATTATTCCGAGGAAGAGCTGGTGCGGATCATCCGCAAGTGGGGTGAAGAGAAATTTGCCGGGCGCATCGCCAACCACATTGTCGCCGCTCGCCAGAAGGCACCGCTGACACGTACAGGGGAACTTGTGGAGATCATCCGCAATGTTGTTCCTTCGGGAGCGGCCAAGACGGGAGGCCACCCGGCCAAACGGACTTTTCAGGCTCTCCGGATTGAAGTTAACGAGGAACTGAGCGTTTTGGAAAAGGCCATTCCCGCTGCCGTGGATGCGCTTGGACTGCACGGACGGGCAGTGGTCATGTCCTACCACTCGCTGGAAGACAAAATTGTCAAGTCCGTCTTTGCCGCGGGGTCCAGCTCCTCTGCTCCAGCGGGCTTCCCGGTGGAGCTTGAAGAACACAAAGCCACCTTGAAACGCCTCACTAAGGGCACCGAAATACCAACAGCGCAGGAAATTGCAGAGAACCCGCGGGCAGCATCAGCTCGCCTGCGGGCCGTGGAAAAAATCAGAATCAGGAGTGCCGCATGAGCCCGAGTGCATTACGCACCATCCCTGTCACAGAGGGCAGCGCCGCCCGTGTGCTGACTGATCTACCCCCCGTTATACCCTTTGAATCTCCGGCTACAAAGTCTCGGGCACCGTTGTCCCTGGTGGTGAGCGCCCCGCGACGTGCACGCTCGCCACTCGCGGCGATCGTGGCCCTGATGGTGCTGGCCGCCATGGCTGTGGTTCTGGTCATGAGTATTTCCGTAGCTAAAGGCCAATACCTTTTGGTCGATTTGAAGAGTCAGCAGTCTGAGCTGATCAAAATCAACCAGACCATGGAACAGGATATTGCGGCAAATCAGGCGCCCCAGGAATTGGCCGCCCGTGCTGCTGCCCTCGGCATGGTGCCCGCAGGGTCAACCGGGCAGATTGACGTGCGCACCAAGACCGTCAGTGGCTCTCCTCTGCCAGCCTCGGCAGACACCAAGGGTCTGGTGAACATCCCACCTGCCGTCGTTGACAAGCCACGGCCCAAGGTAGAGCCTGAGGTTCCTCTCAGCCCCGCCGCCAAAATCGAGGCTAAAAAGTCTGCAGAGAAGCCCCAGAACGTGGCCCCCGTCCCTGCACCCGTGATTGTTCCGGACCTTAATGGCGGCACCATTCCGGCACCGGCACAAAAGGACAGTTAACTTTTCTACGATGGACTGAGCGCTTCAGCATTTCGCGAAGTCAGGAACGCAAGGAATTCAAGCGGTGGCACAAAACTCAGGTCCGGACGCACGTAGTGCAACTGCACAGGAACTTAATAAGCTCGGCAGGGTACGTGTCCGCTGGGGTTTCATAGCCATGATGGCAATTTTGCTCGTCATCGCCGGCCGGCTCGTTATGGTCCAAGGCTTTGATACGTCAAAGATGGCCGAGGCGGCTGAGAACCAGCGCACCGTGGAGCAAACCCTTCCGGCTGTCCGGGGAAAAATCATTGACTCCAAGGGCAAAGTCCTCGCCGAGAGCATCATTCGCTATAACATTACAGTTTCGCAGGTTAACTTCAACGAATTCCCGGACTACGACCATCTGGTGCTGGACCCCAAGACTGGTGAAGCGATTGTTGACCCGGCCACAGGCAAATGGAAGATCGTCAACTACACCACTGACGAGGGGATCGAGCAACTAGCCGAGGTACTGGGCCTGCCGTTTGAAGAAATCAAAAAAGCGGTGACAGGAGATCGTGTCCACAACTATGTGGCCATGGACGTGAGCCCGTTGATCGAGAAGAAAATCGGTGATCTGCGCATTCCCGGTATTTACTCCGAGGCCGTGACCAAGCGTGTTTACCCCATGGGCGCCGTTGGCGGGCCGATCGTAGGTTTCCTTGACGGGGAAGGCAAAGCCTTGGCCGGCATTGAGCAGACCATGAATGACAAGCTGACCGGAACCGACGGCACACGCACCTACCAAGCGGGCAAGAACGGCATCATCATTCCCACTGCTCCGGTCCGCACCGTGCCTGCCGTTGACGGGGAGAGCGTCAAGCTCACCATTGACCAGGACATCCAGTTTTACGCGCAGCAGGCAGCCCAGCAGCAGAAGGAACAGTACAACGCTCAGTGGGTCAGCATCACCGTGACGGAAGTCAAGACCGGCAAGATGATTGCTATTGCCGACAGTGACTCCTACGACCCCAACAATGTGGGTGCCTCAGACCCCAGCAACATTGGTTCTCGCACAGTCAGCTCTGCTGTTGAGCCTGGTTCAACCAGCAAGATCATGACTGCTTCGGCACTCGTGGAAGAAGGGCTCGCCACTCCCATGAGTGAGTTCCTGGTCCCGCCAACTCTGACCATTGACGGACAGAATTTCTCCGATTCCTTCACACACGGGACCGAGAAGCGCACCCTTTCGGGCATCATTACCGATTCGATGAACACAGGTACCGTCATGGCAGGGTCCCGGCTCTCACTACAGCAGCGCTATGACTACATGCGTAAGTTCGGTGTGGGTGAGAAGACAGGGATTCCACTGCCTGGTGAGAGCCCGGGCATCTTGGCGGATTGGAAGAACTGGGACGGCCGTCAGCAATACACGGTGCTGTTTGGTCAGGGTGTTGCGCAAACCCCGCTGCAAACCACCATGGTTTTTCAGACCATCGCCAATAACGGTGTCCGGCTCAAGCCAGCCATCATCGACTCCTTCACCCACGCTGATGGCACGGTGGAGACCCTGCCCCAGGCACCGGGCGTGAAGGTCATCAGCCCGAAGACGGCCCAAGACGCCCGCGACATGCTTGAAGGTGTGGTGACCATGACCGACTACAAGGTCGTTGGAATTCCCGGGTACCGCACTGGCGGTAAAACAGGAACTGCCGAGGCCCCTGCCGATAATGGCGTTGGTTTTGACGGCTACACCACCTCCTTTTACGGCATGGCTCCCATGGACGATCCCCGCTATGTGGTGGGTATAACGGTCCAACGCCCGCAAGGCAACGTCTATGGAATCACTCAGGGGTATACGTTTAATCAAGTAATGGGGCAGGTGCTTCGCAGCAACGATGTCCCGCCATCCACAACCCCGCCCGTCAAGCTCCCCAAGTTCTATAAGTAATGACGGATCAGCACCTTCCGCTATGGATCGTGAAAAAGAAAAGGACTTTGCGCACGTGCCTGTGAACAATCCCGGCGGGCCATCGCGCCCCAGCCACCACAGCGGCGCCACTTTGGCGGAACTGGCCGAGGTGGCGGGCGCCGCCCTGGGCCCCGCCCTCGCCGCCCAGGGGGACCTGCGGATCACTGGTGTGAGCCTGGACTCGAGGACTATCCACCCGGGCGATTTGTATCTGGCGCTGCCCGGTTCCCGCAGTCACGGAGCCACCTTTGCCAATGCAGCTGTTGCCGCAGGTGCACTAGCCATCATGACGGACGAATCCGGGCGCAGCCTTCTGGGGGATTTGGTGCCCGTGCCCGTACTCGCGCTATCTGACGTACGTGCCGTGGCCGGGCCTGTGGCCGCGCGGGTGTACGGCACCACCGGTACGGGAGATTCCGGTCACCGCCTGGAACTATTCGGGCTGACGGGCACCAACGGGAAAACAACCACAACCTATTTCCTGAACTCCCTGTTGCGGGCCTTGGGGCATAGCACCGGTCTTATTGGAACCATTGAAATTCTGGCCGGTGAGGAGGCCATCCCCAGCAAGCTGACCACTCCGGAATCCACTGATGTCCACGCGCTGCTGGCACTCATGGCGGAGAAGGGCCTGAGTGCGGCGTCCATGGAAGTTTCATCGCACGCACTGGCTTTTGGCCGGGTGGACGGTGTGGTGTTTGATGTTGCCGGTTTCACCAACCTCACCCAGGATCACCTTGATCTCCATGGCGGCATGGAGGGTTACTTTGACACGAAGGCCGCCCTGTTCACCCCCGCGCATGCCCGCCACGCCGTCATCACCGTCGATGATGACTGGGGCCGGCGCATGGCCGAAGGCGCCAGTGTCCCCGCCGTGACCTTGTCCACTGATCCGCTGGCAGCTCCTGGCAGTGCACAGTGGCAGGTGCGTGAGGTGCAGCGCGAGGGCGTGGGCTCACGCTTTACGCTTAACGGTCCCGCCGGGGCTGTCCTGAACGTCCACACGGGCCTTCCCGGGGGCTTCAACGTCTCCAACGCGGCCTTGGCTCTGCTCATGGTGACCACGCATCTGCTCGGCACAGGCACAGGCTCCAGCGCAGACTCAGCCTCAGGCGCCGGGACCACCTCAGGCCCGGGTTCCGGTGTCGGGCCTGGCATACAGATGCTGACGGTACTGACCCGGCTGCAGGAGGCCCTGGATCGATTCGACCCGTTTACGGTGGAGGTCCCCGGCCGGATGCAGTTGATTGGCACAGCGCCCGTTGCCGTGGTGGACTTCGCACATAACCCGGACGCGCTGGCCCGCGCGCTGGACGCGGTCCGCCCCAGCGCCCCTGATGGCCGCCTCATCGCCGTCTTTGGTGCCACGGGGGAGCGTGACGCCAGCAAACGCCCCATCATGGGCGCCGTGGTGGCGCAGGGGGCGGACGTGGTGATTATCACTGACGATGATCCCCACGATGAAGATCCGGCCGCCATCCGTGCCGGGGTGCTCGCTGGTGCCCGGGAGGCTGATCGAGACGGCGCACTGGGACGCATCATTGAAGAATGTGATCAGCGTGCCACAGCGATTCTCCGCGCCGTTGAACTGGCCAGGGCACAGGATGTCATCCTCGTTGCTGGACGCGGTCACGAGGTGTATCAAGAGGTTAAAGGGGTCAATATTGCCCTCGATGACAGGGTTGAATTGCGGAAGGCGCTGGCGTCCCGCGGATTCCCACTTACCGGAGCAAGCAAGATAGAGTCCCCAACTGATGATTGAAATTACTGCAGCCCAAATCGCCGAGCTCACCCAGGGCGTCCTGACCCAGGGCGCCGACCCTGACGCACGCATTGACATAGCCGCCATTGTTACCGACTCCCGTGATGCCGTGGCGGGCAGCATGTATGTTGCCAAGGCCGGAGAGAGCGCCGATGGCCACCACTTCCTCGGCGCAGCTTTTGCTGCCGGCGCGGTCCTTGCCCTGGCTGAGCGGGAAGTGCAAGACGATTCCGGAACCGTGTTCCCTGCTGTTATTGTCGCCGACGCCGTGCTCGCCATGGGTGCCCTGGCGGCACATGTGGTAGGCCTGATTCGCAGCCACTCACCACTGACGGTCATTGGTATCACCGGCTCGGCGGGTAAAACCACCACCAAGGACCTGCTCCAGGGCATTTTGTCACCGCTGGGAGCCACCGTGGCCCCTGAGGGATCCTACAACGGTGAGGTAGGGGTTCCTCTGACGGTCTTCCGGGCCGTTGCTGAGACCCGCTTTTTAATCATTGAAATGGGTGCCACCAAGATGGGCCACATCAAGTATCTCGGCGCCATGGTGCGCCCAGACTTGGGTGTGGTCTTGGGTGTGGGCACTGCGCACGCCGGAGAGTTCGGCTCTATCGATAACATCGCCCAAGCCAAGGGCGAACTCGTTGAATCACTAGCGCCCTCAGGACGTGCTTTGCTGAACTACGACGACGGCCGGGTCCGGGCCATGGCCTCCCGTTCGGTGGCGCCCGTGAGCTTCTTCAGCA
The DNA here is from genome assembly GCF_040547105.1 of Arthrobacter sp. UYCu511. Classification (NCBI taxonomy): domain Bacteria; kingdom Bacillati; phylum Actinomycetota; class Actinomycetes; order Micrococcales; family Micrococcaceae; genus Arthrobacter; species Arthrobacter sp. UYCu511. Next base: position 93,153 of record NZ_JBEPPB010000001.1, read on the forward strand.
GTGCGGATGCAAACAGCACTGCCGAGATGGTCCAGGCCCGCAATGTGCACACCAACGCGCAGGGCCAGCCGGAATTTGAGTTGAGCTTTCCTGGCTACCCAGAGCCACTGCACGTTTCGAGTAAGTTGTTGGGTCTGCACCATGTGAGCAACTTACTTGCCGCGGCAGCCGCGGCCTTTGCCGTGGGGGCAGCACCAAAAGATATTGTTGGCTCGCTCAATGAGCAGCATGCGGCCAGCCGGTACCGGATGGAACGAACCGATCGCAGCGACGGCGTGACAGTGATCAACGATGCCTACAATGCGAACCCTGAATCCATGCGGGCAGCCCTGCGTACCCTTGCGGAGCTGGGCGGCAGCGGGGCCCGGCGCACCTGGGCCGTGCTGGGCGAGATGCTGGAACTAGGCGATGCTTCGGTCCTGGAACACGATGCTGTGGGCCGTGTTGCCGTGCGGCTGAACATTTCTCGCCTTTTGGTGGTGGGCCAGGGTGCGCGGGCCATGCACGTTGGTGCCGTCATGGAAGGATCGTGGGGCAATGAATCCATGTTTTTCCCTGACGCGGCAGCCGCGGCAGCCGTCCTAGAAGCCGAATTGGCGCCAGGAGACGTTGTTTTATTCAAGTCTTCCAATGGCGCCGGACTGCGGTTTCTGGGTGATCGGATAGCATTACCCACGGGGAACAGCCCCACATCAACGAGTGAGACTACTTCAGGCGAAAGGACTGCCCAGCCATGATTGCACTGCTCATCGGAGCTGGCTTGGCTCTTGCCTTTGCCATGATCGGCACCCCCCTGTTCATACGATTCCTGGTCAAACAGGGCTACGGACAGATCATCCGGGAAGACGGGCCCACCAGCCACCAGATCAAACGCGGAACTCCCACCATGGGCGGTACCGTTGTCATCGGTTCGGTTGTCGCCTCCTACTTCATCACCCACTTGATCGTGTGGCTGATCAACCCAAACTTGCCCGGACCGAGTGCCTCCGGCCTGCTCATGATCTACCTCATGGTGGGCATGGGCGTGGTGGGTTTTCTCGATGACTTCCTGAAAATCACCAAGCAGCACAACACCGGGCTGAACCCCGCCGGCAAACTCATTGGTCAAGCTGTTGTAGGCATTTCGTTCGCAATCATGGCGCTGGGGTTTCCTGATAAAGAAGGCCTCACCCCGGCTAGTACCTTCATTTCTTTTGCCCGTGACATCCCCTCACTGAACCTGGCCTTTGCAGGGGCAGGGTTGGGTGTGGTGCTGTTTGTGATCTGGTCCAACTTGATCATCACGGCAGCCACGAACGGCGTAAACCTGACGGACGGCCTGGATGGGCTGGCAACGGGTGCGGCGATTCTGGTGTTCGGTGCTTACACCCTCATGGGTATGTGGCAGAGCAGCCAGGGCTGCGGTTCCCGTAAGGTGCCCTCCGAAACAGTCTGCTACCAAGTCCGTGACCCGCTGGACCTCTCATTGATTGCAGCCATCATGTTTGCGGCTCTGATCGGCTTCCTCTGGTGGAACACCTCCCCGGCGAAGATCTTCATGGGTGACACGGGTTCGCTCGCCATTGGCGGCGCCATCGCCGGGTTCGCCATCCTCTCCCGCACCGAGTTGCTCCTGCCCATCATTGGTGGACTGTTCGTGCTGATCTCCTGTTCCGTCATTATCCAGGTGGGCTTCTTCAAGCTCTCCAAGGGCAAACGCGTCTTCCTCATGGCACCGCTGCAACATCACTTCGAGCTCAAGGGCTGGCGTGAGGTGACAGTTGTTGTTCGGTTCTGGATTCTGGCAGGACTGATGGTAGCTGTAGGACTGGGAGCTTTTTATGCTGAATGGATTGTTCGACTGTGAGCGCACTGCAAAACCAATCTGAATCGCTGAACCGATTCGAATCACTGACCAGTTGGGACGCCGATTGGGCCGGCCTGCGCGTGGTTGTCACGGGCATCAGCAAAACAGGCTTTTCCGTGGCCGATACCCTCGCCGAACTCGGAGCCCACGTGGTGGTGGTGGCCGCCTCAGATGATGAAGAGGCCGTGGCCAACGCGGACACTCTCAAGATTGTGGGCGTTGCCGAGGTGATTCTCGGTGAAGCCTCCTCCACAGTGTTGCCACTGGTCAAGGGCGAACCGGCCGAGCTCGTTGTAACGAGCCCCGGCTACAAGCCCACGCACCCCTTGCTCGCCGCTGCTGCGGCGGAGGGGATCCCCATTTGGGGAGATGTGGAACTGGCGTGGCGTGTGCGGGAGAAGGCTGGGCGAAAGACTGCCCGCTGGATCACCATCACCGGTACCAACGGAAAAACCACCACCACCACCATGGTGGAATCAATGCTCCAGGCTGCTGGCCTGCGCGCCATAGCCGCAGGAAACATTGGCACACCCATACTTGATGCCGTCCGTGATCTTGAAGGCTGGGATTTTTTGGCAGTGGAGCTCTCCTCCTTCCAATTGCACTGGACACAATCGCTGGCTCCAACCGCGAGCGTTTGCCTGAATCTTGCCGAGGACCATGTTGACTGGCATGGCAGTTTCGCAGCCTATGCAGCCGAGAAGGCAAAGATCTACGCCAATACCGAGATCGCTTGCATCTACAACGCCGAGCAGATCGAGACCGAGCGGATGGTTCAGGAAGCTGATGTGCAAGAGGGCTGCCGGGCAGTGGGCTTTACTACCGGTATCCCGTCGATCGGCATGGTCGGGGTGGTAGAAGGCCTGCTCGTGGACAGGGCCTTCATTGCAGAACGCAAGGACTCCGCCGCTGAACTGGCCAAGGCCAGCGACATTGGTGATTTAGTTCCGCGCCACCTTATGGCCAACGCTGCTGCCGCTGCCGCACTGGTGCGGGCCTGCGGACTCACTCCCCAGGATGTGCGCAAGGGGCTGATCAACTACCACAATGGGGACCATCGCATCCAATCCGTGGCCATGTCGGAAGGCGTCCTGTGGGTCAATGATTCCAAGGCCACCAATCCGCATGCTGCCTCCGCTTCGCTGGCTGCCTTCAAACCAGTCATCTGGATTGCCGGCGGCCTCTCCAAAGGGGTCGACTATGACGACTTGGTGCGCAACCACGCGGCGCGGCTCAAGGCAGTGGTGCTGATTGGCACTGACAGTTCGGCGCTGGCAGCGTCACTTGCCAAATATGCGCCAGATGTTGCGGTTATTGTCACCCAGGCACCCGGCGGGCGCAGTTCCAGCGGATCCGCTCTTCCGGGAGACGCCGTCATGTCGGAGGCTGTAGCCGTTGCCGCCTCGCTGGCCAGTGAGGGAGACACGGTCCTCATGGCGCCGGCGTCGGCCTCCATGGATCAATTCACCTCTTACGCCCACCGCGGCAACGCCTTCATTGGCTCTGTGCGGGAATTGCTGGAATCGCGGGCAAGCGCCAACAAGGAGTCATAGTGGCCAAAACGCCCGCACAGCCACGCAGTTCCGCCAAAAGCATGCCCGCCATGGCCAATGACGGTGCGGTGTCCGCACAGGACGCGGCCAAAGTTTCCGTGGCGGAAAAAGGGAGTCCAGCCAGAGGTAAAGCATCGCTTGGGTCCGCAGTAAAAAGCGGTGCCGGAGCAAAGGGCGGCGGGCCTGTTCGCAAGCCCCTTGCTCGCTACCGTAACTGGTTCAATAGCAAAGTGGGTAAGCCCACCGCCAGCTACTACTGGATCATCGGTACCGCCATCGCGTTGACCATGATTGGGCGCATGACGGTACTCTCGGCGTCGACAGCAGAAACCATCTCCAAGGGACAGGACCCTTACGATCTCTTCATTAAGGAATCGGGCTTTGCTGTGGTGGGCCTGGTCCTGATGTTCTTGTTGTCCTGTGTGCCGAGGAACAGGTGGAAAAAGTTTGCCCCTTTCCTCCTTGGCTTGGCAGTGCTGTTGCTCATCTTAGTTTTCACACCCTTGGGTGTGAACGTACAGGGCAACCTGAACTGGCTCAGCATTGCCGGCTTGCAGTTCCAGCCGTCGGAAGCAGCAAAGCTGGCGCTGGCAATCTGGATGGGAGCCGTGTTGGCGGCCAAAGGACGTCTCTTGCGCAAGCTGGTGCATGTGCTGGTGCCCGCGGCTATTGGGGCTGGCGCGATCATCTTGCTGATCCTCGTGGGTCGTGACCTGGGAACCGCCGTGATCGTGGGGATGATGGTGATTGCCGGACTGTGGTTTGCTGGCGTACCCAAGAGATTCCTTGCCCTGGCGATGGGTGCCGCAGCCATTGTTGTTGTGATCTCAAACCTCACCAGTGATAACCGAACCGGACGGTTTGCCAGCTGGTTGGGCGACTGCAGCGCCCCAGGTGCTTGCGACCAATACCTCAACGGCGCCTACGCCTTAGCCTCTGGCGGCTGGTTTGGTGTTGGGCTGGGTCAGAGCCGGCAAAAGTGGAATTGGATTCCCGAAGCGCACAACGACTTTATCTTCGCCATCATTGGTGAGGAGTTTGGTTTACTGGGCAGCATTCTCATTGTGGGCCTCTATGCTGTCCTGGCATTTTCTATTTTCCGAGTCATTAACGCACGTAACGATCCCTTCTCACGAATAGTCTGCGGCATGATTTTGACGTGGATTATTGGCCAAGCGATCGTCAACATTGGCGTTGTGGTGGGCCTGCTGCCCGTCTTTGGTGTGCCGTTGCCGTTGATTTCTTATGGTGGCACGGCGCTGATCATGGTCCTGGCAGGCGTGGGCGTGGTCCTGTCCTTTTCCCGCACTGAGCCAGAAAGCAGTTTGAAGACTTCATGACAGAGAACCACACCACCGCACTCTCAGTGGTCCTTGCCGGGGGAGGCTCGGCCGGCCATGTGAGCCCGTTGTTGGCTATTGCGGCTGCGATCCGGGTGAAGGCTCCGGAAACCGCGATTCTTGCCGTCGGCACCAAGGAAGGGCTGGAAACCACGCTTGTTCCGGCCGCCGGTTTTGAGCTGACGTTCGTGGAGCGAATTCCGCTGCCACGGAAGCCGTCCATGGATCTTGTAAAATTGCCCGGGCGCATGCTCCGGGCCATCAGAGACGCCAAAACAATCCTCAATGATGCCCAGGCCGATGTTCTGGTAGGTGTGGGTGGTTATGTCTGTACCCCCATGTATTTGGCTGCCAAGTCGCTGGGTGTCCCGATCGTGATCCATGAGGCCAATACGAAGGCCGGTTTGGCCAACAAGGTGGGCGCCCGCTACACCACACATGTGGGGACGGCGTTTGCCGAGACCGCCATCCGGCACGCCCACCTGGTGGGCATGCCCATGCGCAAGGAAATTGCCAGCTTGACCCGTCACGCGGGGCAAGCTGCGGCCACCTCCCGGCTGGGTCTGGCGGTGGGCAAGCCCACACTGATTGTCACGGGGGGCTCACTCGGAGCCCTGCGCTTGAACCAGGCCATTGCTGCATCCTTGCAGGCGCTGGCCGATGCAGGCATTCAGACATTGCACATCACGGGCAAGGGCAAGACTGTTCTCGGCGATGACGGGGCTGCCCTCGCTGCGCCGGGCTACCAACAGGTGGAATACGTGGATTCCATGGAAGATGTCTATGCGGCAGCAGATTTGCTGTTGTGCCGCTCAGGTGCCGGAACCGTCTCGGAGGTGGCCGCTGTCGGGCTTCCCGCAGTGTTTGTGCCCTTGCCCATAGGAAACGGTGAACAGGCCCGCAACGCGGCCGGGCTCGTGGCGGCCGGCGCGGCGCTTCTGGTGCCCGACGGGGACGTGGATGCCGCGTGGGTATCTGCGGAATTGATACCGCTGTGCCTTGACGCGCCGCGGCTGGCACGCATGACCGCCAACGCCTCTGAGCTGGGCATCCGTGACGCCGCCGAAAGCATGGCCGCCATGGTGTTCGCCGCGAGTGGGAAGTAAAGAATCATGAGCGAAAAGAAAAGTACCCCCATGTATATTCCACCCACACTCGCCGAGCTGGGACGGGTTCACTTCATTGGCATGGGAGGCGCTGGAATGTCGGCGATCGCCCGGATCATGCTGAGCCAGGGACTACCCGTCAGCGGATCAGACGCCAAAGAATCGCCCGGGCTAGCGGAACTGGCCGCCCTCGGTGCCAGAGTCTATGTGGGCCAGTCCGGCGCCAATGTGGATGAGGCTGACACAGTGGTGGTCTCCTCAGCAATCCGTGAAAGCAACCCTGAGCTGGCTGCTGGACGCGCAGCAGGTCTGCGCATCCTGCACCGCTCTCAGGCACTCGCCGCAGCCATGGCCGAGGATATTGTTGTGGCTGTTGCCGGCACGCACGGGAAAACCACCACCACCTCCATGATTACCGTCATGCTGCGCGGGGCAGGTGTTGACGCCTCCTTCGCGGTGGGCGGGACAGTGCAGGGCTTGGGCGTCAATGCCGGCCATGGCAGCGCGGGAGTGTTCGTGGCTGAGGCTGATGAATCGGATGCGTCCTTCTTGAACTACCGGCCGCAGATTGCTGTTGTCACCAACCTCGAAGCGGATCATCTTGACCACTATGGGACGGCCCAGGCCGTGTTCGCCGCTTTTGACCAGTTCGCCCAACTCCTCCCGGCCGGGGGAGTGCTGGTGGCGTGCGCTGACGACGCCGGATCTGCGGCCTTGGCTGCCCAGTCCGCTGCCACCGGAACACGCACCATCACCTATGGTTTTGCAGATGATGCCAACGTCCGGCTGCTCCCAGGCCATCACGACGGGCTGCTCACCACAGCATCCGTGCTCCTGCAAAACCTGGAGGGGTCAGAACGCACCCTCGAGTTGCGCCTGCAAGTCCCTGGTAACCACAACCTCAGCAATGCTGCTGCGGCTGTGGCCGTGGCGCTTGCCCTGGGTGTGGATGCAGAGCGTGCCGTTGAGGCACTTGGCACATTCAGCGGTGCTGCCCGCCGCTTCGAAGCCAAGGGAGAGGGACGGGGCGTGTGCGTCTTTGACGACTATGCGCACCATCCCACCGAGGTCACTGCAGCGCTGCGCGCTGCCCGAACAGTTGCCGGCGCACACAAGGTGCATGTCTTATTCCAGCCGCACCTATTTTCCCGCACTGCCGAGTTCGCCACCGAGTTCGCCAAGGCACTTGACCTGGCGGATACCGTGGCTGTTCTTGACATTTATGCTGCCCGGGAAGATCCCGTCCCCGGAGTCACCAGTGAGCTAATCACGAGGGAGCTGAACAAGCCCTTCGGTTACGCTCCGGATCCTCTGGCGGCCGTGGCCCGGTTGTGCGCTGGAGCCGTTGCCGGTGACATCATCTTGACGGTAGGTGCCGGAGACGTGACGGAATTTGGCCCTGTGCTGGTGGCGGCATTGACCTCAGGGGACGTCCATGGCTGAGCCGCGCAAACCGCGGGTTATCCGCACCCGCACCCCAGCCTCACCGCCTGCAGGCAAGCAGGCCGAGGGCCTTTCCAACAGCATGGAAGTTCCTGTGGGCACAGGTGATTCCGCTGCCACGGCAAAATCCGCCGGCAGCCTAGAATCCGCTGGCACGGCAAATTCCGCTGGCACGGTACGGGGCACGAGCGAGAAGGTGGCCGTGGTTCCGGTGCCCAGTGAGAAAGCCAAGCCGTTCATGTGGGTGCCGCGTCTTAAAGCCAGCCTCAAACCTGCTTCAAAGACTCCGGACGCCAAGGTGGCGGGTGCAAAGACCCCGGGCGCCAAGGTGTTGGGCGCAAAGATTCCGGCGGCGCCGGAATCACGTTCGGGAAAGGAGCCGGCGGGGAAGGGCTCGGCACTGCCCGAAGCGAGCAAGCCTGTTTCCAGTGAGCCTGTTTCTAAGAGGGTGGGTTCTGATAAGTCAGTTTCAAGTAAGGCTGCGGCGAAACACCCCACTGCGCTTGCTAGTGCCGGCTCTGAAGATGATGGCGTGGCGCAGGTGCTGGCGTTTCCGATGCCTGAACATAAGCGACGGCGTCGGACTTTCCTGATCTCTGCTGCGGGCGTGGTGGCTGTCCTTGCCCTCGTGATGGGCATCGCCTTGTACTCGCCGGTCTTGGGTGTGAAAACCGTTGTCTTTGACGGCAACAAGTTAGTTAGCGAACACACGTTGCAACTGGCCCTGCTGCCCGTCATGTCCCGGCCGTTGCCACAAGTCACGGAAGCTGATGTTCAGGCGCTGCTAGAACCAGTGGTTCAGGTCAAGAGCTCAAGGATTGAGGCCAGGCCACCCTCCACGCTTGTGGTCCATGTGGTGGAGCGCGTACCTGTGGCGCTGCTAAAGAACGGCAAATTGTTTTCTCTGGTGGACCAGGACGGTGTTGAGCTGGGCACAACCATGGACTCTACAACTGCGGCGCTGCCCCTGATCGATGGCGGGAAGGCGGTCATTGGCAAAGCTACTTTCGCGGCCATGACGGCTGTTTTGGCGACCTTGCCCAAATCCATCCTGACTCAGCTTGCCAATGCCACAGCCAAGTCTCCGGACGCCGTGGAATTGCGGCTCACTGATGGGCGAAGCGTCATCTGGGGTAACGCCAATGACATGGACCTGAAGGCGCAGGTGTTGGAGGCGTTGCTGAACGCTCCGCCACCCACGGCCCAGGAGGGCAAGCCAGTACCGGTGCCTGCGCAGGTATTTGACGTCAGTGCCCCACGTCACCCGGTGACCAGGTGAGGGCAGGACAGAGGCGCCTTGTTCTGTGAGAACATTCTTAAAGAAGGATTTTTGACGTTTTTTTTGCGGATTCGGGCGACACGCGGCGGCGGTAATTGCATGCGGCGCAGATGCACCATAGCGTCACTGACAAGAGTTAGTTGACATAACTATAACCTTCAACTTGAAGGTTAAGCTACCAAGGGTTCAGGCATTGCTTCAAGGTTGCTCCCAGGATTGATGCTGGCAGCTGGCAGGCACTTTGGATTCTCGGTAGCAAAGCAAGCTTTTTTGATCTTCGAAGCAACATACGAACAAGGGACACGTAACGTGGCAGCACCCCAGAATTACTTGGCAGTCATCAAAGTCGTCGGCATCGGCGGCGGCGGCGTAAATGCAGTTAACCGCATGATTGACGTGGGTCTGCGCGGCGTTGAATTCATCGCCATCAACACCGACGCCCAGGCGTTGCTGATGAGCGACGCCGACGTCAAGCTTGACGTTGGCCGGGAGCTGACGCGCGGACTTGGCGCCGGCGCCAACCCCGACGTTGGTCGCCAAGCGGCAGAGGACCACCAAGAAGAAATTGAAGAAGTCCTGCGTGGGGCTGACATGGTCTTTGTTACGGCCGGTGAAGGTGGCGGAACAGGCACTGGCGGTGCCCCCGTGGTGGCCCGCATTGCCCGCTCTCTTGGCGCCTTGACCATCGGTGTGGTCACGCGTCCGTTCACCTTTGAGGGCCGCCGCCGCGCCTCAAGTGCCGACAACGGCATTGAAGCGCTGCGCGACGAGGTAGATACGCTCATTGTGATCCCCAATGACCGCCTGCTGTCCATCAGTGACAGGAATGTCTCCGTCATGGATGCCTTCCGTTCCGCGGACCAGGTGCTGCTGTCCGGTGTGCAAGGCATCACTGACCTGATCACCACCCCCGGCCTGATCAACCTTGACTTTGCGGACGTTAAATCAGTCATGCAAGGTGCCGGTTCAGCGCTTATGGGCATCGGTTCTGCCCGCGGTGAGGACCGTGCTGTCAAGGCCGCCGAGCTTGCCATCGCCTCCCCGCTTCTGGAAGCCTCCATTGATGGCGCCCACGGTGTTCTGCTCTCCGTCCAGGGTGGATCTGACCTTGGCCTCTTCGAGATCAATGAGGCCGCCCGCCTTGTCCAGGAAGTGGCCCACCCCGAAGCCAATATCATCTTCGGTGCTGTCATTGATGACGCATTGGGCGATGAGGTGCGGGTAACGGTTATTGCCGCGGGTTTTGACGCCCCGGACGCCGCACCTGAAGTTGCTGAGCCGGTTGCCGCCGCAGTCCCGCCCGTACCCGCTGCCGTGCCCAGTGGTGCAAGTGTCACAAACCTCAACCAGTGGGGCCAGCAGTCCGCAGCACATGTCCCCGCCGACGGGGGCTTTGATGTGGAGCTGCCCGCTATTGTGGAGCCAGATCTCACCGGTCACCGCGCCGACGAACTGGATGTTCCCGACTTCCTGAAATAGGGGACGTCCCGCCGGCAGCAACCGCTGCCGGCACGCATTTTTCAATCACAATAAGTCATGAATGGTCAGGTTGGTCCAATGTTTTCCCACCAGGAAGTGCGCCCCGGAATTTGGGTCGGCTTCACCGGGACGGAAACAGGCAACCTGGCCTTTCATGTTGGGGATGATGGAGGGGCCGTAGCCCGCCGCCGGGCGGCCTTGAATGCGGCACTGTCCGAGGCCGTCGGAACGGACGTGGCCCTGGCGTACATGAACCAAGTTCATGGAAACGCGGTAGCCATGCTCTCTGCGGGGGCTGCAGCAGGGAAACCTGCTCCCACGGCCGATGCCATGGTCACCTGGGGAACTGCAGGAGCCGGGGTGGCGGTCATGGTGGCCGACTGCGTCCCTGTGGTTCTCGTGGGGGAAACCCTCGATGGCGGTGTGCTGCTGGCCGTGGCACATGCCGGCCGGCCCGGAGTGGAGCGAGATGTCATCGGGGCTGTGGTCTCGGCCATGCGAGCCGCCGGTGCAGACGCCATCGAGGCGTGGCTAGGCCCCAGTATTTGCGGGTACTGCTATGAAGTCCCTGACCAGATGCGCCAGAGTGTTGCTGTGAAGGAACCAGAATCTTTTGCCACCACCTCCTGGGGAACGCCTTCCCTGGACTTGCCGGCAGCGGTGCTGGCGCAACTTCGCAGCAATCACGTCACCGCCCATCCCAGCGGGGAATGCACCCTTGAAAACCACGCATTCCACTCCCACCGGCGTGCTATCCGAGATGGATCGGCAGAGGGCCGATTCATCGGGTTCGCCGTATCCGCCCGGTAGCCCACCAGCTGCCTTTGCGCCAGGAAAGTAAACAACGCCATGAATTCGCAAGACCCCCGCACCCGTGAGCTCGCTGAGCGATTGGCGCAGGTCAAGGAACGCATCCATGCCGCCCAACAAGGGTCCACCGCACCCACGTTGATTGTTGTCACAAAATTCCATCCAGCCGCGGATGTGCTGCGACTGCGCAGCCTGGGCGTGTGTGATGTTGGTGAAAATCGTGACCAAGAGGCAGCCGCCAAAGCCACGGAGGTGGGGGCAATCGATGCTCATCAGCTGCGCTGGCACTTCATTGGACAACTGCAAAAGAACAAGGCTAAATCAGTGGCAGCCTACGCCCATTCGGTGCAGTCAATAGATCGAGGGTCCCTCGTCACGGCACTGGGTAATGCCATGGTTCGCCAGCAGGACGCAACAGGGCGTGAGGCGCTCGAGTGCTTCATTCAGGTTGATCTCTCCGGCGCCTACCCGGATCTAGCGCTGGCACCGCAGCCGGACGGACCCTCGCACAGCGGCAGGGGAGGGGCAACGCCGTCGTCAATTGCTCAACTGGCAGCCCAGATAGCCCAAGCCTCTGGACTGCGACTGGCAGGGCTCATGGCGGTAGCGCCTCTGGGCGTGGCGCCAGACCCTGGGTTCTCGTTGCTGGGCGAGCTCTCAGCCAAGCTGGTATCCGAACATCCTGAAGCCACCAGCATTTCTTCTGGTATGAGCCACGATCTTGAGGCAGCACTGCTCGCCGGGGCGACACACCTGCGTGTCGGTTCGGATATCCTCGGACCGCGCCCGCTGGTGCGGTAGCGTTTTGAAGACAACAGGAACGCAGTACAGCTGTTGACCAACGAGTTTCTAGCTTGGCACATTAATGAGGAGCAACCATGGCTAGCGCTATGCGCAAGACAATGATCTTTCTTGGGCTCGCCGACGGGGACGAGCACTACGACGCTGAGTACGCTCCGGCGTTGCCCAAGGAAGACGCCGCCGTAGAGGTATTCGAACGAGCTGCTGCCCCGGCCCCGGCACCAGCAGCGGAACCTGCCGCACCCAAGGCCGGCGACGAAGAATACCGCGCACCGGTGACCCCCATCAAGCGTGCCGCATCAACCCGGGAAGAGGCTGAAAGTTTGCGCCAGATCACCACAGTCCATCCTCGTTCCTACAATGATGCAAAGATCATTGGGGAAAGTTTCCGGGACGGCATTCCCGTCATCATGAATGTCACCGACATGGGTGAAGCTGATGCCAAGCGCCTGGTGGACTTCTCTGCAGGGCTAGTCTTCGGACTGCGCGGCTCAATTGAGCGGGTCACCAACAAGGTCTTCTTGCTCTCACCGTCATATATTGAGGTGCTCGGCGACGACAAGAAGATCTCGGACACCCAGGCCAGTTTCTTCAATCAGAGCTAACACCTTGTCTTAGACGACTTGTCTTAACCAAGATATTTTGACTGCCCGGGCACAAAGTGTCCGGGCAGTTCGTTAAGCTGGAGACATCAGAGTTAGCTGCGTCCGGGACGTTCCGGAAGCGCACCGATGAGTCTGGCTGCAAGGTTCAAGTTTTTTCTCCTCCTAGGGATTGTGTGCACACGCGTGACAATTGTTTTTGCTCTCCTCTACCTGCTCCTGCTGCTCTATTTCCTGACGCTGCTGCTGCGCATGGTGTTCGACTGGATACAAGTATTCGCCCGTGACTGGCGTCCCAAGGGCGCAGCTCTCGTTGGAGCCTCGCTCGTGTACAGACTCACCGATCCGCCGCTGCGTAAACTCCGGGCCATGATTCCACCGCTTCGGATTGGCTCCGTTGCGCTGGATATTGGCTTCCTTTTATTGCTCGTTGCCGTGGGTATTGGCATGAGTGTGACAAAAAGTTTTGTCAGTTAGAGCCGCGTCGTTAGTTTTCAGCGACAAAAGGCTATATTGTAAAAAGCGATAGAACCCAAGTTCAGATCTCCAGATTTGTATTCGGTACCGTAGTCCGGGGAAGGTTTCGGCCGGTGTCTGACTCACATAAGACCAATGAGGTGACTAGATGGCGCTTACGCCAGAAGACGTTGTCAACAAGCGGTTCCAGCCGACAAAGTTTCGTGAAGGCTATGACCAGGACGAAGTCGACGATTTTCTTGACGAGATCGTCGTTGAGCTTCGCCGACTCCATCAGGAAAACGACGAGTTGCGCAAGCAGCTCGAGCAGGGTGGTTCCAACCCCGCAACGGCCCCTGCCCCGGTAGCACCGCTACTGGCCAAGGAGCCCGCGAAGGTTGAACCCGAGCCCGCAGTTGTTGAGCCTGAGGTAGTTCAGGCCCCCGCAGCTCCGGAACCCGTTGTGGAAGAAAAGGTTGTCCCGGCTCCGGCTCCTACAGCACCGGTTTCCGCAGCACAGTCCGCCAGCGGTGTCCTTGCGTTGGCCGAGCGCCTGCACGATGAATATGTCAGCGCGGGTGTTGAGCAGCGTGACAAGATCATTGCTGAGGCCCAGATTGAAGCCAGCACACTGGTGAACGATGCCCAGGAGAAGAGCCGTAAGACGCTCGGCGCCCTGGAGCAGCAGCGTTCAGTGCTGGAGCGCAAGGTAGAGCAGCTTCGCGGCTTCGAGCGCGATTACCGCTCACGCCTGAAGAGCTACATCGAAGGCCAGCTGCGCGACTTGGACGCCCGCGGCTCAGTGGCAGCCCCGGATTTCACCGAGAGCAGCCTGGAGTCCTAATTCCAGATAACTAGAAGCCGGTGGTGCAAGGAAACTTGTTCCACCGGCTTTTAGTTTCTTAAGTTCCAACAACGGTGCCACCCGTCACAGGGCGTGGATGATTTGGCGCCTATGATGGAAGGAATCCCATTGCCCAATCAACTGAAAGCGTTATGAGCGAGAACTCTTTGCCGGCGCCCGCTGCCAAGCCCCGCCGCCACTTCTGGTGGCTCTGGCTCGGCGTGGCGGCCTTTGCCTATATTTGTGACCAATTAACTAAATGGTGGGTCAGTTCCACCATGGAATTGGGTGAGAAAACCCCCGTTATTCCTGGTGTTTTGCAGTGGTACCACATCCTGAATTCTGGTGCGGCGTTCTCCATCGGCGAGAATTTCACCTGGGTATTCACCATCATCATGGCGGCTGTTTCCGTTGCCATCATTGTCTTTGCCCGGCGCATCCGTTCGCTTTGGTGGGCCATTGGCTTGGGTCTGGTCCTGGGTGGCGCCCTAGGTAACCTGACCGACAGGCTGTTCCGTCCGCCGTCGTTTGGCATGGGCCACGTGGTGGACTTTATTTCCTTCCCCAACTTCGCCATTTTCAATATGGCGGATATGGCTGTTGTGGGCGGCGTCATTGTGATCTGCCTGCTCACTCTGCTGGGTATCTCGCTAGATGGCAGTAGAGCTGTCGCTAAAGCCACGGCGTCCAATGTCACAGAAACGAAGTCCGCAGAAGTTGCAGGGCATGAAGGGGAGGAAGATAATGACTGAAACATTCGTGGTTCCAGAGGCTGTTGCCGGGATCAGAGCCGACGCCGGGCTGGCCACTTTGCTGGGCATCTCCCGATCCGCTGCTGCACTGCTGTGCACGGAGGGCAATGTCTTACAAAACGGTGCTTCCATGGGCAAGAGCGAGAAGTTTAGTGCCGGAGCCAGCATCCAAGTGACCATTCCGCAGCGGCGTGATCCGCTGGAGGTTCGCATTGAGCCCGTCGAAGGATTAGAGATCCTGCTAGATGACGATGACTTTGTGGTAGTTGACAAGCCTGTGGGTGTGGCAGCACACCCTTCCCCGGGCTGGGTAGGTCCCACAGTAGTGGGGGGGCTGGCTGCCGCCGGTTACCGCATCTCCACCTCCGGCGCCCAAGAGCGGGTGGGCATTGTGCACCGACTGGATGTGGGCACCTCGGGAGCCATGGTGGTTGCCAAAACCGAGCACGCCTACACCGTGCTAAAGCAGGCGTTCCGTGAGCGGACCGTTGAGAAGGTCTACCACGCTGTGGTGCAGGGACTGCCCGATCCGTTGCAGGGCACCATTGACGCCCCCATTGGCCGCCATCCGGGCCATGACTGGCGCTTCGCGGTCATTGAAGACGGGCGCCCCTCCATCACTCACTATGAGGTGCTCGAAGCGTTCGGCAAGGCTTCCCTCGTGGAGGTGCATCTGGAGACCGGACGCACCCACCAAATTCGTGTCCATTTCTCTGCCCTGCGCCACCCCTGTGCCGGAGATCTCACTTACGGGGCGGATCCGAAGTTGGCGGCCGAACTGGGCCTGACCCGTCAATGGCTGCACGCCCACAAGCTCGGTTTCACGCACCCGTCATCGGGGGAGTGGGTCAGTGTCACCAGCGCCTACCCGCAGGATCTGAACTACGCACTGGATCACCTGCGCGGCGAACACTAGCCCCACCTCCAGCGCTCGGTTACTTTTGGCTCACTTTCACAGATCGCTCCCTCATTTAGTGAGGGAGCGATTTGCATTAATGCCCCAAAAGTGAGCGAGCGTTTCTGGGGGCTGGCGGTTGACTTGGCCACGTAGAATGATCTGGTGGCTAGCTCATCGACTGACAGTTTTGTCCATCTCCATACGCACACCGAATATTCCATGTTGGACGGTGCCGCCCGCCTGACCGAATTGTTTGACGAGGCCAAGCGGCTTGAAATGCCGGCCTTGGCCACCACCGACCACGGTTATTTGTTCGGTGCCTTTGACTTCTGGCGCAAGGCCACCGATGCCGGCATCAAGCCCATCATCGGGGTGGAAGCTTACGTCACCCCGGGCACGGCCCGTACCGACAAATCCAGGGTAAAGTGGCGCACCGAGGAGTCACAAAAGAAGGATGACGTCTCCGGCGGTGGTTTCTACACCCACATGACGCTGCTCAGCTACAACAACCAGGGCATGCGCAACTTGTTCCGGGCCTCCTCCTTGGGTTCCCTCGATTCACCCATGGGCAAATACCCGCGCCTGGACCGGGAACTGCTCAATGAGTATCACCCCGGATTGATCGCCACCACTGGCTGCCCCTCAGGCGAGGTTCAGACGCGTCTGCGGCTGGGTCAGTACAACGAGGCCAAGGCCGCCGCCTCCGAATTCCAGGACATCTTCGGTGCGGAAAACTATTTCTGCGAGCTCATGGACCATGGGCTGGACATTGAGCGCAGGGTCACCAAGGACCTGCTGCGCCTGGCCAGGGAACTGAAAATTCCGCTGGTCGCTACCAACGATCTGCACTACACGCATGAGCATGACGCCAAGGCGCACGAGGCCCTGCTGGCTCTCCAATCCGCCTCCACACTGACCGAGCCCACCTATGATCAGGGCGGCAAGCGCTTTGCCTTCAGCGGCAGCGGCTACTACCTGAAGTCCGCGGCGGAAATGCGCTCGCTCTTTTCCGAATTGCCGGAGGCGTGCGATAACACGCTGCTGATCGCCGAACGCTGCGACGTCTCCTTCAACACCAACGCCAACTACATGCCCAAATTCCCCTGTCCACCGGGTGAGGATGAGACCTCCTGGCTGGTGAAGGAGGTGGATGAGGGCCTGCGGTACCGCTACCCGTCCGGTATTCCCGATGACGTGCGCAAGCAGGCGGACTACGAACTCGACGTTATTATCCGCATGGGCTTCCCGGGGTACTTCCTGGTAGTGGCCGACTTCATCAACTGGTCCAAGGCCCAAGGGATCCGGGTGGGTCCGGGCCGTGGTTCCGGTGCCGGTTCCATGGTGGCCTACGCCATGCGCATCACCGACCTTGACCCGTTGCGTCACGGTTTGATCTTTGAGCGCTTCCTCAACCCGGAACGTGTCTCCATGCCTGACTTCGACGTGGACTTCGATGATCGGCGCCGCCATGAGGTCATCAAGTACGTGACCGAGAAGTATGGCGATGAGCGTGTGGCCA
Source organism: Arthrobacter sp. UYCu511 (assembly GCF_040547105.1). NCBI lineage: Bacteria > Bacillati > Actinomycetota > Actinomycetes > Micrococcales > Micrococcaceae > Arthrobacter > Arthrobacter sp. UYCu511. Next base: position 109,881 of record NZ_JBEPPB010000001.1, read on the forward strand.
TGATTGTCACGTACGGCTCCATCAAGACCAAGCAGGCGCTCAAGGACTCCTCCCGCGTGCTGGGCCACCCCTTCAGCATGGGTGAAATGCTCACGAAGGCGTTGCCTCCGGCCGTCATGGCCAAAGATATTCTGCTCAACGATATTGAAAACCCGGAGGCCAAGCGGTACGGAGAAGCCCAGGATTTCCGCAACCTGATCAACACTGACCCGGAAGCTGCAAAGGTCTTCGAGCTCTCCAAGGGCCTTGAGGGGCTCAAGCGCCAGTGGGGCGTGCACGCGGCCGGTGTGATCATGAGCTCTGATCCCATCATCGATGTCATCCCGATCATGCGCCGCATCCAGGATGGGCAGATCATCACCCAGTTTGACTACCCGACCGCTGAAGGTCTGGGACTGATCAAGATGGACTTCTTGGGGCTGCGCAACCTCACGATCATCACGGACGCGCTGGAGAACATCAAGGCCAACAAGGGCTTTGACCTTGACCTTGAAGGGTTGGAGCTCGACGACGCACCCTCCTATGAGCTCATGGCGCGCGGTGACACGCTGGGTGTTTTCCAGCTCGACGGCGGTCCCATGCGCGGGCTTCTCAAACTCATGCGCCCGGATAACTTTGAAGACATCTCCGCTGTTCTAGCCCTGTACCGGCCAGGTCCTATGGGTGCCGACTCACACACCAACTACGCTCTGCGTAAAAACGGTCTGCAGCCGATCACGCCCATCCATCCTGAATTGGAGGAACCCCTCGCGGACATCCTCGGCGGGACGTATGGGCTGATCGTGTACCAGGAGCAGGTCATGTCGATTGCGCAGAAGCTGGCCGGCTACTCACTGGGCCGGGCCGACATTCTGCGCCGGGCCATGGGTAAGAAGAAGAAGTCCGAACTGGATAAGCAGTATGCGGGCTTCCATCAGGGCATGTTGGACAACGGGTACTCTGACGCCGCCGTCCAAACACTGTGGGCGATCCTGCTGCCCTTCTCCGACTACGCCTTCAACAAGGCCCACTCGGCCGCCTACGGCGTCATCAGTTACTGGACCGCGTACCTGAAGGCACACCACCCGGCCGAATATATGGCGGCCCTGCTGACCAGCGTGGGTGATGACAAGGACAAACTGGCGCTGTACCTCAACGAATGCCGCCACATGGGCATTACCGTTCTTGCCCCTGATGTCAACGAATCCGCCTTGAACTTCACCCCGATCGGGACGGACATCCGCTTCGGTATGGGCGCCATTCGCAACGTGGGCGCCAACGTAGTCAACGGCTTGGTGGAGTCCCGGCGTGAACGCGGCAACTTTGAGAACTTCTCCGACTTTTTGATGAAAGTCCCCGCCGTGGTGTGCAACAAGCGCACCATTGAATCCCTGATCAAGGCTGGCGCCTTTGACACGCTGGGGCACGCCCGCCGGGCGTTGGCCATGATCCATGAAGAAGCCGTTGACTCCGTGATCAGCATCAAACGGAACGAGGCCGTGGGCCAGTTTGACCTCTTTGCCGGACTCGGTGGCGAGGAGGAGCCGGAATCAGCGCTCACCACCGAAATCCCGGACCTGCCCGAATGGGAAAAGAAGGACAAACTCGCCTTCGAACGCGACATGCTGGGCTTGTACGTCTCGGACCACCCGCTGCGCGGTTTGGAAGGCGTCCTGAGCCAGAACGCTGACATGTCCATCACGGCGTTGCTCGGCGATGACGGGCCACAGGACGGGCACATCATCACCATTTCGGGCATGATTACCAACTTACAACGCCGGATTGCCAAGAGCAGCGGCAACCCCTATGCCCGCTGCGAGGTTGAGGATCTGGGCGGTTCGCTCGAGGTGATGTTCTTTGGCCAGACCTACGGTCCCATCGCCAACATTCTCGCTGAGGACCTGATAGTGGTGGTCAAGGGAAGGCTGCAAAAGCGTGACGACGGCGCCATCACCCTTAACGCCATGGAGCTCACCGTCCCGGACCTGAGCGAAGGCATGGCCGGGCCGCTCGTGATCTCCATGCCCGAACACAAGGCCAACGAACAAGTTCTCCAGGCACTGAAATCAGTGCTTAACGATCATCGTGGCAACACCGAAGTAAAGATGCACCTGGCTGGCAGCCGTTCCGTTAAGATCATGAAACTGCCTTTGCATCATCGGGTCAACCCCACGCCCTCGCTCTTTGGCGATCTGAAGGTGCTGCTCGGCCCCACCTGTCTGGAAGGCTAACCATGAATGAACCCACTGCCGAGGCGGCGCTTTCAAGCCCCCGGTCAGCGCAGCGAGCCCATGCCTCCGGCACGCTTTGGAGCAAAAGTAACAAGGCTTTTTGGCGGCGCTGGCTGGCCATAACCTTAGTGCTCGGGGCAGTCATGGGCGTTGCCTGGTTTGTTCTGGCGCCGGGAGGGGCCATCTACGGCGACGGCTCCGATTATGACAGCTGGTTTCCCAGGGACGCCGCCCTAGCACTGTTGATGCTGGTTGCGGGCGTGGTCGCCTCCGTGGTGCTCCTGCGCCAGGGCCGTAGGACGCCGCGGATCTGGACTACGGCTGCGCCCACGTTGGCCCTGCTGGTGGGTGCGCTAGCCGGGTCCGTGCTGGCCTGGCGAACAGGTGTGTTTGCGGGGGACCTCTTCCACACTCTGCCGGAGAATCTGAGCAACCCGAGCATTGTGTTCTCCCTGCGCTCACCTTCGGTCCTCTTGATCTGGCCCCTGACAAGCGCAGCGGTACTCTTCCTCACGCATTTGTTCGGCTACTACTTCGGCAAGCCCGAGAAACGAGAAGAAATGGAGCAGGGGGAGTAGTAGCCCGGAACACACCCATGGCTCTCAACAGGTAAACTTGCGTGTTGTGAGCAACCATGAATCTTCTGTGACCGAACCCGCCATCAACAGTGGCGCCACATTCACTCTGCGACGCACGGATCTGCGTGGCCAGAGCCTTTCCGTAGCTGAGCTAAAGGGCGCAGTTCCCCGCACCGCCGCCTCCACCGTGAGCACGGCGGAAACCGCTGTGGAAGCCATCATTGCCGATGTCCGCCGGGATGGGCACGCCGCCTTGGCGGCGCTGGCCCACAAGTTCGACGGCGTCACCCAGGAACATCCCCGTGTCCCGGCCGGGGCGCTACAGAAGGCGCTGGAAACTCTGGACCCGGCCGTGCGTGCCGCCTTGGAGGAATCCATCGCCCGTGCCACAGCCTTTGCCCAGGCACAGAAGCCGGCAAACATTGACTTCCCGGTAGCCAACGGTGCCGTGGTATCCCAGCACTGGGTTCCCGTCTCCCGAGTGGGCATGTATGTCCCGGGCGGTCTGGCACCCCTGGCCTCCTCGGTCATCATGAATGCTGTGCCTGCTCAAGCAGCAGGAGTGGCTTCGGTGGCTCTGGCCTCACCGCCGCAGAAGAATAACGGGGGCCTGCCGGATCAGACCATCCTTGCCGCCGCCGCCTTGCTGGGCATTGACGAGGTCTACGCCATGGGCGGGGCCCAAGCAATCGCTGCATTTGCCTACGGCGTAGCCGCCGGAAGCTCGGCAACGGGGGGAGGAGAGGTCATCGAGCCCGTTGACGTGGTAACGGGTCCGGGCAACATCTTCGTGGCCACCGCCAAGCGCCTGGTCAAGGGCGTGGTGGGTATTGACTCAGAAGCTGGCGCAACAGAAATTGCCGTTCTGGCAGACCACACAGCCAACCCGATCTTTGTTGCCGCAGATCTCATCAGCCAGGCTGAACACGATCCCAACGCAGCATCGGTTTTGGTGACGACTTCCCTGGAGTTGGCGGACGCCGTCGAACGCGAGCTTCGCGCCCAGGTGGCACGCACGGCCCACAGGGAACGGGTCCAGACGGCACTTGGCGGCGTGCAGTCGGGGATTGTTCTCGTGAGTGATCTGGCGCAGGGTGTGGCCGTGTGCAACGCTTATGCGGCGGAGCACCTGGAAGTTGTGACGGAGAACGCTGTTGAGGTAGCAGCACAAATTTCCAACGCGGGTGCCATCTTCATTGGTGACTACAGCCCCGTGAGCTTGGGCGATTACTGCGCAGGATCAAACCATGTGTTGCCCACCAGTGGCACTGCCGCGTTCTCCTCGGGGTTGAATGTGACAACGTTCCTGCGTGCTGTCCAACTGATCAACTACAACAAGGACGCCTTGGCCGAGGTGGCCCGCCACGTCATCACGCTCTCCCAGGCGGAGGACCTGCCGGCGCATGGTGATGCCGTGGCAGTGCGTTTCCCCTAAGCAACTTTCTGAGGCTGCACCTCTGGACAGCAGGGGTGCATGTATGATAATTACACGATTGTCATTTGCTCTTGAAATGATCTTAGACTGGTAATTGACACGACCTGAAGGGGGTTGCATGTATTGCCCATTCTGCCGTAATCCCGATTCGCGTGTGGTTGATTCAAGACTGTCCGATGACGGCTCGTCCATCCGCCGCCGGCGTCAGTGTACCGAATGTGGCCGGCGCTTTAGCACCATGGAAACGGCCAGTCTGTCCGTGAGCAAACGCTCCGGGGTAGCGGAACCTTTTAGCCGCAGCAAGATCATCAGCGGCGTCCGTAAGGCGTGTCAGGGACGCCCCGTCACAGACGATGACCTGGCTAAACTCGCTCAGGAAGTAGAAGAGTCAATCCGGGCCAGTGGGGCAGCAGAAATTGATGCCAACAACGTGGGTCTGGCCATTCTGGAACCGCTACGCCGCCTTGACCTGGTGGCGTATCTGCGCTTCGCCAGCGTCTACCAAGCCTTCGAATCCCTGGCGGACTTTGAGGCTTCCATCGCCAAATTAAGAAGCGAGGATGCCAGCTAGAACCTGGCTTCGCGAGCAACAGCACAGCAACTCTCGCTAGAGAGTGGCCAGAGTGATCTGTGCCTCCTAGCGAGAGTTGCCTGTGTGCTCTGATCTTGCTACTTGATGAGTTTGAAGTACACGGCCGCTTGCAAGGCGCCGCCCACAATACCGGCGTTATTGGCCAGTTCGGCAGGGATGATCTTGGTGCGCAGCTTCAGCTGGGGAAGGTAGTCCTCGCTGCGCTTGGAAATGCCGCCACCAATGATGAACAGTTCCGGTGAAAACAAAAACTCCACATGGGAGAAGTAGCGTTGGAGCCGCACCGAGTACTCATCCCAGCTGAGCCCGTCCCTTTCCCGGGCGCTGGCCGAGGCCTTCGTTTCGGCGTCGAAGCCATCCAGTTCCAGATGGCCCAGCTCAACGTTGGGAATAAGCTTGCCGTTGTAGATGAACGCGGAGCCGATCCCCGTGCCCAGCGTGATGACCAAGACGGTACCCTTTACGCCCTTGCCAGCACCGTAACGGGCCTCAGCCAAGCCGGCGGCATCGGCATCATTGATGACCTGCACATCACGGCCCAACTCCTGGGTGAAGATCTCATCCACATTGGCGTTGATCCAGGACTTGTCCACATTTGCTGCGGACAAGGAAATGCCATGGGCAATGATGGCCGGGAAGGTGATACCTACGGGAGCATCAGCCGCTGGGGCGTGATCGCGCGAGGACAGCTCATCCACGATCTCCTTGACCACCTTCGCCACAGCCTGCGGGGTTGACGGGGCAGGGGTCAGGATCCGGAAGCGGTCCCCGATTACCTCGCCGGTGGAAAGATCAACGATTCCGCCCTTGATGCCGGTACCACCAATATCGACACCGATGGCAGTTGTTTTGGGTGAGTGCTTTTTAGACATGCAGGCTCCAAGGATAGAAATAAGGACGCGTTAGACGCCGGTGTTGGACCAAGACAATACTGCGGGAAGCTAAGGCATAGGTAATGCTACGGCAGGGTCAGGACTTCAGCGCCGGTGGCTGTAACTACCATGGTGTGTTCAAATTGTGCCGTACGCTTGCGGTCACGAGTGACCACGGTCCAATCATCCGCCCACATGTCCCATTCAATGGTGCCCAGTGTGAGCATGGGTTCGATGGTAAACACCATTCCCTCTTCCAGGACAGTGTTGTAGGCAGGAGCCGCGTCATAATGCGGAATAATCAGTCCGGTATGGAATGCCTCGCCCACGCCGTGACCGGTGAAGTCACGCACCACTCCGTAGCCAAAACGCTTGGCGTAAGAGGAGATGGTACGGCCAATGACGTTGATTTCCCTGCCTGGCGCCACGGCCCGGATGGCGCGGTTCAATGACTCCTGGGTGCGCTCCACCAGCAGACGGGACTCCTCATCAACATTGCCTACTGTGAAGGTGAAGTTGGTGTCGCCGTGGACGCCGTTCTTGAACGCAGTGATGTCAATGTTGATGATGTCACCGTCTTGGACCACGGTGGTGTCCGGAATGCCGTGGCAGATCACTTCATTGATGGAGGAGCACAATGACTTCGGGAACCCCCGGTAGCCCAACGTGGAGGGGTACGCCTGATGATCCAGGAGGAATTCGTGTCCTATCCGGTCCAGCTCATCTGTGGTCACACCGGGGAGAATGTGTTTGCCAACCTCCACGATGGCCGCTGCGGCAATCTTGCTTGAAATCCGGATCTTCTCCAGCGTCTGCGCGTCCTTGACTTCCGATCCCTTGAAGGGGGCCGGTCCGGCCTTGCCCACGTATTCAGGACGGGCAATCGAGAAGGGAACGGCTAGCTCCGGGCTGATGATCCCGGGTACCAGCTTGCCGATGGGCGCTGAGGTTGCTGTTGAAGACATAGGAACCATCTTACTAAATTTTTGCCCATGGACAGGGAGTGCGTAGTGCTCTCACCGTCCGCCGGCAGGAAAGCCCTATGATGGCAGCAGTTGCAAGTATTCACACACAAGTATTCACACACAAGGCATGGAGGCCGTCATGGCACGCTATTGGTACAACGTACAAACACACGAGGTGGAAAAGGATGCCCAGTCAGGGTGGCAGTCCCTGATTGGTCCCTACGAAAGCCGGGAAGAGGCCGAGCATGCCTTGGCCAAGGTCCAAGAGCGCAATGCCGCCGCGGACGCCCTGGACGAAGACGAAGAAGACTAACTCTCTTCCGGCACGTCCCACAGCACCTTGTGGCCCTTCCCAGCCCCGGGCGGATGTTAGAAGGTGTGTTCCGGTCCGGGGAACACACCAGAGCGAACTTCGTCGCCATACTCGCGGGCGGCGTCAGCCAGAATGGTGCGCAGCTGGGCATACTGCTTGACAAACTTGGCCATCTTGCCGGTACGCAATCCTGCCATGTCCTGCCACACCAGAACCTGCCCCGTGGTGGTGTTGCCCGCCCCGATGCCCACAGTGGGTACGGAAACTACGGCTTCCACGGCGGCTGCCGTCTCGGCTGGGACCATTTCCATCAGCACACAAAACGCGCCAGCGTCAGCCAGCGCTACGGCGTCGTCAATCATGGCCTGAGCCATCTCGCCGCGACCTTGCACGCGGTAGCCACCCAGGGTGTGCTCGCTTTGAGGGGTAAAGCCAATGTGCGCCATGACAGGGATGCCGGCCTGCGTCAGAGCGCGCACGGTTGAGGCGTAGTAGGCTCCGCCTTCCATTTTCACGGCGTGAACCAGGCCCTCTTTCATGAGGCGTACCGAGGATGCGATTGCCTGCTCGGGTGATTGCTCGTAGCTGCCAAAGGGCAGATCCGCCACCACCAGGGCGCGGTGGGCGCCAGCCGTCACCGCTCGGGAGAAGATGATCATTTCATCCAAGGTGATGGGCAGGGACGTTTCATTGCCCAGCACGTTGTTGGAGGCGGAGTCGCCCACCAGCAGCACTTCAATGCCAGCCTCATCAAAAATTTGTGCCGTGTACTGATCGTAAGCCGTCAGCATGGCAAATTTTTGGCCAGCCTTTTTTGCCGCCAACAGATGGTGTGTACGGATTTTCTGTGTGGTGACGGGGATGCCGCCGGGGGTAGCGGTCCGGGCAGCGGCGCCGGAACCGTAAGGGGCCGCCAGCTCGGCGGACGCGGGAGAATCAGACGCGGGGGAGTCAGGGGTGCTTGAGGGTGCCATGACTACAGCTTATTACGATTACGGGTGTGGGATGGGCACCGGGCGCCACACTAGTTAGTAGAGTGAAGATTGCAGGGGACACACCTGCCGCAAACCCGTCCGCCACCTGCCCGCAACTGGTGCCAGGAGGTGCTGGTGCCAGAGGAAGAGGCCCGTACATGAACCGTCAACAGGAATTTGTGTTGCGCACCATTGAGGAGCGCGATGTCAGGTTTGTGCGGCTTTGGTTTACTGACGTTGTGGGCTCCTTGAAATCGGTGGCACTGGCCCCGGCTGAAGTGGAGGGCGCCTTCGAAGAGGGGCTGGGGTTCGATGGCTCCGCCATTGAAGGCCTGGCCCGGATCTTTGAATCCGACATGCTGGCCCAGCCCGATCCGTCAACCTTCCAAATCCTGCCCTGGCGCGGCAACGGCAAGACAGAACAGACCTCCCGCATGTTCTGCGATGTTCTCACTCCCGACGGCGAACCCTCCGCCGCTGATCCGCGCAACGTCCTGAAGCGAACCTTGGCGAAGGCCGCTGACATGGGATTCACCTGTTACACCCACCCCGAGATTGAGTTCTATCTGCTCAAGTCAGATAGGCCCGGACCTGACGGCATCCCCGTCCCTGTGGACCAGGCCGGCTATTTTGACCATGTGCCAGGCGGGGTAGCTCAGGATTTTAGGCGCACCGCCGTGACCATGCTCGAAGACGTGGGTATCTCCGTAGAGTTCAGCCACCATGAGGGCGGGCCGGGGCAGAATGAGATCGATCTGCGCTATGCCGACGCACTCCAAACGGCAGACAACATCATGACCTTCCGAACGGTGATCCGTGAGGTCGCCATTCAACAAGGCACTTATGCCACGTTCATGCCGAAACCATTCTCAGACCACCCCGGTTCCGGGATGCACACCCACTTCTCCCTCTTTGAAGGCGATAGCAACGCCTTCCACGAACCGGGCGCCGAGTACCAGCTCTCCAAGACGGCGCGGCAATTCATGGCCGGGATCCTCAAGCACGCCCCGGAATTCACCGCCGTGACCAACCAGTTCGTCAACTCCTACAAGCGGCTGTGGGGTGGCGGAGAAGCCCCCAGCTACGTCTCCTGGGGCCACAACAACCGCTCCGCCCTGATGAGGGTGCCCCTCTACAAGCCGGGCAAGGGGCAGGCCGCACGCCTTGAATACCGCGGTATTGATTCAGCCGCGAACCCTTACCTTGCCTATGCGGTCCTGCTGGGAGCCGGGCTGAAGGGTATCGAGGAAGGTTATGAGTTGCCACCGGCCGCCGTGGAAGACATCAGTGCGTTGACGAGTGCAGAGCGCAGGCTCATGGGCCATGACCCGCTGCCATCCAGCCTGCATGACGCCGTGCGGCAAATGGAAGAATCAGAGCTCATGCCGGAAATCCTGGGTGAACAGGTCTTCGAAAATTTCCTGCGTAACAAACGTTCCGAATGGCAGGAATATCGCCTCCAGGTGACCCCCTATGAGATCAACCGCTACTTGGGGGTGCTCTAACACACTGCCATGAGTTCCCTGACCCGCACCTTGATCTCACGTGGCTTCTCCGACCTTGAAAACTGTGAGAGGTTTCTAGGATTTAGCGAACTCGCAGACCTGGACCAGACACAGTTGCTGGACGCGCTGGCCATTGCCGACAACCCGGATATGGCGCTGCAGTCATTGGTACGGCTGCTCAGCCGTGCCCCGCAAACCCGGAGCCTGCTCACCTGCGTAGATCCTGACACGGGACGGACACTCTCCAACGCGCACTTGTTCAGGCTCCTCGGGGCATCGGAGTCATTGGCTGACTTCCTGATGCGGCACCCGGAACATCTCGAGGTGGTGGACCCTGCCCTCATGGGGAGCCCTGGTGCAGCAGATCCGGAGGTGCTGCGGGCTTCGCTGCTGCGCTCGGTGGGGGCAGAGCCCACGGCGGAGCGTGCCGTGGCGCAGATGTCCAAAAGCCAGGGGCGGATCGCCTTGCGAACCATGTACCGCAGGCACTTATGCGAGTTGGCGTTACGGGACCTGGCAGCGCCGTCGCCTCAGGCAGCCATGCCCCAGGCCGGAGCGGAGCTGGCGGATTTGGCGGCAGCAGCGCTCGAAGCCGCTTTGGCAGTGGCACGCAATGAGGTCGGGGCAGCCTTGGGAGCCGAGAAGGTGGCGGCTGTGCGGCTATCCGTGGTGGGCATGGGCAAATGTGGCGCCCGGGAGCTGAACTACATCTCCGACGTGGACGTCATGTACGTTGTGGCACTCGATGAACAGGCCGCCGGGGCGCAGGGTATGGATGAGAGCGAACTGGTCAGGGTGGGCAATGCCCTGGCAGGGGCACTCTCACGCACCATTTATGCTTCGGAACGTGAGCCGGGACTGTGGGAAGTTGATGCCAATCTGCGCCCCGAAGGCAAGGACGGGCCGTTGGTGCGCACCCTCGAGTCGTACCTTGCCTACTACCACCGGTGGGCGCAAAGCTGGGAATTCCAGGCACTCTTGAAAGCCCGGACCATCGCCGGAGACAGGGCGCTTGGCGCCGATTTTGAGAACGCTGTGGAACCGCTGATCTGGAACTCCTCTGAGCGGGACGGCTTTGTGGAGTCCGTCCAGGCCATGCGACGGCGTGTGACAGCGAGTATTCGTGACGCGGATGCCGGACGCCAGATCAAACTGGGCAAGGGCGGCCTGCGTGATGTTGAATTTTCCGTCCAGTTACTTCAGCTAGTCCACGGTAAAACTGATCCGAGTGTTCGTTTGCGTGCCACCACTGCGGCCATTGAAGCGCTCACACATGCCGGATATATTGGCCGCACCGATGCCGCCCTGCTGCTCAATCACTACACGTATTTGCGCGTGCTAGAACACAGGATTCAACTGGTGCATATGCGCCGCACGCACACCATGCCAACAGCGCCGGAGCAATTGCGCGCCCTCGCCAGGTCCCTGGAGGGGCCGCTGAGCATGAAGCGGCCCAGTGCGGATTCCCTCGAAGCTAACTGGTCCAAGGTTAAACGTTCCGTGAGTTCCTTGCATGAGCAGATTTTTTACCGTCCCATCCTGGCCACGGCTGCAAATCTCAGTGCAGAGGATGCCGCCCTGACTACCGACGCCGCCCGGGCCCGCCTTGCTGCCCTCGGCTACCGGGACACGGCGGGGGCAGTTCGGCACATCGAGGCCCTGACCGCCGGTGTGAGCCGCCGGGCAGCTTTGCAGCGCCAACTCCTGCCGGTACTGCTCGGCTGGTTGGCCAACGGCGTTGACCCCGACGCCGGGCTGCTCGCCTTCCGCCGGGTGAGCGACGCGCTGGGAACCTCCCATTGGTACCTGGGCATGCTACGCGATCACCAAGCGGCCGCAGAACGCTTGTGTCACCTGCTTTCCAGTTCCCGCCTGGTCAGTGACCTGCTAGAGGTCTCACCGGAGGCCACCGCCTGGCTGGGCAACAGTAAAGAACTTGTTCCGCAAAGCTTTGAATCACAGTGGAGTGAAATTCAGTCAACGCTATCCCGCCATGGGGGAGATACCGGTGCCATCCGGCTCATCCGCCTGCTGCGCCAACGCGAGATCCTGCGCATTGGCATAGCTGACAGCTGCGGGCTGCTGCGCCAAGACGCTGTTTCTCGGGCCTTGAGCGACGTGGACCGGGCCGCCGTGCTGGGCGCCCTCCTCGTGGCCGAAAATGAAATCTACGCTGGCACGCCACCGCTGACCCGCGTCCTCGTGGTGGCCATGGGCCGCCAGGGTGGACAAGAAATCGGGTACGGCTCAGACGCTGACGTCCTGTTTGTGCACCGGCCCGTTGACGGGCTGGCGCAGGACCGGATGGGGGAGGCCACGCAGCAGGCCAAGGCAATCGTTCAGCGGCTCACCACACTGCTGACGGCTCCTTTGAAGCCTGCCATCCAAGCCGAGCGGGTACTCACTGTGGACGCCGGGCTCCGCCCGGAGGGCCGCAACGGGCCCCTGGTTCGGTCACTGGAAGCGTACCGGGAATACTATTCCCGCTGGTCCTCCGCCTGGGAGGCTCAGGCCCTGTTGCGGGCGCTTCCCATGGCTGGCTCGGATGTCCTGGCACGCGATTTCATCTCCATGGTGAACCCCATCCGGTACCCACAATCCGTGCCGGAAATTAACCTTCGCGAAATCAAACGCATCAAGGCGAGGATGGAATCCGAACGGCTGCCACGCGGTGCCGATCCTGCCCGGCACGTGAAGCTGGGCCGGGGCGGATTGAGCGATGTTGAATGGTTGGTTCAGCTCCTCCAGCTTCAGCACGCCCACGCTCACCCCGAACTGCGCACCACCCGCACCATTGCCGCCCTCCACGCCGCTACGGCGCTGGGGCTAGTTGATGGGGACGATTCCGAGACCTTGGAGGCTGCGTGGCGGCTCGCGGGGAAGATCCGCAACGCCAATGTCATGTGGACCGGCAAGAATTCGGATCTGCTGCCCTCGGCCCGCCATGATCTGGAGGCGGTGGCTAGGTGGTGCGGCTACGAACCAGGCAACGCGGCAGCCTTCGAAGAGCACTATCTGGGGCTGACCCGGCGTGCTAGGGCCGTTTTTGAGCGGCTGTTCTACGGCTAACCCGATCCTGGCCTGAAGGGGCCTGTTCCTGGCCTGAGCGGAAGCGGCCGGAAGCGGCTTGAAGTGCGCCGGAATTGACTGTGCTTGACCGCTGCATCTTCAAATCAGAGCTTTAGAACCTGTACGTCTGACTTAGGCCATTCGTTCAGGATTTTTCTGTAGGAGGTTCTGCATGGTCCATTGATCATCAGCGTCGCGGCGCAGCGTTCTGGGGGGGGGTGTTGGCGACAGGCCTGATGGCTGCGCTGGCTCCCAACGCTGTGGCTGCCAGAAACATGCAACTGCGCCCCGCTGGCCAGGAAACCATGATTGGCGTTCCCTTTGAAAAATACTCAACAGTGCGCATCGGCGTCATTGGGTTGGGGAACCGTGGCGGTCCCATGAGCGAGGGCTGGGCCGCAGTGCCCGGAGCCAAGGTAGTTGCTGTTTGCGATATCCGCGCGGATCGCTCAAGCGAGTGGCTGACCGTCTGGCAGCATTGGGGCGACCACGCCCGGAGCAGTACGGTGGTTCAGCCGATTCCTACATGACGATGCTCAATGAGATGGACCTTGACCTGGCCTACATCGCCACTCCCTGGGAATTCCACCACGAGCAAGGCAAAGCCGCCATTATCTCCTGCGCCCACGCCATGGTGGAACTGCCCATCGCCACGGGACTTGATGAGCTGTGGGATCTGGTAGATACCTCTGAAAAGACTCGCAGGCACATGATGCTGGCCGAGAACTGCTCCTACGGCCGCAACGAATTGGCCATGCTGAAGATGGCTCATGAAGGCGTCTTCGGTGATGTGCGCAACGGCCACGGCGGTTATCTGCACGATCTTCGCGATCTGCTCTTTAATGACGGTTACTACATGGATGACTGGCGCCGCAAGTGGCACACCAAGAGCACGGCAAGCTTCTATGCGATGCACGGACTGGCACCCATCGCCGCTGCCATGGACATCAACCGCGGCGATCGGATGAAGACTCTCTCCGCCACGGCCACATTGGCCAAGGGCCTTGCCGACTATCGCGCCAGATTTGTTCCCAAGGGGCACCGTTCCTGGAACGAGACGTACGTCAACGGTGACCTGGTCACCTGAATGATCAGCACGGAAAGGGCCGGATTATCCGCGCCGAACACGATGTCTGAACACCACGCCCGTACAGCCGCATCAACAGCCTTGCCGGCAGTCGCGGTATTTTTGAGGATTACGCAGGCGGCGGCAACACCAATGCCCGGGTCTACATGGAACCGGACCACGGCGGCATGGACTACATCATGGCGTGGCGGACCATCCAATCCATGCGCACAGGCACCATTGCCGACATTGACGTGTACGACTCAGCAGCGTGGTGCGCCCCTGTCCCGCTCAGTGTCATGTCCCTGGCCGATGGTGGCAAACCAGTGGAAATTCCCGACTTCACCCGTGGCGGCTGGGTCCGCCCGCGTGTGGGCCTGGATTCGGTAGCCATCGACATGCCAGCAGTGGTCTAACGCACCTGGAAAGGAGCAATAACAAAACATGAAGAAACTAAGAGCACTTATCGCCATGCTGGCCACCGCGCTGGTCTTTGGCGGAGCAATAACCATCCTGGGCTCCCCTGCCGGGGCGGAAGGAAGCAATTCCGCCCTCGTCATGAGCATCGCCGAGGTCAATCTCCAGGGCCCGGTTATTTCTGATGTCACAGTCACACTGAAAAACACCTCCAACGCAGCCATGACGGATGTTTCGGTAGTCATCACAGGACCCATCAACTGGACCCTGTACCCCGAGACTCAAAGCCTGAGCGCGCCCTTGGCAGCCGGTGCGAGCGCCACTGTCACCGCAGAAATCCACGTACCGAACAACCCCTCCGGTTCGGTAACCCGCAACTTCACCGCCGCTGCAACCTATGCAGGCGGAGATGGCGTCAAGACCTCCTTCGCGCAGCGCAACCAGTTCACAGGTCCCGTTCCGGCCAGCCTGGCCGAACTGTTCGACAATGTTGGCACCACCACTGTGGGCACCACCGCGCAGGGTGACTACGACGGTGGCAAGAACAGCTTCTCACGCGAGAAACTGGCCTTGAAGGGTTACACGCCCGGCGCGAAGATCACCGCTGCAGGCACCGAATTCACGTGGCCTTCAGCTGAACCTGGCAAGCCGGATAACGTGACTGGATCAGGGCAGACCTTCAAGTTCGAAGGCCAGGGCAGCAAGATCGCCTTCCTCGGTTCCGGAGTTCACAACGGCGCCGTTGGCGAGGCCACGGTTCACTACACCGACGGCAGCAGTTCCAAGGGCACCTTCGGATTCCCCAACTGGGGCTTCCAAGAGGTTACCGCTCACGGTGCCAGCCTTGCGGTTGAAGTCATCGGCCGCAACACGCCCGCAGGTTTCGCCAATGAAGAGTTCCCATACCGCATGTTCACTAACACCATTGCCATTGATGCGTCCAAGACCGTATCCATGGTGACGTTGCCGAACAACGCGAACCTGCACGTCTTTGCCATTGCATTCGTTCCCGCTGTTGAAGGCGAAACCCTTCCGGCACCCACTGCTCCAGCAACTACGGTCCCGGCAACGTCTGCTCCGGCAACCACGGACCCTTCCGTGGCTCCGTCGACTGAGCCGACGACGGAGCCTACAACTGACCCGGCCACGGAACCCGTCACCACGAAGGATCTGGTAGCTCCCCCCACCACCGGGACAGCTAGCACCAGCGCAGCTATGTCAGCTACCGCCACCACGGGCGCAGCGGTAGCAACTACTCACCCCGGTGGCTCAGGTTCCGCCTCGCCAACCGCTCCGGAGGCTTCCGGTGGAGACGATGATCTGGCCATGACAGGCAGCAGCGCAGCTCCGCTGATCGGCATGGGCGGCCTTCTGCTCGTGGGCGGTCTGGTACTGATGGTGTCACGGGGCCGCTCTTGTCTTTGTGTTTTCCGCAATTACGCCGGCGCCAGCTCGTTGGCGCCAGACCCCGAGCGCCAGACCGGGAACGCTAGGACGTGAGCGATCAGCCTGCCATGCGCGCCCGGGCGTGGGCCAGCATGGTGGCAACGGGAGCACCGGTGACCAGTTCGCCGTCGTGCACGAACCCTTCCTCACGTCCGGTGAGATCGGCAATCAACCGCGATTTCCACAATGCCAACAAGGGAGCATACTCGGGCAGGGGAGCGAGGTTATGCATTTCCTCCGGGTCCGCGTCCAGATCAAAAAGCTCCTCCGTACCCCACTCCGAGGCCCACAGGTACTTCACATGCCCGTCGGTGACCCACTGCAGCGATTGGTCAAAGTACACGTGCTCACCGTGCAGCCACTCACGCCACGGCTCAACGTCCCCGGCAGGCTCGGCTCCGGAAGGTGTCTGGCGCAGGAACCTCACCAACGATTTACCGTCGCAGGATTCCGGGACCGGCACATTGGCCAGTTCCAGCAGGGTGGGCATGATGTCGCGCAGTTCCACCACCTCGTCCACCACTGTGCCGCGCAGGGCCCGGGGATCATTAGGTGCCGGGACCACTATGAAGGGAACCCGGGCAGAGCCCTCATAACCCACAGACTTACGGTAGAAATCATGGTCCCCAAGCATTTCACCGTGATCCGAGGTGAAGGCAATGACGGTGTCATCCGCCACACCAAATTCATTGAGGGCCTCAAAGATGCGCCCTAGCTGCAGGTCAATCTGCGTCATGAGCCCGTAGTAACCGGCTCTGGCCCTGTGGGTGACGGCCTCCGGCAGCGTCCCAAAGCTCGTCTGGTGGTAGCCGTCGCGGCGTACCGATTCGAAGTGGTGCTCCCAATCGCCTACTCGGCGCTTAAAGGCCGGTAGGTCAAGGTACATCTCCATAGCCCAGGCAGGGGGATCGTAGGGGGGATGGGGGCGGTGAAAGGACAGGTACAAGAAGAAGGGGACCGTGGTGTCGCGGCGGTACAGCCATTCCACTGTTTGGCTGCCAAGCCAAGACGTGGGGTGCAGCCGCTCCGCCTTGTCCCACGGGCGGGCCACGGTGGAGTTGCAGCCTGCACCGTGGTCAAAATACTCCTCGTCCGCCGTGACACCGGGTTGGCGGCGCAGCCACGGAACGTAGTCGTCAAAGAACTTGAAGTCTCGGCGGTTCTCCTTGCGCGCAAAATGAAGGAATCCGTCGTGCAGGATGACATCGTCAAAGCCCACGCGCGAGCGCTCCGGATATACGTGCAGCTTGCCAATCGCCTGGGTTTGGTAACCCGCCTTGCGGAACTCGCCCTGCAGCGTGATCGGATGGACCTCGTCAAACTTCACGCCCTCCTGGTAGCCCACCCGGCCGTGGCGCTCCTGGGACTGGCCGGTAAACAAGGCCACCCGGGCAGGAACGCAGGTGGGTGTTGCTGAATAGCCGTGCCGGAATCGGGCGCCCGCTCCGGCTAGCTCGTCCAAGTGAGGTGTTTGAACGTAAGGGTGGCCCTCAGCCCCCAAACAATCTCCACGCCACTCATCGACGCAAATGAGAATCACATTGGGCTTGGTCATGTACTACTTTCGTCACAGGGATGGTCAGATGCTGGCCGGATGGATAGCCAGGAAGTGGCCGGAAGTACATCCAGCTTACCCAATGAAGCAGTCTTGAGAGATGGACAGCAGTGGCGCATTCGGGGTGAAACTGATATCGAATCGTGATCCATCTCGCATGATCGGAACAAACGCTGTACCGTCGAGGGGTACTTAAATCGCCCCAAGAAGGGCGTGACACCGTTGTGAGGGAAAATTTATGCTCAGGCTTCCACCCCTACGGCGGCGCAGCGGCGGCACATTTGCCGCCCTCGCCGCCTTTTTTACCGTCGTTTTCATGCTGCTCGGGATTGGCGGCGCCTCAGCGTTGAGCGTGCCGGCACCTGCAGCGGCGGGCACCGCAGTGCAGCACACCGGCGTGGAGGGCAAGAAATTCGCCATTGCCACTGACACCACCTTCGCACCCTTTGAATTCCGTGACGGCAGCGGCAATCTGGTGGGCATCGACATGGACCTGCTCAACGCCATTGCCAAGAGTCAGGGCTTTGAAGTTGACATCAAGTCATTGGGCTTTGATGCGGCGTTGCAGGCATTGCAGTCCAACCAGGTAGCAGGCGTCATCGCTGGCATGTCCATCACGGATGAGCGCAAGAAGATCTTTGACTTCTCCGACCCCTACTTTGACTCCGGTGTGCAGATGGCGGTGGCCAAGAACGACGACGCCATCAAGACCTACGCCGATCTCAAGGGCAAGAGCGTCACCGCCAAGCGTGGCAGCGAGGGTGAAACGTTCGCCAAGTCCATTGCGGGCAAATACGGTTTCACCGTCAAGGCACTCGCAGATTCCGCCACCATGTATGACGACGTCAAGGCCGGCAACTCCGTGGCCGTGTTCGACGACTACCCGGTGCTCGCTTACGGTGTCAGCCAGAACAACGGGCTGAAGATTGTCACCGAAAAAGAACAGGGCAGCTCCTACGGCTTCGCCGTTAACAAGGGCCAAAATCAGGACCTGCTGAAGGCGTTTGACACCGGCTTGGCCGAGTTGAAGGCCAATGGCGAGTACGACTTGATCTTGGACACCTACCTGGCCAAGACCGAGGCCACCGAGCAGGGCAGCTTCTTCCAGCTCGTTGCGGACAGCTTCCCCGCCCTCATGAAGGGGCTCTGGCTGACCATGGTGGCCACCGTCCTCTCGCTTGCAATCGCCCTCGTCCTCGGTGTCCTGTTCGGCTTCTTCAAGGTCTCCGAAAGCAAGATCATGCGGGGCATTGCCACTACGTATGTGTCTATTTTCCGTGGCACCCCGTTACTGGTCCAGGCATTCTTCTTCTACTTCGGTTTGCCGCAGATGACAGGGCAGCCCATTAACGTCCTGACAGCAGGTGTTATCACCTTGAGCCTGAACGCGGGTGCCTACATGACCGAGATTGTTCGTGGCGGCATCCAGTCAGTTGATCCCGGCCAGCTCGAAGCCAGCCGCAGCTTGGGTCTGAGCTACGTCACTTCCATGCGCCGTGTAGTGGTGCCCCAGGCCGTGAAGATCATGACGCCCTCGTTCATCAACCAGTTCGTCATCACGTTGAAGGACACCTCCTTGCTGGCAGTGATTGGCTTTGCGGAATTGACCTACCAAGGCCAGCAGATTTACGCGTCCAACTTCCGTACCGGTGAAACACTGTTGATTGTGGCCGCGCTGTACTTCATTGTGATCTCCATCTTGACTCAGCTTTCCAACGTCCTTGACAGGAAGTTCAACAAATGAGCACTGCGAAAATAAGTGTCCGTGGGCTTAAAAAGTCCTTTGGTTCCAATGAAGTGCTCAAGGGCATGGATGTGGACATTGCTGAAGGCGAGGTTGTGTGTGTTATTGGCCCGTCAGGTTCGGGTAAGTCCACGTTCCTACGTTGCCTGAACAAGCTCGAGGACATCACCGGCGGCACCGTCACTGTTAACGGCATTGACTTGACCGAGCCCAAGGTAGACCTAAACGCTGTACGTCAGAACATCGGCATGGTGTTCCAGCACTTCAACTTGTTCCCACACATGTCCGTGCTTCAGAACATCATGCTTGCACCGGTGGAGCTCAAGAAGCTGGACAAGGCTGCGGCCCGGGCCAAGGGCATGGAACTGCTCAAGCGTGTGGGCCTGTCCGAGAAGGCAGATGCCCGTCCCGCCTCGCTCTCCGGCGGGCAGAAACAGCGTGTGGCCATTGCGCGTGCGCTGGCCATGAACCCCGGCATCATGCTCTTCGACGAGGCTACCAGCGCCCTTGACCCTGAGATGGTGGGCGAGGTTTTGCAGGTCATTCGAGATCTGGCTGCGGAAGGCATGACCATGGTGGTGGTCACGCATGAGATGGGTTTTGCTCGCGAGGTGGCTGACCGGGTGATCTTCATGGATGCCGGGGTCATCTGTGAGGAAGGCTCACCCGAGGCCATCTTCAGCAACGCTGCGCAGCCTCGTCTGCAGGAGTTCTTGGCGAAAGTGCTCTAACGTTTGTTGTGTGAGGGGCGTCGGCTGTCGAGCTGCCGCCCCTCTGCTTTAAACGTCAATACAGTTGGAAGAGCGGCAGTAGTACAGACAGAAGTGCGGCAGGTGAAGTGCAACGGCGGGATGAACGGTGGGAGCGAACATGTTGGACATGCAGGAAATCCTGGATGAGATTGTTGCCCATGTGGCGCCGCTGTGTTTACAAGGCGAGGTGGCTAGCTACATTCCTAGTCTGGGGGAGGTCTCCCCGGATAGCTTCGGTATTTGTGTTGCCATGGCTGACGGTGAGGTTTTCGGAGCGGGGGACTGGCAGCAACCATTCTCAATCCAAAGTATTTCAAAAGTATTCTCATTGGCGCTAGTCATGTCCTATGACTATGACTCCATCTGGAAAAGGGTGTTCAGGGAACCCTCCGGCACACCCTTTAACTCGATGGTTCAGCTGGAAGCAGATCGCGGGATTCCCCGGAATCCATTCATCAATGCGGGGGCCTTGGTAGTTACCGACAGGTTGCTCTCCATCACCGGAGACGCGGCCGCTTCGGTACGGGGCTTGCTGAGACAGGAATCCGGGAATCCGGAGGTGGAGATCGATGCACTGGTGGCCGCTTCCGAGGCGGACCACGGTCACCGGAACGCATCCATGGCCCATCTTCTGGCAAGTTACGGGAACCTGGAGAATCCAGTGGATGAAGTGCTGGATAGCTACTTCAAACAGTGCGCCCTCGCCATGAGTTGCGAAGATCTGGCCAAGGCATCGCGCTTCTTGGCCCGGCACGGAGTGGCTGCTGGCGGTACGCCATTTTTGAGTCCTAATCAGAGTAAACGCGTCAATGCCGTTATGCTCACCTGCGGAACCTATGACGCTGCCGGGGAGTTCGCCTACCGTGTGGGCCTGCCGGGTAAGAGCGGGGTGGGTGGCGGCATTGTTGCCATTGTGCCCGGACGCTGTTCCATTACCGTGTGGGGTCCAGCGCTTGGACCCAATGGAAACTCCGTGGCGGGCATCGCGGCGCTGGATGAATTCACAGCCAAGACTGGCTGGTCCATCTTCTAGGCGTGGAAGCGTAACCTAGCGGGGAGCATGCAAGCGCAATGAGGGCTCGGAACGCACTGTTCCGAGCCCTCATTGCGCTCACGGATTCTGATCCTTGCGGACTATCCCAAGTTTGCTGCTTGTTTTAGCTAGCAGCCGTAGTAGAGCTCGAACTCGTACGGGTTCGGGCGCAGCTGCAACGGCTTGATCTCGTATTCACGCTTGTAATCGATCCAGGTGTCAATCAGGTCCTGGGTAAAGACGCCACCGGCCTGCAGGAACTCGTTGTCGTTCTCGAGAGCGATCAGTGCCTCTTCGAGCGATTCGGGAGCCTTGGGGATGTCCTTGGCTTCCTCCGGGGGCAGCTCGTAGAGGTCCTTGTCGATGGGAGCCGGAGGTTCAATCCGGTTCTTAATACCGTCAAGGCCTGCCATCAGCTGGGCGGCGAAGGCCAGGTACGGGTTGGAGGAGGGATCCGGTGCGCGGAACTCCAGGCGCTTGGCCTTCGGGTTGGAGCCTGTGATCGGGATACGGATACCGGCGGAGCGGTTGCCTTGTGAGTACACCATGTTCACCGGGGCTTCAAAGCCCTTGACCAAGCGGCGGTAGGAATTCACCGTGGGGTTGGTGAAGGCCAGTACGGCGTCTGCGTGCTTGAGGAGGCCGCCAATGTACCAGCGTGCCATGTCTGACAGGCCAGCGTAGCCCTTCTCGTCGTAGAACAACGGCTCACCGCTGGTCCACAGCGACTGGTGGCAATGCATGCCGGAGCCGTTGTCACCGAAGACGGGCTTGGGCATGAACGTGACGGACTTGCCCCAGGCCCATGCAGTGTTCTTGATGACGTACTTGAACTTCTGCATGTCATCCGCAGCATGCGTGAGGGTGTTGAACTTGTAGTTGATTTCTGCCTGACCGGCAGCGCCAACCTCGTGGTGGGAGCGTTCGACCTCAAGGCCCGCAGCGTCCATCTCAAGGCACATGGCGTCACGCAGATCCGCCTGGTGGTCAATCGGGGCCACGGGGAAGTAGCCGCCTTTTTGCGGTGTCTTGTAACCGAGGTTTCCGCCCTCTTCCTTGCGGCCCGTGTTCCAGTAAGCCTCTTCGGAATCGATCTTGTAAAAGGAACCCTGCGGGGAGGATTCATACTGGATGTTATCGAAGACAAAGAATTCAGCTTCAGCGCCGAAGAAGGCGGTATCGGCGATGCCTGTTGACTCCAGGTACGCCTCAGCCTTTTCGGCCACACCGCGAGGGTCACGGTGGTAAGGATCGCCCGTGCGGGGGTTCACAATGGAGAAATTCAGTGCGAGCGTCTTTTCCTTGCGGAACGTGTCCACAAAGGCGGTCTTGGGATCTGGGATCAGCTGCATATCTGATTCGGCGATGCCCTGGAATCCACGAATAGAGGAGCCGTCAAAGAGCTGGCCGTGGACAAAGAAGTCCAGGTCGACTGTTTTGGCCGGAACATTGAAGTGCTGCTGGACGCCGGGCAGGTCCGTGAATCGAATATCGACGAACTTAACATCTTCGTCTTTGATGAACTGGAGGACTTCTTCCGCGTTCTTGAACATCTACGCTCCTTGGCGCTGGGGATTTTGGCCGACTGGGTGCGGCCATAGTGCATGTACAACTGGCATAAGCCTAGAACGGTGCCATTACTCACTAGTGACGGAAATGTTTCCGGCACGTTACATCCCCTCCATGCCTGCCCGATACCCGGGTTTCACCCGGCGGCGGTAGGCTGGTGGGGTGGTAGATCGTAAAGACATAGCTTCCTGGCTCAGTGGGCCGGACACTTCCAATATATCCAAATTCCCGGGCGAGCGTTTAGGCCAGCCCGAATCCGGTCCCGGATCCATGGCTCGGGCAGGGCGGCGCATTATTGCCCTCTGCATCGATTGGGGCCTTTCCTACCTGATTGCGATTGCCTTCTTTGACGGCAATCCCAACGCCATTCTTGCCATCTTCGCAGCCGAACAAATGCTTCTTGTGGGCCTTCTTGGCTACAGCGTGGGCCACCGCATCATGGGCATTGAAGTGGTCAGGCTGGATGGCCGGCAGCCCGGGTTACTGGCAGGAGTGATTCGAGCCCTACTGGTGTGCCTGGTCATTCCAGCCATCATTGTGGATGCTGATCACCGCGGCCTTCACGACCAGGCCATTAAGTCCATCTTGATCCGCCGCTAGAGACGTACGAGCCAGACGGGCATGTTCGAAGCAGATGTGAAAGGGCCCGGCAGGAATTCCTGCCGGGCCCTTTCACTTATCAGTAGTTACTAACGTCCGCGTGAGGCTTTGCGGTCGGGGCGTGCCTTGTAAGGGTCAATACCCTTGGGGATGGGCAGCTTGTTACCCATGGAGGTGATGCGCTTGTTCACGGCACTGACCTCAACCTTGGTCAGCTCATTCTTGAGCTTGCCCATCTTCTTAGTGACCTTGGCGATCGGCACCTGTCCTTCACCCTTGCCAGTCTCAATGACCGTGACAGTGACGTTGGGCAGGATCCGGTTGAGACGGCGTCGTTCGGCGTCGACCAAGCCCTTGACACGGGCGGAGGGGCCTTCGGTCACCAAGACAATGCCGGGCTTTCCGATGGCACGGAACACCACGTCCTGGGTGCGTGGGTTCACCGATGCGGGCTGCTCGTCAAAGATCCACCCCTTCTTCAAGGAGCTCAGCGCGGCACCGGCTGCACCTGCCTTGCCTTCAATCTGTGAGTAGGCAGCGCGTTCGGCGCGGCGGGACATGATCAACAGAGCGCATAGCAGGCCCAGAGGGATGCCGAGCAGCAAACCTGTGATCCAGTTATCCAGCAAGAAGCCGATACCGAAAGCAACGGCGATGGGCACCAGGAATGCGCCAAGCATCAGCCAGGTAACCATCGGATCATGCTTACGGGTCATCTTAAAGATGTCCACCATTTGCTTGATACGGCTGGGCTTTTTGTTCTTTTTCGGCTTCTCAGCCTTGGGCTTGCGCGAAAAAAGGGAGCGCTTGGTGTCGTCAGTGCTGCTGGATGATGAGTCAGATTTGGCCATAGTGATTCAATTCTAGCGGGTTTGGATGGAATTATTGTGCGGCCAGCAAGGACGCGGCTTCCTGGCGTGTGAAGCCTGAATCTTCAATGCCTTCGGCAATGTGGGCGAGGTGTTCCGGGATGTCCAGGCCCTTCTTGCGCATGGCCGTGGCCCAGAGCCGGCCGGCCCGGTAGGAGGAGCGCACCAACGGCCCGCTCATGACACCCAGGAACCCAATTTCCTCGGCTTCTTGAGAGAGTTCCAAGAACTCTTGCGGCTTGACCCAGCGGTCCACGGGAAGATGACGTTCAGAAGGGCGCAGGTACTGGGTGATGGTGATTAGATCGGTTCCGGCATCGTGCAGGTCCTGCAACGCCTGGGAGAGTTCCTCGCGGGTTTCTCCCATGCCCAAGATCAGGTTGGACTTGGTGACCATGCCCAGGTCCCGTCCCTGACTGATGACATCCAGAGAGCGGTCGTAACGGAAGGCGGGGCGGATGCGTTTGAAGATGCGCGGAACGGTCTCGACATTGTGGGCGAACACCTCGGGGGCTGACTCGCAGATCGCGGCGATGTTCTCGGGCTTGCCGGAAAAGTCGGGGATGAGAAGTTCGACGCCGGTGTTCGGGTTGAGTTCGTGAATCTTACGGACCGTCTCGGCGTAGAGCCAGACGCCCTCATCTGCCAGGTCGTCGCGGGCCACGCCCGTGACGGTGGCGTACCGCAGGTTCATTTTGACCACAGAGCGGGCCACCTTGGTGGGTTCAAACATGTCAATGGGTGAGGGTTTGCCCGTATCAATTTGGCAGAAGTCACAGCGGCGGGTGCATTCAGACCCGCCAATGAGGAACGTGGCCTCCCGGTCTTCCCAGCATTCGAAAATGTTGGGACAGCCTGCTTCTTCGCAGACAGTGTGCAGCCCCTGGCCCTTAACCAGGTTTTTCATGGCAATGTACTCAGGGCCCATGGAGACCTTGGCCTTCATCCACTCAGGCTTGCGCTCCACAGGGACGGCCGCGTTCCGCTGTTCAATGCGCAGTAGCTTGCGCCCTTCAGGTGCCAACGTCACAGCAATACTCCTTCTGGCCGAGCCGCATCTGCGGGGTTGGCGGTTGATGCCACTGGGGGCTCTGGTTCGGTGATGAGAGGCGCCAAGAACCTTGTTGTGGCGTCCTTTAGGTGATGCAGCAGCCCCGTCGGAGTAATGTCAACCCCGGTCTCTGCCGCCATGGTGGTGGTGCCAGCATCCGCAATACCGCAGGCGATGATCTGGTTGTAGGGGGCCAAACTGTTGTTGGCGTTGATGGCGATGCCGTGCATAGTCACGCCTTCGTGAACCCTAATACCAATGGCTGCAATTTTCCTGGTGGGACCCTTGGCATCGGAGAGAAGCCAGATGCCTGCGCGTCCGTCGACACGTACGCCAACAATGTTGGACTTGGCCAGGACTTCGATGATGATCTCTTCGAGGGCGTGGACATACTCGCGGATACTGTGAGCATCCCGCAGGCGGACGATCGGGTACATCACGAGCTGGCCTGGGCCATGCCACGTGAGTTTGCCACCACGATCAACATTGATCACGGGTGTCCCATCGAAAGGCCGCTCGTGGTCTTCTGTCCGTTTGCCCGCTGTGTAAACAGGGGCATGTTCTAGAAGCAGGACAGTGTTAGGCGCGGTGCCCGAAACGACGGCGCCGTGGACGCGACGTTGCAAGTCCCAGGCGGTGGCGTAGTCAATGAAATTCGGGGTAAATCCAACTTCTGTGAACTCAACACTCATAGCTGACACTTTAGAGGATGAAGCTTTTTCGCGTAAATCAGAAAATACTGGCGGCCGTCATAGCTGTGGATAACTTCAAGCAAGATCTGCAAATGGCGACTACTACTTAGATATGGACATTTCCGCGAATTCTGTGCGCACGTCGAGGCCGCCTCGCCTTTCCGGCTTTGATCCCGTGCGGTGTCTGGGGCAGGGGTCACAGGGGCAGGTGTGGCTGATGGCCCCACAGGACGGTTCAAAGCATGTGGCAGCAAAATTTTTGGTTCCCGCACCCGGCTCGTTGGCCGTGAGTCAAAGAGTAGACCCGCACCGTCATAATGAGAGCCAGGTCACGCGAGAATGGGGGCTTCTGGCCCAGTTCAGGCATGAACATCTGATCCCGGTAGCGGGACTCGTGACAGACCAGGATGGCTCTCTTGTCCTCATCATGGAGTATGCGGCGGGAGGTTCCTTGACCCAGATTGTGCACGCCAGGGGAGTTCTTTCGGTGGGAGAGGCCGTGACAATCCTGACGCCCATGGGACAGGTGCTGGATTTTTTGCATGAACGCGGAGCGGTTCACGGCGATATTTCCAGCGGGAATGTGCTGCTGAGCGCCAGTGGAAAACCGTACCTTGCCGACTTTGGCGTCAGCCGGGTGCTAGGGGACACCGTGGAAACGCCATCGGGCACCGCGGGGTTCTATTGTCCATCCGATACGCGCCGCGATACGGCATCTGATGTTTATGCTCTGGCCGCAGTGGGCTGGTTTGTATTGACGGGGTACACCCCACCGCTCACCCGTGGCCGGGCTCCCTTGTCCAGTCTGGTCCGGGATGTGCCCCGTGAACTTGTAGCAGCCCTCGAAGCCGGGTTGCAGGAAGATCCGAGGCAGAGACCCACGGCGGCGGCTTTGGCCCAAGCAGTCTTTCGAAGTGCACGGGCGGAGGCGCTCATCTTGGCCCACGCTGTTCATCCCAGCGTCCTCCCCGAGCTACCGACCCGTCACAGTGTACTGGTCAAACCAAAGCGGCGTCGGAAGGTGCGCTCTCACGGCCGGTCGTGGTTTATGGGTGGCATAAGAAACGGTGGCGCGGAAGTTGCTCCGTTGAAGAAGGCGAGTTGGTTCCGGCGGCACAGGAAAATCAAGGGGTTGGCACTGCTGTGGGGGAGCGGTGAAAGGGTGCCTAGGCCTGCTAAGAATCCAGTCGCACGGTTGGAGCTAGGAGCAGACGGGCAAAGGCATCGACGGGCTGTGCATCGAAGGCAAGGGCGCCGACGAGACGGGCGTGCCAGACAGGGGCGCCGTGATCGAGTGGGCACAAGGGCCAGCAAATTACGGCTCTGGTTAATCGCCCTATTGGTCATGGGAGTACTCCTGTTTGGGGTTGCTGTGTCCGTGGGAGGACGGCTGCAGGGTGATCTAGGGACCCCGGGAACGAATCAAACCCCACGTGACCAGGACGCACCGGCAGCGGAGGCTGTTGAGAAGGCACCTGTTTGGGCCCGGGCACTCCCTCCACAGATCCGTTTGGGGCTCATGTCAACGGCGGCGGCGGATGCGCTGCCAGCGCTGGCGTGGGTGCGTTCTTATGCACTTTCCAACACGGATGAGACTCTCCTTAGCCACATTAATGCGGCTAACTCGCCGGCACTGGCGGCAGACGTGGCCATAGTGGAGGCTTTGGAAGCGGAAGGTCACGGCTTCACGGGGTTGGAATTCACGGTGGAAAAAGTCCATCACACCCCTGCTGGAGGATCAGTAACAGGGGGTGACGTAGCTAAAGATGCCATTGCCACGGTGCAGGCCACCATTATTACCAGTGCCTTCGCAGAGCAGGACTCCACCGGGGCGCTGGTGCACAACTATCCAAAGGAGCGGCGCCAAGAGCTTCGATTCGTGCTGACGCGGGCAGATTCTAGATGGACCATTCAAGAAATTCTTAACGCCGCCCCCACGCCACAATAGGGTCCGTTCCGAAATGAGCTCACAGACCTGACCAGCCGCGCTTTCAGCGGCACTCACACAAGAGGCGGCAGCCGCAAAAGCAGCTGCCGCCTCTTGGCGAACGTTGGTAAAGACTATGCTTCGAGTGTCGCGTCGAGGGTGATTTCCACGCCGGCCAGTGCCGCCGAAACGGGGCAACCTGACTTGGCTGCGTTGGAGATCGTATCGAAGTCTTCCTGGCTGATGCCGGGGATCTTGGCGGCAAGAGTCAGGTGGCTGCCGGTGATGCCGGTGCCGGGTACAAACGTCACGGCGGCGCTGGTGTTGACGTAGTCGGCAGCGTGTCCGGCCGTGCTGAGCTCGTTCGAGAATGCCATGGCGAAGCAGGATGCGTGCGCGGCGGCGATCAGCTCTTCCGGGCTGGTCTTTCCCTCGGCAGCTTCTGCGCGTGCCTTCCAGGTGATATCAAAGGTGCCAAGTTCCGAGCTGTCCAAGGTGACCTGTCCGGCGCCGGTGGGAAGGTCGCCGACCCAGCCTGCGTGGGCGTTGCGAGTTGTAGCCATGGTAACTCCTTATGAAGATTCAAATGGGGTGTAGCTTGCTGCGTGCAGCCAGCTATACAACTACCATATGCTCTTGATCGCCTCGGCGTGAACGGAATTGAAATTCCACATCGTAAAACTACCAAGATTCGTCACAATTGGCACAACCGCATCGCATAGACGCTTTTAGTGTTCGCCGTGGCAGAACCGCGGGAGGCAATAAGCTGGCTGCAAAAAAACAGCGCGCCCCCGTGGTCATTGCCTTGAATGGGCAGCCGTTACGGGAAGCGCGCTTAATGCAGTGAGGCGGTGCCTGCAGGTACAGCCTCGTAAGGTGTTAGACCCAAAAGACGGCGACGGCGATATTGATCAAGGCCATGCCGCCCACTGCGTGTGCCAGTCCCTTGGAAACGTCCTGGTTGTTCTTGATCTTGCGGCGAGCGATGAACGCTGCGACGGCAACAATGAGGGCGATGATTAGCTTGACGCCAATTTTGACGTTGTTGACATCTCCATCACCCATTTCAGCCAGCCCAACCAGCAGTAGTCCCGTGATGAGCTGTGTCAGCGCACCGATCCACTGCCACTGGCTAACGGTAGGCGTCTTGAAGGCGGCAAGCCAGCCGCCAACAATCGCAGCGGCACCAAGAATATGCAAAAATACGAGCACTAAGCGTAAAAAGTCCATGCCCTCAGTTTAGGCAACTTGGTGACAGAGTGTCTATATAGGGCAGCCTTAACTAACGACGGCGGTGTGGTGACTGAAGAATCCCAAGTCACCACACCGCCGTCGTACTTTTGTGAAGAAAGTGCTTACAGGCCGAGGTCAGCCTCGAAGGCGCCACCCTCAAGGCGGGCCTTGAGGGTCTGCAAGAACCGGCCAGCGTCTGCGCCGTCCACCAAACGGTGATCGTACGTCAGACACAGGTACATCATGTGACGGATGGCGATGGTGTCATCACCGTCTGCATCAGCAACAACCATTGCGCGCTTGACGATCGCGCCGGTGCCCAGGATGGCAACGTTGGGCTGGTTGATGATGGGGGTGTCGAACAGTGCGCCAACGGAGCCGATGTTCGTGATGGAGAACGTGCCACCGGAAAGCTCGTCCGGGCCGATCTTACCGCTGCGGGTGCGTGCGGCAACATCGGAAATCTTGCCGGCCAGGCCTGCAAGGTTCAGATCTCCTGCGTTGGAGATGACAGGGACCAACAGGCCCTTGTCAGTGTCCACAGCAAACGCCAGATGCTCGGCGTTGTGGTAAGTGATCATCTGAGTTTCCTCATTGTATTCACCGTTGACCGAGGGGTGCGCCTTAAGAGCCTCAGCGACAGCCTTGGCAATGAAGGGCAGGTACGTCAGCTTGGTGCCGTTGACGGCCTGGAACTGGTCCTTGGCCTGGGTGCGCAGCTTGACGATCCGCGTCATGTCAATCTCGTGCACCTGCGTGAGCTGCGTGGAGGCTTCCAGCGATTCGCGCATACGGCGGGCAATAACCTGGCGGATGCGCGGTGCCTTGACCGTGGTGCCGCGCAGTGCTGAAGGCACCACGGCGGGAGCGGATTTCGCTGCCGGGGCGGGGGCTGATGCGGTGGCCGGAGCTGCAACGGCCTTCGCGGCCTCTGCTGCTGCAAGGACGTCTTCCTTACGGATACGTCCACCAACACCGGAACCGGTGACCGTGGCGAGATCAACACCGTGGGTCTTGGCCAGCTTGCGGACCAACGGCGTCACGTAGTTGGACTCGGCGCCTGAGGCCGC
Source organism: Arthrobacter sp. UYCu511 (assembly GCF_040547105.1). Classification (NCBI taxonomy): domain Bacteria; kingdom Bacillati; phylum Actinomycetota; class Actinomycetes; order Micrococcales; family Micrococcaceae; genus Arthrobacter; species Arthrobacter sp. UYCu511. The sequence goes on from NZ_JBEPPB010000001.1 coordinate 139,418, forward strand.
AGGGGCAGCAAAAGGAGCCGGAGCAGCAACGGGTGCCGGGGCGGCCGGAGCGGGTGCTGCAACAGGAGCCGGAGCGGCGGCAGGTGCAGCAGCAGGTGCCTCAGCGGCCGGTGCGGGTGCCGCGGCAGGTGCCGGAGCTTCGGCAGGTGCAGCAGCTGGTGCGGTACCGGCGGAACCGATGAGCGCCAGAACGCCACCAACTTCGGCGGTCTCATCCTCGGGTACGCGGATTTCGAGCAAGACGCCAGCCACGGGGGAGGGGATCTCGGTGTCAACCTTGTCGGTGGAAACCTCGAGCAGCGGCTCGTCCACTTCGATGGTGTCGCCAACGGCCTTTAGCCAGCGGGTGACGGTGCCTTCGGTGACGGACTCACCTAAAGCGGGCAAAACCAGCTCGTGAGCATCGGTGGCGGGAGCAGGAGCTGCCGGAGTGGCCGCAACTGGCTCGGCCACAGGGGCTGCAGCAGGCTCAGCTGGAGCTTCCTCAACGGGCGCGGCTGCCGGAGCCGCCGGTGCGCCGTCGCCAGTGCCAATGCGGCACAGGGCAGTTCCGACTTCTGCTGTTTCATCCTCAGGTACAAGGATTTCTTCCAAGATGCCGGCGAAGGGTGACGGGATCTCGGTGTCAACCTTGTCGGTGGAAACTTCCAGTAAGGGCTCGTCAATTTCGACGCGGTCCCCAACTTGCTTGAGCCATCGTGTGACGGTTCCTTCGGTAACGCTTTCACCCAAGGCGGGCAAGTTCACGGATTCAGACATTGCGTCCCCGTTCTCCTTCTCGTGCGCTGCATTTGCATCGTTGTGAACGCTTGTGCATTGCTCCGAAATTTTTATTCTAAAAGTATTGGATTCAGCTTAGTGCACCCGGCGCTGGCGCCGAGTGCACTAAGAAGTTGTTGCTAGCCGTGGAGCGGGCGTCCGGCCAAGGCCATTGCCGCTTCTCCCAAAGCTTCGTTCTGCGTGGGGTGTGCGTGGATGAGGCCTGCAATATCCTCCGGGTACGCTTCCCAGTTCACAATCAGCTGTGCTTCACCGATCTGCTCACCAATGTGGCTGCCGATCATGTGAACACCCACAACGGGGCCATCCTTTTCGCGGACAAACTTGATGATGCCGCCGGTACCCAAGATGGCGCTCTTGCCGTTACCAGCAAGGTTGTACTCGGTGGATTCGACGTTGGCGTCGCCAAACTTTTCCTTGGCCTGCTTCTCGTTCAAACCGACGGAGGCAATCTCCGGGTCACAGTAGGTGACCTTGGGGATGTTGATGTCTTCGACGATGACCGGGTTCATGCCGGCGATTTCCTCGGCCACAAAAATACCCTGCTGGAAGCCGCGGTGAGCAAGCTGGATACCGGGAACAATGTCGCCCACGGCGTAGACGTTGCCTACGCCGGTGTGCAGACGATCGTTGGTGATGACGAAGCCGCGGTCAACCGTGACACCAGCTTCTTCAAAGCCCATGCCGGCTGTGGACGGGCCACGGCCAACGGCGACCAGCATGAGGTCAGCTTCGAAGGTCTTGCCGTCAACCAAGGTTGCCTTGACGCCGTCGTTGTTCTGCTCCACACCCTGGAAGAAGGTGCCGGTGTTGAACTTGATGCCACGCTTGCGGAAGGTGCGCTCAAGGACCTTGATGATGGAGGCATCTTCGTTGGGTACCAGTGAGGCCATACCTTCGATGATGGTCACATCGACGCCGAAGGACTTCCACACGGAAGCAAATTCGACGCCAATGACGCCGCCGCCAAGCACAATGGCGCTCTTGGGCAGTTCAGTCATTTTCAAGGCTTCATCAGAGGTGATGACCTTGCCGCCAATTTCCAGCCCGGGCAGGCTGCGGGAGTATGAACCCGTGGCCAGAACAATGTTCTTACCCGTGTAGTTCACACCATTGACGGTGATGGTATTGGCAGCGGTCAGACGGCCTTCGCCTTCGATGACCGTCACACCCTTACCCTTGATGAGTCCCTGCAGGCCCTTGAACTTCCCTGCAATGATGTCGTCTTTGTACTTGTTAACGCCCACCAGGTCAATGCCATTGAGTTGGCTGTTGACACCGATGGAGGATCCTTCACGGGCGAGGTCTGCGACCTCGGCTGCGTGAAGCAGTGCCTTGGTGGGGATACAGCCGTTGTGCAGGCACGTACCGCCCAGCTTGCCCTTCTCCACCAGACCAACGGTCATACCCAATTGGACTGCCCGCAGAGCAGTGGCGTAACCGCCGCTGCCACCGCCCAGAATCAAAATATCGAATTCTTGCCCAGCTGCCTGTTCGGCCACTTAGACGCTCCCTCGCGTTCGGGTGACGCGCGCATTTTTGGCGCGTCATCTCATCATTTATTGAGAGAAGGCTGAGAGTTCTCGTGGAACTTCCAGACTTCTTCGAAGTCAAAGATAAATACTTTCAGGGTTTACCTTACGTTAGTTGCCTAGTACTGCACCGTCACGGGTGTCACAGAAACGCGAATGTGGTCATACTCACTTTTTTGAAACTGCTGCAGCAGCCGTGACGGTGTGGTGGCGTTTACGCGCTTCGCGCAACAACATCCTCAACGTAAGCCACCAGGGTCCGGACGGACATTCCTGTTCCCTGCTTGGGGGTGTAACCGTAGGGTGCGCTTTCGTTGAAAGCTGGCCCGGCAATATCCAAATGGGCCCAAGGAATGGTTTCTCCGTCCTTGCTCTTGCCAATAAACTCCTGCAAGAAGACGGCTGCGGTCATCATTCCACCCATGCGTTCGCCAATGTTGGCCATGTCCGCAACGGGGGAATCCAAGGAAGGGCGTAGCTCCTCCGGCAGCGGCATGGGCCAGATGAGCTCGCCTGCCCTGTCGGCCGCAGCCTTCAGTGCGGCGGTGACACCCTCATCGCCCATGACACCGGCGGTGCGGTGACCCAAAGCCATGACTTGAGCGCCCGTCAGAGTGGCAACATCAATGATGACATCGGGGAATTCCGCTGAAGCAGCAACCAGGCCATCGGCCATGACCAAGCGTCCCTCGGCGTCAGTGTTGAGCACCTCAACAGTTTTCCCGCCGAACATTGTCAACACATCGGAGGGGCGGATGGCCGTCCCTGAAGGCATGTTCTCGGCAATGCACAGCCAGCCGGTGACATTGACGGCAAGCCCCAGAGCTGCCACCGCCAGCACGGCGTTGAGTACTGCGGCAGCACCTGCCATGTCACATTTCATGGTGACCATTCCGGCGCCGGGCTTGATGGAAATTCCGCCGCTGTCAAAGGTAATGCCCTTGCCAACGAACGCGAGGTTGGCCACGGCGCGCTCTGACTTGTATTCAACCTTGACCATGCGCGGAGGCCTTGACGAGCCCTGGCCCACGCCCATGATGCCGCCCCAGCCTTCCTTCAGCAGGCGCTTCTCATCCAGAACCGTGAGCTTCACGGGTAGGCCCTTGGAGAGTTCCCGTGCTGCGTCAGCAAATGTGGCCGGGTATAACGTGCTCGGCGGTTCGTTGACTAGGGTGCGGGTGGCATTGACAGCCTTGGCCACAATGGAGGAGCGCTCCAAGGCGGCTGCCAGTTCCGGGTCCTTAGCCAGCGTGGAATGAATTGTGACCTTGGAGACGGGGAGTTTGCGCCCGGATGCGCTCGTGTGCATGCTGGCGAACTGGTAGCTGCCCAATGCGGCACCCTCGGCAAGCGCGGCAACATGGCTGACCGTTGTAGTTGGCACGGCAAAAACCACATGCTTGAGACCTGCAAGTGCACGCAACGTGGCACCTGCCATCCGGCGCAGCGCCTCTTCGGTGACAGCGGTTCCCTTGACGGGTCCCACACCAGCGAGCACCAAGATGGTGGCACCCGTATCCGGGTGTCCGGGCAGGCGCACCACCTGGTCAGCTGCTCCGGTCACGCCCAAAGCCGTCAACGTTTCCTTCAAGGACGCCAAGGCTGCGGGGGAGAGCGGGGAATCGAGGATTACAGGACCGTTGGCACCCTTGGCCACAGCAATCACCAAGGCATCGGAGGAAGCTTTCGCCAAGTCGGTATTGATGACACGGAAGCTGATAATGTCTTTGACACTCACGGGAAATTTTGTCCTCACTGTGGGGTGTTGATGAATTGTGATGCTGTCTTCGATCGTATCCTCAAAGCCGCCATCGTAAATGCCTTCCCAATGCCCCGCTACTTCCCAGTCTTTGGCCAACGACTGCCCAACGATTACCCAATGATTGCTCAGTGTTGGCACCTTGGAGCCCCAGTGCAACCGAAGCCACCCCAGCCTGCGGTACCGTATGAGCCATGAGTGAAAATTCCGAAGAACTCCTGCACGGGCCCTTGCATGAGTGGCACACCAGCCACGGAGCAAAGATGGCTGAATTTGGCGGTTGGCTGATGCCGCTGCAGTATGACGGCGGCGGTGTGGTGGCCGAGCATAAGGCTGTGCGGACCACGGTTGGCCTCTTTGACGTCTCCCACCTGGGCAAGGCCGAAATTCGGGGGGCCGGTGCCGTCGAGTTCGCGAACCGCTGCTTCTCCAATGACCTCAACCGGATCAAGCCCGGCAGTGCCCAGTACACCCTGGCCCTGACCGACGCCGGCACAGTCACCGATGACCTCATCGCGTATCTACGCGCCGAGGATGATCTGTTCCTGATCCCCAACGCAGCCAACACCAGTGCCGTTGTTGCGGCCTTGGAAGCAGCCCGCGATGCCGAGGGAAGTGACGTTGAGATTTTGAACCTGCACCGCGAATTTGGTGTTTTCGCTGTCCAGGGTCCGCTGGCTAGCGACGTGCTTGACGCCGTAGGCCTGCCCACACCCGCGGACTATATGTCCTTCGTTGACACCACAGTTTCTCTGCACGGAGAAGAGATTTCCTTAACCGTGTGCCGCACCGGCTACACGGGAGAGATCGGCTACGAAGTGGTTCCGGCCTGGGCAAACGCCGCCGTGGTGTGGGAGGCGCTGGCCGTGGCAGTGGCGAACGCTGGTGGCCGTGCTGCGGGTCTTGGTGCCCGCGACACACTACGTACCGAGATGGGTTATGCCCTGCACGGACATGAACTTTCCACAGAGATCACAGCGCTGGAGGCCGGTATTGGCTGGGCTGTAGGGTGGAAAAAGCCGGAATTCTGGGGCAAGGAAACTTTGAGTACCCAAAAGCTGGACGGTGTGAAGCGCAAGTCCGTGGGCCTGTTGGCCACAGAACGCGGAGTGCCGCGTGCCGGTGTTGATGTCCTCGATGCCGCAGGCACGGTTGTGGGGCACACAACCTCCGGAACCTTTTCGCCCACCCTGGGTAACGGCGTGGCACTGGCCTTGGTTGACCCAGGCGTGGAATGGGGGCAGGAACTGGCACTGGACATTCGTGGACGCCGATTGGGCGTGAGCGTGGTCAAGCCGCCATTCGTCACCGTCAAGGTAAAAGCCTAAGAAGTGTGCCCGGCCAGCATCCTGATAAGGCCGCCATAAGTGCCATACCACCGCGGTGCCCCGCCCCGCCAACGCCCTCCCTGGGCTGAGGCGGAATGATTCAGGGGTCCTGCGGTGTTGTGCTGTTCAGAGACACAAGCAGCTGAGGAAAAGCATGAATAATTTTGAGCACACCCCGTTTCATACCCCGGAGTCCCTCTATGTTCTAAATGAGGACCTGCTTGCCGCCGAGGACCTTACCGGTCTGAGCCTGATCATGGCGTTCACCGGATTTTCCGATGCCGGTCACGTGGTCACACAGATCAACGGTGAGCTGGCGGATCATCTGGCCCACGAACCCTTGGCAGTTTTTGATATTGACCAGCTCATTGACTACCGCTCACGCCGGCCACGCATCACGTTTAGTGAAGACCATCTCAGCGACTACAGGCCCCCGTCCCTGGTGCTTCACCGCATGGTGGATGCCTTGGGGACACCATTTTTGTATCTTTATGGCACTGAGCCTGACCTCCAATGGGAGCGGTTCAGTAAAGCTATTCTTGGACTCGTTGACCGCTTAGATGTGAATCTGGTGGCCTGGGTGCATTCAGTGCCCATGCCCGTGCCGCATACACGCCCAATAGGGGCCACTGTCCACGGCAACCGGCCAGAACTTATTGAAGGCATTTCAGCATGGAAAGCCACCATGGAGGTCCCGGCCGCCATTGGCCACGTCATTGAGTTCAAGCTCACTGATGCGGGCCGGAACGTGGTGGGCTATGCCATCCATGTCCCGCACTATCTATCCGACGCCGAATACCCTCCCGCCGCCGTGGCCGGTTTGGAATACTTGGGCGCAGCCGCCTCCTTAATGCTTCCCAGTGAGCGTTTGCGCGAAGCCGGCCGGGCTGTTGAGCGCCAAATCACTGAGCAGGTTGAAGCGTCCAGCGATGTGGCTGGGGTTGTGACAAAGCTTGAGAGGCAGTACGACGAACACAGCGAAGGCACTGCCCGCCGCTCACTGCTGGCTGGCGAGAATGATGAATTGCCCGACGCCGACGAGTTGGGTGCCGCGGTTGAAGCGTACCTGGCTAGCCGGGATGGGGGAGCAACAGCCGAGCCTGATGGTGGCATAAGCTAAATACGTGGATAGTAAGCGTGCGTGGTTGGTTTGGGGTGTTGGAGTTTTTGCCTACCTGATTGCCGTTACCCAGAGGACTTCCTTCGGCGTAGCGGGTCTGGTGGCCACTGACCGATTTGGGGCCACTGCGGCGGCTCTATCTGCCTTCACGGTGATCCAGCTCGTTGTATATGCCGGGCTGCAAATCCCGGTTGGCGTCCTCGTTGACAGGTTCGGTCCCCGCATCATGATTGCCACAGGCGCTGCCCTGATGGCCGTGGGGCAACTGCAATTGGCGGCTGCTTCCTCCATTCCCGCAGGTGTTGTGGGGAGAATCTTTGTTGGTGCCGGTGACGCCATGACCTTCATTGCCGTGATCCGGCTCGTTCCCTTCTGGTTCTCTACACGAAAAGTTCCTCTCCTGACCCAGCTGACAGGTCAGCTGGGTCAATTTGGGCAGCTCATCAGCATTGCCCCTTTTGCTTTTGTGCTCCATGCCGCCGGGTGGAGCCCGGCCTTCGCGGGCTTAGCCGCCCTGGGAGTACTGGCCTGTGTGCTCGCTTTTGCGCTAGTGCGCAACGCGCCCCTGGGCGCAGTGAGTGCTTCCTCGCAGCGGGGCTTGAAGGAATCAATGTCAGACCTGGCCACCGCCTGGCGGCAGCCCGGTACAAGGCTGGGCATGTGGAGCCACTTCGCAACCCAATTTTCCGGCACGGTCTTTGTACTCACCTGGGGATACCCCTTCTTGGTCTCGGGTCAGGGCCTGGACACTGGCACAGCCAGCGTACTGCTGAGCCTGTTCGTTGTGGTCGGGATCGTGTGCGGTCCCTTCCTGGGCAGCTGGGTGGGGAAACATCCGCTACGCCGCTCCACCATGGTGCTGGCTGTGACCTTTGCCACCGTCGCCGTCTGGGCTGCCGTGTTGCTGCAGTCCGGGCCCTCCCCGTTGTGGCTGTTAGTGGTGTTGGTGTTGGTGCTGGCAGTGGGCGGGCCCGCTTCGATGATCGCTTTTGATTTTGCCCGGACCTTTAACCCCTCCCACCGGGTGGGCACGGCCACTGGCATTGTGAATGTGGGTGGTTTCTTCGCAGCGTTGGTGACCATGTATATGGTGGGGCTGATTCTTGACCTGCTCAATGGAACGGGCTTTTCCCCGGAGGGGTTGTATTCTCTCGATGCGTTCCGGGTTGCGTTCTCTTTCCAATTCATTGTTCTCGGAATCGGCATTGCCGCCGTCATTACTAGCCGCCGAAAAGTACGGCGAACCATGGCCGAGCGCGGAGCAGTGGTTCCGCCGCTGCGCGTTGTCCTAGCCGATAGCCGCCGCCGCCAGCAGCAGTACAAAGCCGAACGCCGTGATGAGAAGAACCACCGCAAGTCCTAGCCGCCACTGTGAGAAGTTCACCACGGGCTTGCTGACCAAAGCGCCTGTTATCCACAGATTGAGCGGTTTGCGGTCAGCGCTCTGGAATCCAGATCACCTGGGGACCAGTCTTGGACCATGAATAAACCACTAGAAACCATCAAAGTCAGTGCCGGCGAAGACCTCCTGGCATTCATTCCTCACATGGTGGGGTACTGGCCCGATGCCAGCATTGTCGCCATTTCCATGCTGGGCAAGAAGCTGCGAGCCACCATGCGTCTTGACCTTCCACCCGATTCAACCAGTGGCAAGGAAGTCGGGCGCTTTGCCGCCATCGCAGCGACCCAGCTCGCTAATGACAAGGGCGCCGATGGTTCTTTAATTGCTATTTTCGGTAGACAAGATTGGCGCGTGCCCGGCGGGCTGCCTCAAGCGCAGTTATACAAGGCATTGCGCAAGGCGTTCGAAGCGCAAGGACTGCCCGTGAGGGACGCATGGTTTATTGGTACGGAGCACTGGCGATCCCTCGAATGCACGGACGCCCGGTGCTGCCCGTGGCCAGGAAAAGAGAATCTCTGCATCAAAGAAAGCTTTGTCAACGCCGAATTCATCTTTCGCGGCAGCGTAGTGGGGCGGGCCCCCATGGAACAAGTGCGTGAGTTAATAGCGGTGAGAGACCCGGAGTTTGCTGCCTCAGTGGCCGCCGCCGGCGTCGTTGGCGGTGAAATTCTAGCGGGGAGCATGGTCATTAATGGGTGTGGGGTGCAGCAATTGACGGCCACCTTGCAGGCGTGGGCGTTCAGTCTGGAACTATGGCCAAAACCGCCAGATCCACACATGTGTGCCTTCCTGCTCGCCGGGCTGGCCAATCACAGTGCGCGTGACGCCGTCATGGTGCTCCTCGCCACCACCGCCGAGTATGCTCTGGCAGGTGCCGCTGGTATGAGTTTGGTGGGGCCAGACACGGAACCGATTATGGTGGCCAAGAATTGGTACGGTGGAAATCAAGCTGCCGGGCGGCCTTTGAACGTTGATTGCCTCAGCGATGATCACCTAGTTGAGGCGGCCTACAATTTCAGCAATATCCTCATCGGAGCAAGTGAGCCCAGAATCCCGGGCGAGGAGCCTCGCGTCCTAGATTGGGCTCGGCTTGACAAGGCGGAGCGCTTCTTGCAATTTCTGGCACAGGCCAGTGATGACACTGACAAAGCGCCCGTGCTGTGCATTTTGGGATGGATCCAATGGTGCAAGGGCCGGGGCAGCTGGGCTGGACAATATTTCCAGGCCTGCATGGACTACCAGCCCGGGTACCGATTAGCGTCCCTTCTTGAGCAACTACTTTCCGCCGGTCACGTTGCCGAGTGCGCCAGGAATCCAAAAACTGCCTGGCACCGAGACAACCAGGACAAAGAAACTGATCTCGACGAGGCCGCATAAGCGGGTTGTGATCTTTATTGCACACCAGCATCGCCCTAGAGCGTGGCGTGCGCAAGATGGTAGTGCAAAATCGTGAGACACTGAATGCAAGACCCGGTGGGGTCCGTGTTGATGCATTCATTTTTAGTTGATTGTGCCGAAGATAAAAATCATTCGGACGGCGGGAACAATGCCGTGTTGCGGGGAGTTATACCCTGTGACCCTTCAAGAAAATGTGATGCGCTTACCAGCGCGGACTTGACAGGGTCATAGTGGTGTTGCCCGACGGTAACTCCACAGACCGCCGTAAGAAAGGTTTTCTGTGTCTGCTACTGCTAAGAGCAACGTCTCCACAACTAAGGAGACTGAGGATCCCACCTCGTCAGCAACCGTGCCCCTGACGCCAGCACAGAAGCGTGCTGCCACCATGGCTGCAAAGAAAGCAGCCGCAGCCGAGGCTGCTGGCGCAGAGCCCGCTACTGGTGCCACGGCTGCACCCAAGAAGGCCGCTCCGGCCCGCCGCGGCAAGGCCAAGATTGAAGAAGAGGCTGCCGCCGAAGATCCGATGGATGAAGACGAGCAGGAAGAAACTGCGAAGGAACGTCCCGTCGCCACAGGTACCGGATTCGTATATTCGGACTCTGATGATGATGACGCCCCCGTGCAGCAAGTCATGTCCGCAGGCGCTACGGCTGACCCTGTTAAGGACTACCTCAAGCAAATCGGTAAAGTTGCCCTTCTCAACGCTGAGCAGGAAGTTGACCTGGCTCTGCGCATTGAAGCAGGACTTTTCGCCACTGAAAAGCTCAAAGAGGGCCGCGAGGCCATGGACGCGCAGCTCAGGCGCGACATGGACCGCATTGTCCACGACGGTGGCATTGCCAAGAACCACCTGTTGGAAGCTAACCTGCGCCTAGTGGTATCCCTGGCCAAACGCTACACCGGCCGCGGAATGCTCTTCCTGGATCTGATCCAGGAAGGAAACCTGGGCCTGATCCGTGCCGTCGAGAAGTTCGACTACACCAAGGGCTTCAAGTTCTCCACCTACGCCACTTGGTGGATCCGTCAGGCCATTACCCGCGCAATGGCGGATCAGGCTCGTACCATCCGCATCCCGGTGCACATGGTAGAAGTCATCAACAAGCTGGCACGCGTGCAGCGCCAGATGTTGCAGGATTTGGGCCGCGAACCCACACCTGAGGAACTGGCCAAGGAATTGGACATGACTCCTGAAAAGGTTGTTGAAGTTCAAAAGTACGGTCGCGAGCCCATCTCCCTTCATACCCCGCTGGGTGAAGACGGTGACTCCGAGTTCGGTGACTTGATTGAAGACTCCGAAGCCGTGGTACCGGCAGACGCAGTCTCCTTCACCCTGTTGCAGGAACAGCTTCACTCAGTTCTGGACACCCTGTCCGAACGTGAAGCAGGCGTCGTCGCCATGCGCTTCGGCCTGACCGATGGCCAGCCGAAGACTTTAGATGAAATTGGCAAGGTCTACGGTGTGACGCGTGAACGCATCCGCCAGATCGAATCCAAAACCATGTCCAAGCTGCGCCACCCGTCACGCTCACAGGTTCTGCGCGACTACCTGGACTAGTCCCCAGTTCCTCCCAAGCATTGGCTCGCAAGCGAGCCGATGCTTGGGGCCCTCGGAACTGTGGGCCCACCCGTCTGCTCCCGGTCTGTGGCTCGCAAGCGAGCCGATGCTTGGGGCCCTCGGAACTGTGGGCCCACCCGTCTGCTCCTAGTGAGCGCCGGGTGTGGATGAGGACATAAGAGAAGGGCCCCGGATCTTCCGGGGCCCTTCTCTTATACCGATTCTGTTCAGGCAGGTGTCCTAGTCGATCGAAACGGGCGCCTTTTCGTGCAGGCGGTTGGTCTCGTCGTGCCACTGCGAAGCGAGAGGCTTCAAAGTAGCTTCTACTGCCCGGGCGTGGTGGCCGCAAAAACGCAGCTCACCGCCGGAGGACTCCAATGTTACTCGCACATAAGCTTGTGCGCCGCAACGGTCACAACGGTCAAGGGTAGTCAGTTCTAGGTTGCTGACGGTCGTGGTGGTCATGATGGCCTCCTTAATAAGTTCTTGTACTTATACAACCACCAATGGGGCGCTGTGCTTCCATCGACGTGGGGTACTTTCGCTAACCGCGTATCCCGATGGAAGTCTCTTGGCCCGGCCAGCCTGTAACCACAACGCCGCGCCAGCCATTAACCTTAGTAATTGTTAGGCCAAGCAAACCTTGAAGGAGTATGTCCACAGTGGCACGCCAAAGTTCCGATTACAGCGCACGCCATCTCTCCGTCCTGGAGGGGCTGGAGGCTGTGCGCAAGCGTCCCGGCATGTACATCGGGTCCACCGACTCTCGCGGTCTCATGCACTGCTTGTGGGAGATTATCGATAACTCCGTGGATGAGGCGCTGGCCGGATACGGTCAAAACATCACTGTCATCCTGCACAAGGATTCCTCGGTGGAAGTGCATGACGACGGCCGCGGCATTCCCGTGGATGTGGAGCCTAAGACCGGGCTGACGGGTCTGGAAGTTGTTCTGACGAAACTTCACGCCGGAGGCAAGTTTGGTGGAAGTTCCTACGCTGCTTCTGGTGGTCTGCACGGTGTGGGTGCCAGTGTTGTCAACGCCTTGTCCTCACGCATGGACGCCCAGGTGGATCGTGGTGGAAAAACCTACCAAATGAGCTTCCGTCGCGGGGAACCGGGCCACTTTAAAGACCCCGGAAAGTCCCTCAGCCCTGATGTGGCTTTTGCGCCCTTTACCGAGGCCTCCAGCCTCGATGTTGTGGGCACCACCAAGCGCGGGGTGACAGGCACCAGGATTCGGTACTGGGCGGACCGGCAGATCTTCACAGCGGATGCCAAGTTCTCCTACGACGAACTTGTGGCACGTGCACGGCAGACCTCCTTCCTGGTGCCGGGCTTGAAAATCAAAGTCATTGACGAACGCCGCCTCGCTGGGACACCGGGGGAGTTTGCCACGCATGAGGAGATCTTCCACCACGACGGCGGCCTGTCCGAGTTTGTTGACTTCCTCTCCGTTGGCGGGGCGGTCACGGATATTTGGCGTCTGCAAGGTCATGGCACCTTCACCGAAACCGTTCCCGTTCTCAACGCGGAGGGGCGTCTGGAAAGCACTGCGATGGAACGCGATTGCGAGGTGGATATTGCTTTGCGCTGGGGGGTGGGCTACGAGACCACCATGCGCAGCTTCGTGAACATCATTGCCACACCCAAAGGTGGCCGGCACCAGGAAGGCTTTGAGCAGGCGCTGCTCAAAACGTTCCGCAAGGTCATTGAGGCCAATGCGCGAAAGCTCAAGGCAGGCAACGACAAGATCGAAAAGGACGATGTTATGGCCGGTCTGACGGCCGTCCTGACGGTCCGGCTGGCAGAGCCCCAGTTCGAAGGCCAGACAAAAGAAATTTTGGGGACCCCGGCCGTCAAAGCCATTGTGGCCAAGGTAGTGGAGAAGGCGCTCAAGGAAAAACTCGACTCCACGGCACGCGGGGAAAAAATCCAGTCCGCGCAGCTGTTGGAAAAAGTGGTTTCAGAAATGAAGTCACGCATCTCCGCCCGGGTCCACAAAGAAACCCAGCGGCGCAAAAACGCCTTGGAAACATCCTCCCTACCCACCAAGCTGGCGGATTGCCGCAGCACCGATGTAGCCAAGAGCGAGCTCTTTATTGTGGAAGGGGACAGCGCACTGGGTACGGCCAAAATGGCCAGATCCTCCGATTTCCAGGCTCTGCTGCCCATCCGAGGCAAGATCCTGAACGTGCAAAAGGCCTCGGTGGGAGACATGCTGGCCAACGCCGAGTGCGCAGCCCTAATCCAGGTGGTTGGAGCCGGCTCAGGACGCAGCTTTGACTTGGCCGCAGCACGTTACGGGAAGGTGATCCTGATGACGGATGCTGACGTTGACGGCGCACATATCCGGACACTCCTATTGACCTTGTTCTTCCGTTACATGCGCCCCATGGTCGATGCCGGAAATGTGTATGCCGCTGTTCCGCCGCTCTACCGGGTGGAGGTCATCAACGCAGGCGCCAAAGCCAATGAAATGATCTACATTTACTCTGAGAACGAACTGCATAAGCTCCTCGCCAAGCTGGAAAAGGCAGGAAAGAGCCACAAGATCCCTATTCAGCGCTACAAGGGTCTGGGCGAGATGGACGCTGACCAGTTGGCCGAAACCACCATGGATCCTCGCCATAGGATGCTGCGACGGGTCACAAGCGCCGACGCCGACCGTGCCGAGCACACGTTTGAACTTCTCATGGGTTCAGAGGTGGCGCCCCGCAAGGAATTCATTGTTGCCGGTAGTGAACAGTTGGATCAGGGACGCATTGACGCCTAGCCCCACCTTGCACTAGCCCCAACCCCGCAGCGGCTCGCACCACCTGGCATTAAGGCGCCCTGCGCCGCTCTAGGCCAGAATGCCGGGAACCAGCAGGAGGGCTGTGGGAATGGCCAGGAGCATGAGCGCCCCGGCGATGATCAGTACCTGGCGGCCCGTGGCCAGGGCTGGGGCGGGGGCCAACAATTTACTCAGGCGGGCCGAGGTGGTGGTGGGCGTGTCGATTTGGCTTGCGTTGTCCGCCATCAGCGTATCGGCAGGCAGCTGGGCTGAACCGCTGGCCACCAAGGCGATGGCCGTGACCAAGGTGGCCTTGTCCACGGAACGCAAGGCTACGTCGTCGGCCATGATCTCAATCAGGGACGAAACCGCCTGCTGGGCCAGCTTCGAGGTGGGTAGCCAAGGAAGTGCCGAACGCCATGCGGCGAAGGCCCACAACAGCAGGTGGTGGCGCTGTAACAGATGAGTCTGCTCATGGAGCAGAACCGCATGCAACTCCTCAGGTGAGAGCAACTCAAGGAGCCCCTCTGAGAGCACGGTAACGGAGCGTGAGCCCCCTGGCAGGCAATATGCAACAGGAGCCTGATGATTGATGACGAGAGTGTCGGGACGGTCGGTTGACGGTGAACTGAGCAGGTTCAACAGGTCCCGGTGCCTGCTGCGCTGGCGCTGGATGCGGTAGTAGGTCAGCCACAGCGTGAAGACCAAATGGGCTGAGAGTAGGGCCGCCGCACTGAGTGCAAAAGCGTGGATTAATCCCAGCGTGTCAAGGGAATCCCGGCCCAGCAAGATCCGGGCCAGTCCGTGCAGCCCGCTGGCCAGGTTCTCACCCAGGGGCACCAAACCCCAGCAAAGCATGGCCCCAATCATGGACAGGCCACCAGCAAGGGCTATGGACTGCCACAACACCATGGCGGCAAAAGGTGCCCGGGCAGGCCATGCCGCGCGGGAAAGAAAAACAGGCACCGGCCACGCCAAGGCTATAGCCAAGGCGGCAAGGAACCAGGAGGTCCAGAACATGTTCTACAACTTACCGTCTCTGGCTTGCACAGGGTACTGCGCCAGTGGGCTCCACCAGTGCGCTCAACGAGCTCTGTCAAGCACTGGGCGTGGCAAGTGCGCTTAGTAGATGCAAATGTTAGGGACGTCCCAGAAGGGTGCGCAGTGTCTGGGCCTCGCCGGGACTGACGGTACCGATGAATCGCGCCAAAACGGCTTCGCGGTCCGGGGCGGAGCCCAATACTTCCAGCATGAGTTCTGCGGTGTGTTCTTCGCGACTTGTGACAGCGCGGTAGCGGTGCGGTCGTGAAGCCCTTTCGCGCTCAACCAGGCCCTTTTTTTCCAGCCTGGACAGCACCGTCAGCACTGTGGTGACGGCCAACGGGCGTGACTCTGCATTGTCATCCGTGGTCCGCTGCGAGAGTAAATCCCGCAGAATATTAGCTGTTATGGCTTCCTGATGCTCCCACAGCAGGTCCATGACAGCTCTTTCCAAATCCCCAAGCGTTGCCATTCAAATCCTCTACTTCACTGCAGTCATCAAAACACGTAAGAGTACGCCAAATATACGTACATCACTAAATATACAGCTTTTGACAGCAATGTTCTACACAAGGTAGAAATAGAAGTTCTACAAGATGTAGAACGTGCTGGATAGTCTGAATATTTTTCATGGACGAGGGGAAACATAGTGGAAGCTCTGGACATTGCCAGGTGGCAGTTCGGAATAGTGACCGTGTACCACTTCCTAATGGTGCCGCTGACCATCGGCTTGGGTACTTTGGTGGCCATTTTGCAGACACGCTGGCACAAAACCGGCAACGAAGCCTATCTGCGCATGACAAAGTTCTGGGGCAAGCTCTTCCTGATCAATTTCATCATGGGCGTGGCCACCGGAATCGTCCAGGAGTTCCAATTCGGCATGGCGTGGAGCGAATACAGCCGCTTCGTCGGTGACGTGTTCGGGGCGCCCCTGGCCATGGAAGCCCTGCTGGCCTTTTTCGTTGAATCAACCTTCCTGGGCCTGTGGATCTTCGGCTGGAAGAAGCTTCCCCCACGCATTCACTTGGCCTGCCTCTGGATCGCCGTTGCAGGATCCATTGTTTCGGCATACTTCATCCTCGTGGCGAACTCCTGGATGCAGCACCCCGTAGGTGTGGAAATGCTCAACGGGCGCCCCGTCATGGTGGACGCCTGGGCTGTCTTCACCAACAACACCGCACTCGTGGCCTTCTTCCACACCATTACTGGCGCTATGGCCGTGGCCGGCGGCTTCCTCCTCGGTATCTCCTGGTACCAGCTGTGGCGCCGCCGCAAGGACGGCATTGACACCGTGGATGCCACGGGACGGGTCATTGTGGGCGAATCAGCCACCATACCGGGCCGAGACAAGAAGGATCATTCGGTGTGGATCAAATCACTGCGCTTCGGTGCCGTGGTTGCAATGATCGCTTTTGCCGGGTCCGCCGTCTCCGGTGACTTGTCAGGAAAGCTGATGTTTGAGCAGCAACCCATGAAGATGGCAGCCGCCGAGGCTGCCTGCCATGACGGAACCAGTTTCTCCATCCTGTCCCTTGGTGACGTTGGAAGCCGCGACTGCTCCGAGGTTGTGGCCGTTATGGAAGTACCAGGCCTGCTCTCCTTCCTGGCTCACAACGACTTCACCACCGAGATCAAGGGCGTGAACACTCTGGTACCCGAGTACCAGGCCAAATATGGCAAGTACCTTCCCGATGATCCGATGTACGGTGACCGGGCCGGCCAAGAGATCAACTACGTTCCGGTCATGCCCGTCACTTACTGGGGCTTCCGCATGATGATCGGCTTTGGCGGGCTTGCTGCGGCCGCCGCTGCCGTAGCCCTGTGGGCCACCCGCAAGGGCACCGTTCCCAAGTCCAAGGCCCTGATGCGCCTTGCCCTGATCGGCATCCTTGCGCCCTTTGGCGCCAACGCCGCCGGCTGGATCTTCACCGAAATGGGCCGCCAACCCTTCGTGGTGGCACCCAACCCGTCCATGAGCGGCATCGATCAAGTGTTCATGTTCACCGCCTCGGCCGTTTCCCCTGGCGTCTCGGCCGGCGAGGTGATCTTCTCCCTCGTGGCACTGACCACCGTGTACGCCGTGCTGCTGGTAGTGGAAGTGGTCCTGCTGACCAAGTACATCCGCGGCGGCGTGGTCTCGGCCATGCCGGAACTGGACCAGACCAAAAAGACGGACGACGGCGGCACCGGCCCAGGCGGGGAAGCGGACGACGATGTGCTTGCGTTCGCGTACTGACCTCCAGGGCACCAACACCGTGCCCGCGCCCCTGACTTGCTGCTGAAGCCAAAGGACTAATGATGGATTTTCTTCCCACTTTGTGGTTCATACTGATTGCCGTGCTGTGGATCGGCTACCTCTTCCTTGAAGGATTCGATTTGGGTGTTGGCATACTCATGAAGACCTTCGCCCGCGGCGAAAAGGAACGCCGTGTCCTGCTCAACACCGTGGGGCCTGTCTGGGACGGCAACGAGGTGTGGCTGCTCACTGCCGGCGGCGCCACCTTCGCCGCATTCCCGTTCTGGTATGCCTCGCTGTTCTCGGCACTGTACATTCCCCTGGTGTTCGTGCTGATAGCGCTGATCTTCCGCGCCGTGGCCTTTGAATACCGGGGCAAAGTCCACTCCGATATGTGGCGGACGGTCTGGGACTGGGCCATCGCCCTAGGCTCCTTCGTTGCTGCCTTCGGCATCGGTGCCATGCTGGCCTTGACCACCACCGGCCTGCCGCTGAACGCGAATGGCGACCGCGTAGGAGGGCCCTTCGCCTGGTTCACCTGGTACGCCGTGATTGGTGGGCTCGCCGTAGTGGGCTTCGCTATCATCCACGCCGCAGCGTTTGTTGCCCTGAAGACCGACGGCGACATTCGCCACCGCGCCCGCCGATTGGTGGGCCGGTGGATGCCTGTGGGACTGGCGCCGATGGCGGTGTGGGCCATTGCGGTGGCCCTGGAGAACGGCAAATGGTTTAGCTGGCTTTTGATCGCCGTAGCCGTTGCGTGCGCCGTAGCTTCCTGGATGGCCAACAAGGCAGGCCGTGAAGGCCTCAGCTTCCTGGCCATGGGCGGGTTCCTGCTTGCAGGTGCTACCGCGATCTTCAGCGCCGCCTACCCCGTAGTGCTGCCGTCCACGCTGGATCCGCTGTGGAACCTGACAGTGGAGAACGCGTCTTCCTCAAGCTACACGCTGGGCCTGATGTCCATTGTGGCGGCCGTGGGAGTCCCGCTGGTGTTGGCCTACCAAGCGTGGACGTACTGGATCTTCCGCAAGCGCATCACCGTGGCTCACCTGCCCGAACCGCACGAGTTTGGTCCCGCCGTCGGATACGTTTCTGTTGGATCCACCAGCGAGCCCCACTTCGAGCACACCACAACTGGCGGAGATTCCTAGTATGAGCATGCGCCCCACACTCCCTCCTGGTAATTCAACCAAACTGGCTCTGGCCGGTCTGGGTGGCTTGGCTGCCCTGAAGGCCGTTGCCCTGGTTCTGGGCCTGGGTGCTCTGGCCCATGCCTTGGCCCAATGGGCTGGTCATGAGGCGCTGGATGGCACCAAGTTGCTGGTGCAGGGGAGTGTGGGCGCCATCCTTCTGGGCGCAGCCGTGTGGGGAGCGTCCATTCTAGCCCGCCGCGCAGCGCTCGGTGCCAAGGAAGAATTGCGCGCCAACCTCGTGGCCCACCGCCTTGACCCGCGCAATGGCGGTCAGGGTGGGGCCGTCGGGGCCGAAGGCATGCTGGCCAGCCGTGGACTGGACGGTCTGGATAACTACTTTGCCACGTACCTGCCTGCACTTGTCAGCTGTGCGGTGCTGCCGCTGGCGATCGGCCTGCAAATTCTCATCTCAGACTGGGTCAGTGCCCTGATCGTAGCCCTGACCTTGCCGCTGGTGCCGGTGTTCATGATCCTGATCGGTTTCCACACCCAGGAGCGGGTGGAACAGGCTGCCAACGGCCTGGACAGGCTCTCGAACCATCTGCTGGAACTGGCCCGCGGACTTCCCGTCCTGGTGGGCCTGCGCCGCGCCGGCGCTCAACGCAAGGCACTGGAGGACGTTTGCGAGGGCTACCGCAAATCCACCATGGCCACTTTGCGCACCGCCTTTCTCTCCTCCATGGCGCTGGAACTCATCAGCACCATTTCTGTTGCCGTAGTTGCCGTGTTCATCGGTGTGCGGCTGGTGAGTGGTTCCATGGACTTGGAAGCAGGTCTGCTGGCGCTCATGCTCGCCCCGGAGTGCTTCCGGCCGCTGCGCGATCTGGGCGCAGCCCACCACGGCAGCGAGGACGGAGTGGAGGCCTTGCGCCGTTCCACGGAAATTCTCGGCGCAGCCTCGCCCTCCCAGCCGATCCAGGCACCGGCCGCCGCGGACGTGGTACTTGAGGCCAACAACTTCACCGTCAGCTATCCAGATCGCACCGAAGCCGCCGTTTCCGGATTCACCGCCAGTCTTGCCCCCGGCGAAGCGCTGGTGTTGGCAACACCTAGCGGAACTGGAAAATCCACCATCCTTGCCGCGCTGGCAGGTTTACTGCCGCTGACAGGTCCCGGTGCGGCACGCCTTGGTGGCGAACTTGCCATCCGGAACCCGGCAGCCATCGTTTTTGTCTCTCAGCACCCGGCTTTTACTGAGGCCACGGTGGCTCAGGAAGTGGCCCTGTACGCCAGCGTTCCTCACAACCAGGGCCTCAGCCACAGCGCCATCGTGGCGGCACTGACTGCTGTCAATGCCGCACATCTACTCCACCGTCCAGTGCTGGAATGCAGCCCTGGGGAACTGCGTCGGGTAGCCGTAGCCCGCGCCCTAGCAAGGATTGCTGCGGATCCGGCCGTGGAACTGGCGCTCTTTGACGAGCCCACAGCCCATCTTGACCCCGTCTCCGCCCACGCCGTGAGGAGGGAACTTGCCCGGCTGCGGGGGAGCGTGGCAGTGGTTGTTGCAACTCACGATCAGCTCCTAGGCACACTCTTGTGCGCCAGCGGTCCGGACTCCGGGCTCAACATAGTGGAGTCTGTGGATGTTGTGGAAGTTTCCGATGGCTTGGCTGCCGTGGATACAGGCGAAGTAGCTGTTCCTGTGGCGCGTTTTCAGTGGCGGCACATGCGTCACCTGCCCCTGCGCTCACCACGATTTGCCGCCGGAGTTTTAGTTTCGGCACTGGCCACGCTCAGCGCAGCAGCCCTGTCAGGGATTTCCGGATGGCTCATTGTGTGGGCCTCCGCGCAGCCGCCAATTCTGTACCTGATGACGTTCATTGTGGGTGTCCGTGCCTTCGGCATTGGCCGCTCGCTGCTGCGCTATTGTGAACGGCTACTGACTCATGATGCAGTATTCCGCTGGGCCACAGAACTGCGCCTGAAACTGTGGGACTCACTGGGTTCCTCTGTGGTGCACTGGGGCAGGCTCACCCGATCGGGCGGCGCCCTGGGAACGTTGGTGGCGGACGTTGATGAACTGCGCGACGCCGTGCCGCGCGCCGTGGTACCCATCCCTTCGGCATTGATCTCTTATGGTGCGGTGCTGTTGACCGTGTTCTTGCTGGTTCCGCAAGCTGCCGGCGTTGTCCTGATACTGGGTGTTTTGGTACTGGTACTGCTGCCTGTTCTGGTACTTGCCGCCCAGCGGCGCGCCTCGGCCGCGGCTGCTGTTCACCGGGTGTGGTTGGCCGAACGTGCCACCACCTTGTTTGCCGCTGCCGGCGATTTGAGCGCCAACGGCGTGGGTGCCATTGCGGCTCAGCGGTTCAGGGACGCCGATGCTGCTGTGGCCAAGCCGCTGCGCCGGCTGGCAGGGGCTGACGGTCTAGGCCAGGGCTTTGTCAGCTTGTTGACCTCCCTGGCCGCCATTGCGGCTGCCCTGAGCGCAATTGTGGCTGGTGTTGACCCCCGTGCCGCCGCCGTGGCGGCACTGCTCATGCTTGCCTTGGCTGAGCCGCTGGGCCAATACATAGAAGCAGTCAGTTCTCTTCCGGCCCTCGCCGCCTTGATGAGCCGGACACTTCCTTTACTGGATGCTCCCGTCACAGTCCAAGTCGCGAAGGAGGCCCCTGCTGAGACATTCTCGCAGCAGGTGGGTTCTGTTCCTGGCGAAGCCGTGCGGCGCCAAGACGTGCAGAAGATTGACGCGCCGAAGTTTGAAGTGCAGACGCTTGAGGTGGAGAACATCAGTGCCCGCTACCCCAACTCCGAGCACACTGTTTTTGAAGGCTTGAGCGGGACAGCTCAGCGCGGAAAGTGGTGGAGCATCAGCGGGGCCTCGGGCTCCGGGAAGTCGACCCTTCTGGCAGTGTTGTTGGGCTTCTTGAAAAATGAATCAGGGCATTATTTGATCAACAACCGCCCCGCTGAGCCAAAGACCCTGACCAAGATCGCCTGGTGCCCGCAGGACGCCTACTTGTTCAACTCCACTTTGCGCTCGAACTTGGCGTTGGCTCGCCCGGCAACATCACCCCCTGATGAGGAGCAGCTGCGCGCCGTCCTGCACACGGTGGGGCTGGGCCCGTGGCTCGCTGAGCTGCCGCTGGGACTGGACACTCGGGTGGGGCCCGGTGGGCACCACCTCTCCGGCGGACAGCGGACCCGCGTGTCGGTGGCCCGCACGCTCGTGGCGGGGGCCGACGTGGTACTTCTCGATGAGCCCACAGCACACCTGGGCCAAGACGAGGGCGCCGAGCTGATAGATGATTTGCGTACGGCTCTGAGCGGTGCCGCCGTGGTGCTGGTGACGCACGACGACGACCTTGCCCAACGTGCCGATACTCACCTTCGGTTGGGGGAGCCTGTGTTGGAAGGCGCGGGTGCTCACCTTTAGGCTGAGAGGATGATTGAGGAACCCTCCGGCACGAATATTCCCCTCCCGCATGCTGATGGGCTGGTGTTCCGTCCACCGCTTATAGGCGATGTGGATGCTTGGCTGGGTCTTGTTAAGCGCATTGCGGCGTTTGAAAATGCGCCGTGGCATGCCCAACGTTCCGAGCTGGAGGCTGCACTGGCCGATCCGGGCAATCCCGTGGCGGAAAATGCTCTGGTTGGTGTGGACGCTAACGGCGTGCTGCGCGCTTACGCCGGTGTGAGCAAGAACCCTGCCGGGGACAAAGCCAATGTCCAAGGCGGCGTGGATCCGCTGTGGCGCCGGCGCGGCGTGGGGGCGGCCTTGCTTGCCTGGCAGGAAGCACAGGCTGCCGCACGCTTTGCGCTTGACGGCGCTCTGGTCCTCGACAACGTTCAAGCCCCCGATCCGCGGGTACCCAAGGTGCGCAACCACGTAGAAGAGGACAATGTGGGGCAACGGGCCTTGCTTGCCGGTGCCGGTTACTCTGTGGTGAGGTACTACTCGCAGATGCAACGGCCGTTGCTTGACCTGCCTGCCGTGCAGGCTCCTGAGGGGATCACCATCACGCTGTTGACCGATGAGCTCAGCGAGGCTGTGCGGCTGGCGCATAATGAGGCCTTCGCTGATCATTGGGGTTCTGAGCCGCGCACTCGGGAACGGTGGGCCGTTGAAATGCGGCACGAACACCTGCGCCAAGACTTGTGTACGGTTGCCGTGGACAGCACCACCGGTGAAGTAGCCGGATACCAGCTGGTAACGGTTGACCCGGGGGATTTACGTCCCGGGCATGGCGGTGAGGGGTACACCGAACTGCTCGGTGTGCGCCGGGAGTGGCGCGGGCGCGGGATCGCCCCGGCACTGCTGGCCGACGCCATGACACGTTTTGTGCAAGCAGGTTTGGACCGTGCCGCACTGGATGTGGACACGGAGAACCCCTCTGGAGCTCTCAGGTTGTATGAGAGCATGGGCTACCAGCCGGTGCGCCGCAGCATGGTCTGGGACAAACTACTCGGGACCTGACTAGTTGGGATCTGGCTACCAAGGGCCTGGTTACGCTGGCCTGTGCGCGTTCCGCGCAATTCACTGCTACCAGCGTCTTTTGCACTATCGCAAGCAGTGGTGTCTTTGAAGGGCAGACCAAGCCACTTCGCAAGAAGGAAACCACCATGCGCGCAGTCATCATGGCCGCCCCCGGCGATCTCCGCGTCGCCGAACGTGAGAACCCCACCATTGTTGAGGCTACCGACGCCTTCATCAAGGTGACCGCGAGCTGCGTCTGTGGATCGGACCTATGGCCCTACCGCGGCGCCCACGAGGTACACGACGCTCCCATGGGCCATGAATATGTGGGTGTGGTGGCGGAAATCGGCGCGGACGTCAAAAACACCAAACCGGGCGATTTCGTTGTGGGTTCCTTCATGGCCTCGGACAATACGTGCGAGACTTGCCAGGCCTGCTACCAATCTCGGTGTGTTCATGGAGTGGGTATGGGTGGGATTGGCACGCAGGCCGAATACGCTCGCATCCCCTGGACGGACAGCACCTTGGTAGCTACGCCGGGCGTGCCCGACGCCTATTTGGTCCCGTTGCTGTTGGTGGTTGGGGACGGCGCCGTCGGCCTGCTCGGTATTCTCGCGGCCAGTCAACTCGGTGCCACGAGAATCATTGCCATGTCACGGCACGCCGACCGGCAGGAGATGGCCCGCGAGTTTGGGGCCACAGACATTGTCACCGAACGGGGGGATGCAGGCGTGGCCCGCATCAAGGAACTCACCGGCGGGTACGGGGCACATTCGGTCATCGAAGCCGTCGGCACCCAGGAGTCCATGATGCAGGCCATTCGCGCCACCCGCCCCGGCGGGCATGTCGGCTATGTCGGTGTCTCCCACGACGTGGAACTCTCCGGCCAGGAACTATTCCTCTCCGGCATTCACCTGCATGGCGGGCCCGCACCCGTGCGCCGTTTCCTGCCCGAACTGATCGAGCTGATCTGGGCACGGAAGATCAACCCCGGGCGGGTATTTGACCTCACGCTTCCACTGGCGGACGCGGCGGAAGCTTACCGCGCCATGGATGAGCGGCGGGCCATCAAGGTCCTGCTCACGCCGTAGCTGCTGTTCGCGTGCAAGCCAGAAAGGGAGGACAAGAAGAATTGGCGGCGGAGGCTTGCCACCACCAATTTTTTCTGGCCCCTGCTTGACCCCTCCCCGGTCTACCACGTCTTGAACACCGGCCCGGTGGCTGGCGGGGCCGAGGTGAGGACTACGGCGGATACAGGCTCGCCGCACCCCCAGGCAAGCACTACTTGATCCAGCTCTGGCCCGAGACCAGCCTTCGCCCACGGGAAACGGCGCATGATGATGGGTTCGGTATGGACGCATAATCCCGGAACACATAAGCAACGTCCCAGATCCTTGACACACCTTGTCTTGGTTGAATCACCCACTGACACCAATCCCTTCAAGGAACCGGAAGCCTGCATCACTACTGCATCATCACCACGGCGTCCCGTACCGGGTTCCTCCCTAGCGGCAACGGAGGTGCACAAGGAATGGAGTACCTCACATTGCGCGGCCCTGCGGGCCACTCACAGAGAGCGGCCCTGTTGACCCATCTTCGCCGCAATGAGTGAACCGGGGAAGACCAGTTCCGGGTTCTGCGCATCCCACCGGGGGAAAGATTGCAAAATCCAGTACAGCAGGAACAGGGCCAGAGCTACGAGTTCGCAGACCAGAACCGGGGGCACCGCTAAAGCTTCAAGCCAGCCGCCGGAGATGACGGCAATGGCAACCACGGCGTCGAGCAGGAAACCTGCGGCAATGAGCCAGTACAGCCGCTGATACTCCTTAGTGGGCCGGATGCCGTGGTGGTGTTCGAAGGCTTTGGCCACGGCAACGGTACCGATCGCAAGGAAGAACACGATCGCGGCCGTGACGTGTGTGTACTGCAGGAACGCTTCCCGGGCCAACACCCACATCAGTGCCACCAAGAGCAGCAGACCGCTCGCCGCCAGCAGCGAGCTCCGGACGGCCTGAAATTCGTGGTTGCGACCCTTGAAAATGAAGAACGCGGCAACCACCATGACCACACTGACTACAAGGTAGGTGGAGATTCCATTCGCAACGTCGGGACGGTAAGCAGAGGGCACACAGCTGTTCCCCGGCACGCAATCGATGGCGATCCCTGGAACTGATCCTGGGATCAGGGGTGTTGGGACGAGAGCGATCAGGGGTGCCAGCAACCCGGCCGCGACCAGCAGGGCCCGCTCGAGTCCCGTACCGGAAATGGCCAGCAATCCCAGTGACGCAGCAATCAAGGCACCCACAAAAACGGTGCGGGCCGGTGTGTAGAAGTAGGCACTGACCGAGGACAACACCCCCACCTGGACCATGGCGACGGCGACGGCAACAAAAATGAGCACCACAGTTCCGCCAACGCCCAGCCGCAGGTAGCGGTATGTTCGTTGCAACGATGCCTGATCTGTCAGGTTCGGCGGCGGCGGAGTGAAGTCCCTCCTGTGAAGATGCATCTGGGGCTCCCTGCGTCCGGCGGTTCAGGCGTCGATGTCATGCAAGTGGTGGACCAGATCGTGCAGGAAGTAGCCGCTGATTGTGACTACGGTGAACTCTGACCCGTTGCTGCGGCGCCCTCTGCGGTCCCACTGCTCTGGTGTGACAGCACCAAAGGCGGCTGCCGCATCGAGACCGTTCTGGGTAAGATCTGCTGCTACCTCGGCCGGATCCAGTGCCTCATAGTTGCCGTCAAGAGCGGCCTGGTCTTGGTCCCAGTTTGCAAAGGTGGGGTTGTCCTCACGGAGCATGAGTTCCAGCCTCGAGGTGAACACCTCAAAGACGTCCCGAACATGGGCGCCGTATTCCAGCACCGACCATTTGCCAGGGTCACTGCGTTCCTCGGCACCGGCACGCTGGAGTGCTGCCTCCCACCGAGGCAGCAGCGCGGGCACCATGGTTGCAGCCGTTGCAGGAGTGGCCTTTGACGCACTGAAATTACACTCAGGACAGGGGCGATCCAAGACCCAGGTCCAATCTTTGTCATCAGGAATGATTGCCATGGCCCCAGTCTAGGCTGGGGCCATGGCGGGGTGCGCAAATGCGTCGGCATCAGTCCAACGGCAGTTCAAACGCTTCCTGGGTGGAGTCTGGGATGGGTTTGGGATCACGCAGTGGTGGTGGCGGTGCCGTTGCCGGGCTACTCACTGTGGGAGGGGCCGCGGGCAGGGTTGGCGGCAGGCCGGCGTCGTGCGTGGAAATACTGGGACCGAGCAGGTCAATGCCAGCGGTCAACGGGACACCTGAACCGTCCCGGTGCCCGTGTTCTACGGGAAGTGCCCGCGCCACGCCAGAACTTGAGGAGGCCTTCGCCGGGCCATGACCTGCCCATGCCACCAACAGGTGGTCCTCGCCCTTCAAGAACCGGTGTGCACGCACACCGGCCGTGGCACGTCCCTTGCTCGGATACTCGGAGAGTGCGGTGACCTTGGCCGAGCCCGAGGGTGTTCCCGGCAAAGCGTCCTGCCCACCCGAGACCGTCACCACCACGGCGTCCGGATCGGCAGGGGAAAGGACCCCGAAGGAAAGTACGGCGTCATTGGCCCCCAGCTTGATCCCGGCCATGCCACCGGCGGTCCGCCCCTGCGGACGGACATTGGCTGCACTGTAGCGCAGCAGCTGGGCACCGCGGGTGATGAAGACCAGGTCCTCGTGTTCCGTGGAAATCCCGGCACCCACCACGTAGTCCTTGGGTTTGAGCGAGATGTACTCCCACTCATCGCGGTTCAGCGGGTACTCGGGTGTGACCCGTTTAACCACGCCCGCCGCCGTGCCCACCGCAAAGACGGCGTTCAACGGCACAAAGCCCACCAGTGTTTCACCCTTGGTTAAGGTGATGAAGTCCTTGGCGGGCACCCCACCAGCTAAGTTGGGCAGGGCCGCGGTGGGCGGCAGCACCGGCATATCAACCACTTGCAGGCGCAGCATCCGTCCCAGCGAGGTCAGGGCGCCAATTTCTGCGCGGGCAGTGGTTTTGAATACCGAGGTGAACACATCATGCTTGCTGCGGCCCCCTGATTCCACGAGCGGATCCGCTGTGGCCGTCCGGGCAATTTGGCCCGTGGCGCTCAGCAACACCCAGGTGGGGTCGTCGGCAATTTCCAGGGCTAACGGGGCGGCCTTGCCAGCTTTGGAGCCAAGGCCGGCGGCCAGTGCCTTCGCCACGGACGGTGCCAGGGCCTCTGATTCCAACAGCACAGTTCGCCGGGGGGTGCCATGCTTGGCGGCAACCTCGCCGAGTTCATCGGAAACCAGCCGGTGCAGAACCTCTTCTGAGGCCAGAATTTCCTCAAGGGCGGCAATTTCGCGGCGTAGATCGTCCCGCTCGGATTCCAGCTCCACCATGGAAAAACGCGTCAGGCGGCGCAGTTGCAGGTCAAGAATGTAGTTGGCCTGAATCTCGGAGAGGTCATAGACGGCCATGAGCCGTTCGCGGGCATTGGCCACTTCATCCGAGGTGCGGATGATCTGGATGACCTCGTCAATGTCCACGATCGCAATGAGCATGCCCTCGACAATGTGCAGGCGGGCCTGTTTCTTGCCCAGACGGAAGGCTGTGCGGCGGCGAACCACGTCAATACGGTGGCTGACAAAGACCTGCAGTAGCGGCAGTAGACCCAGAGTTTGCGGCTGACCGTCCACCAGGCACACGTTGTTGATGCCGAAGGACTCCTCCAGCGGTGTGAACTTGTATAGCTGCTCCATGACCGCGGCGGGGTTGAAGCCGTTCTTGATTTCAATGACCAGACGCAGCCCATGCTTGCGGTCGGAGAGATCAATGAAATCTGCCACGCCCACTACTTTGTTGTTATTGCGGGCGTCCTTGAGCTTTTCCCTGACCTTTTCCGGGCCCACCAGGTACGGCAGTTCGGTGACTACCAGGCCCACCTTGCGTGGGGAAAGCTGTTCAACGGCGATCTTGGCGCGCATCTTGAAGGAACCGCGGCCCGTTGCGTACGCATCGCGAATACCCTGCAACCCCACAATGCGCCCGCCGGAGGGCAGATCGGGACCCGGCACATAGGCCATGACGTCCTCAAGAGTGGCGTCCGGGTGCTCAATCAGGTGCCTGGCTGCGGCAATGACTTCTACCAGGTTGTGCGGGGCCATGTTGGTTGCCATACCCACAGCGATACCGCTGGCCCCGTTGACCAGAAGATTCGGATAAGCGGCCGGGAGTACGGAGGGTTGCATCATCTGGTTGTCATAGTTGGGCACAAAGTCCACAACATCTTCATCCAGGTTGCCGGTCAGGGTCAGGGCCGCCGCGGCCAGCCGGGCCTCGGTGTAGCGGGGGGCGGCGGGGCCGTCGTCGAGCGAGCCAAAGTTGCCGTGGCCGTCAATGAGGGGCAGGCGCAAGGAGAAGTCCTGCGCCATGCGCACCATGGTGTCGTAAATGGCCGAGTCACCGTGCGGGTGCAGCTTGCCCATGACCTCGCCCACCACGCGGGCACTTTTCACATGCCCCTTTTCCGGGCGCAGACCCATCTCGGTCATCATGTACAGAATGCGCCTTTGCACAGGCTTCAGACCGTCCCGCGCATCGGGGAGCGCACGGGAGTAAATCACCGAATAGGCGTACTCCAGGAAGGAACTTTCCATCTCATTGGAAACATCAATGTCAACAATGTTCTCAACGAAGTCATCTGCTGCAGGGGGTTGGCGCTTGGCCATGGTGGCGGTGATTCCTTTTCTAACTGGGTGTTGCGGGTGGCATGCACGCCAAAACAGGCATCATGTCGGTACAGTGATTCTATGGTGAAGCCAGAGCTAGCGCCCGAATATCCGGCCCATTGGGAAGCCGATGTTGTTCTTCGCGATGGGGGCACAGGACATTTGCGTCCCATGCGGGCAGATGATGCGCAGGCCGTCCAGACTTTCCACATGGCGCAATCGCAAAACTCCATTTACCTGCGTTTTTTCACTTACAAGTCCAAACTTACGGCCAAGGAGCTGCGCCGTTTCACGGAGCTGGACTATCACGACCGTGTGGCCTTTGTGATCACCCGCGGCGGGGAAATCATCGGCATCGGTCGCTATGACCGCTTGAATGAGCCCACCGAGGCAGAAGTGGCCTTCAACGTCTCGGACGCGCATCAAGGCCGTGGCCTAGGCTCTATCCTATTGGAACACTTGGCCGCTGCGGCCCGCGAAAACGGGATCGATAAGTTTTCCGCCGAGGTCCTGCCCGAGAACCGAAAAATGATGCAGGTATTTTCCGAGGCCGGTTATGAGGTGCAGCGGCACTTTGATGATGGCGTGATCTCCTTGTCATTCGATATTGACCCCACAGAAAAATCCCGGGCCGTCATGGCATCTCGCGAACACCGAGCCGAGGCGCTCAGCGTCGCCGGGTTGGTAGCACCCACCTCGGTGGCTGTGATTGGGGCCAGCCGGGAGTGGGGCAGTGTTGGTCAGCAATTACTGGAGCATGTGATCGAAGGTAAGTTCACGGGCGCCGTCTATGCGGTCAACCAGGATGCGCTGGAGGTTTCGGGCATGATGCCCTACGGCAGTATTGCCCAGGTTCCCGGGCCTGTGGACTTGGCCGTCATTGCCGTCCCCTACGATCAGGTGCCCGGCGTCATTGAACAGTGCGGTCGTGCAGGGGTGCGGGGCTTAGTCATTGCCACGGCAGGTTTCGGGGACGACGGCGAACGCGGCCTTGCGCGGCAGCGGGACCTGGTGCGCCAGGCCCGAGCCAACGGCATGAGGCTGGTGGGGCCGGCGTCGTTGGGCCTGGCCAACACCGACCCCGCCGTTTTGCTCAATGCCTCCATGGCGCCAGAACTGCCCACGCAGGGCGGCCTCGGAGTATTCACCCAATCAGCGGCGCTGGGCGTCTCCCTCTTCGCCTCCCTGAGCAGGCGCAGCCTGGGCATGTCCACCGTGTTGTCCGCCGGAAACAGGGCGGATGTTTCGGGCAATGACATGATGCAGTTCTGGGAAGATGACCCCAACACCACTGTGTGCGCCCTGTACCTTGAATCCATTGGAAATCCGCGCAAATTTTCTCGTATTTCGCGCCGTCTGGCCCGCAGTAAACCTGTCATTGTAGCGAAGTCGGATTCCATTGGCTTGCGTCTTCCTCCGGGGCACGCCGTGCGTACCACCCAGGCCCCGGCTGGTGCCCTGGACGCCATGCTCAGGCAGTCCGGCGTGGTTCGGGTGAACACCATTGAAGAACTTTCCGATGTGGCGCAGATCATGGTGGGGCAGCCGCTGCCCAAGGGGCCGGGACTGGCGATTCTTTCCAATTCCGGGGCTCTCGGCACAGTGGTGGCTGATGCAGCCGAGGAGAACGGGCTCACGGTGGTGGAGATGCAGGCGGCTCTGGAGCTGGACATTGGCCAGTCGCGGGCTTTGCCTCTGCTCAAGAGGACCGTTCTGGCAGCTCTGGGGAAGAAGGGTGCCGATTCGGCCATAGTGACGCTCTTGCCCGTGGTGGGGCTTCCCGTGGACACCATCGCCAAGACGCTGCAGGCCTGTTCGGAGGAATCCGGTAAACCCGTCCTTGCCGTGTTTACTGGGATTGTGGATGTGAGTATTCACGTGAACCGGCAAATGGCCGGGGCGCTGCCAGCGTTTTCCAATCCCGGAGCAGCCATAGCGGCACTGGCTGCGGTCACGCGTTATGCGCACTGGCTAACACTGGAATCATCCGTTTTTGAGCCACCCGCCGGCGTCAACCCACAGGCTGCTGAAGCCCTGCTGGATACGTGGCTAAAGGACGTTGCCGGCGCGCAACTGCGCACCCTCAGCACCGATCAGGCCCGGGAACTCCTGGGCCATTACGGCATTGAGGTCTTGGAGTCCGTGCCGTTCGGTAGCGAAGACCAGGCTGTGGCCGGCGCCGAACGTCTGGGCTGGCCTGTCGCGATCAAGACCTTAGATCCGAGTCTGCGCCACCGCCTGGATTTGGGAGGTGTACGGATCAATATTGAAAACGCGGATTCGCTGCGCCGCAATATTGTGCAAATGCGCAAATTTCTTGAACCATACGGTGAGAAAAACTTGGAAGTGCAGAGCATGGCAGAAGTGGGGCAGTCATGCACACTGCGCGCCATTGAAGATCCACTGTTGGGACCGGTGGTTTCCTTCGGCTTGTCCGGGGACGCCGTCAACCTCCTCGATGACTGGGCGCACAGGGTGCCGCCCCTTTCCGCCTGTGACTCGGCGGACCTGATCCGATCGCCCAGGGCAGCCGTGAAACTTTTTGGCTATGAGGGGCTGCCAGCAGGAAATATTTCTGCCTTGGAAGATTTGGTGGCGCGTGTTGCCATGCTCAAGGATGAACATCCAGAAGTGGCGCTCATAGAATTCAAACCCATCCTTGTTGGACCCACCACGGTGACCGTGTTGGCCGTGGACGTGCGGATCGGAAACTCCGCCCAACGCACTGACAGTGCCAGACGCGCCATGAGGTCCTAGGTGGGTAATTCCACGGTGTTGAGCAGTTTCACGGCGTCAGTTCGCAACGCTCCGTGCAAAGTGCGAAAATAAGGACCATGAACAGCTTTGGAGCAGGTGTACCGGCCAACATCAAGGGCCGCGATTTGGAATCAGCGTTACAGCGCTCTGGTTTTTATCCCCGGCTGGTTGCCGACGTGGTCAATGATGCTTTGGATAATCAGGAGCCGCTGTCCCACCTGGTACATCTGGAAACCCACTTTGACCGTACTGAAGTGCACCGGCACATTACCGTTTTGGTACTGACCCCAGAAATGTTGGTGATCACGCACGTTGATGATCACCAGCTAGATGACTCTGGAGAGCAGATGGTGGCACAGGTCTCCACGGAGTCGGTTCCCGTCAGCCAGATCAAATCGGTGGTACTGAGCTACATTTACGCTCAACCTCAGGATTACAGAAGCTCCGATCAGGCCCGTGAGCTGACCTTGTCAATTGCCTGGTCCGGGGGCCAGCGGGTGGAAATGGGACCGGCGTCGTGCGGGGACGCCGAATGCGATGCCGACCATGGCTACTCGGGAAGCATCGCCCAGGAAGACATCGCCTTGCGCATCAGCGCCGAGGCTGAGGGCCTGCAGGCCGTGGCGGATGCCAAAGCCTTCGCCCGTGCCCTGCGTGCCGTGAACACCAGGACCGGTACGCCAGCTCATCTCGATGCGGGACCCGGCCGGTTCCCTGCCTTCGGCGCACGATTGGCTCGCTCCCATTACCGCCGATAACGCCGTGGGTGTTCCCGAGACCACGCTCGCCAGCGAATCCCTCCTTGCCAGCCAGCCAACATTGCCGGCCGCACCCGAGTACGGCAAAGCCAGCGTTGGTGATGTCCTGACCAGTGCCGCTGCCGTGCTTGGCGCGGAGTCCTACAACAACGTGTTGAGACTGCCCACTGCCCGGCGGATCTGCGTGGTCTTGGTCGATGGGTTGGGGAAGTCACTGCTAAAGAAGCGCGCCTCCCATGCGCCGTTCCTCCGCGGGGTCATGGCCGCCGATTCCGGTGGCGAACACCCCCGTACCCTTCACGCTGCATTTCCCAGCACCACAGCCACCTCGTTGACGGCACTGGGTACGGGGGCAGTACCGGGTCAACACGGCATGGTGGGGTATGACGTCCTTGATCCACGCCAGGACAAGGTGGTGAATCTGCTGGGCAACTGGGACGGTGGCGTAGACCCGCTGCTGTGGCAACCAATTCCAACAGTCTTTCAAACACTGCCACAAGACGTACCAGCCACCACCGTCAGCCTGCCTAAGTTTGCCGACTCAGCCATGACACGCGCGGCCCTGCGAGGAAGCAACTTCAAGGGCGCCACCTCCACCCACGCGAGAGTGGAAGCGGCGGCCGCGGCATTGGCGGCCACACCCAAAGCACTCGTCTATCTCTACTGGAGCGAACTAGATAAGGCAGGGCACGCCTACGGCGCAGACTCGCCCCAGTGGGAGAGGCAATTGGAAGAGCTCGACGCCGGCATGAAACGTCTAGCGGCAACGGCGCCTTCGGACACCCTGATCCTGTTGACGGCCGATCACGGGATGATTGACATCCCCTACTCAGACCGGATTGACTATTCTGTTTTCCCGGACTTGGTGGAGAACGTCCGTCACACCGCCGGGGAACCCCGGATGGTCCACTTGTACCTTGAACCCGAAACAACCGAGGAAAGCCGGGACCGGCTCGTGGCTGCCTGGCTGGAACACTTCCGGAACAAAGCATGGGTACTGACCAGGGAACAAGCCATCACGGCAGGTTACTTTGGCAAGGTGAGCGAGAGCGTCAGCGCACGCATTGGTGACGTGCTGATCCTGGCCCGTGAATCAGTGGCATTCTATGATCTGCGCCGCGTTCGCGTCCAAGCCATGGGAGTGGTGGGCCAGCACGGCTCCATCACCAAAGCCGAAAGGGAAGTGCCGCTACTGCGGATCCCGGTCACAGAGAAAAAAGCCAAGGGCAAACGCCGCTAGTCCCCACACCCTCCCACTGTTCGCAAGCTCGCAGCGGGTCCCTCGGGCGCGTGGCCCCACCCACACCCTCTCCGCCAACCCGTCACGCGCAAGCTCGCAGCGGGTCCCTCGGGCGCGTGGCCCCACCCACACCCTCTCCGCCAACCCGTCACGCGCAAGCTCGCAGCGGGTCCCTCGGGCGCGTGGCCCCACCCACACCCTCTCCGCCAACCCGTCACGCGCAAGCTCGCAGCGGGCGCAGCAACGCAAAACCGCCCCCGGCCGCCAGGAGTTCGGCAGCCGGGAGCGGTTCGGTGGATCAGGATTCAGTCACCCTTGGTGCCAAAGACAATCTCGTCCCAGCTGGGCACGCTGGACCGTTTGGGTTTGGCCGCAGCCTTGCGTTCCAGGCGTGCGGCAACTTCGCTATCGCTGGGCCCACTCTCAGCGGCTTCGAGAGGCCCAGCGGAGGGAGCCCTGTACTCAGACGACTCGGGGGCTGCCGGCTCCTGGAGCGGCTTCAGACGGGCCAACGGCTCGCCGGAAAGGACAATCTCCCGGGTCTCAGTACTGACCTCGGCAACACTGCCAACGTGCGTGTCCTCAACCAATCGGGGTGCCAATTGCAAAAAAGGCATCTTCTTCACTTGATCGCTGGGGGAGTCCGTGCCCTGGGTGGTGCTGGCGGGCTCCTGCGTATCCGTGGTTAGAGAGTAACGGGCTTCATCGCGAGGGTGAGCGCCAGGAACGTGGGTTCCCAGCATGGCTGCGAGTTCGTCGTCGCCGTCCTCGTCAATGCCCAAACGAACACCCCTGCGGGAACGGAGCATGTCCAAGAAACCGTGCCCCGAGTAGCCGGTACTGGAGTCCTGTTCCTTGACGACGGCTTCGGAGGAGGCGTCGGGGGAGTGCTCGGGTTCGGCGCCATCGCCGCCGTCAAAGGACTCCGGCGAGTGCGGATCCGCAACGGCCTCCGCCTCAACATCGAACGGTTTGTCGGCAACGGCACTGAGCCGGCGCTCCGGCACAGGGCTGTCCAACGGCTCAAGTTCACTGAGCTGCTGTGCCCAGCGGTTGGCGTTCTTCAAGGACTTGCGTCCGGCGTGGAAGCTCCACAAGGCTGGAGGGGCTTGGCCAATGCTGCTGGCAGCCCATTCGGTGCCTGGCTCAAAGTCTGCGCTGATGGTCCAGGCACCGGCGTGGTCACGCCAAGCATCCCATCGCAGCGAGGCCTTCTCGATGCCGAAAGCGGAGAGACGGTGAAGAACCATCTCCTCGAGCGTGGTGGGTTCCTGAGCCATGGAGGAGGAGTAGTTTTCCGTGTGCTGCGTGGAAGTTGCTACAGAAACAGCTCGGGCCTGGTTGGCAATGTACTCACGTTCCGCCAAGACGGGACCTTCATAGCGGCGCACCTGTTCAAGCGTCAGCCCCGACTGGTCAGCGACGTCGCTGGCGTTGGATCCGGCACGGATCAGTGACTGGATTTCGCGCGGAGTCATGCGAGCACCGGGCTGGTTAAGCCTGGGTGCGCGTTGGCTGGTCCGGCCCACGGCTGTGCGCAGTGCCTCATCCAGGGGGAGTAGGTAATTGTCCCCATCAGGACCACTGAGCAGCAGATGTTCGCCGTCGTCGTGGACACCCACCAGCCGTAAATCAGCCATGCCGTCCTCCAAAAATTTCTTATTAGTTCAGTTCAAGACTTTGCCACCGATGCGTGGCAAATCCTACTACCGCGCTAGGCGTGGCGTGAGATGGCTACGATTTTGGTCAAGTTTTTCCCGATAGCGCATTCATAGAGGGTCAAACTTAAGCCTGCTGCGAACTCGGCAGCTCTGTTGGGCAGTAGAGCCGCTGGCTTCCTTTAGGGTGTTTGCTGTATTAATCCAGAGTTGCATCTGGCCACAGAGTGAGGGAACAGACATGAACACCGGCACCCGCCAGCACCACAGGGCCCCCCGCGCCACCGCTTCGCCGGTAGCGGTGATCGACCTGAGCGAGAGTGAGCTTGCCGAAAGTTACGAACTGCCCGGTGGCGAGCACGCTCCTGATGACCAAGCCCTGGAGATCCTGACCGAACAGGCAGACGAGTTTACCTGTAGCAGCTGTTTTTTTATCAGGCACCGCTCCCAGCTGGCCAAGCAAAGCAAGAACCTCATGTACTGCCGGGACTGCGAAGGATAGGCCGCGTTATGGCAGAAAAATACCCCGGGAGAATGCTCAACGAGCAGTTTTCCCGGGGTATTTTTCTAGTTAGCGGCCAGCTCGCAGCGCCGCCGCCAGGTGTTCAGGGTTGCGAGAGGACGCCAACCAGTAGGGGGTCCTGTCATTCGGGTCCGTGATTTCAATCTTCACCACGGGCTTGATCCAGCCGCGGATGCACAGATACGCCAAGCCGTTGAGTTTGATGCCGCGCTGATCGGTGGCGTCGTCGCCGAAGTAGACGCTGACTTCTCCCACAAATTGCCGCTCAATCTGTGCCCGGCCTACCTGCAGGGTCTCCGGTGTGACGGCGATGGTGGGTGTGGTTGTCACGAGCACCAGCGTCTGCAGGGCCAGCAACACGGCAAATGCCACGAAGCCCGCCGTGGGGCTGATGGGAATGAAGATCAGGATTCCTGCACACGAGAGACCCAGCACAATCACCCAACCCCAGAAATTTGGCCAGAGCTTTTCGGTGTAGTTTGCCGTGGCTGCGGAGGTGGAGCTTTGTGGCGATTGAGATGACATGGGTCAAGCTTTTCATCTTTCGCCCCGTAATTCACCTTGAGGTGCCCTTATTGCCCGCAGGCGGGAGCCACGGCTTCAAGATAGAGTGTTCTGTTGTGACCCATGAGACTTTTGATGCCAACCCCGCCACCGATCTTCAGAGCTCCGTAGTTCAAGTGCAGTTGCACATGCTCGACGCCGGGATTGAACCTCCCAGCTACGCCCACCCGGGCGATGCTGGAGCGGACCTGCGCAGCCGCATTGATCTGGTGCTGGCCCCGGGGGAGCGTGTGCTTGTCCCAACAGGAGTGAGTATCGCGTTGCCCTTTGGTTTTGTTGCCTTGATCCACCCACGTTCCGGGTTGGCTGCCAAACATGGCCTGACCATTGTCAACAGTCCTGGAACTGTTGACGCAGGGTACCGCGGAGAGATTTCCGTGACCCTGCTGAACACCGATGCGCATCATTCCATCTCCCTGTCACGGGGCGATAGAATTGCACAAATGGTGATTCAACGCGTGGAAACCGCCCAGTTCATTGCCGTGAACGAACTCGCCGATTCGGTGCGAGGCACCGGTGGCTTCGGCTCAACCGGCGGTTTTTCCCCGTCCACGAATCCACCAGCACCCAACTAACTGCTGATCCGCAGTTTCCATCCTTGACAAGGAGTCTTAATTCCCATGGCTTTTGGGTTTGGTAAGAAAAATAAGAGCAGTTCCGAGGCTCCGGTGCCTTTTGTCTCCGAAGCTGACACACAGGACGCCGAGAACGCTGGCACAGAAATAGCAGATGCAGAAGTAGCACAGCCATCGGCTGATGCTGTTGCGCTGCCTCCGGACCCGGCAGACACGGTGTACGAGAGAGATCTCCATGGCCCCCTCGATGTTGACGAAATCGAGACCACGGACGGTTACGTGGATCTGGGCGCATTGATGGTGACCCCGTTGGAGGGCCTCTCGCTTCGCCTTGAAGTTGAAGAGAACACCCAGCGCGTTATTGCGGTCACCTTGGATTTGAACGGTTCCAGCCTGCAGCTCCAGGCGTTTGCGGCCTCACGTTCGGAGCCCTTGTGGCGAGACATTCGTGAGCAGATTGGCCTCTCGGTGGGTGCACAGGGCGGCGAAATTGAGATTCTCGACGGTACCTTCGGTAAGGAAGTGTTGGCGAAGGTACCTGCCCAGAGTGATGATGGCAGCCGGGGATTCAGGGTTGCCCGCTTCATTGGTGTTGACGGCCCGCGCTGGTTCCTCCGCGGCGTCTTGGGCGGTGCTGCAGCTGTTGATAGCCAAGCTGCGCTGCCTTTGGAAGACTTGTTCCGTGGCGTGGTTGTAGTCCGCGGCGAGGTGCCCTTGCCTCCGCGCGATCTCTTGCTCCTGCGCCTTCCCAAGGACGCCATGGCCTCCGCACCCGCTACCAGCGGCCCGGACATGGGCTCTGCTCAAGGTGGTTCCCCGCTGGAGCGCGGTCCGGAAATCACCACGATCGGTTAGCCTTGGCCACTACTGAGCAAGGTGACTGGCCGGCAGCAATCCCCATTGCGGAACTGCCGGCCCGCGGCAGGGCGGTGTGCGGGGGAATCATCGACGCCGTTACGATCCCCCCGGCCACAGCCACACCCGCTTTCACGGCGATTCTCAGCGATACGGATTTTCACCGCGCGGCCCAAGGTCCAGGCAACCACCGTCTGCGGATCGTGTGGCTAGGACGACGGCGTGTCCCTGGCATTAGCGCCGGCGTTCGGCTCCGTGTTGAGGGTATGGTCTCCCTGCGCGAGGGACTGCCCACCATGTACAACCCACGCTACGAGATCATTGGAATTCAGGAGAGCTAGTTGAGTCAGCAGAGCCCCGAAGAAAATATGCCAGATCCCAAGCCGAGTGGCGGATTTGCCGAGATTGCCCAGGAAATGGCGGCGAAAAGTACACTGGTCCGTAAGGAAAACGGCCACATAGATCTCCTCGCCGCAGCCGGTGGCATCAGAGGCATTGCCGAAAGTGTCTTGCCGGGGCTGGTGTTCTTGGTGGCTTTCACCGTGACCCGGGATTTGACTATTGCCCTGGTGGGATCGGTGGCCATGGCTGCCGTGTTCCTGGTGGCCCGGCTGATCCAGCGCACTCCCTTGACGCAGGCGCTGGCCGGAATTGCCGGCGTCGCGCTATCAGCTTTTTTGGCAATGAAAACCGGCAAGGCCGAGAATTTCTATACTGTGGGTTTCTACACCAACGCCGCCTACATCGCCGCCATGGTGGTCTCCATCGCAGTCCGCTGGCCGGTTCTTGGACTATTGTTCGGCTACGCCCGCAATGAGGGTGTGCGCTGGCGGACGCAACCAGAACGGCTCCGCGCCTACCGTGTGGCCACGTGGATTATTGTGGCTGTCATGGGTGCCCGGCTTCTGGTGCAACTGCCGCTGTACTTTGCCGGGCAAGTGGATGCGCTCGGAGCCATGCGCTTGATCATGGGTGTGCCACTTTATGCCTTCGGGCTGTGGATCGCCTGGCTGGTCAGCCGCCCCGTCACCGAGAACAAGTCCATAGAACTCTAGAGACAAGTCCGGGCGCCGGGGCAGGGCAGCAGCGCAGTTAGCGGGCTACCAGCAGGGTTCGTAGTTCATTTTCGGCCGCAATGGTGGTGATGAAGAACAGCTCATCTCCGGCTTCCACCACATCATCCGGGCTGGGCGTGATGGGGGCTTCATCGCGCAAAATAGCCACGAGCGAGGAATCGTGTGGCCACATGATGGCTCCCACGGTTGAGCCAATCACGTGCGAGTCACCAGGAACCGTGAACTCCACCAGAGATGCCACACCGGTTTGCAACGTCAGTAGCCGGACCAGGTCTCCGATCTCCACGGCCTCTTCTACGAGTGCTGTCATCAGGCGCGGAGTGTTGACGGCCACGTCCACACCCCAGGAATCATCAAACATCCAGTCATTCTTGGGATTGTTGACCCGGCCCACTGTGCGGCCCACACCAAATTCAGATTTGGCAAGCAGTGAAACCACCAGGTTGACTTTGTCATCACCGGTGGCCGAAACCACCACATCAGCCTCTTCCAACTTCGCTTCACGTAGGGTGCTGATTTCGCAGGCGTCGCCCACCAGCCAGCGGGCGCCGCGCAGCCCGCTCTTGCCAATCACTTCAGGTTTGGGATCGATCAGTAGGGTCTCATGACCGTGGGACAGCAGTTCCTTGGCAATGGAACAGCCCACGCTGCCGGCACCGACAATGACAACAAGCATATTAAAACTCCTTCACGGGTGCTGCTGCCAGGATGCGCGCAACTTCTGTTACGCGGGCGCTGGCCACCATGGCATGGACGGTGTCGCCCTGTTGGTAGCTGGTATCAGGGCCGGGCAAAATGCCCTCCCCGAAGCGGGTCAAGTAGGCTACCCGAACGTTCGCGGCTTTCTCCATATCCACAAGATGACAGCCAATCCACTGCGCGTTTGGCGAGAGCTCACACAGCAGCAGGCGCCCGGACGGTTCACGGAAGTCGCCCTTGATGGCAGTCTCCGGCAGGATGCGCCGCAGCACCTGATCTGCGCTCCACCGCACGGCAGCCACCGTGGGGATGCCTAGGCGCTGGTATATCTCGGCCCGGCCGGGATCGTAGATCCTTGCCACCACGTGTTCCACATGGAAAGTTTCCCTGGCCACGCGAGTAGCGAGAATATTTGAGTTATCGCCACTGGAAACAGCGGCAAAAGCGTAGGCTTCCTCAATGCCGGCCTGCTTGAGGGTGTCTTGGTCAAAACCGACACCTGTGATCTTTCGGCCACCAAAACCGGTGCGTAGACGCCGGAACGCCCGTTCATCCTGGTCAATAATTGCCACCGAATGGCCCGAGTCCTCCAATGTATGGGCCAAGGTTGCACCCACTCGTCCGCAACCCATGATCACGAAATGTGCCATTGACGCTCCCTGATGTGGCGGGCCCGGAATTTTTTTCCAGGTTCCGCTTGTATGCATGGCTTTTCTAAGCCGTGCGGATAACAATTTCATGCTCTGCAGGGCCCCGCGGTCAAGTCCGGCTCGAAGCCGATGGCGCATCCTGGCATGTCACTAGTGTGTCATGGTGGCGACCCGGCACCCGGATAGGGGCGCTGGTGCCGTCACTGGTGCTAGCGTTACCCGCGTGCTGAATTTTTTCAACGCGTTCAAGCGGGTTCTTGTGGGCCGCCCGTTCCGCAGCGATACGCTGCATCACACGCTGTTGCCCAAACGTATTGCCCTGCCGGTTTTTGCCTCTGACGCATTGTCCTCTGTGGCGTATGCCCCGGATGAAATATTGCTGACCCTGGCACTAGCGGGGGTGGCGGCCGTGGCGCTTTCTCCCTGGGTGGGCTTGGCCGTCATGGTGGTGCTGCTAACGGTGGTTGCCTCCTACCGCCAGAACGTTCACGCATACCCCTCAGGCGGTGGTGACTATGAGATCGCCACCGTCAACTTGGGAAAGAATGCCGGCCTCACAGTGGCCTCCGCGCTCATGGTGGATTATGTGCTGACCGTGGCCGTGTCCATGTCATCGGCCGCTAACTACCTAGCCACCGCCATTCCTGGCTGGCATGGAACGCAAACGGTGATCGCCGTGGTGGGTGTCATCATCTTGGCACTGGTGAATCTGCGCGGCATTCGCGAAGCGGGCTCGGTCTTTGCCGTGCCCACCTACATTTTTATGTTCTGCATCTTCGCCATGACCGCGGCGGGTCTTTTTCAGGCGGCTACGGGCACGCTGGGCCGGGCGCCGTCGGCCGATTTTGAGATTGTTCCCGAAGCCGCCTTCAACCAGGGTCTGGTGGGACTGGCCGGTGCCTTCTTGCTCCTGCGAGCCTTCTCCTCCGGCGCCGCAGCTCTTACAGGTGTTGAAGCCATCAGCAATGGGGTGCCCAATTTCCGCAAGCCCAAGAGTAAAAATGCTGCCACCACCCTGCTGCTGCTCGGGGCCATCGCTGCGGGCATGATGGCTAGCATCTTGTTCCTGGCCAACGCCACGGGCGTTCATATTGTGGCTGATCCGCACACCGAATTCTTAGTCAATGGAGTAGCTCCACCTGCTGACTATGTTCAAAACCCTTCCATTAGCCAGATTGCGGCCACCATATTCGGTGCCGGGTCCATCCCGTTTTTCATCATTGTGGCTGCCACAGGCACCATCTTGGTGTTCGCCTCCAACACGGCGTTCAACGGGTTCCCAGTGCTTGCTTCCATCCTTGCCAAGGACGGCTACCTGCCCCGCCAGCTGCGCACCCGCGGAGACAGGCTTGCGTTCAGCAACGGCGTGCTGCTGCTCGCTGTTGGCGCACTGGTTCTTATAGTTGCCTTCAACGCCGATGTGACCCGGCTGATTCAGCTCTACATTGTGGGCGTTTTCATCTCCTTCACGGCCAGCCAGTTGGGCATGGTGCGGCACTGGAGCCGAGAATTGCTCAAGGTCAAGGACAAGACCATACGGTTCAAAATGATGCGTTCACGGGTCATTAACTCTCTTGGTTTCTGTATGACGTTGACGGTGCTGATCATTGTTCTGATCACCAAGTTTGAACAGGGAGCCTGGATTGCGCTACTCGCCATGGCGGCCCTGTTTGCTGTCATGGCAAGCATCCGCAAGCATTATGACAACGTGGCCCGTGAGCTGGCGGTGGAGACAGACTCCGCCACTAAGGCGCTCCCAGCCCGGATTCACGCTGTGATTTTAGTCTCGCACGTGCGCAAGCCTGTCATGCGTGCTATTGCTTTTGCCCGTGCTTCCCGGCCCTCCACGCTGGAAGCGATCACGGTGGATCTGGACCCCGCGGAGACGGAAGCGACCATTGCGGATTGGGAGCGGCTGCGCATCCCGGTACCGTTGACTGTGTTAGCGAGCCCGTACCGGGAAACGCTAACGCCGCTGATCAACCACATCAAGGCCATGCGCAGGGATTCCCCGCGCGATTTGATTGTGGTGTACATCCCGGAATACGTGGTGGGCAAATGGTGGGAGCAGCTGGTGCATAACCAGACTGCCCTGCGGATTAAGACGCGGTTGCATTTTGAACCCGGCGTGGTGGTGGCCAGTGTGCCTTGGCAGCTGAAGTCCTCCACTGACGCGAAGAAGTACCAAGAGTAGAAGAGCGTAGAGCACATGAGTGAGCCCACCAGCAGTCCCCGACTGAGCGTTACCGTAGGGCCAGTGGCCCATGGCGGCCATTGCGTCGCCCGGCATGAGGGTCGCGTCATCTTTGTGCGCCACGGAATTCCCGGCGAAACCGTTGAGATCACGCTGACTGAGAACGAACCCGACGCCAAATTCTGGCGCGCCGACGTCACCAATGTTGTGGTGGCCTCACCCGATCGCGTAGCCCACTTTTGGCCCGAAGCTGACTCCTTGCGGGCTGGCGCGCGCTCCACAGCGCCCGTGGGGGGAGCCGAATTTGGCCATATTTCACGGTCCGGCCAGCTTGCCCTCAAAACCGCTGTGGTGCGCGAACAGCTCGAACGCTTGGGCGGGATCGCCACGGAGCAGCTCGATTCATTGTTCAGCGCCGGGGTGGAAGATGTCGATGCGGACGGCACTGCTGATCAGCGCTCCGGCCTGGGCTGGCGGACCCGCACAGGATTCGCTGTGACCCGCTCCGGCAAGCTGGGCATGCACGCGCACCGCTCGAACACCATTGTGCCCATCCATGACATGCCACTGGCCCTGCCTGCCATCAACGAGCTCCGTCTGTGGGAACTGGACTTCACCGGCATTGAGCGGATAGAAGTTGCCGCTCCCGCTAATGGCTCAGGCGTACTGGTTTTGCTGGCACCGGAGCCCACCTTGAGCGAAAAGGCTGCCGGGGCCGCTGTCAAACGGGTCGCACGCGCCTTGGCTGCCCTTGAAAACGCGCCCTCGGTGGCCCGTTGGAACCCGGAAAACAGTGCCATTGAGGTGCTCAATGGGCGCGGCTGGGTCAAGGAAACCACAGACGACCACGAATTCCGGGTCACGGGCGACGGCTTCTGGCAGATTCACCGCCGCGCCCCCAAAGTTCTCACGGATGCCGCTCTGGGCGCCTTGCTGCAAGGCGGATACTTAGATGACGGCGCCGATGTAGCTGACCTCTACGCAGGAGCAGGCCTGTTCACGGCACCCCTGGCTGATGCTGTGGGCCCGGAGGGCAGCGTGCTTTCCGTGGAAGGATCCGCCGGCACAAGCCGCGACGCACGCAAGAACCTGCACGCCAGCGAGCAGGTAGAGATTTCGCAGGGCCGGGTGGAGCGAATCCTGGGCACCTCCTCCAGGGGCTCACATACCCCAGCAGGACAGCGCCGCCGGTTTGACGCCGTGGTGCTTGACCCGCCCCGTGCAGGTGCCGGAAAAGCTGTGGTCCGGGCACTGGTTGCCACCTCGCCGCGAGCCATTGCCTACGTGGC
The DNA here is from genome assembly GCF_040547105.1 of Arthrobacter sp. UYCu511. Classification (NCBI taxonomy): domain Bacteria; kingdom Bacillati; phylum Actinomycetota; class Actinomycetes; order Micrococcales; family Micrococcaceae; genus Arthrobacter; species Arthrobacter sp. UYCu511. Next base: position 182,514 of record NZ_JBEPPB010000001.1, read on the forward strand.
GTGCGATCCGGCCGCGTTTGCCCGCGACGTCAAGTACTTTGCCAATGCCGGATGGGCGCTGGCATCCTTGCGGGCCTTTGACCTGTACCCGCACACGCACCACGTTGAAACTGTGGCCCTGTTGGTGCCAGTGAAGAGCCTCCCTCAACCGTCAGACGCCTAGGAACCCACGTGAAGCAGCAGGCCCGCAAGGAAATGGCGGCCCAGCAGGTCAAGGTTGTACAGAACCACAAGCTGGCCCGCCGGGACCTGACCCGCAACAAACCCAAAGGTACGTTGATTGCCGAACGGCGTGAGGCACACCGCCGCGCCGCCATGGCAGCGGCGCGCGCTGCTCTGGCTCCGGTTGACCCCGCACGCCTGGCCACGAATGGTCTGGACGCGGCTCAGGTCCGGGAACGTCGGCTGGCTGAGCTCAGCAATGCTGTGGCGCATGAGAGCAGCCGCAGCATTTGGGCCATTGTGCGGGCCAATGTCTTCACTTTGTTCAATACGGTGTTGGGCAGCGCTCTGTTTCTCGTGTTACTGGTGGGGGACCCGCGGGATGCGTTGTTTGGGTTCATTGTGGTGGCCAATGCCGCCATCGGAGTGGTGCAGGAGTACCGGGCCAAACGCACGCTGGACAGGCTCGCCGTCCTGCACGCCCCGCGGGCTCGAGTACTCCGGGACGGGGCGGAGGTTGCCATTGCCGTAGCTGACGTGGTTCATGATGATGTGCTGTTGTTGCGCACGGGGGATCAAGTCCCGGCGGATGCCACCATCCTGGCGGCAGACGCCTTAGAAATTGATGAATCGCTGCTGACGGGGGAGGCAGATCCCGTCATCAAAATTTCTGGTGACACAGCATTGTCCGGCTCGGCTGTTGTGGCCGGGTACGCCAGTGCACGCGTCCACGGGGTGGGCGCCGAGTCCTACGCTTCGGTGTTGACCGCCGAGGCGCGGCGTTTCTCGCTGGTGAACTCTGAGATCCGCAACTCCATCAACCGCATCATCTTGTACATTGCGTGGGCCTTGATCCCTATCATTTTGCTCGTCATCAATGGTCAGATGAGTGCCCATGGTGGTTGGACCCAGGCCATAGCGTCGGGCCAATGGCGCATAGCCGTGGTCAGCGCAGTGGCAAGCATTGTGGCCATGATCCCTGAAGGGCTGGTGCTGTTGACCAGCATCTCCTTCGGCATGGCCGCCGTGAGTCTGGCCCGGCGCCAAGTGCTGGTCCAGGAGTTGCCGGCGGTGGAAGGACTGGCCCGTGTGGACATGGTGTGCCTGGACAAAACCGGGACCCTGACCGAAGGGCACATGGAACTGGCCAGCACCACTGTCTTTTCCGCCGTTCCCGGCTGGGAAAAAGTCCTGGCCTGGCAAAGTGTCCACCCCAACGCGAATGCCACGGCCCTGGCCCTTGCTGGCAGCTACCGGGACGGGCTGGCGCAGCTTCCCCTCTCCGAGGTGCACTTCAGCAGTGCCCGCAAGTTCAGCGCCGTCACCTTTGGGGCCGGCCCTGCGGCGGGAGAATGGGTGCTGGGCGCCCCGGAGGTGGTCCTGGCAGCCGGGCTCCACCGGGAGGCGTTAGCGGCCGCAGATGAAGCGTCTGGCAGTGGGCTGCGCGCTGTCATCCTTGCCCACCGGGATGTGAAGGAGCCGGCCCACCGGGAGGTACAGGAGCAGGCGGCCCATCCGGCGTCGGACGCTTCCTTCAGCCTTGCGGACCTGACGCCTGTGGCGCTGCTGGTGTTCCGTGAACGGGTCCGCCCCGATGCCGGGGCCACGCTGGAGTACTTCCGGGAGCAGGGTGTGGAGCTGAAAATCATCTCAGGAGATAACCCTCGAACGGTTGCCGCGGTGGCCCGAGATGTTGGGTTTAGCTTCGAGGGTGACGGATATGACGCACGGGAGCTCCCGGATGACGTGGATGCCATGTCCCTGGTTCTGGAGCGTGAAAGCGTCTTTGGCCGGGTCACTCCGGAGCAGAAAAAGGCCATTGTGCTGGCCCTGCAGAGCCGCGGGCACGTGGTGGCCATGACCGGCGACGGCGTCAATGACGCCCTCGCGTTGAAGCACGCCGACATTGGGATCGCCATGGGCAGCGGCGCTGCCGCCACCAAGGCCGTGTCCCGCCTAGTGCTCCTGGACGGGCAGTTCTCGCACCTTCCCTCGGTGGTTGCAGAAGGCCGGCGGGTGATTGCCAATGTGGAACGAGTGGCCAATTTGTTCCTCACGAAAACCACCTATGCGATCATCATTTCCATCACGATTGGCATCTTGATGTGGCGGTATCCTTTCCTGCCGCGCCAGCTGTCCATTGTGAGCTCCATGACCATTGGCATCCCCGCGTTCTTCCTGGCTCTACTGCCCAATGCCCGGCGCTATCAGCCTGGATTTCTCCGGCGAACACTCATGTTCGCGATTCCCTCCGGCACCATTGTGGCCGCCTGCATCATGGCCGTGTACTGGTACGCGAGTGCCTTCCCGAATCCGGCATTGAGCGGGGAACACCTGATTCGCGAGGCACAAACCGCTGCCACCATGACGGTGCTGGTGGTGGCGCTTTGGGTGTTGGGGGCGCTGGCCCGGCCCTTCGATAAATGGCGGGCATTGTTGGTGGCCGCCCTGGTGGTGGGGCTTGTGTTGATCATGGCAGTGCCGTTCGCCCGCAACTTCTTCGCCCTCGATATCCCAAGTGGTGGGCTGTTAGCGGCTACTATTGCGGTAACTGCCGCAGGATGCGTAGCTGTTGAACTGCTCTACCGTTTTTTGAAGAAGCGTGGAGCAGTTTCAGAGCGTGAGTAAGGGGTGCCTAACTGGCATCCTGTCCTGTGCGTGACAAAGATAAAAGTAGTGGCGAGAGGAGTCCATCGATGACTAATGTGGACAGCTTCGGTTCAAAAGGCGTACTTAATGTAGGCGGAACCGATTACGAGATTTTCCGACTGAACTCGGTAGAAGGCGCCAAGAGCCTTCCGTTCAGCCTCAAGGTATTGCTGGAAAACCTGCTTCGTACCGAAGACGGTGCAAACATCACAGCCGAGCACGTTCGTGCGTTGGCAGGTTGGGATCCGAACTCGGAGCCCGATACCGAAATCCAGTTCACCCCGGCCCGCGTCATCATGCAGGACTTCACAGGAGTTCCTTGCATTGTTGATTTGGCCACCATGCGTGAAGCAGTCAAGGACCTCGGCGGCGATCCCAGCCGAGTCAACCCGTTGGCTCCGGCCGAGATGGTCATTGACCACTCCGTGCAGATTGACGTCTTCGGCAACTCAGGTGCTGTTGAGCGCAACATGGACATTGAATACCAGCGCAACGGTGAGCGTTACCAGTTCCTGCGCTGGGGACAGACCGCTTTTGAAGACTTCAAGGTTGTTCCCCCGGGCATGGGTATTGTGCACCAGGTCAACATTGAGTACTTGGCCCGCACCGTGATGACCCGCGAGGTGGACGGCGTCTTGCGCGCCTACCCGGACACGCTGGTTGGCACCGACTCACACACCACCATGGTCAATGGCCTGGGTGTGCTGGGTTGGGGTGTTGGTGGCATTGAAGCCGAGGCGGCCATGTTGGGACAGCCCGTCTCCATGCTGATCCCGCGCGTTGTAGGTTTCAAGCTGACCGGTGAAATCCCGGCCGGTGCCACCGCAACTGATGTGGTTTTGACCATCACCGAGCAGCTGCGTAAGCACGGCGTTGTTGGCAAGTTCGTGGAGTTCTACGGTGAAGGTGTTGCGGCTGTGCCGTTGGCCAACCGCGCAACCATTGGCAATATGAGCCCGGAGTTCGGTTCCACGGCTGCCATGTTCCCCATTGACAGCGTCACTGTTGATTACCTGCGCCTGACCGGCCGCAGCGAAGAGCAGCTTGCTCTCGTTGAGGCTTACGCCAAGGAGCAGGGCCTCTGGCACGAGCCTTCAGTTGAGATCGCGTTCTCCGAGTACCTCGAGCTGGATTTGTCCACGGTGGTTCCCTCCATCTCTGGCCCCAAGCGCCCGCAGGACCGCATTGAGCTGACCAACGCCAAGGTTCAGTTCCGCTCGGATCTGAACAACTACGTTGCTGCTGATGCACATGCTGAAGGCAACACAGTTGATGAGTCCTTGGAAGAGTCCTTCCCAGCCTCGGACGCCCCGTCCTTCACTCACCCGGACACGCACCAGCATGACACCGAGCGCACGCTCGTTTCCGCTGCTAGCGGTGCTAACGGCCGTCAGTCCAGCCCGATTCACGTCAAGAACGAATCAGGCGTTGAATTCGAGCTGGATCACGGTGCAGTCTCAATCGCCTCGATCACCTCTTGCACCAACACCTCCAACCCTTCAGTGATGCTCGCTGCCGCCGTATTGGCTCGCAACGCCGTCAACAAGGGCCTGGTGTCCAAGCCGTGGGTGAAGACCAGCGTTGCCCCGGGCTCAAAGGTTGTCACCGACTACTACGAGAAGTCAGGTCTGGTGCCGTACCTGGAGAAGCTGGGCTTCTTCACAGTGGGCTACGGCTGCGCAACCTGCATTGGTAACTCCGGTCCGTTGGACACAGAAGTTTCGGCAGCCATTGCCGAAAACGATCTGTCCGTGACCGCTGTTCTCTCGGGTAACCGCAACTTTGAAGGCCGCATCAACCCGGACGTGAAGATGAACTACTTGGCTTCACCGCCATTGGTCATCGCGTACGCACTGGCCGGCACCATGGACTTCGACTTTGAAGCCGATGCCTTGGGTCAGGACGCCGAGGGCAATGATGTCTTCCTGAAGGACATCTGGCCCAACCCGGTTGAGGTCCAGGAAGTCATGGATGCCTCCATTGACCGTGAGATGTTCACGAACTCCTACGCCACCATCTTCGACGGTGACGATCGCTGGAAGGCCCTGGAAACTCCTGAAGGCAACGTCTTCGAATGGGATCCCAAGTCAACCTACGTTCGCAAGCCACCGTACTTTGATGGCATGAAGGCGCAAGCTGATCCGGTAGAAGATATCACCGGGGCACGCGTGTTGCTCAAGCTGGGCGATTCCGTCACCACGGACCACATCAGCCCCGCAGGTTCCTTCAAGTCCGAGACCCCGGCTGGCCAGTACCTGTTGGCCAACGGGGTGGACCGCAAGGACTTCAACTCCTACGGTTCACGCCGTGGCAACCATGAGGTCATGATCCGCGGTACCTTCGCGAACATCCGTATCCGCAACCAGATCCTGGACAACGTTGAGGGTGGCTTTACCCGCGACTTTACCCAGGCTGATGGCCCGCAGGCTTACGTCTACGATGCCTCCGTCAACTACCAGGCCGCCGGCACACCGCTGGTTGTTCTGGCTGGTAAGGAATACGGCTCCGGGTCCTCACGTGACTGGGCAGCCAAGGGCACCGCGCTCTTGGGCGTCAAGGCTGTTGTTGCCGAGAGCTACGAGCGCATCCACCGCTCCAACCTCATTGGCATGGGTGTCCTGCCGTTGCAGTACCCGGCCGGGCAGAACGCTGCTTCCCTGGGCCTGAACGGTACGGAAACCTTCTCCGTAGCAGGCGTGACGGAGCTGAACAACGGCACCACGCCTAAGACGCTCAAGGTCACTGCTGTGAGCGAAGACGGCATCACCGTAAGCTTCGATGCCGTATTGCGGATCGACACTCCCGGTGAAGCAGACTACTACCGCAATGGTGGAATTTTGCAGTACGTGCTGCGCCAGATCACGGCAAGCTAGTAAGAGTGAGCAGTTGGTACTAAGGATTAATTGGTACTTACAGTGAGCTAGCGTTCAAGGGGCGGGCAGCCGGGAAACCGGAGGCCCGCCCCTTCGTGTTTTTGGCTTTCAATCAGATCATTTCGGTGCAGAATATAGTGTCGGGAACATTCATCCCGTAGTTCGTCCGGGCCACGCACACGTAAACCAGTCAGACGCGATATTGTTAGATGTTATCTGTGCACCGAGGAGGTACCCATGGGACTTTTAGAAACCATCACGCATCCGCGTGACCTGAGCCGGCTCAGTGAGCATCAAATGGAGGAGCTGGCCCAGGAGATCCGGGGCTTCCTCATTGCAAACGTGTCCCAAACAGGCGGCCATCTTGGCCCCAACTTGGGTGTTGTTGAGCTGACCCTTGCCATCCACAGGATCTTCGATTCACCCCGTGACAGCATTATTTTTGACACGGGCCACCAGTCGTATGTGCATAAACTACTGACGGGTCGGCAGAATTTCTCCACCTTGCGCCAGCAGGGCGGGCTGTCCGGGTATCCGGACCGGGGCGAATCTGAGCATGACATCGTAGAAAGCTCCCACGCCTCCTCATCCTTGTCCTGGGCCGATGGAATTGCCCGGGCCCACCAGCTCAAGGGTGAAAACGATCGCTACGTAGTGGCCGTCATTGGTGACGGGGCACTCACAGGCGGCATGACCTGGGAAGCCATTAACAACATTGCCGCAGATAAGGACCGCAAGGTTGTCATAGTGGTCAATGACAACGGCCGCTCCTATGCGCCCACCGTTGGCGGGGTCGCCGATTACCTGGCCTCACTTCGCCCCGCCATTGACCAGGTGCGTACCCACAAGAAGTATGAAGCGTCCATGGACTGGGGTAAGAAGCGTTTGCAGGACGGCAACGCTGCCGGCCGTTTCGTTTACAAGAGCCTGCACGCTGCCAAAAAAGGCGTCAAGGATTGGTGGGCCCCTCAGGGCCTCTTCGATGATCTCGGCATGAAGTATGTGGGTCCGGTGGATGGCCACGATGAAAAAGCCATGGAAGCTGCGCTGCAGCTGGCCAAGAACTATGCAGGGCCCGTCATTGTGCACGCCTTCACGGAGAAGGGCCGCGGCTACGCACCGGCCCGTGCCGATGTCAACGATCAATTCCACGCCGTGGGCGTCATCAATCCGGAAACAGGGGCCTCTGTAGAGCAATCCAGTGGAAAGTCCTGGACGGGTGTGTTTGGCGAGGAAATCACCAAGATCGCCGAGGAACGCGAAGACATTGTGGCCATAACAGGCGCCATGCTGCTCCCCGTTGGCTTCGCCGCGTTAGCTGCAAAGTTTCCCGAACGTGTCATCGATGTTGGTATCGCAGAACAACATGCACTGACCATGGCCGCCGGCATGGCCTTTGGTGGACTGCACCCGGTGGTAGCCATTTACGCCACGTTCTTGAACCGGGCCTTTGACCAGCTCCTGATGGACGTTGCCCTGCACAAGGCCGGTGTCACAATTGTGCTGGACCGGGCCGGTGTCACAGGCCCTGACGGTCCCAGTCACCATGGCATGTGGGATTTGTCCATGCTGCAGATAGTGCCAGGTCTCCACCTTGCCGCCCCCCGGGATGCGCAACGTCTCCGGGAAGAACTTCGTGAGGCGGTAGCCATTTCGGATGCACCCAGCGTGGTGCGTTATTCCAAGGGTAAGGTGGGCCCGGAAGTTGCGGCCATTGAGCGTTTGTACGACGGCGTTGATGTCCTGTCCCGCTCACAACACGAGATGCCAGGTGCCGCCAAAGAACCCCAGGCAGATGTCCTGATAGTCAGTGTTGGCTCTATGAGCGAACTCTCCCTTGATGTCGCCGCACGGATTGGTGCCCAAGGAATTAGCTCCACTGTGGTTGATCCACGCTGGGTTCTGCCCGTGCCGCGCTCCATTGTGCAGCTGGCCTCACAGCACAGAATAGTCATTGTGGTTGAAGACGGGGTCCGTGCTGGTGGTGTCGGTTCCCGCATCCGCCAAGAATTACGTGCCGCAGGGATAGACACCGCCCTGAATGAGGTGGGTCTGCCGGTGGAATTTTTGGCACACGGTTCGCGCGAGCAAGTCCTAGAACGTGTGGGACTGACGGCACAGCGGGTGGCCCAGGACGTCGTCGAACAGGTCCTTGGCACGAAGGTGCCCTTTGCGCGGCCGCTGCCCGGTGAAGTTGCTCCCCGCACGGGACAGATGCCGATCCTGTGACGGAAGCCTTTCACACTACGCTCCAGGGCCCGGATGTACCCGTGCCTGGGGACTTAGTGGTTGCCCGTAACCGCAAATATGACGGCACAGCCCACTGGGTTGTCCCGGGACGCCACCTTGGCACGGATGAGCATGGGCACTGGATTTTCCAAGGCACGCATGAATTCATTTCCCGGCCCGGTGCTGCCCTGTACACCGAATCGGATGCCATTTTTTTGATCCCGCATACCGGGGATTGGGTGGCCACCTTCTTCGATGACGGGCACCCAAACGGCGTGGAACTGTACATTGATTTGGCACTGGATCTGCAGTGGCACCGCATTCGCCCCTCCGTTATTGAGTTCCACATGATTGACATGGACCTTGACGTGGTGCGCACCAAGGGCCGCGGATTGTTTGTTGATGACCGCGACGAATTTGCCCAACACACTGTGAAGTTTTCCTATCCGCAGGAACTCTGCACACGTATGGAGACCGCCACGGGCGCACTTACGGACGCCGTGGCGGCCTGCCACGCCCCATTCGATGGCCGCGACGCGGCCTGGTTCACCCTTGGAAGGACGCTGCAACCAGCATGAGCGAGACTATGAACACCGAGCAGCACAATGAGACCATTTTGGCGGGCCTTGACCCCAACATTGTGCGTATGTACAAACGCGACGACGCCGGAACGCTGATTTTCCGTGAGGCGTGGGTTGACGCTGGGGGAGCCGAGGAGACTGACGCCGCGGAGGGTAGCGAGCACGGCGCATTCTTCGTTGTCAACCATGGCACCGTGGGTCATGTCAGCACGTCCAAGGAGGCCGCTGTGAACTCCCTGGAAGAGGCCGAAGCCATGCTCGCGGCTTTTTCCGAGCAGTGCACCGAAGACGGCTATGCTGTCCTTTCCCGTGAAGAGCAGGTGCTGGTGGTGGCGCAGTTCGCACTCAAGAGTGACAAGGTCAGTGATCGTGATAAGCACCTGGCTCACCGGGCCAAGGACGCTCTGACGCCACATTTGGCGTGGCGCGGCAGTGGTGTCTTGGAGAAGCTGGAGTTCACGGCGGCAGGGCACGGCTTGGGCAAGCTGAACATTTACATTGTGGCTCCCGACGCTGCACGCGCCGTAGCTAACATCAAGGTGTGCATCCGGGAAGAAAAGCTTGACTTCACGAAGCTGACAGTGGCCACCAGCCCCATTGATGACCTCTCGGCGCTGCGTGCCAAGCACAGCGCCACAGGAGGAACAGCCTTCTCGCTATAACCCCCACCCCGCCAGCCAACGCTCGGTTAGTTTAGGGGCGTTTATTCTGGACGCTCCCTCACCTTCTTGAGGGAGCGTCCTTTTTTGGTGCGGAAGATCAACCGAGCGTTGGCTGGGGTGTTGGGTGTTGCTTTGACTATTGTTGAAGCATGAGTGAAAATCACAGTGAATACCGCCAAGTAGGACGCTCCGGGCTGACAGTTTCCACCGTGGGCCTGGGCTGCAACAATTTGGGCCGTGGGGGAACGGTGACGCAGACGCAGGAGGGTAGTGACGCCGTCGTGCATGCAGCACTGGAGGCAGGCATAACCCATTTTGACGTAGCGGACGTCTACGGGATGACGGCCGGGCTCAGCGAAAAAATGCTCGGCAGAGCACTCGGCCGGCACCGGGGAGAGGTGGTTGTGGCCACTAAATTTGGTATGGATGCCCAGGGCGCCAACGGTTTCGGAGGGGGTGCGCGCGGTTCGCGGAAGTACATCGCGCAGGCGGTGGAAGCCTCGCTGCGGCGCTTGAACACCGACTATATCGATCTGTTTTATTACCATACCCCCGATGGACTCACCCCGATGGCTGAAACACTCTCAGCGATGGATGACCTGATCCATGCCGGAAAAGTTCGCTACATTGGCCACTCCAACCTGGCGGGTTGGCAGATCGCCGATGCCGAATACACTGCCCGTGTGGCTGGCACACAGCGTTTTGTGGCTAGTCAGAATCACTACAATCTCCTTGACCGCCGGGCAGAGCAGGAAGTGACCCCGGCCGCCGAGGCTTACGGGCTCGGTGTCATGCCCTACTTCCCGCTTGCGAATGGGCTGCTGACTGGAAAATACAAGGGCGGCGCGGTGCCGCAGGGCAGCCGGCTCTCGCACACACGCCAGCACATGGTGGCAGAGGCGGAGACGTCCCAATTCCAGGCGTTCAGCGACTTTGCGGCTGCCCGGGACCTGACGGAAGTACAGGTCGCATTCTCCTGGCTGGCAGCACAGGCATCGGTTGCCAGTGTGATTGCAGGGGCCACGAAGCCCGAGCAGGTACAGGAGAACGCGCGTGCCGCATCGTGGAAACCAACCGTGCAGGATCTCGCCGAACTCGATCTAATTTTCCCGAAAACGCCCAAGGTGGCACTCTTCTAGGGCGAATGGGGGTGTACAGCTCTAGGCGTAGCGAGTGGGCGCGACGCCTCAGCCGGGCGTCCGTGGCCTCTAGACAGAAACAGTGATCCATTCACCGTCAATGCTGGCAGCGTACCGGGGCAGCGGGGCCTTCGCCGGGCCGGAGACAACCGTGCCGTCACTTCCCTTAAAGATGCTTCCATGGCAGGGGCATTTGAAGTCCTCGCCACTGGAAGCCACTTTGCAGCCTGCATGAGTGCAGATATCGGAGTAGGCAAGGACGGTGGCCTCGTCGGGGCGGAACAGCATTACCTCCACCTCACCGGCCGTTGCCGCCGCGGAGCCGCCAACAGGCAATTCGGCAATTTTTCCCACCTCGTAGGGTGTGCCGCCCGTGGGAATCTCTTCCGGGGCCTGGCCCTTGCCCTTGGTGTTGCTGACAGAGGGTGCGCAGCCAGCAAGGGCCAGTGCGCAGGCGGCGCCGGTGACGGCAGTGGTAGCTCGCAAAGTGGAGCGGCGGGTCAGGGAAGGCTCAACAGTCATAGAGTCATTCTTTCAGGCCGCGCTGTGAGAATGCCAAACGGCCGCAGTTATCAGGTAGGGGTTCCCCGAGGGAACGGCGAATACCTCTCCGTTCGGGAGAAAACACGTCAAGTGGTTTGACAATGGTTCCTTCTTTCTAGGGACGGCTCCGGTCCCTCACCTTGGCAAGGTGAGGGACCGGAGCCGTACTGGGTAGAAGCTGTGCTGGTGAGTGAGGCAAGCAACCGGTGAGTTACACCACCGGGTGGAACGGCTTCCCGTTGACCCGCTGGGAGGCGCCCACCCGGTCTAGGTACGGGGTGATCCCGCCCAGGTGCATGGGCCAGCCAGCGCCGAGGATCATGCACAAATCTATATCCTCCGGCCCGGCCACCACGCCTTCGGCGAGCATGAGCCCGATCTCTTCGGCCAAAGCGTCCTGGGTTTTGCGCAGCAACTCGTCCCCCGAAGAAGGGGAATTGCCGAAGCTCAACAGGGCCAGGGTCTGGGCCGGGATGGCGAGAGAACCATCCTCATTCTTAACCCAGAGCGCCTTGATACCCGCATCGATCAGGGCCTGCTGGTTGGCGGAGACGTGGAAGCGGTCCCCGAAGGCGGCATGCAATGACTCCGTGACGTGCTGCGCCACCGGAATGCCCACCATGGCTAGCAGCGTGAACGGGGTCATGGGCAGTCCCATGGGCCGCAGCGCGGTATCAGCCGTGTGCGCGTCGGTACCTTCGTCGAAGGCTTTGGACACCTCAGCCATGAGGCGCAGCAGTACGCGGTTGACCACAAACGCAGCGGCGTCCTTGACCAGCACCGCACTCTTTCGCAGCGCCTTGGCGGTGGCGAACGCAGTGGCGAGGACGGCGTCGTCAGTTTTGGGTGCGCGCACAATCTCCAGCAGCGGCATGAGCGCCACGGGGTTGAAGAAATGGAAGCCCACCAGACGCTCTGGGTGCAACAGGTCCGCAGCCATGGCGGTGACGGAGAGGGAGGAGGTGTTGGTGGCCAGGATGCACTCGGGGGAGACAACCGCCTCCACCTGCGCGAATACGGCCTTCTTCACTGACAGCTCTTCGAAGACTGCCTCAATGACAAAGTCGGCGTCAAAGAAGGCTTCCTTGCTGGCGGATCCGGTCACGAGCGCCTTGGTCCGGTTTGCAGCGTCCTGGCTGATACGGCCCTTGGCGAGCAACTTATCCACCTCGCCGTGCACGTACGCCACGCCCTTGTCCACGCGCTCCTGGTCAATGTCTGTCATGACCACGGGCACCTTGAGTTGGCGGGCGAACAGCAACGCAAATTGGCCAGCCATGAGCCCGGCGCCTACCACGCCCACCTTCGTTACGGGGCGTGCCAGCTTGGGATCCGGGGCTCCAGCCGGCTTCTTGGCACGCTTTTGGACCAGGTCCAGGAACGCGTACACAGTGTCGCGGAACTGCGGGGTGCCCATGAGCTCGGCCAGCGCCGCATCCTCGGCCGCGAAGGACTCCGTCTTGGTGAAGTGCTTACCCTTCTCCAAGAGTTCAATGACCTTCGCCGGGGCCGGCGCGGCGTTGGAGGTCTTGGCTTCCACAAATGCCTTGGCACGCACGACGGCGGCATCCCACGCAGCGCTGTTCTCCTCACTCAGCGGTTCGCTCACCGCATTGGGGCGGCTGACGCTTTCGGCGCCGGCGAGCACGCGGGCAGCCCAGATCAGTGATTGTTCCAGGAAGTCCGCGGGCTCAAAGAGCGCGTCAGCAATGCCCAACTTATAAGCAGCCGGACCGCTGAGGGTGCGGTTGTTGGAGAGCGGGTTTTCCAGCATGACTGTTACGGCGTTAGACGGTCCGATCAGGCGGGGGAGCAAGTACATGCCACCCCAGCCGGGCACCAGGCCCAGGAATGCCTCAGGCAGGGCCAGCGCTCCGGCCCCGGTGGAGACGGTGCGGTAGTTAGCGTTGAGGGCAATTTCGAGCCCGCCACCCAGTGCCACGCCGTTGATGAACACGAAGCTGGGCACGCCCAACGCGTTGAGGGTGGAGTAGACGTCGTGGCCCAGCTGGGCCATCCACAGTGCCGCCTCGGGATCCTTGAGGCTCTTGACAGCGGAAAGATCAGCGCCGGCGGCCAGGAAGAACGGTTTGCCGGTGACGCCCACGCCCACAATTTCGCCGTGGGCTGCCCGCTCGCGCTGGGCTTCTAGGACGGTGCCCAGCTCCACCAGGGTGTTGGGGCCCAGTGTTGTGGGGCGGCGGTGGTCCAGTCCGTTATCGAGCGTGATCAGCGCAAAAGTGCCGGCGCTCGGTGCTCCGTCCACACCGGGCAAGGCAATGTCTTGGACAAAGGAGTGAGTCACAACCTCGTCAGGGAACAAGACGGCGAGTTTGTTGAAGTCCTGGGCGCTCATGCTGCGCTCCCTTCCGTGGTTGTTGCGGTGTCCGTACCGGTATTGAAGTGCGGGTTTTCCCAGATGACGGTGGCACCCATGCCCAAGCCGATGCACATGGTGGTGATGCCGTAGCGGACGCTGTGGTCCTCCTCGAATTGGCGGGCTAGTTGGTTCATGAGCCGGACGCCGGAGGAGGCCAGGGGGTGTCCCACCGCGATGGCGCCGCCGTAGCGGTTCACGCGCGGGTCATCATCGGCAATGCCAAAGTGATCCAAGAAGGAAAGCACCTGAACGGCGAAGGCCTCGTTGATTTCAAAGAGCCCGATGTCCTCGATGCTCAGCCCGGCCAGGCGCAGCGCCTTTTCTGTGGCAGGAACCGGGCCAATGCCCATGACTTCAGGGGCCACACCGGCAAAGGCGTAGGTGACTAGGCGCATCTTGACGGGCAGGCCCAGCTCGGCGGCAGCATCGGCAGAAGCCAAAAGCGCCGCCGTAGCGCCGTCGTTCAGGCCAGCTGCATTTCCGGCACTGACCCGGCCGTGCGCGCGGAACGGGGTACGCAAGCTGGCAAGATCTTCCACGGTGGTGCCGGGGCGCGGCGGCTCATCGGCGGTGTTCACGGTCCAGCCTGCGCCGGGCTTCATGGTGGCCACGGGCACTAGGTCGGGCGCAATGGCACCTTCGGCCAGCGCTGCGGCAAATTTCTTCTGGCTGGCCACGGCGTAAGCGTCGGTGCGTTCCTTGGTGATGGCCGGGAAGCGGTCATGCAAGTTTTCCGCCGTGTTGCCCATGTTCAGTGCGGCCGGATCCACAATGCGTTCGGACATGAAGCGCGGGTTCGGATCGGCCCCGGCACCCATCGGATGGTGCCCCATGTGCTCCACGCCGCCGGCAATGACCACGTCGTAGGCGCCAAAGCCAATGCCCGACGCCGTCGTTGTCACCGCGGTCATGGCGCCAGCGCACATCCGGTCAATGGCGAATCCCGGCACGGACTGCGGCAGGCCGGCCAACAGTGCCGCGGTGCGGCCGATCGTCAGGCCCTGGTCCCCGGTCTGAGTCGTGGCTGCGATGGCAACGTCGTCAATGCGCTCAGGGGGCAGTTGCGGATTGCGACGCATGAGTTCGCGAATGCATTTGACCACCAGGTCATCGGCGCGGGTGTTGGCATAAATGCCCTTTTCCCCGGCGCGTCCAAACGGTGTGCGGACGCCGTCAACAAAGACCACGTCCCTAATTTGCCGATTATGGCTCACGTCTATCTCCTTGGTCGCAAACAACGGATACTGCCCAGCCTAAACGTCAGGACAGCGGTTGTGGTGCACATCATGTTACTCGCCAGTAACTTATGCTCCAAATCGTGTGAACTTCGTCAATGCACACTCTCGTCCCGATATAGATCAGCAACGCTATCCCAGCAATGGGGCTTAAACGCCGAACGCTATCGCAGTTCAGTGCGATAGCGTTCGCGAAAATCCAACCATTGGTGGGATAGCGTCGGGGTTGGGCGGGGAGGGGGCTGGGCTAGGGCTGCTCGTCGTCGTGCTTGGGCTTTTTTAGCTCCAGCGGCTCAGGATGCAAGAAGGCATTGCTGAGCATGCTCGCCGTTGTCGCAATCTGCCAGGGCCGGGCGCCAAGGTCTGCCAGCGCCTCAGACACGGACGCAACAGTGATCTGTGCGGGGGGACGCCAGCACACGCGGCGGAGGTGGTCCGGGGTGAGAATGTTCTCGGCCGGTATGTTCATGGCCTCGGAGATCTCAGCCATGCGGTTGCGGGCCGTAGCAAAGCGCGCTGCCGCTTCGGGGTCGCGTTCTGCCCACACGCGCGGCGGTGGCGGGGTGTTGTTGGAGACCTGAAGCGGGGGCAGGTCGGTGCTGTTTTTGGCACTCTGAATCGCGTGGAGCCACTTGGGTGCGTCGCGCTTGGCGGAGCGGCCATGGAACCCGGCGAGGGCCAGCAGCGCGGGAACGGTGGCAGGCATACCCTTCGCTGCGGCGATGATGGCCGAATCCGGGATGAGGCGGCCCGGTGCGATGTCGCGGTGCTCAGCCAGTTTCTCACGGGTTTGCCACAATTCGCGGACCGCAGCGAGTTGCACCCGGCTGCGTACGGTGTGTGATCCCGAAGTACGCCGCCAGGGATCCACCCGTGGTTCGGGCACTCCGGCGTCGAGGAGGTGCTGGAATTCCTGGGCGGCAAAGTCTAGTTTGCCACCTTCTTCCAGTAGTGTTTGGAGTTCCTCTTCCAGATCTACCAGGACTTCCACATCCAGTGCGGCGTAGCGTAGCCACGGCTCGGGAAGGGGACGGGTGGACCAGTCTGCGGCGGAGTGCTCCTTGGCCAGGTGGAAACCCAGGAGTGATTCAACCACGGCACCGAGCCCCACGCGGGGTAGTCCGGCGATCCGGGCTGCCAGTTCCGTGTCAAATAACTTATCTGGCCACATGCCCACTCCCGCCAGGCAGGGCAGGTCTTGACTGGCTGCGTGCAGAATCCATTCCACGCCGCGCAGTGCCTCGTCGATGACCTTCAGATCAGGGAAAGCTTCCGGATCAATGAGCCAAGTACCGGCGCCTTCGCGGCGGATCTGCACGAGCATGGCTCGTTGGCCGTAGCGGAATCCGGAGGCGCGCTCGGTGTCCACGGCGGCGGGTCCGGTACCGCCTGCCAAGGCTGCTGCGCACCGGCGTAGGGCAGGTTCTGTTTCCACAACGGCGGGAATGCCGTCCCGGGGCATGTCCAGATTCACCAGCTCAGGGAGTTCGCCCAGTTCAACCTGCACGCCGTCAATTAGCACAGAGGTGAGAAGTTCTGGTGCCAGATCGGTACTTATCCCGGTGGCTGCGCCGCCGGTGGAAGCGTTCTGGTGCGTTGGTGCGATGGCGCCGCGGCTGTGATGTGTTGTGGACATTTTGGCCCTGGCGCGGCTGTGTGCGTTTGAATCTGCATTGGTCATGATGGCCTTAGTCTACCGAATGGAGACCCGGAGCGTCCGATCGGCCCGGATTAAAGGGTTATTGCTTCCGTCCGAACCCACCAGATCACCCTTGCGAACAACCCGCAGCGCCCAGGTGGAGCTGGTGGCTGTGTATATGCGTATGGGAGCAGATGAGTTTGCCTTAGCGATCAGGCCGGTTCTGCCGCGGTGCCAGCAGCGTGACGCCGTCTGGCACCGGTGGTACACCCGCGAAGGTGCATAGGATGTTGGCCCACGCCTCAAGATGCTCTTTCATGGAGGTTCCAACCGGCGTCCAGGAGGCTCGCAGTTCAAGGTCTATCGCGTCGGGGCGCGTGGCCAAGGTGCCGTAGCTTTCGGACAGGATGCGGGTGGCTGTCCCGCCCACATGGGTGTAGGTGACACCTTGTTCCTCCAATGCCTCCACCAACCAAGCCCACGCCACGTTACCGAGCAAGGAGTCGTTGCCCATCTCGGATTCCAGCTGCGCACGGATATAGGTCACAACCCTGAATGTGCCGCCCCACAGATCAGAGCCGTTCGGGTCATGGAGGAGAATGAACCGTCCCTTAGCGAGTTCTTCGTTATTGCAGAGAATTTCTGCGCCCAAAGCTACTCCGAACGGGGCCAGCCTGGCCGGGGCAGGAACCTCGGCGAGTTTTAGTTCGCTGCGATACCGGGCAGCACGCAACGAGGTCAATGCGCTCAGAAACTCTGGCGGCAGTGCTGGAGAGGGGCTCACACACGAACATTATGATGCGCTCGTCACAAAGTTCCGCAGGCGCGCCGGAACCGGTCTCATTAACCGGGCCCGCCGCTACCTGGCGCGCACTATGGAACAGCGCCGCTTTAGGCCTGTGGCACAAGCTGCAGGGCAGCTGCGAGTGCTGCGGTGAAGGCGTCAACGTCCTGCTCAGACGTATCAAAGGAACACATCCAGCGCACCTCCCGGGCGCTCTCATCCCAGTCGTAGAAGCGGAAGCTTTCCCGCAGGAGCTCTGCCACACCGGCTGGCAGAACGGCAAAGACGCCGTTTGATTGGGTTGCCTGGGTGCATGTGACGCCGGGCAGGGATTCGACGGCGGTGCGCAGGCGCGCGGCCATTGCATTGGCATGTGTGGCCGAGCGGAGCCATAAATCGTCCGCCAGCATGGCCAGGAATTGTGCCGAGATGAAGCGCATCTTGGAGGAGAGCTGCATATCCATTTTGCGCAGGTAGATCAGCCCATCGCACGCCGACGGGTTCAACGCCACTACCACTTCGCCGTACAGCATGCCGTTTTTGGTCCCGCCAAAGGAGAGCACATCAACGCCAGCGTCCGAGGTGAATTCACGCAGCGGCACGCCTAGGAAGGCGGCTGCATTGGCAAGCCGGGCACCGTCCATGTGCACCTTCATGCCCAGCGAATGTGCATGATCACAAATGGCGCGCACCTCGGCCGGGGTGTAGCAGGTGCCCAGTTCAGTGGTCTGGGTGATGGAGACGGCCAACGGCTGGGCGCGGTGCTCATCGCCAAAGCCCCAGGCTTCCTTATCGATCAGCTCCGGCGTCAGCTTCCCGTCCGGTGTGGGAACAGAGAGCAGCTTCATGCCGCCCACCCGCTCCGGGGCACCGTTTTCATCCATGTTGATGTGGGCGGTGGAAGCACACACCACAGCACCCCACCGCGGCAGCAGTGACGAGAGTCCCACCACGTTGGCCCCGGTGCCATTGAACACCGGGAACACCTCAACCTCACGGCCAAATAGTGCGGTCATCTGCCTCTGAAGTTCGGCCGTGTACACGTCCCCGCCGTAAGCCACCTGGTGGCCGCCATTGGCGCCAGTCAGTGCCGCCAGCACCTCGGGGTGAAATCCCGAATAATTATCCGAGGCGAAGCCCTTCAGGTCTCTCTGGTGCAGCGGGGTGGATTCCTTGCCAATGCTCACTATGTGCCTTTTCTCTTATGAATGTGGTGCCAAGACCAACCGGGCACCATTGATGTCCGCGGCCGGCGTGGTGAAAAGTCCCGCAACAGTTTGACCCAGCTGGTCCACATCTGTGAAACCGGGGAACGTTCGTTCAGGGGAGCGCGCGCGCATAGTGGCATCCACCAGGGCCTTCACCACCAGCACGACGGCGGCCGCGGCACCTTCCGCCGGAACCGCACCTTCCGCCGGAGGGGCAGCGAATCCGGCGGCCACGGAACGCACCCACGTTTCAGCTGCTGCCTTCACCGCCGCGTAGTTGGCGTCACCGGCGGAGGGGTTGGTGACGGTGGTGGAGGAGACTATTGCCAGCCGGCCCACGGGTGAGGCAGCGAGGTCGTCATAAAAGGCCTTGCTGGTATTCCGTAACGTGGTCAGGACCGTTGTGTGCAGGAAGTCCCAGTCGCTATCGCTTTGGCCAGTGATTCCCGTGCCGCCGCGCCACCCGCCAACCAGGTGGATCAGGCCGTCAATGCGGCCATAGCCGGTTCGAAGATCGGCCGCCAGCTCGGCCACGTCCTCTGGGTCAGCCAAGTTGCACACGAGAGGGACTGCGCCCTCGGTGAGTTTGGCGGCGGCACTGATGCGTTCGGCGTCGGACCCTACAGTGAGCACACGCATGCCAGCGCCGAGGAGGGCGCCGGCTACAGCAATTCCGGCGGCACTGCTGCCACCGGCGATCAAAACGAGGGGACTGTTCATGCTTTCAACAGTACCCACCTAAGCTGCGCTCGTGCCGGTTATGCCAGCGGTGGATTCAATGACGTCCCGCATTTTCTTGTTCAGGGCCTCGTAGAACATGGAGTGGGGGAACTCATCATCCATGACGGCGTCGGTCATTTCACGTAGTGGCGCCGTCAACGGCAGGGCGTCCGGACCCTTGGCCCAGAGTGAGGCCGGGTGGGGTGTCAACGTGGCGGAGACCAGCTGGTAGGCGGCGAGCCAGTGCGCCACCTTGGGCCTGTCAATGGAACGCCAATACAGCTCCTCAATCTCATGGCCCAAGGCAATCACCACGGCGGGCACTTCTGCCCAGTCAATGCTCAGCTTGGTGTCGGTCCAGTGCAGCACGTGGTGCTGGTGCAGCCAGGCGAAGAGCAGCTGCCCGCCCAGGCCGTCGTAGTTGCGCACCCGGGAGCCTGTGATGGCGAAGCGGAAAATCCTGTCAAAAATGACGGCATACTGAACAAGTTTTGCGTGTTTGCGAGCCTCAGCAGAGGCGTTCTCATCCGCTTCCACGGCCACGGATTCGCGGTACGCAGTGAGGTCGCAGCGTAACTCTTCCAACGAATACAGGAAGTACGGCATGCGCTGCTTGATCATGAACGGATCAAAGGGCAGGTCCCCGCGCATGTGTGTCCTGTCATGGATGAGGTCCCACATGATGAAGGTTTCCTGCGTCAGTTCCTGATTCTCTAAAAGTTCCAGAGCATCTGCCGGCAATTCCAGGCGGGTCACTTGTGCTGCCTCCCGGACCACCCGGCGGAAGCGGGCGGCTTCGCGGTCCTGGAAGATGGCGCCCCACGTGAACGCGGGAGTTTCGCGGACGGCGACGCTTTCGGGAAAGAGGACGGCGGAGTTGCTGTTGTAGCCGGGGGTGAAGTCAATGAACCGCAGGGGAACAAAAAGCTTGTTGGAATAGTCCCCGGCTTCCAGTTCGCTAATGAATTCAGGCCACAGCGTTTCTACGAGTACGGCCTCCACCAGGCGGGACGTTGAACCGTTTTGGGTGTACATGGGGAACACCACCAGATGCCCCAAGCCGTTGACGCGGTGGTCTTGAGGGTAGAAGGCCAACAGAGAATCAAGGAAGTCAGGCACGCCCAGCCCTTGTGCGAGCCACTTGGTGAAATCATCCACCAGCAGGTGCAGGTACTCGCCGTCGTGGGGGAAATAAGGTGCCAGGGCAGTAATGGCAGCTGTGATGGCCTCAATTAGCTCCGCCGCAACGGGGTGGTTGGCTTCCTCCGGCACGGAGCCGTCCTTGACCTGGAGTTCCGCCAGTGCCGTGGCAGCCTGTTTCAGGGCCAGCCACGCAGGGTGATGGGCCAGCTCAGAGTAATCGAAGGAACTGGCGTCAAAGAAATTGGCGTTATTGATGGTTTCCAGCGTCAGACTCATGGCCGTCTCCTAGGCTCGTCGGTGGCCGGAGGTGTTCCAGACCGGTTGATTCCGAGCGTAGCAATGGAATAGAAGATCTAATGTCAAAAGAGCCTGAGCATAAGAAACTCTCTGGCTCAGAGTGTTGTGAACAATTCAGGCGACAGTTCTCTTGAGCCTTTTGGCGGGGGACTTCCCGTGAGCTCCCCGCAGAGCCCAGCTCCCCGCAGGGCCTTTAGGCTGGGTCAGCAGGGCGAAGGGTCAGGCAGATGGAATTGATGCAGAAGCGTTCGTCCGTGGGGGTGTCGTACCCTTCACCCTTGAAGAGGTGGCCTAAGTGAGAATCGCACGCGGTGCAGCGCACTTCGATGCGTTCCATACCGAGTGTTTTATCATGCAGGTACCGCACGGTGCCTTCTGCCAGCGGTGCAAAGAAGGAAGGCCAGCCGCAGTGTGAGGAGAACTTCTCCTTGGAAGTGAAAAGCTCGGCACCGCAGGCGCGGCATTCGTACACGCCCTCCTGCATGGAGTCCCAGTACTCGCCGGTAAAGGGGCGCTCTGTGCCAGCCTTGCGCAGGACCTTATACTCGGCAGGCGAAAGTTCTTCGCGCCACTGAGAATCGCTCTTGGTAACGGTGGGGGAGTTCTCAAAGCTGTTCATACTGTTGCCAACGTTTAAGAGTCACCAATAAATCCCGAATCAGAGTACAAATGCAAAACGGGGAGCCCCAGCTTGCGTTGTGCCTGATGCGCCCAGTCCTGCCGGAAGGTGTCTGCCACGGCGTGCGGGCGGGTGACCACCACGGCCTGCCGAGCGCCGGATTCGGTGACTTTGGCAACCAGGGAGGCAACGGCGTCGCCCTCGGCAACAGTGCCAGTGGCCTTGGCCCCGGCTTCGGCAAGCGAGGACAAGGAGGCCGCCAAGATGTCCGCAGCCTCTGCCCTGACAGTGTTAACGTCAGGCTTTTCGCGGAATTCCCGCAGGGCGCCGGGCAGATCCAGCATGGTCAGTTGATCAACCACGTCCACCAGTAGATTGCGCCGAGTATCTGCCGGCACTACCAGGACCAACTCCACATCATCCTCAGGCCCGTAGAGCTCCGTGATGTTTCCCGCGTCAATGGACGTCAGTGCTTCTTCTGTCAAAATGATGATTGCCTCGCTCATGGCACCAGCATATGCGTCCTGAGAAGAAAACAATGAACAAGCACAGAGAAGTGCGAAGAAAGTTACGAAAGCTCCGGTGCGCCGCTCGACGCGCGCCGGGGCAGTGGGCACAATGGTGGCATGGCATCCTCTTCTCAGCCCTCGCGTCCATGGCTCAAGTGGGGCGCCCTCGGTGCCGCAGCGGCGGGGACCGGGGCAGCCGTTGTGGTGACGGCAACCTCTGGCCTTGCCGCCTACTTTGCCCGCCGCGTAGTGACCCCGGAAAAGCAGCGAGTGGACGATGTTGCAATTCTCGCCGTCATTGCCGACGGCCCGGCGTTGCAGATCGTGCTCGAGGCCACACCCGACACCACCATTGATGGCAGCTACGGGCTGTTCTTCAACAACAGCCGCGCCCACGCCGTGATTGGCAAAATCATCTCCTATGTTCCGCGCGAAGGCAGCGTCACGCGTGAAGTACTTGCCGTGCACGGTGGGGATTTGCGCACCGCCACGGCCGGCTGGTGGTCCGGCAACCTCCACGCACACCCCGAAGAGATGGGGCTGCTCAGTGAGGACATCACCTTGAACCTTCCCGTGGGCCCAGCACCTGCCTGGCTGCTGCCGGCCCCCGATCCCGGAGCGAGCTGGGCCATCATGGTCCATGGGCGCGGAGCCACCCGCAATGAGGGGCTGCGGGCCGTTCCCACAGCGCACCGTCTGGGTATGAATGCGCTCCTGATGTCCTATAGGAACGACGGCGATGCCCCCGCAGCGCCAGACGGACGGTATGGGCTGGGGGTCACCGAATGGGCCGATGTGGAAGTCGCCATTGACTTTGCCATCTCCCGTGGGGCCAAGGACGTGGTGCTCTTTGGCAATTCCATGGGTGGGACCATCAGCCTGCAGACGGCCGATCTGGCCCGCAACCGCAAACACGTCTTGGCGTTGGTGCTAGATGCTCCCGTCATCAACTGGGTTAACGTGCTAGCGCACCAGGCACAGCTGAACCGGATCCCCAACTTCATTGGCCAATACGCCGAGGTCATGCTGACCCACCCACTGGGCCGGCGCATTACGGGCCTGGCTGGGCCCGTAAACCTCAAGAGTATGGACTGGGTTTCGCGCGCCGTTGAATTGCGGACACCGTCACTGATTCTGCACAGCATTGATGATGATTTTGTGCCCTATGAGCCCACGGCGGAACTGGCGCGGCGCAATCCAGAGATGGTCACGTTCGAGCCGTTCAGCAAGGCCCGGCACACCAAGGAATGGAATGTGGACCCGGAACGGTGGGAAAACGTGGTGGAAGCCTGGCTGCGGCCACGGCTGGGCTGCTACGGCCTGCCACGGAGCTAAGTTCCAAGCCTCACGGTTTGTAGGTATCTACCTTTCGTGGGTGCCAAGACGGGCAACAGCTTAGGCGGGCATCAGCTAGGACCGGCCGTGCTCAGCCAGCAGCTGCAACGGTCAACTTCGGCATCCAAGATCACGCGCCTAGAGTCCGGTCACCGGCTCGGGCATGGGCCCGGGCCAGCGTCTGCCCGCACACTGACGCGTAGAATTTTGCACCGCGAGGGCGGATGTCGTCAACGTTCACGGAACCCTTCCAATCGTGGAGTTGCCGTAGGTAAAAGTCCCTGATGATCCCGTCCACTCCCTCCGCGGACTGCCACCCGAGGAAGATGTCCCCCGATGCCTGAAGCAGACGCTGACCCTCAACCACCCGTTGCCCGTGGCTGGGATACTGGCTGGGCCCAAGGTATCGCTCAAGTACCGATTCCTGGGCCTCCTTGGCCTGAAGGACCAGAGGGTCGTTTGCGTCCCTGCCCGTCAGGAGCAGAATCCAGGCCCGGGTGCCAACGCTTCCTACACCAACCACCTTGCGAGCCATATGTACAAATGAGAACTCCTTGACCGGATGGTTCTTGAAAGCCAGAGTGGCCGCGTACTCGTGCAGGAGCATTCGCATCGAATCCTCGAGCCGGTTGCGTGCTCCAGCATCGCCAATCAGGTCCTCGATGGGTTCAATGAGCGGGGGATCCGCCTGAATCCGCAGCTCGCCGTCGATCTCCCGCACAAGTTTGGAAAATACAGCTGCACTGTCCTTAGTACGCGCCTTGGCCACAATTGCTTGGGTCTTCTTTACCTGGCGCTTGCCGGCCCGCTTAGCTTCTTTCTCTGACCGGACCCATGAAAGTATGCGGTCCGCGTCCAGCCGGTCGTACCAGGCGTCCAGCACGCGCGCCTTGGCAGCCCCACGCATTTGCTTGCGGTAGCCCTCTGCAACGGCCAGCGTTGTCTTCCGCCGTTGTTGTGCTGTGAATCCGGCATTGCGGGTGCCGATCTCAAAGCTTGCCGCCAGACGTTTGAGGTCCCACTCCCACGGCCCTGGCAGGGTTTCATCGAAATCGTTGATATCGAACGTTAACTTGCGCTCTGCGGTTCCGAAAACACCGAAATTCGAGAGGTGGGCGTCGCCACAGAGTTGTGTCATGATGCCTGAGTTTGGTGTGGTCGATAGATCCGCGGCCATGAGAAGCGCCGCCCCCCCCGAAAAAAGGTAAACGGCGAGACCATCATCTGCCCGTAACGAATGGGCACGAGCTCGGGGACACGCAGGACCGATTGTCCCTCAAGAAGAGTGACGGGATCCGGCCGGTCAGGTGCGGAACCCACCGTGCGTGGCTTGATCTGGGGCATTCTTTCCTTGCCGTCCGGCCGCCGCTGCGCCGTTCCTCGGCGGTTAATTTAGGCATGACATTCCTCCACATCCTCGCAGGCGATGCCCCTGTCTGAATAGGCAAGGAGGGTCTCATAAAGCTTGATCTGGCGTACAGGAAGCGAGTCCGCCCGCCTTCACCATCAGTATGTCAGCAGCTTGGGGTGGGGGCTAGAGGCCGACGAGAAACGATTCACGCCCTCAAGGGGCGGTTAGCACCGTGGACGGTGCCCAGTTTGGAGACGCACGGGCCGCCTTGACACTATCTGGGAATAGGCAATAGATCTCTCCGCTTGGTGGCCGCCTATAGATAGTCTTGTCCCTGAAAAATTCGCAATACCGCATCGTGGTGCCATCCAAGCATCGAGGGCGTCTAGCTGACCGTCCAGATCGCTGTGGGTTGAAATGATCGGGAGAATCTTGTTAGAGAGGCCTACCCTTAAATTACTTGCCCATGGCTGTAGACGTCAGCCGAGATCATTGTTGGGATGTTGCAGGTCTTGCCCGTGAGGAGAGAGTTTCCGGCTGTGTAAAGCCCACTCCGTGCCTCACGTTTGTCCAGTCCGCACGGGGATAATCAGAAAGGTTTTCAACTCGTCAAAGAAGGCTGAGGCAAATTTCGTGTTTAGAACGCCAGGACCGGGGTGGGCTTAGGCCGCCAGAAGCTGGCGCAGGACGTTGTGGAGGATCCCGCCGTTTTGGAAATATGCGGCCTTGGCGGGGTGTCGATCCGCACGATTGCTTTGATGTCTCGGGACTCTCCATCCTGTTGAACCCGCACCAAGACTTGTTTTGGGATGTCGGCGGCGCCGGCTAGCCCCATGATGAAGTACTCCTCTTCACCGCTGAGCCCAAGCGTCTCTGCGTTCTCGCCGGGGCTGAACTGTAGCGGGAGCACGCCCAGTCCCTGGAGGAGCCCGAGCCGTATTCGGCCCCGGCGATAACAATCAATGGGACGTTGTCTTAGAGATATTTCCGTGACGCCTCGAAGATGCTCAGCTGTTCGCCGTCTGGCAGATGGCGAGTGAATCCCACCCCCTCGGTGCCGGGCACCAACTTATTGCGCAGTCTGAGGTTGACGAACGTGCCCCGGATCATAACTTCATGGGTGCCGCAGCGAGATCCGTAGGAGTTGAAGTCGACGCGCTGTACGCCGTGCTACAGCAGATAACGGTCGGCGAACATCCGTCGAAGCATCATCCCAGGCGTACATGTCGGCGGTGGGAATTTGAAGATTTTGCCAGTTGTGATCCCCATCGAAGACGTTGGCTTAGCCGGGCGCAAACAGCTTGTCATGAACTGCTTCGCCAACCACTTCCTGGATTTTTTGGCTGGAGGGCCAGATATCGCGCAGGTAGACGGGCTCACCCGACGCGCCCTCGCCCAGTGAATCCGTGAGCAGGTCAATGTTCATGGTGCCGGCCAGCGCATAGGCGACCACGAGCGGTGGTGAGGCAAGAACATTCATTTGGGTCTGGGGGTGGATCCTGCCCTCGAAGTTGCGGTTCCCGCTGAGCACCGAACTGACAGTGAGATCGTTGGCTGTCACGGCCTGTGGTGCCTGCGGAATTAGCGGACCGGAGCTGCCGATGCAGGTGGTGACGACGCGGCCGTGCTCGACAATAACCGGCGTTGTGCCCGGCAATGTTACTTGAGCCGGATTCGACGGGTACTGTGAGGTCGCTCCGTCACCGCCACCGTCTCCGTCGCTGCCACGGTCCACGGGCCGGTCGCCTGGGCGATCCCTGTCGCAGGCCAGCGGGATGCGATCCTGCGGGCGCTTGGGACTGTCGATGAATGGTTCCACCCCGGCCAGCTCGAACTCGACAGACTGGGAATGGCTCGCTCCGTGCCCGGCGTCATGCCAGAGCCCCTGTTCCTTGACGCAGGCCACCACCAGCTGAATTTGCTGTTCCGGCCATTCGGTCAGACGAAGATAATCCAAGGTGATCGCGCCGATCGGGAAAATTGCGCAAGTTCAACCATATTCCGGGCTCATATTTCCAAGGGTGGCGCGATTGGCCAGTGGAATGGCAACCACACCCGGACCGTAAAAACCGACACCCCAGCCCAACACGCCGAGACCTTTGACCACGGGCGTGTGGGTGTGGTGCTGTCCGGGCTATCCGGATATGCCTGGCGCAGCGCCACGCCATTAACGCTGCCGGGTCCTTTTGCAGCCTCCCGGGTGAAGATCACGCGGGAGAGGTACTCAAGGTTGATCTGGTGACAGATGCCTGTATCGGGGGGCGGACCAGGAAGTCGGAGAAGGCCTGCTGCGCCCAGCGCAGCAGTTCACGTTGGTAGCGTTCCTTGTTGCGGAAGAATTCCAGCTTTGCGTTGGCCGCAAATGCGCCCGAAGTGCCGAAAACATCAGTGATGACAGAGTGGTCAATCACCAGTTCCGAGGGGATCAACGGGTAGATCTTCTGAGGATCACCGACCAGCCGACCTTCTTCATTGCTTGCATTGCCAACCGTCAGCGTAGTGCGGGCTCCGAAACTGTTCCACAGCGGGGCCTAGGATCAGGTGTTTTCTTTGGGCAATGCGGACAGGACATCGGCATTGAGGAAGGAGATCATGTCCAGTGGGATTCCCACCGGGCACACGGCGGTGCATTCGCCGATCTGTGTGCAGCCGCCGAATCCTTCGGCGTCGTGTTGGTTGACCATGGCCAGTGCCCGTTCGTGGCGTTCGGGCTGGCCTTGGGGGAGAACGCCCAGGTGGTTGGCCTTGGCTCCGGTGAAGAGCATTCCTGATCCGTTGGGGCAGGCTGCGATGCAGGCTCCGCAGCCGATGCACACGGCGGCGTCGAAAGCTCGGTCAGCGTCTTTTTTGGGCACGAGGGTTGCCGCGGCGTCCGGGGCTGATCCTGTGGGGGCGCTGATATAGCCGCCCGCCTGGATGATCCTGTCCAAGGCGCTTCGGTCCACGATGAGGTCCCGCAGGATCGGGAAGGAAGCAGAGCGCCACGGTTCAATGTCTATGGTGTCGCCGTCGTTGAAGTGGCGCATGTATAGCTGGCAGGTGGTGGTGAGCGCCTCGGGGCCGTGGGCGATCCCGTTGATGACCAGGCTGCACATGCCGCAGATGCCTTCGCGGCAGTCGTGGTCAAAGGCCACCGGATCGTCTCCGGCAGCACTGAGCTGGTCGTTGAGTACGTCGAGCATTTCCAGAAAAGACATGTCGGGGGAGACTCCGTCCACCCGGTAGCTGACCATCTGGCCCGCGGCGGTTTGGTCGTGTTGGCGCCAGATGCGCACGGTGATGTTCATTTGTAGCTCCTCTGCGCCAGTTCCACGTTGTGATACTCGAGGTTCTCCTTGCGCAACCGCGGAGGGGAGCCTTCGCCGGTGAATTCCCACGCCGCAACATAGGCGAAGGCATCATCGTTGCGCAACGCCTCGCCGTCGCCGGTTTGGCTTTCGGTGCGGAAATGGCTGCCGCAGGATTCACCACGGTGGAGCGCATCGATGCACATGAGCTCGGCCAATTCGAAGAAGTCTGCGACCCGGCCTGCACGTTCCAGCGTCTGGTTCAGTTCCTCGTTCATGCCGGTGACCTTGACGTCCAACCAAAACTCCGCCTTGAGCGCACGAATCAGACCAACAGCATGTTCAAGGCCCTCGGCGTTGCGTTCCATTCCGCAGTACTCCCACACGATGGCTCCGAGCTCCTTGTGGAAGGAGTCAACGGTCCGGTTGCCGTCAATGGACAGGAAGCGGTTGAGGCGTTCGCGGACCGTTTCCAGCGCTTTCACTGCCTCTGGGTGGGAGGAATCTGCGGTGCCAACAGGGTTTTTGGCGAGGTAGTCGTTGATGGTGTTGGGCAGGATGAAGTACCCGTCAGCCAAACCCTGCATCAGTGCGCTGGCACCCAGCCTGTTGGCGCCGTGGTCGGAGTAGTTGGCCTCACCGATAACGAACAACCCGGGGATGGTGCTCTCCAGGTCGTAGTCAACCCACAGCCCGCCCATGGTGTAATGCACGGCCGGGTAGATGCGCATCGGGGACCGGTATGGGTCCTCGTCGGTGATCTTTTGGTACATGTCCAGGAGGTTGCCGTATTTCTCCTCGATCGCGTCCCTGCCCAGACGGGTGATGGCATCCGCCAAATCAAGATATACCCCGCGCCCGCCAGGCCCCACACCGCGGCCGGCGTCGCACTGGTTCTTGGCGGCACGGGAGGCGACGTCCCTGGGGACGAGGTTGCCGAAGGCTGGATATTGGCGCTCGAGGTAGTAGTCCCGTTCGTCCTTGGGAATATCCCCGGGTGCCCGGGTGTCCCCGGCCTGCACAGGCACCCAGATGCGCCCGTCGTTGCGCAACGATTCGCTCATCAGTGTCAGCTTTGATTGGTGTTCGCCGCTGACAGGGATGCACGTCGGGTGGATTTGGGTGAAGCAAGGATTGGCGAACAAAGCACCCTTGCGGTGGGCCCGCCACGTGGCACTGGTGTTGCACCCCATGGCGTTGGTGGAGAGGTGGTAGACGTTGCCGTAGCCTCCTGTGGCAAGGACGACGGCGTCCGCCAGGTGGGTCTCCAGCGTCCCGTCCACGAGGTCCCGGACCACAACCCCGCGTGCCAAGCCGTCGATGACGATGAGTTCGAGCATTTCGTGGCGGGTGTGCACTTCCACCGTACCTGCGCTGACCTGGCGCTCAAGGGCTTGATAAGCGCCCAGCAGCAGTTGCTGGCCTGTCTGCCCGCGTGCGTAGAACGTCCTGGACACCTGTACCCCGCCAAAGGAGCGCGTGTCCAGCAGACCGCCGTAGTCTCGGGCGAAGGGAACCCCCTGGGCAACGCACTGGTCGATGATGGCGGAACTGACCTCCGCGAGCCGGTAAACATTTGACTCCCTGGACCGGTAGTCCCCGCCCTTGACGGTGTCGTAAAAAAGACGGCGGATGCTGTCGCCGTCATTGCGGTAGTTTTTGGCTGCGTTGATTCCGCCCTGGGCTGCAATGCTGTGGGCGCGCCGGGGGCTGTCCTGGTAGCAGAAACTCTTGACGTGGTAGCCGGCTTCGCCCAAGGTGGCCGCAGCCGAGGAGCCAGCCAGCCCGGTGCCGACAATGATGACGGAGAGCTTGCGCCGGTTGGCAGGGTTGATCAGCTTGGCACCGAAACGGCGGGTCTCCCACTGGTCCTGAAGCGGCCCGGCGGGGGCCTTCGCATCCTGAATCGGTTCTCCCACCGTGAATAACGGCTCCATCAGCTCACCCATCCTGTGAAGATTGCCAGCGGTGGAACGAGAAAGCCCACCAGAATGATCAGCATGACAACGGTTGCCAGCTGATTGAGGAAACGCCGTGTGGCGACGGATTTGTTGGCGCCCAGGGAAGCGAAAGCGCTCCAGATTCCATGGCGCAGATGGAAGCCGAGGGCAATGAGGGCGATCACGTAAGAGAGCACAACCCACCAGATTTGGAACCCGTTGACCATTCTTTGGTAGGGGCTGTCAGAGGCACCACCGGGTGCAATGACATCCGCGGAGAGGTGCAGCAGGTGGTAGATCACGAAGAGGCCTATGATCACCCCGCCCCAGCGCATGGTGAACGAGGAGTAGCTTCGTTGGACGCCGCGCCGGTTCTTGGTGGTCTCGTATCGCCAACCGCCTTTGCCTGCCGTGGCCCGGCGCGAGCGGTGCCACAGGGTGAACGCGGAAAAGATGTGGAGCAGGACACTGACCAGCAAAATTACCCGCAGGATCCACAACGCGCCCGCATACGGCAGCAGTGGCTGGCCGATCTCCCGCAAATACCCGGCATAACTGTCAAAGCCCTGTTGGCCCTCGAAGACCTTCAGATTGCCATACATGTGGGCTAACAAAAAAAGGATCATGATCAGCCCGCTGATCGCCATTGCCGCGTGTAGCGCCACAGATGAACGCGCTGCGGTAGAGCGCACACCGGCCACATTGCCCGTTCTCATGCGCCCACCCTAGGCTCCGTTCCGCCAACACGCCAGCAGGGGCAGGCGCTTTGAAGGGCACCGCCAACTACCCGTCCCCGGCCCTAGCCTCAGCCAGGACTCTCTCCAACGGGATTTTCGAATCTGCTAACCGTGCCACATCGACTTGCCGGCCGCAGCGCACCAGGGCCTTGATGGTCTCGGTCTGGTCCCAGATGTTCACGTTCATACCTGCCAGCACCCGGCGGTCCTTGAGCCAGAACGTCATGAATGTCAGAGCTGCCGGGTCGCCGCGGAATATGATCTCGTTGTAACTGCCAGGGGCCACATAGCCGGAATACTCCATCCCCAGCTCGTACTGGTCGCTGTAGAAATAAGGCAGCTCCGCATAGACTGCGTCCTGCCCCAGCATGGACCGGGCCGCCACGGCCGGCTGGCTCAGTGCGTTATACCAGTGCTCACTGCGGATGTGTTTGCCCAGCAGCGGGTGGAAGGCGTTGGCAACATCCCCGGCAGCGTAGATATCGGGATCTGAGGAGCGCAGGTGCTTATCAACCATGACACCATTCTCAAGCTCCAGTCCGGCTGCCTGTGCCAGCAATGTGTTGGGTACGGCGCCAATGCCTGCCACTACAAGGTCCACACCGAGCTGCGAACCGTCGCTTAGCGCCACGCCGGTGGGCTGCCGGGGATCATCGCCAATGATCCGGGTCGCCTGGACGCCGCAACGCAGGTCCACGCCATGGTCGCGGTGTATCTTGGCAAATATTTCGGCCGGTGCGGTGCCTAGAATTCGTTGGAGCGGAAGCTCTCCCCGTTCCAGCACAGTCACTTCCAGACCCGCCGCGCGTGCGGCTGCGGCGACTTCGAGCCCAATCCATCCGGCGCCGAGGATTGCCACACGTGATGAAATTGAAAGCGCAAATTTTAGTTGTTGGCTATCTTCGATGCGGCGCAGGTAATACACCCGATGTCTGTCGCTGCCGGGGACCGAAAGCTGACGTGGTGACGCTCCGGTGGCCAGCAACAATTTGTCGTAGCTGACAGGTCCGCCTCGGGCACAGTCCACCCTGTGTGCTGAACGATCAATCCCTGTGACCTTGGTGCTGGTGCGAAGCTCGACGTTGTGCTCGGCATACCAAGACTGGGCATGAACAAAGATCTTTTCCCGCTCTGATTTTCCCTGCAGAAAATCCTTGGACAGCGGCGGCCGCTCATAGGGACGCTCGGGCTCCTGTCCAAGAAGCACTATGCGCCCGGCAAAGCCCTCCTCACGCAGTGCCTGGGCAGTCTTTGCCCCGGCCAACCCGGCTCCAACAATGACGAAAGTCTCTTGGGCTCCCATGCTCTCTTCCTCTGTGCGGACTGAGCCGCTATTGATTTAGATCGATTGGCTGTAACCAAAGAATTCGTGATCGTTGTTGTAACCGCCTTGGCCACCGCCAACTTCGGAGAAGTCCTCAACGAATTCGATGCCCTTGATCCACTTGACCATTTTGAAACCGAGCTGGACCTCATTACGCAGCCGCAGAGGGGCGCCATGGCCGTAGGACAGGGCTTGATCGTTCATATCGTAAGCGAGCATAGTCAGCTCATAATGCATTTGCTCGATGGGTTGGGCATCGTAATACAGGCCCTTGTCGGAGCCCTCGGCGAAGGAGTAGAAAACAACCCACTTGGCTTCCGGGGCTGGTTTGACCAGGTCCATGATGGTTTGCAGTGAGACGCCTCCCCATTTTGCAACCCCTGACCAGCCCTGGATACAAAAGTGCTGGGTGATCTGCTCATGCTGGGGTAGGGCACGCAACGCCATCAGATCCAGGTGCACAGGGTTCGCTACCAGCCCGCTGACCTGCAACTTATAGTTGGCGAAGTCGCCATCCCTGAGGTCTTTATATTCCTGTGATTCGGGATATTTGCCGTTGTGCCAGAAATAGGGGGAGATGTCCTTCTCCGTGTACTGCCCCGGCTTGGAATCGATATGTTCGAATAAACGTTGTGCGGGGCCAATCAAGGCATACCCGACCCGTTGTACCTTCCGAGGGTAACGGTACGTCAGCGGAGTCGCTGCCACCCAGGCGACCACCACGATGACCATAGACGCGGCAAAAATCCAGAACCCGGTCCAGGATTCGCTCTCCTGCGCGGCATACATGTGATTGAGGTTGGCTAAAGCACCAGTCGTCAGGACCAAGGTGACATGGATGACGATGAACAAACAGAAATAGCACATGACTAAAAAGTGCAGGGACCGGGCCACCTGAATACTGAAAATGCTACTGATCCACCTGAATTTTGTGGACAGTGCTGGCGACATGCCCAAGCCCGTGATCAGTGCCAGCGGAGCTGCGATGAAGACGGTCAGGAAATACGCGATCAGCTGCAGGCTGTTGTAGTTGGTCCAGCCTGTTTCAACGGGCCAGTTCAAGGACAAGTATTGGATGGCGACTGAGATGGAGTTGGGGATGACGTCCCAGTGCAGCGGCACCAGACGCAGCCACTGCCCCGTGGAGAAGAGCAGAACATAGAAAATGAGGCCATTGAGCAGCCACAGCGTGTCGATGCCCAAGTGCCACCAACGTGCCAGCCCGATGGTGTGGCGCCGGCCCGGCAAGCCGACTCCGGCGGGCAACGTGATGGAGTCTTCTTTTGCGGTGTACAGCGGATTGGTGGGAACAGGTTTTTGCATCCGGAACCAGCCCCTGCCCGGGGTGCTGTGGCGGGTCCAGTACAGCCGGGGATGATCGGCTAAGATCTGCCAACCTGAGCGGATGATGAAGAGCATGAAGAACAGGTTCAAGAAATGCTGCCAGCCCAGCCACGCAGGGAAGCCTACAGGGGCATCGGCGCGAAGTCTTGATGTTCCGGGATACTCGGCCATGAAAGCCGCCACCCCAGGGAGCCCGCGGATACCCTTGGCCACCGCGATCCCGATGACCAACACTACGAAGCCGATCGGAATCAGCCACAGCAGGTTAAACCACTTGCTGGCACCGATCCGTACCCGGGGAGCCACCCCGTATTGTGCCGGAATCGAGCCAGCCCACTCGGGGTCGATGACGTCGTCGTCCTTGTGAGTGAGTTCTGAGCGGAAGCTCTTGTAGGTGGGTGGACCCTCATCCGTTGCGGGCACCGGAGGCAGCTGGGAGTGTGCGCCTTGGGCAGGGACGGATGAGGTTTCTGATGGAGGATCCAGATTATCGTCTGGGTGACGTGCCATATTTTTGAGCCTATCCCCACTGGTGTGGATCTGCTAGGGTGCCAAGCTGACCACTGTCGATGGATGAATCCCAGCGTGGCGGTTGCGCCGGCTATGTCCTTGGTGGTGTCTTGTGGCGTATCAGTTTGCTCTTGTCCTCAAGTTCTAGACCGCTGACCTCAGGCAGCAGTGCCTTGACGAACCAGAAGGACAAGACGGCAAAGAACGCAAACCCGGCGTAGACGAAGCCAAGGCCGACGGCGGCACTCATGATCGGGAAGAGCAGTGTCACGATGAAGTTGAAGATCCAGTTGAATGCTGTGGCAATACCTAGGGCCAGTCCACGGATCTTGTTCGGGAAGACCTCTCCTAAGACCACCCACATCACAGGCCCCCACGTGGCGGCAAAGAAGATGACGAACAAGTTGGCACCGACTAAGGCGATCGGCCCCCATGGTGCCGCGAGAGTGAGGGAGTCCCCTGAACCAGTCGCTTGGGAGAACGAGATGGCGGCCGCAATAAGCCCCACGAACATGCCCGCCGAACCCACGAGCAGCAGGCGCTTACGGCCTACACGATCGACGAAGAAGATGGCCACAAACGTCAATAGAACGTTAATGGTGGCCGTGATGACGGAGGTTGTAAAAGAGTCTTGTTGGCTGAACCCAACAGACTGCCACAACGTGGTGGAGTAATAGAAGATCGCGTTAATACCCACCAGCTGTTGAAAGGCGGCCATGCCGATGCCGATCCATAGGATGGGTTGGAGCCCCAGTGCGGGCCCGCGCAAGTCGCGGTAGGTGGAGCGCTTTTCGTTTTCCAAGCTGTCTTGAATTTCTTTCAGGCGCTGCTCCGGGTTCGCTGGATTGGCGACGCGCACAATCACCGCGAGCGCTTCCTTACTGCGGCCCTTGCGGATTAGAAAATGGGGAGATTCGGGGATGGTCAGCGACAACAAACCATAGACGACGGCGGGAATGACACCAACCAGCAGCATCCACCGCCAGGCAGGCATGCCCCACCACAGTTCGTTGCTGGCGCCGCCTGCAGCCCCGGCCAGACCGGCGTCGGAGAGCAGTGCCAAAAAGATGCCCAGGGTGATGGCTAATTGCTGGAGCGAGCTCAGCGCGCCACGCATGCGGGCAGGGGCCATCTCACCAATGTAGGCAGGGGCTATGACCGAGGCGATGCCAATGGCGAGTCCACCAATAAGCCGCCACGTCATCAGGTCCCACACGGCGAAGGCGTATCCCGAGCCGATAGAGCTGGCAACAAACAAGAGCGCGGCCAAGACCATGACGGGCTTGCGTCCCCAGATATCTGCAAGTTGTCCGGCGAACCATGCGCCGACGGCACAGCCGATCAAGGTGATGGCGACGGTGAACCCGATGGCTGCGGAACCGAGGTTGAAGTCGGACTGGATTGAATTGACGGCGCCGTTGATCACCGATGTGTCAAAACCGAAGAGCAGACCACCCAACGCGGCCGCGAGGGTGATGACGATGATTCTTCCCTTATGGGGAATGGATTCGCCCCCGGGACGCGGGACGGCCTCTTCTGCTGGACTTGTTCCCACGTGGAACCGCGATCCTGGCCCTCTTGGATGGTCACTAGCGAAGCTGGGCCTGTTCTTGGGCTGTGGCCGTCGGCTGCCATGCGGCTCGGCAACCTTGTGAGGAAATCTATCACTTTGCCCACAAACGCAACAGAGCAGGCAACGGTGCAACAGCAGCCACATCTGTACACCTGAGGGCGGCTGTCTGGCTGTGTTCTGTGCTCTGGTAACTAGGGGCTCTGGTGGCTGTGGATCCACGGGTGTAGCTTGATTAAAGGTGCCGCCCAGACCCTGCAGTTCACTGTCTTGATCACTCATGGAAGATTTCCACGAGAACCCCCGGTGGCAGGAGCCCCACCATGCATGAAGAACATCTTGCTATCAACCGCAGACTAGCTGCACAGTTGCGGGTGGACTCTATCCGTTGCAGCACCAGTGCCGGTTCAGGCCACCCCACCTCGTCCTTGTCCGCGGCAGATCTGATGGCGGTCCTTTTGACGGGACATCTGCGTTACAACTGGGATCAACCCGATTCCCCGGTCAATGACCATCTGATCTTCTCCAAGGGCCATGCGTCCCCGCTGTTGTACTCCATGTACAGGGCTGTCGGGGTGGTCGATGAGGACGAGCTCCTCAATACCTACCGCCGCTTGGGGGCGCGCCTGGCCGGGCACCCCACCCCGACAATTCCATGGGTTGATGTGGCAACAGGTTCCTTAGGCCAGGGCCTGCCCGACGCCGTCGGGATCGCCTTGGCCGGGAAGTACCTAGACAAGTTGCCCTTCCACGTGTGGGTGTTGTGCGGGGACAGCGAGACGGCTGAGGGCTCCATCTGGGAGGCGTTGGACAAGGCCAGCTATTACCAGTTGGGGAACTTGACCGCGATTGTGGACATCAACAGGCTGGGCCAGCGCGGCCCCACTGAACTTCAATGGGATGTACAGCGATATGTTGCCCGTGTGGAAGCTTTTGGGGCCCGTGCCATCGTCATTGACGGTCACGACCTAGCTGCCATCGATACGGCACTGCGCCAAGCTCGCTCCGATACAGATACGCCCACAGTGATCCTAGCCAGGACCATTAAGGCCAAGGGCGTGACGGAGTTGGAGGACAAGAACGGCTGGCACGGCTTGGCTCTCCCGCCGGAGATGGCGGAACGGGCCATCAGTGCGCTGGGTGGACCCACCCATTTGGTCATCAAAACACTTTCACCAACCCAGGGCCACGCAGTCCCGGCCATCAAAGCCAACCCGGGTGCCGCCGTCGTACTTCCCAGCTATGAACTGGGCGAGAAGGTGGCCACCAGGGTAGCCTTCGGAGCTGCCATCGCCGCACTGGCGGCCCGCCCCGAGGTCGTCGTCCTTGACGGGGAGGTCGGGAACTCAACGCACGCCGAAGAGTTCGCCAAAGTGTGCCCAGAACGGTACTTTGAAATGTTCATCGCAGAGCAACAGCTGGTCGCATCGGCCGTGGGCTTCGCGGTGCGCGGATACATCCCGTTCGTCTCCACGTTCGCGGTATTTTTCTCCCGCGCCTTTGACTTCATCCGTATGGCAGGGATCTCACAGGTCAACATCCGATTGGTAGGCTCCCACGCCGGAGTTGAGATCGGGGAGGACGGACCATCCCAGATGGCGCTGGAAGACCTAGCCGCCCTGCGCGCTGTATACGGTTCGGTCATTTTGTACCCCGCTGATGCCACCTGCGCTGCCAAGCTCACCCTGACGATGGCCGACACCGAAGGCATTGTTTACCTGCGCACCACAAGGGGCGCTTACCCGGTGATCTATCCCGCTGCCGAAGCGTTCCCTGTTGGCGGCTCGAAACTCCACCGCGCCGGGCCCGAGGACCAGGTGGCCCTGATCGGCGCCGGCGTGACGCTCCATGAGTGCCTGTCTGCTGCCGAGGAACTTGCGAAGTTGGGCATCATGGCCCGGGTCATTGACGCCTACTCGGTCAAACCCATCGACAGGGCGGCCCTGATTGAGGCCTGCAACGTCACCGGCAGCCGTCTGGTCGTGGTGGAGGACCACTATCCTGAAGGGGGATTGGGCAGCGCGGTGCTGGAAGCCTTGGCCGATGCCCCCGTGCCCGCACTGAGAATTGCGCACTTGGCCGTCCGCGGACTGCCCACTTCAGGCAAGCCCTCCGAGCTCCTGGACGCCGCTGGCCTATCTTCCCGGCACATTGTGACGGCCGCACGCGAACTAGCCGGGCGCGGACACAGCGATGACTGACACAGCGGGCACTGAAACATAAGGAAACACGATGAAACCAACACAGCAACTGCACGAGTTCGGTCAGAGCCTCTGGTTGGACAACATCACCCGGAACCTGCTCGATTCCGGCACGCTCGAGCGTTACATTACCGAGGACTCCATCACCGGGTTAACGTCCAATCCGAGTATTTTTGACAAGGCTATTGCAGCCGGAACTGACTATGACCAGGACATTGCCGGCGGCAAGGTGGCAGGGGGCTCCGATGAGGAAGTCTTCTTCGACCTGGCACTGGCTGACCTGCGGCGGGCCGCCGACCTTTTCGCCCCGGTCCATGCACGCACCGACGGGGTGGACGGCTGGGTCTCCTTGGAAGTCTCCCCTTTGCTGGCCCGGGACACGAACGCCACCGTGGAACAGGCAAAGGCGCTGCACGCAAAAACGGAGCGTCCGAACATCTTTATCAAGATCCCAGGAACGGCCGAGGGCCTGCCGGCCATCGAGGAGTGCATCTTTGCAGGGGTGCCCATCAATGTGACACTGCTTTTCTCGGCCAAACAATACCAAGATGCCGCCGAGGCATACCTACGCGGCATCGAGCGGCGGGTGGCTGCCGGGTGGAACCCCGTTGTTCCCTCCGTAGCCTCGCTGTTCGTGAGCAGGTGGGACAAAGCTGTCGCCGGACGGGTTCCAGACCACCTTGAGAACCGGCTGGGCATCGCTGTCTCGACGCTTGCCTACAAGGGGTACCGAACGCTGCTGGAGTCCGCGAGGTGGGGCCGGCTGGCCAACGAGGGAGCCAGGGCTCAGCGCTTGCTGTGGGCGAGTACCTCCACAAAGAACCCGGCCGCGCCGGATATTTTGTACGTCCAAGCGTTGGCCGCGCCCTTCACCATCAATACGATGCCTGAGGCCACGCTGTCCGCCTTCGGCGATCATGGGGAGGTGGGAGACCTACCAGTGGCGAAGGCCCAAGCCGCGAAGCAGACCCTGTCATCCTTCGCTGAGGTCGGCATCGACCACCAGAAGCTTGCCGGAGAACTCCAACACGAAGGCACCGAATCCTTCGACGCATCATGGAAGAACCTGTTGGAGAGTATCCGCTCCAAGTGATAAATGGTGACAGCAAGCAGCCGCTAATACCGAGTCTGCCGGGAATGCAGGGGACGCCGGCACAGCACCTGCGAAAGGATGAACCATGGCAACAAACGAGGCACCAAACGAGAACAGCAACAGCACGCTCATGAAACTTAGTGACATGGGTGCCAGCATTAAACTAGGCGATGAGGATGTCCGTAAATATTCCGTGAAAGACAAGGACGGCCACGACATCGGGAAAGTCCATGACCTGCTGATCGATCCGCGCGAAAAAAAAGTCCGGTTTTTGGTGGTGGAATCCGGCGGGTTCCTAGGGATGGGCGAGAAGAAGTCATTCATCCCCGTTGACGCCATCACCGGCATCACCCCGGGCGAGGTTCACATCGACCAAACCCGTGAGCGGGTAGCAGGGGCGCCGCCGTAC
The DNA here is from genome assembly GCF_040547105.1 of Arthrobacter sp. UYCu511. Taxonomy (NCBI): domain Bacteria; kingdom Bacillati; phylum Actinomycetota; class Actinomycetes; order Micrococcales; family Micrococcaceae; genus Arthrobacter; species Arthrobacter sp. UYCu511. Next base: position 220,987 of record NZ_JBEPPB010000001.1, read on the forward strand.
GACCCAGAGCTGGTCACCACACGGTCCTACCACCAAGACTCCTACGGCTATTATGGCTACTCGCCTTACTGGATGGGTGGCTATTCATACCCGGTTTTCCCCTTCCACTTTTTAGGACCAGACAAGGAGCCAGAACCACCTTCCGATTCCACTTCTTCACCCTGAGGTGCTGCGCCATGTCACTTCTAAGAACAAAACTCGTGAAGAAGGAAAAAGCAGCCGAAGGGACCATGCTGTTCCAGTTTGAAAAGCCTGAAGGATTCACGTACACAGCCGGTCAATTCGCGGACTACACCCTGCTTGAGCCTTCAGAGACCGATGCGGAGGCAAACACCCGGGGATTCACGCTTGCCAGCGCCCCCTATGAGCCGAACCTGATGTGCACAACCCGCATGCGTGACACCGCATTCAAGCGTGTACTCAAGAACATGCCTTTGGGCACCGACGTGGAGCTGGATGCCCCCTACGGTTCTTTTACCCTGCACAGCAAGCTGGACAGGCCCGCGGTTTTTCTGACCGGCGGAATCGAAAATCACGCCTGTGCGCAGCATCATCTTGCAATCGGTCCACGACAAGACTGGGCACATGATTATGTTGTTCTACTCCAACAAGCGTCCCGAGGATGCAGCATTCCTGGACGAGCTGAACCATGTGGCAGATGCCGAAGCCAACGTCACCGTCGTGCCCACTATGACGGGGCCGGAAAATCCCGGCATGGCTGGACCGGGGAAACCGGGTACGTCGATGCAGCGATGCTGGCCAGGCATATCCAGGACCTGAGCGCGCCGATCTACTATCTTTGCGGGCCAGCCAGGATGGTGACCGCCATGCGCAGCCTCCTCAACGGTGCAGGGGTAGACGACGACGATATCCGCACCGAAGAGTTTACCGGCTACTAGAAGCCGGCGGCCAGCCCCGTTTCTCAAGGATCGTGGTGATCTTCGAACCGAACCCGGAGAAGGTCGCGCCCTATCTGAGCCGTCAGCTGTGCACGGAGTTGGCCGTACGCATGCCGGAGATCCTTATCGAGCAGCTGCCCACCAGCCATGCCGGGCACGGGCGTGAGTTGGCCAGGGCCGCTGCACAGCAGTCCTTGGCGTCCTGCTCTGGTGGCGAGGGTTCGGGTGGATTGCCACTGCTGATCGTGTCCGTCAGCGGAGACGGTGGTTTCAACGACGTGGTCAATGGCGTCATGGACGTCCCCAACAGCACCACGATCTGCGCCGTTTTGGCGGCTGGGAACGCCAATGACCATCGGCGCAGCATCGCGACCATGACCGTCGTGGACGCGATCGTTGCCGGGCCCATCCGCCAGATGGACCTGTTGAAGTTGACTGTCCGTGACAATGGTGGCCTAACCAAAGAGCGATTTGTGCATTCCTATGTTGGTTTCGGACTCACTGCGGCCATGGCCCGCGGGATCGAAAACTCTGGCAAGGGGCGGGTGCCTGAACTGTTTGGCGTGGTACTAACGCTTCCCAGGTTGCGGTCCTTCGAAATAGTGCGGCCCGACGGGGCCCGGGCCCGGTTCGACAGCCTAGTTCTTGCCAACGTCAACGGAATGGCAAAGTACGGAACTGTGAGCGACTCAAGGATTCCTGCCGACGGGCAGTTCGAGGTCATCTCCCTGCCGCACACCACGCGTGGGGCTCGGTCACCAGAGAAGCGTTTCCCGTTACGAATTCAGTACTGAGGTCCCTTTGCCAGGCCAATTCGATGGTGAGATCTTCGACGTTCCAGCTGGTGCCTCCGTTCTGGTGGAAAGCGCCCACCGTGCTCTGCGAACGCTCGGATAGCAGCTCGCCATGAAGACCCTCAACGGGCCCGCAGAAAGGGCTGGGGATGGTGGAAACGCCCATTGGTAGAGATAGCCGGTGCGGCCAGATAGAGACTTTGGACCCTGTGCACGGCTCCCGCCGGGAGTCAGTATGAGAACTAAAAGGACGGTTCATGCCATGAAAGAATCGACACGCCCAGAAGGCTCGCCAGTTGTGGTGGGAGTCGACGGTTCACCGGAATCAATTCTTGCTTTGAAATGGGCAAACACGTTGGCACCAACCCTCGGGGCCACCATCACAGCGGTTATCGCATGGCATCTTGAGTCGATGTACGGCCCCTTCGCATCTTCTGACTGGGATCCTGAATACACGGCACAGCAGGTCATCGAAACAGCGCTGGTTCAGGCATTCGGAGACACGCCACCGGAAGGCCTGACCAGCAAAATTGTCCGCGGCCAGCCAGCGAAGGTTTTGCTGGACCTGGCTGAATCGGCGCAGCTTCTCGTTCTCGGCTCACGTGGACACGGCGGATTCGCAGGCTTGTTGCTGGGCTCTGTCAGCTCGGCCTGCGCCGCACACGCCACCTGCCCGGTGCTGGTTGTGCACACTGAAACGAAGCAAGAGAGATTGACCAGCCCTGCCCAAGGATTCCAAGGCGGTGACGATGAGCCTGCTGGCAAAGCATGACGTCAACGGCCTACCGATAAAGTTGCTGTCCATCGCAGATGCGGCCCAGAACACGCCCGAGCAGGTGCTGGCTGAACTTGACTCGAGCGCTCTGGGACTTTCCAGCCGTGAAGCGCAGGATCGCCTGGCTGCCGTGGGACCCAACGCGCTGCGCAGTCACAAGGCCAGCCCATGGTCAGTGCTGGGCCGGCAGCTGGGCAGTCCCATTCTGATCCTTTTGATTGTCACTGCCAGCCTGTCCCTGTTTCTCGGGGATGCGACGAATTCGATTGTCATTGGGGTCATCCTGCTGGTCAGTGTGGGCTTGGGCTTCAGCAACGAATTCCGGGCCGAACGCGCGGCCGAGGCACTGCATTCCCGCGTCACTCACACGGTTGTTGTCCTCCGGGACGGCACTGCCTGCCAAATTGACGTGGTGGGTTTGGTGCCCGGGGACGTGGTGCGGCTGGCCTTGGGTGCCATCATCCCGGCGGACATCCGGCTGCTGACCAGCGAGGAGATGTTATGCGATGAAAGCATCCTCACGGGGGAGTCCCTGCCTGCGGAAAAGACCACTTCAGCCATCGTCGGGGAGGCGGCACTGGCGGACCTTTCCTGCTGCTTGTTCATGGGAACCGTCGTCCAGAGTGGAAGCTGCGCGGGAGTTGTCGTCGCCACCGGAGGCCGGGCCGAGTTTGGTCGAATTGCCATGGGTCTGGGGGAGCGTCAGCCGCAAACCGAATTCCAGCGGGGCCTGAAACGCTTCTCCTTTCTGCTGCTGCAAGTGGCCGTCGGCCTGACAACACTGATCTTCATTGCAAACCTCCTGCTGGGCCGCCCCCTGCTGGAGTCCCTGCTGTTCTCCCTGGCCATCGCCGTCGGCATCACCCCGCAGCTGCTGCCCGCTGTCGTTAGTACCTGCCTCGCAGCAGGAACCCGGGCCTTGGCCAAGCGGCAGGTGTTGGTCAAGAGGCTCATCTGCATCGAGGATCTTGGCGACATGGATGTACTGGTCACGGACAAAACCGGGACCCTAACCGAGGGGCGTATCAGCTTCCAGGCGGCCCTGCCCATCCTGCCCGAGGTTTCCGAGCAGGGGCTCTTCACGCTGGGACTTGTCGCCACTGAAGCTGACTACACGCACGGCACAGTCTCCACTGTGGGCCAAAACTCCCTTGACGCCGCTCTCTGGGAATCGCCGCAGGCCAACGACTTTGATGCTGGGCGCCACCGCAGACTCGGCATCATACCGTTCGATCACAGGCGCCGAATGACCAGCGTTCTGGTGGTGGATGCGGCCGGTGCCCAAAGGATTGTCACGAAGGGCTCACCCGAGGATGTCATGGAGCTGTGCTCCAATATCCCGCCGCATGCGCTGGCGCAGTTGGATAAACAGTACGACGCCGGGGCACGGGTCATCGCCGTCGCTACCCGCACCGTCGTGGGCATGACCGCGATCAAGCCAGCGGATGAGAACAGTCTGACCCTGGCCGGTTTCCTCATTTTCCTGGACAAGCCCAAGGCCAACGCCAAGGACTCCCTGGTGGAGTTGGCTTCCTTGGGCATCGCTGTCAAGATTGCCACGGGAGACAACGCCAAGGTTGCCGAAAAAGTGTGCCGGGACCTGGGCTTGGTGTCCGGCGGGACGCTGACGGGCGTCCAAGTTCAGGCGCTGACGGATCCGGAACTGGCCACGGCCGTCCGGGACATAACTATTTTCGCCCGGGTCTCACCCGAACAGAAGGCGCGCATCATCCGTATGTTGCGCCAGGACGGCCGCGCTGTCGCCTTTCTGGGTGACGGCGTCAACGACGCCCTGGCGCTGCACCACGCCGACGTCGGCATATCCGTGGACAGTGCCACCGACGTGGCCAAGGATGCGGCCGACATTGTGCTGATGGACAAGGACCTTGGTGTCCTGGCCGAAGGAGTGCGGGAAGGGCGCCGAATTTTCGCCAACACGATCAAGTACGTCCTCATGGGAACTTCGAGCAACTTCGGAAACATGTTCAGCGCCGCAACCGCCTCCGTTGTGCTCAGCTTCTTGCCCATGCTCCCTGGCCAAATCCTGCTCAACAACCTTCTCTACGACACCGGCCAGCTTGCCATTCCCGGGGACAAGGTCGATGCGGAGCAGCTGCTGGCCCCCTCTCATTGGGACATTGCGTTCATCCGCCGGTTCATGCTCTTGTTCGGCCCGATCAGCTCACTGTTCGACTTTGCCACGTTCGGCCTCATGCTGTTCGTCTTCACGGCGGCACCGGGGGAGTTCCGGGCCGGCTGGTTCATCGAGTCCATCGCCACCCAAACCCTGATCATCTTTGCCATTAGGACCCGGCGCGTGCCGTTTCTGCGCAGCCGCCCCTCCGCCGGACTGCTCTGGGCTTCTCTGGGTGTTGTGGCGGTCGGCATCTATTTGCCGCTTTCACCCTGGGGCGCCATCTTGGGCTTTGATCCGCTGCCCGTGCCCTTCTTTCTGGCGTTACTGGCGATGACGGTGGTGTATCTGGTGCTGGTGGAATTTGCCAAGAGATGGTTCTTTTCCCGCCCATCCCAAGGACGGCCGGTGGCGCGCGGCCGCGGACGCGCCCACCACATTCACCGGCGTGCGGCAAGATTTAGTGTGGCCGCTGCGCTGAAATCGCCGTGAAGCCGCGAAACAGGTCAAGCAGTGAAACTGTGAAGCCGTGCTGCGGGAAATCAGCGGCCAGTTAGGGCTTCTTTCGGAACAGGCCCAGTCGCGGGGACGTGTACGCTGCTGCGCCGAGGGGAGGTGCATCCAGAACTGGACCAGCCGCCAGCCGATCACCCCCAGAAGTGCTACTCCTGCCGGTGTGCCGAAGCCAATTCGCGGCTGCGAGCAGTATATCCAGGCCCACCCTGCGGGGCTCTTGACGAGGTGGAGGAGTCGTTCGGCCATCGTGCCAAGGAAGGTCTCGATCCAGTCCTCATTCACCGGCGGGATACGCCGCGCGATGGACCGCGGCCACTTATTAATTGTCCGCGGTGTGTGGCGGGTCAGGAACCACATTCCGACGCCCGAGGCAAGGAGAGCAACAAGTGCGAGGACGGAGTCAGTTCGGTAGTACATATTGGCAGAGATGGTGGTGAGGGACAGTAGCAGTCCCGCGGCAAAGAGTGTCGCCAACACGAGATTGGAACCGGAAATTTGGATGGCCGCAGCGCTCAGGGCTTTTTCCGGGGGACTCCTGCGCGTTGCAACAAGCGGTACCGGACTGCCGCCGCCCCGCCCCGGGCACCACATGGCTGACGCCAACGTCGGATGAATCGATGCGAAGAAGGGTGAAGTAGCTCGGGCGTCCGGCGCCCAGGACGGAGGCGCTGAGTGCGGAATAGGCAAGAAAGGAGGCAAGCTCAAGACCGACCGCCAGTAGTACCAGATACACGGATAGCTGTTCAAGGGAACCCAGTGTCGGCACGGCATTGGAATATTGCGGCAGGATGATCCACCACACGGAAGCGCCATGGATGATGACGGACGCAGTCACCAAAAGCCACCGGGGGATGCGACCGTGAACCACTGCCGGGGGTGTGGGGGCCCCGCGTGTGGGAAGTCTAGGTTCCTCGGAACCCTCTACAACCGGTTCAGGCCGCCCGTCGGAAGGACTCAAGCCGGTGTCAGGGTAGGGAAATCGAGAATCATCATCTTCGTCCACCGCCCCGTCGGTGCCGCCCCGTCCATGCCAAATAGGTGCTCAACGCCCCCACTGCACCAACAGCGCCGGCAAGGAGCGGTTTCCCCCACTTTGTCAACCGCTCGCTATCCGCCGTTGCCACATCCCCGATGCCTCGGATGAAAGCGGCGGCAACCATCCCGGCAACCAGTCGGTTGCCAATCTGTTCAACACGGGCCACCATCGGCTCCAACTCGGAGGCACGCAGACGGACTTCGACGCCGTCGTCCATGCGTCCAGCCAGCCGCTCCAATTTCTCCGGCAGGTCCAGGCCGAGCTCGGCCACCGTCAACCCCAACCGGGAGAATGCCTGGGCCAGATTCCGGGGTTCAAAACGCTCCAGTGCCATGTGCTTGGCATAGGGCTTCAGGACGTTGCCGAGGCTGAAGTCAGGATTTAAGCGGGCCCCCATGCCCTCCGTCATGAGCAGCATCTTGGCCAGCAAGGCCATTTCACGAGGCAGCTGAAGACGGTGGTTGCGCAAGATCGCCAGCAGCTGGACCACCAGCGGGCCGATTTCGAGCTCACCTAATTTTTTGTCCTGGTACATCTGGACAAATACGGTTGCGTCGTAGCGTAGCGCAGCGCGGTCTGCGGTGGGCGGAGCAGTAGAAAGGTTCAGCAGCGCACTACTGATCCGGTCGGGGTTGTTGGTGGTGAGTGCCTGCAGTAGTTTGGCCAACTGCTCACGCAGAGGTGCACGCACTTCCCCGACCATGCCAAAATCAATGAGGCCAATGGTGCCCGACGTTTCGACAAACAAATTGCCGGGGTGCGGGTCCGCGTGAAAGAAGCCATCTTCAAAGATCATTTTGGCAGCGGCCCGGGCTGCCCGGTCGGCAAGGTCATGCGTGTCGATCCCCGCCTCAATCAGCCCTTCGACGTCGTCGACCTTGATGCCGCGGATCCTCTCGATGGTGAGTACCCGAGAACTCGTTGTCTCCCAAAAGATCCTGGGAATGTGGATGCCCGGGTCAGCAGCAAAATTCGCCGCAAAACGTTCCGCGTTGCGGCCTTCTTGCAGGTAGTCAAGTTCAGCGCGCAGGGTGGCTGCGAAGTCAGCCGCGATGCCGCTGAAATTGAAGTCAGCAGCAGCCGGCCACGTACGGTTCGCGTAGGTGGCTAGGTTCTGTAATATCTCCAGGTCCTCGTTGATCCGTGCCACAACACCCGGGCGGCGAACCTTGACAACAACTTCGGTGCCGTCGAAAAGTCTCGCCGCATGGGCCTGGCCGATCGAAGCGCTGGCCAAGGGTGCGTCGTCGAACGTGGCGAACAGTTGTTCCGGCGCGGCGCCCAATTCCTGCTGGATGACAGCGCGGACAGCGTCCACTGCCACAGGTGGTGCACCGTCTTGAAGTTTGGAGAGCTCGGTGAGGTAGCCCGGGGGCAGCAGATCCGGGCGGGTGGAGAGCATCTGACCGAGCTTGATGAACACGGGGCCGAGCTCTTCCAATGCAAGCCTGATGCGGTGGGGGTTCGTGATTTGGGGTTTTGAGCCCACGGCCTGTGCCACCCGCCAACGGTCCACCCCGGTGGCGGCCACGAGGGATCCTAGTCCGTGGCGACCAAGTATCTCTGCGACCTGGGCCAATCGCTCAAGGTGGGTGTTCATGCCCGTGGCTGCGCATCATCGGCGCCACCGTGGCAATTAGTGTTGTCTGCAGGTCTGCTCATACCCCTCAGTATGGGCAGTAGGGCGGGAAGTTGCCAATGGCGCCACACGGTAAAACTATCTTCTCGCAGGTGCGTCACACGGGCGTAGGATGAACCGTATCGACGGTATTTTGAACGCGAACAGTCATGATCGCGACGCCGTCGATTCGGATGCAAGTGGACGGTTTTTCAGCCGAGACGGGAGCGCTGACCCAGACGCAGCACATGGCTGAACCGGCTCCGACCGATCCACACATGCCAACCGTGAACCGGTTCCAAGTCTCTCTGAGCATTGACCGCCGGCCCCAGCTGACCCGGATCTGCCAGCGAAATTAACACTTTATGGCTTGGTTCCTTGAGAATTGAGCCCGATTCCTAGGGACTTGTCATGACCGTCATTGTGGCCCATATTGTGGTGGTCGTGATTCTGGCGCTGATTGCGCTCAAACTCTCGATCCGTGTTCTCACAGGGTACGAGATGGGTGTGTTGTTCCGGCCCGACCGGATGCCCAACGTCCACTTGCGGATCATCACTATGCCGATCCAGTGGCAGGGCATCATCATCCGTGAGAACGTCAGCGTGGACATTCGAGAAAGCCTCGATGTCAGGACAGTGGATTGGGGTGTGGAGGTCACCGGCGTGGAGCTCAAAGACCTCCAGCTGGCGGACAGCATGAAGCGCATAATGGCCCACCCGTTTGCGTTGCAGTTGCGCAACCTGCAATCCCTGATCGAAATCGGCGTCGACAAGAACACGACAGTGTTCTTCCCGCCCTGCGCACCCAACAATGACAAGGGATCAAGCCATGACCAACAACACCGATGTCTGCGCAACCGCCCCGCTGCCGGGGCCCCCGTTGAGTCAGGAACTGCTGCACCGCATGGATGCCTATTGGAGGGCGGCGAACTACCTGTCGGTCGGACAGCTCTATCTCTATGACAATCCGCTGCTCAAGCGCCCGCTGGCGCTCTCGGATGTGAAACCGCTGGTGGTGGGGCATTGGGGCACCACACCAGGACAGAACTTCATCTACGTGCATTTGAACCGGGCGATCGCGAAGTACGGGTTGGACATGTTCTACGTTTCCGGGCCCGGGCATGGCGGACCGGCATTGGTGGCCAACACCTACCTGGAGGGCAGCTATTCGGAGATCTACCCTGACGTCAGCCAGGACGAGGCTGGCATGATGAAACTGTTCAAGCAGTTCTCGTTCCCGGGAGGCATTTCAAGCCACGTGGCACCGACCACTCCGGGCTCGATCCATGAGGGAGGGGAGCTGGGCTACTCGCTCAGCCATGCGTTCGGGGCCGTGTTCGATAATCCGAGTCTGGTGGTCGCGTGCGTGGTTGGAGATGGGGAGGCCGAAACAGGGCCGTTGGCCACATCGTGGCAGTCCACGAAGTTCCTTAACCCTGTCAGCGACGGGGCAGTTCTGCCCATCCTGCACCTGAACGGATACAAGATCAGCAACCCCGCCGTGCTGGCCCGGATCGAGCGCGAGGAACTTGATGCGTTCCTGCATGGCTGCGGGTGGGACCCGCGCTATGTCGAAGGCAGCGATCCGGAGCAGATGCACCAGCGGATGGCCTCCGTGCTGGATTCGGCCATTGAGGACATTCTTACCATTCAAGCCGACGCCCGTACCGGTGGTAGTACCACCAGGCCGCGCTGGCCCATGATTGTGCTGCGATCCCCCAAAGGGTGGACAGGGCCCAAGGTGGTTGACGGCCTGAAGATCGAGGGCACGTTCCGCTCGCACCAAGTGCCATTGCTTGTGGACGATGGCCACCCAGGTCACGTCAGCCAGTTGGAGGCGTGGATGCGCAGCTACAAGCCCGAGGAACTGTTCGACGCGGACGGGCGGCTGCTGCCCGAACTGGAAGCGTTGGCCCCGTCCGGGGAACGGCGGATGGGTTCGAACCCGCACACCAACGGCGGGCTGCTGCTGCGGGACCTGCGCATGCCCGACTTCCGCACGCACGCCGTCGCCGTGGCCGCACCCGGAGCCGTCGAGGCCAAGGACACTCTTGTGCTGGGGAATTTCCTGCGTGAGGTGATCGCGCTGAATGCGGAACGGCGCAACTTCCGTCTCTTCGGTCCGGATGAGACATTGTCCAACCAGCTGGGCGCCGTATTCGAGGTCACCGACCGCCAATGGGAGGCCCGCACGATCGAGGGCGATGAGTTTTTGGCCCCGTCCGGTTTGGTGCTGGACTCGATGCTCTCTGAGCATCAGTGCCAGGGCTGGCTGGAAGGCTATCTGCTGACGGGCCGCCACGGCCTGTTCAACTGCTATGAGGCTTTCATTCACATTGTCGACTCAATGTTCAACCAGCATGCCAAATGGCTGAAAATCACCAAGGGACTGCCGTGGCGCCGTGACATCGCCTCGTTGAACTACCTGCTTGCCTCCCACGTGTGGCAGCAGGACCACAACGGTTTCACCCATCAGGATCCCGGCTTCCTTGACCATGTGGTGAACAAGAAGGCGGACATTGTCCGGGTGTACCTCCCACCGGATGCGAATTGCCTCCTCACCGTCGCCGACCACTGCCTGCGAAGCCGCCACTACGTCAACGTCATCGTCGCTGGCAAACGCGATATGCCCCAATGGCTTTCCATGGACGATGCCGAGATCCACTGCACCCAGGGAATCGGGATCTGGGAGTGGGCCGGCAACGACCGTGGCGCCGAGCCCGACGTCGTCATGGCCTGCTGCGGTGACACCCCTACCCTTGAGGTGCTGGCCGCCGTCTCGATCCTGCGCGAGCACCTGCCCGAGCTTAAGGTCAGGGTGGTCAATGTGGTGGACCTGATGAAGCTCCAATCAGCCAGCGAACACCCCCACGGGCTCTCCGACGCAGACTACGACTCGTTGTTCACCCGCGACAAGCACATCATCTTCGCGTTCCACGGATACCCATCCCTGATCCACCGCCTGACGTACCGGCGCAGAAACCACAACCTGCACGTGCGCGGCTACAACGAGGAAGGCACCATCACCACGCCCTTTGACATGCGCGTGCAAAACCGGCTCGACCGCTTCCACCTGGTCCAAGACGTCATCGACAGGCTGCCCCAGCTCGGGGCTAAAGCGGACTACCTCAAGCAGGAGATGGCCAACAAGCTCATCGAGCACAGCCTTTACATCAACCAACACGGTGCGGATCTGCCGGAGATCCGCAACTGGACCTGGGACCCGGACGGGGCATGTCATGGCCAGTAAGAAACCGGCGGCCGCCAATCCGGGGAGACCTGTCCCCGGGAGCGATGCCGCGACCGCGGAGAGCTTGAAGACGCTGCCCATGCAGGAAGTGCAGCACCAGCTGGGAACATCGCCGGAGGGGCTGCACCAGGTGGAAGCTGCGAAGCGGCTGATTCAGTACGGTCCAAACGAGATCGCCGAGCACCACGCGAATGCGCTGCTGAAGTTTTTGTCATACTTCTGGGGCCCGATCCCCTGGATGATTGAGGCCGCCGTCATCCTGTCCGCCGTGGTGGGGCACTGGCCGGATTTCTTTATCATCTTGGTGCTACTGCTGGCTAACGCCCTTGTGGGCTGGAGTGAGGAGCGCCAGGCTGGCAATGCCATCGAGGCATTAAGGGCGAAGCTGGCAGTCACAGCGCGCGTCCGACGCGACGGAACGTGGGTCACCCCGGCCGCCCGGGAGCTGGTTCCGGGAGACGTCATCAGGCTTCGGCTCGGCGATATCATTCCCGCCGATGCGCGTCTTTTCGAGGGCGATGAGATTGAGGTTGACCAATCCGCACTGACCGGGGAATCGCTGCCGCTCACCTGTGCCCCTGGCGATCCAGTGTATTCAGGCTCGATTGTCCGCCGCGGCGAGATTGACGGTTTAGTCTACGCAACGGGCGCCAACACCTACTTCGGCGCAACGGCGGAACTGGTGCAGGGTGCGCACACGGTCAGCCACTTCCAAAAGGCCGTGCTGAAAATCGGCAACTACCTCATCATTCTCGCTGCCGTGTTCGTTACTGTGATCATCGTCGTGTCGCTGCTGCGCCATGACCCGCTGCTGACCACGCTGCAGTTCGCCCTGGTGCTGACGATTGCGGCGATCCCTGTCGCCATGCCCACGGTGCTGTCAGTTACCATGGCTGTTGGTGCCCGGATCCTTGCCACGAAACAGGCCGTCGTCTCCAGGCTTGTGGCGATTGAGGAACTCGCCGGCGTCGACGTTCTCTGCTCCGACAAGACAGGAACGCTGACCCAAAACTCACTGACACTGGGGGACCCGTTCTGCACCGATGGTGTCACGGCCGCAGAGGTGATCATTGCCGGGGCGTTGGCCTCCCGTGCAGACAACGACGACCCCATAGATCTCGCTATCCTCGGCGGGCTCAGCGACCCTGACGCACTGCACGGATACACCGTGACGGGCTATCAGCCCTTCGACCCGGTCAGCAAGCGCACCGAGGCCACCGTCACGGAAAAAGGGGCCGGTACAGGAACAGAGCAGCCCACGTTCAAGGTCAGCAAGGGGGCGCCGCAGGTGATGCTGGCCCTGGCTACTGACGCCTCCGCCGTGAAATCCGCCGTCGATGCGGCGGTCAACGATTTCGCCACCCGCGGGTACCGTTCCCTCGGCGTGGCCCGCACCGGCCCGACGGGTGACTGGCGCTTTCTGGGCGTCCTGCCGCTGTTTGATCCTCCGCGTGAGGATGCTGCGGCCACCATTGCCACCGCCCGTGAAATGGGTGTGGAAGTGAAGATGGTGACCGGGGATGCGTTGGCAATCGCCAGGGAAACCGCCGTCAAGGTCGGTTTGGGCGCCAACATTCTCGACGCCGCCGGCCTGGGGGAGGTGCAGAAGACGGAAAGCGCCGCAACTGCCGAGTCCATTGAAAAGGCCGACGGTTTCGCCCAAGTCTTCCCGGAACACAAATACCACATTGTCGAGGTCCTGCAGCAGCGCGGCCACATCGTCGGCATGACAGGCGACGGGGTCAACGACGCCCCGGCCCTCAAGAAGGCGGACTGTGGCATTGCGGTGTCCGGTGCCACCGATGCCGCCCGTGCTGCGGCCGCGATTGTGCTGCTCACCCCGGGCCTGTCGGTGATCATCGATGCGATCAAGATCAGCCGGCGGATTTTTCAGCGGATGAATTCCTACGCCATGTACCGCATTGCCGAGACGCTGCGCGTGTTGCTCTTCGTTACCCTCACCATCCTTGTGTTCAACTTCTACCCGGTCACCGCGATCATGATCGTGATGCTCGCACTGCTAAACGACGGCGCGATCCTCTCGATCGCCTACGACAACGTCCGCTACCGCAGCCAGCCAGAAGCGTGGAATATGCGCGTGGTGCTGGGGATAGCGACAGTGCTGGGTGTGCTCGGCCCGATCGCCGCCTTTGGCCTGTTCTACCTTGGCGATCGGGTCTTCGGCATCGGCCGTCCCCAGCTGCAGACCATGATGTATCTGATGCTCTCGGTGGCCGGTCACCTAACCATTTTCCTGACTCGAACACGCGGCCCGTTCTGGTCCATCCGGCCGGCCCGCATCCTGCTGTTCGCCGTGTTGGGGACCCAAGTAATTGCCACGCTCATTGCCGTGTTCGGACTGTTTATGACACCGCTGGGATGGGGGTGGGCGGCCTTCGTCTGGGGTTACGCCATCCTATGGGCGTTGCTCAGCGACCGTGTCAAGCTCCTCGCGTACAAGGTGCTTGATCCTGCCGTTGCACTAGCTGCTGGGGGCGGTCACAAGATCCGGTGAGAGCTCGCTGGTGCTGCAAGAAAACTCGAACCGGTCCCCACCTAGAACACTGGCCCCGACTGGAACACGGAGCGCACATTAGATCCTTGCGTATGGCGTCGTCGTGTGTTCGGGGTTAGTTGTAAAGCCGGCTGTCGAACACGGAACGGGGCTGTTGCTGTGGGCTAGGGTGGGCGATGACCACGCGAGTGCCGTCCGGGTCGTGGCCCTCAACGAACGTCACCCCTGCGCTGGTATGCGTGTAGGTGTAGGCGCCGCGGTCCTTTAATACCTGCTCGAAGTGAGTCAGAGCCTGGGCACTATCGGTGGCCCACATCAGGTGTTGCTCGCCAATGCCACCCGTGGGGTGTCCCTTGCGGCTACCTTTGGCCACCAGATAAATCTCGAAACCATCCGGAGATAATATCAGCGCTCCGTTGCCGTGGCGCAGGGCGAGAGTGCAGCCGAAGACGTCCTGATAAAAACTCAGAGAGCGTTCCAATTCGGCGACGACGATGACGGCGGATGCAACCTTCGCTGTGTAGTCCATTACTCCATTCTTGCCCCGTCCAACCGGTCTGGCTAGAGCGGGCTTTTCGCCGTCTTTGACCGGAGCTGCATCCGGATCAAGCAGTAGATCGGCCAGATCAGCAAGGACAACATCGGCACCGTGTCGCCGTAATTGGTCGGCATAGTCGTGGGTGCCGTCGGTGTCGTGATGATTGACTCCAATCACCAGAGCAAAGTGGCCGGCTTTGCCTGCCTCTACCCCCGCCAAGGCGTCTTCGATGACCACGGCCTTGGCAGGATCCACACCCAGCAACCTGGCACCTTCAAGGTAACTGTCCGGTGCGGGCTTGCCTGCCAGATTGCGTTCCTTGACCACCTGGCCGTCAACACGGGCGTTGAAAAGTTCGGCTATCCCCGCAGCGTCAAGCGCCGCTGCTGTGTTCTCACTGGCGGAGACCACAGCAGTGGGTGTTCCTTGGGCATGCAGGGCCTTCACCAGCGCCACGGCGCCGGCGTAACTTTCGATGCCACTGGTTTTAAGGGCGTGCAGAAGCAGCACGTTCTTACGGTTTCCGAGGCCTATGACCGTGTGGGCGTCAGCAGCATCCCCATCCGTTCCTTCGGCCAGGGTGATACCTCGTGCGGCTAAGAAATTTCGCACCCCGTCGGCGCGTGGTTCTCCGTCAACGTAGCGCTGGTAGTCAGCGCCCGGATCGAACGGGCTGAAGGACTTTCCGAGCCGGGCACCCTCTTCGTGGAGGAATTCGTCAAAAGCCTGCTTCCAGGCAGCGGCGTGCACCGAAGCGGTCTTCGTCAGAACACCGTCGAGGTCAAAGAGCCAAGCGTCATAGGCGGCAATGTCCACAGCAGGGTGTCCGCCACCGGGGTGGTGCAGGTTACTCATGGTAAGTCCTTCGCTGTGCGGATCCTGCGGCGTCCACTGCGCAGGAGAGGTTCGCGACCCGCCGGCTGGGTGGGCCGTTTGGCTTCTTCTGGTGCCAGCACCAACGCCGGTGTGGGGCACGACGTCGGCTCTTTTTTCACGATGACGGGCTCACCAAAATGGAATATCTCCAAGGCTGTACCTTCCAACAGCTGGTAAATCGTGCAGCCAGGGATGGTTTCGACCTGCAGGCACCGCCCCTGAAACAGGACGCGAAAGCACACCCGAGTCAGGCCCTCGGGTAGGCGCGGGGCAAAACGTAGCGTGCCACCTCGTTCACGCATACCGCCCAGACCGGCAACCAGGGCAATCCACGTGCCAGCCAGCGATGCGATGTGCACGCCGTCGCGAGTGTTGTGTTCAAGATTTTCCAGATCCATCAAAGCTGCCTCGGCAAGATAGTCATAGGCCAAGCTCAAATGACCTACTTCGGCGGCCATCACGGATTGAGTACATGCGGACAGCGAAGAGTCGCGCACGGTGAGGCGTTCGTAATAGCGGAAGTTCGCGGCCTTTTGTTCCGCGGTAAAGGCATCCCCGCTCAGGTGCATGGCAAGGACCAGGTCTGCCTGTTTCACCACCTGCTTGCGGTAGAGGTCGAAATACGGGAAGTGCAGCAGCAGCGGGTATTCTTCGGCGCTGGTACCGGCAAAATCCCACTCCTGGTGCGCCGTGAAGCCATCTGCTTGCGGATGCACCCCGAGGACGTCGTCGTAGGGGACCATCATGTCCCGCGCGGCGTCGCCCCACGCGGCCATCTCCTCCTCGTCAATGCCCAGTTCACGGGCCCGGTCCGGATTTCTCTTGGCAACCTCGACGGCGGAGACCAGATTGTGCTGGGCCATCAAGTTGGTATAGATGTTGTTATCCGCGACGGCACTGTACTCATCGGGACCGGTAACCCCGTCGATGCAGAATCGGCCTTGGGCATCGTGGTGGCCTAGGGATTGCCAGAACCGTGCGGTCTGCATCAGCAACTCCAAACCAATCTTCGCCTCGAAGTCAGTGTCCCCGGTGGCGTTCATATAACGGACGAGTGCGTCGGCAATGTCGGCACCCACGTGGAAGGCTGCAGTTCCCGCCGGCCAGTAGCTGGAGCATTCCGCTCCTGTGATGGTGCGCCAGGGAAAAGCTGCCCCTTTCATACCGAGCTGGGCTGCCCTATCAAGCGCGGGCTGCAGGGTCGAATGCCTCCAGGCCAAGGCATAAGCAGCAGCTGTGGGGACGGTGTATGTCAGGACAGGAAGAACAAAAGTCTCCGTGTCCCAAAAGGCGTGCCCACCGTACCCGGTCCCTGTCAGGCCCTTGGCGGGGATAGCCCGGCGCTCGGCCCGGGCCCCTGCCTGCAAGACGTGGAACAACGCGAACCGGACAGCCTGTTGGATCTCGGCATCGCCATCCACTTCGACGTCGGCCCGGGCCCAGAAATCATCCAGATAGGTCCGCTGTTCGGCCAGTAGTCCCTCCCAACCGCTCTGGTGTGCCCCCGTCAGGGCGGCGTCCACCTGGTCGCCAAGCTCTTGGCGGGTTCGTTCCGCGGACCAGCCATAAGTGACGAATTTGACGAACCGCAGCCGCTGCCCCGGCTCCAAAATGACCGTCATGCTGACCCTGCCCATATCGGTGAAGCTCTCGCTCAGCACCTGCATGGAGTCTGGCCCATCCACCAGATGATCCATGGCTGCAGCCACCAAAAGGTTGCTGAGCTCGGTCCTGTGTACCAGCTCTACTCGCATGCCGTCGCTGGCGTGCATCTGCGAGCGCAACGGTGACTCCAGCACGGCCGCTGCACGGGGGTCTTCACTGCCGGGAGGCAACGGCTCGTTGACGACCAACTCTGACTGGATCACCAAGCGAACCGGGCCGTCGACTGCCTCAATTTGATACTCGATGGCAGCGACGGAACGTTGGACCAGTGACACGAGCCGGGTTGATGATACGTGGACGGTCCGCCCTGCTGGTGAGGTCCAAAGCGCATTGCGCCGCAGTACACCGGCAGCAAAGTCAAGGACTCGTTCGTGGCTGTGGAGCGTGCCGTAACGCACATCGAAGGGTTCATCGTCCACCAAAAGCCGGATCAGCTTGCCGTTGGCCACATTAATCATGGTCTGGCCGGACTCTGGGTAACCGTAGCCGGCCTCCGCATAGGGCAGTGGGCGCAACTCGTGGACACCGTTGAGGTAGGAACCCGGCAGCTCGTACGGTGCACCCTCATCCAAGTTGCCCCGCCAGCCGATATGGCCGTTGGAGAGCGCAAACAAGGATTCGCTCTGCGCCAGCACGTCCAGATCCAGATCCGTCTCACGCAGGCACCATGCCTCGCAACTGAACGCTGGATGCGAAATCACGCGGACGCCGGATTGTTTTGGACCGGATCAGCCAAGGCCCGCAGGTGTTCAAGGGACCCGGCGCCTTGAGGCTCTTCACTTTCGCTCCGGTACCGGCGGCCGAAGTCTTCGAGGCGTTCCGGATCGTGGCCGTACCACTTGCGCAACCGTGTTGAGAAAAACACCGTCTTGCACCACTCATCCAGATTCGCTTTTTCCCTGCTCAGGCCGTGTGACCAGATACGGTCTACCAGCACCCGGGAACCCTCCCCGTGCGCCCTGCCTTCGTAGATGCGGCCCGCCCTCACCTTGTGTATGTCCGCCATGACCCGGCATTCCTCTCCTCGGCACCAGTCTCGCAGTTCCGGTTACCCGTGGCTAGGACGTATGTGTCAAAAGCATTATTTCCTTGGCCCGTATTAACTACGAACCATAAGAGGGTCGTATTCGTTGCGATGGAACGAACATTTCCGGTGTGGTGGTGGAGAAGGATGCGCTGACCGTGTGCCGTGCGAAGTGGGGCACCTGCGGGGTCGGGTAGCAACGGCTTTCCGGGCACGAGAAGCTTCGTCACAAGATCCTGCGCCGGGCACTGCACCAAGCGAGAAACGGTAACCACCACATACAAATGGTCGATGACCTCATGCACACACTCGCCGGCACAGCCCACATCAGTGACTGACCACACGTTAAGCCCCCGCTAATCACATCAGGAACCGTAGCCGACGCCGCAACAGTCCTGTTTCGCCGACTCCGATTGGGTGTCCGGGATGACGAAGGCCGCCAGACAAAGACGCAATGACAAGATCCAAAAGTGGCTACCCAGAATCCATCAGACTGCTAATCGCATGAGGGCTCCGCTGGCAGCGTCCCAACCTGCAGACCCTGGAGTATCAGCAAAGGAGCCGCGCAACGATGCCTCAAGGAACAGCCAGCCACTCACGTCGCCAAGATCTCAAGGTCACAGCGAACCGACTCGGCGGTTGTTAGAGTCTCAATCGTCACCCCATCCCCGGATGCCAGGGCGTTGGAAACGTTAGAACATGCAATGGCTGGCACCCTTTCCCCAATAGGGCAAAGGTAGCTGGCTGGCGGACAGCGATCCGCGCCGCCCTTGCCTTATGCCGGAACGCTGGTCAAACCGCTAACTCGCCGGATTCTGGAAGCACTTCGACGGTCCATGTGGTTCGCTTCGAATCACGTCGTCTCATTCTTAGCACGGGCGCGGTCCCGAGTAGCGACGATGTCCACGGGCTGGCCCGTGGACTGGGCTTCACGCTGGTTGAGGCGTTCCTCGACGCTCTCCTTGGTCAGGCTGGCGGCTATCCTTGATAGGCAGGCCTCGGGATTGCTGTGAGGCATGGCTGCTGCAATCACGTGCCTACGCGGATTTCTCGGTATAACCATCCGGTGTTTCACCAGGCTGCCTTCGGAAGTGGAAGTCTAGTGGCAATCCTTGCGCCGAGGGCTGGTGTGGACGTCCAGGCGTCGCCGTATTCGTCTTCCTGAGGTTGGCTATTGGACAAGACGTCATCTCTGCGAAACATGCGCTGCTCGTTGCCAGCCCAGATGAAGGCGCTGGAACACGCATGGACGTCATTGCTTTAGTGTCCTATGCTTCTATCCACTAAGCAGAGCTGTCTTTTGCGCAGTCCGGGCCTGCAACGCAGTAGGACGGAAACGAATCCTGGGGGTACCAGTTAAGCCATGGAATCGGTCGATTCACAGTTGGTCAGCTCGCCAAGGATGGGACTCACGGAAGCCTCTTCCTTGTGGAGCTCCAAACCAATCCTCACTCTCACCATGAACCCCGCACTGGACGTTAGCACTTCAACAGACCTCGTCTACAGTGGTCACAAGCTCCGGTGCGGCCGTAGCAGCCTCGATCCGGGAGGTGGTGGGGCAAACGTAGCCCGGGTGATACAACGGCTTGGCGGTCAAGCCTTGGCTGTGTTCACCGCAGGCGGTACCACCGGAGACACCTATCGCCGGTTGATGGAAGCTGAAGGGATCCCTGTTTTGGTGGCAGCAGTCGGTGGGATAACCCGGCAAGACGTCACGGTTGATGAGAACTCGACGGGGAATCAATTCCGATTCGTCTTGGAAGGTCCCGAGCTCAGTGAAGGGGAGTGGCGCACCTGCCTGAAGATTGTTGGCCGGTCCATCCGAGCAGGTGGATATGTGGTTGCCAGCGGTAGTCTGCCGCCGGGGGTACCGGAGGACTTTTATGCCCGAGTCGCGCGGCTGGCACGAGAGGCCGATGTGCGGTGCGTGGTGGACACCTCTGGGCCGGCACTTACAGAAGCCCTCGCTGAAGGAGTCTTCCTGGTCAAACCCAGCCGGCGGGAACTGGCTGAACATGTCGGCGCGGCCCTTGACAGCGAACAGAGCCAAATCGACGCGGCTTCATCACTGATTGCAGAAGGGCGCGCAGACTACGCCGCGCTGACACTCGGAGAAGCCGGGGCCGTGCTTGCCTCCAAGGCCAGCGTCATCCGGTTACCGACGCCGTCGGTGAAGGTGGTCAGCACCGTCGGAGCCGGGGACAGCTTTCTGGCCGCATTTGTTCTGCGGCTCGCACAGGGAAACACGGCTGAGGCGGCATTGAGAACAGCAGTCGCCGCGGGAAGTGCCGCGGTGATGTCCCCGGCAACAGAACTGTGTTGCCGGGACGACGTCGAGCGCCTCGAAGCGGAAATGGTTGCCAGAGCACTCGAAACTAATTGAGGTGACTGACGGTTGAGCCAGATTCGCGTATCTGCCAAGGGGGAGTCTCCAACACGGCGTCGGTGTCCGGCCTCGCACGTTCACAACTCTCAGGCCAGCGCTGGGAGTCGAACTGGTAGCCTTCCCAGGATGGTCTAACGGGCGGAATCGCTACGGCTAAGTTCAGCGCAGTAGATAGCCAAAGGACCCGAGAAACGTGACCCACCTTTCGATTCATTGTCCTGCAGCGTCCACGGCCAGGCCGCTGCAGCACAGGAACGGTCCAAGACCAGTAATCGGGGCACAACAGTGTGGGCATTGAGAGGCCATGACAGCAGTGCGCTGGACCGAAATGGCGCCTACACTGGGCCCCAGAGACATTCCGATGGAGGTCGTCGTGGCGCGATTGAGTATTCTTGACCGTTTCAGGCCTGTGGGTGCGCCAGGCCCGGCTGGCCCGTCAGGTGTCCCAGCCGTTGACGACCAGGGCCCCGCGATGGAATTGACGCCTGTGTTCGCAGCCTTGGCCGCCGATGTCAAAGCGGGTGAATTGCTGGTCGAGGAGGCTCGTCGCCAAGCCGAACATGACGTAGCGGCGGCACGGACCCAAGCAGCGGCCATGGTGTCCCAAGCTCGACTCGATGCCAGTGCGGCACGCGCCGAAGCGGCCGCCCAGGTTCAACGTGAGGCCCAGGAGAGGGATTCGCGGGCTATGGACCAGGCTGCCCTGGAGGCCAATGCTCTGGAAGAGTCCGGATTAGCCAGGATTCCCGCCGTCGTCGCCAAGGTCATCGACACCCTGCTCAGCCCACGGAAAGCTGGACGGTAATGGAGGCGGGCTGGGTTGCGGCATCCGTTCGGGCCCGATCCATGGCGCAGCGCCGTGTGGGGGCTGGTACCAGCCGTACACTGGCCACAGAACCTACCTTGGATGCTGCACTCTCCTCACTGCAAGAGTCAAGCTATGCGGAACGACTCCACGGCGTGTCAAGTCTTTTCGTCGCTGAACGCGCCGTTCAGGAGGCCTGCTTGTGGCAGCTTCGAGTGCTTGCTGGCTGGCTTCCAGCCTCCGGCACCGCACTCGCCCGGGCCGCGGCGGGCATTTTTGAAATTGAGAACATTGTGGCTTTAGCCCACCAGCTCGACGGCGGCCCACCAGCTCCTGAGCCCTATCGTCTGGGTACGCTGGCGACCGCCTGGCATCGCCTCAGTTCGGCTGGTTCACGTGAGGAACTCGCCACAATCCTGCGCACCTCGCCTTGGAAGGGTGCCGATGGCGGTGGGCGGGGACCGCTACGGCCCGCGTTGACCGTGGCCTGGGTGCGCAGGCTGGCCGTCATCGCACCCCCGGCGCAGTCGTGGTGCGGCGCCGTGTGTGTCCTTACTGCTGCACGGAGTCTTACGGTTGACGGCGTTCTTCCGGAACGAGCGCTTCTGAACTTGTTACGCCCTGTTCTTGGCCGGTCATGGGAAAGCGCAGACAGCATCAGCAACTTTCGCACAGCGCTGCCGCCGTCGCTGCAAAAAATAGTCGGCGATATTGACTCGCCGACTGAACTTTGGCGCGCGGAGGCCCGTGCGCATACCGCTGTGGAGTCGGATGGATTCCGGCTCCTGCGCCACTCCAGACCCGGACCTGACGTTGTGCTGGGGGCTATTGCTGTCCTGTCGATGGATGCGTGGCGCGTGCGGGCCGCCCTCGCAGCGGCTGCCGCCGGTGCCGGCTCAAGCGAGGTGCTTGATGAGGCCGCGTGAATCGCTGGCGCCAGCCCGGATGCAGCGGGTAGCCCTAGTGGTGGCGGAACAGGACAGGGCGAGCATGCTCATGGAAATTGCCCGCAACGCGCAGGTGGAACTGGACCTACCCTACGAGCCCGGCAATGGCAGCGGGGAAGTGGACAAGGCCGCGGCGGCCGCCGTCGTCAACGGGCCCACGGCAGCGTTGGTGGGCTGGACTCCGCAACACGGGATTCCCGCACTCACCGAAGCACTAGCCCCGCTGGGTGCCGCAGTTGTTCCGCTGCCCGGGCCGAGGTGGATCCAACCTCCCACGTTGTTCGGTGGAAGCAGCCGTGAAGGAATGTCTCGGACACTCGTGGACACGTACGGGACAGTGCCGTACGCGGACCTTGACCCTTCACGCCTCGCGGCACTGGCCTATGTCCTGATGTTCGGAATAATGTTCGGCGACGTCGGACATGGGGCGATGTTGCTGGCCTGCGGTTTAGTGTTGCGCAGCGGGCGCATCAAAAAACTTGCTTCCCTAAAAAGGGCCTGGCTTTTTGTGAGTGCCTCCGGGATGGCCGCCATGGTTTTCGGAGCACTATACGGGGAGGCCTTCGGTCCCACAGGACTGGTTCCTGTGCTGTGGCTGGAACCTCTAGCCAACCCGGTGCCACTTCTGTTGGCAGGCCTGGGTGTCGGGGCTTTCCTGCTTGCCGGAGCTTACGCCGTCGGCACCATCAACCGTGTACGGGAGGGAGGCTGGGGCTTGGCGCTCTATGCCCGCTCCGGTGCTGCAGGTTCACTGTTGTTCCTATCCGTGGGGCTCCTCGTTTGGGGGCTCGCCGCGGGCATCGGAATCTTGACCGCCACCTCAATCGTGCTTAGTTCTGGCTCACTCGTCTTCATTTTCATTGGCCTGTACGTTGAAGCCGGAGGCGGGGGTACCGCCGTCGTCCAAGCATTCATCGAACTCATGGACACGATCATCCGGCTGGGTTCCAACATTGTCTCCTTTACCCGGCTCGCCGCGTTTGGGTTGACTCACGCCGCCCTGTTGATGGTGGTCTGGAACGGTACGACGGCGTTGTGGGTGCCAGGGTGGCGCGCAGGCGCTGCGGTACTGCTGTTCCTGGTGGGGAACATTGTTACCTTTGCGCTGGAAGCCCTGGTCGCAGGAATTCAGGCACTGCGGTTGGAGTATTACGAGTTGTTCTCACGCATTTTTCAAACAGAGGGGCGCCCCTTCAAACCGTGGGCGCCGGAAGCAACCACCGTCGGCAACCCGGCCACCACAACGGCCGATACAGGCATCCCAGCTGAAAGGCAACTACCGTGAATCTCTGGCTCGTCACCATTCCCGTGTTCCTGATCGCCACCACGGGAGCAATTCTCCTCGTCAAACGCTGGCGAAAATCGGCGTTCAAATTTCTGCTGGCCATCAATATCGCGGTGATGGTAGGAGCCCTAGCGTTGCTCGTTGGGGCTTTGAGCTCCGGTCCGGCTGCCGCGGCCGGTGGAGTGGAACCAGCTGTCGCAGCCGCAGCCGCAGCCGCGCCGCCCGGTGCCGGCGGCGCGGCCTTGATAGCAGCAGCCATCGCCGTAGCAGGTTCCTCGATCGGCGCTGCCTTTGCCGTGGCTTACACCGGATCGGCTGCTTTGGCCGCGATGAGTGAGCGTCCTGAGATCTTCGGCCGGGCAATGGTTGTAGTTGGCCTGGCCGAAGGAATTGCCATCTACGGCCTCATAATTGCCATCATTTTGATAGGCAAAGCGTGAGTACGCCACGCGCATCGACCCCTGAAAATTTGTTGTCCAGTTCCAGCGCGCCCAACACCATCGCACCCGATAGGATTGCCGCGATCGGTGAACAGGCCCTCTTGGCCGGGTTCCAACTCGCCGGCGTAACCCTCCACGCGTGTGAAAACGAGGCAGAAACCCTCCACGCATGGTCTGCACTGCCAGTTGAAACAGCACTGGTGATCCTCACACCTCGTTCAGCACGGGCCTTGGGGCCGGCGCTCTCGGACTCGCGCTCACCCATGACGTTGGTGCTTCCATCATGAACGGGCTGACGCCGGTGTCTGAGGCCGCCTTGGCGCCGGTGCGGCAGACGCTGCGGGCATCGGCCGAAAGCCAGGTCGCCGAGTTCCGCAATGGCGCTCTCCAGGAAGTGTCGGCCATACTGGCTTCAGCGCAGGCAGAGGCTGCCCAGATTGTCACCAACGCCGCAGCTGCGGGGGCCGCATCGGCCCGGACCGAGGCAGCACTGCGCTCATCCCGGGTGCGCAGGGAGGCGCACGAGCTGGTGCTCGCGCGGCAGAGTTCAGTGATAGAAGAACTCCGCCACCAGCTGGCGGGGACTGCATCAAAATTGCAAAGCGACCCTCGATACCCGGAGTTGTTGGCAAGGTTGCGGGAAAACTGTCAAGACTTGCTGGGACCTGAAGTGAGTGTTTCCTCGAGCAGCGACGGCGGTATCATCGCTGTTGCAGGTTCGCGCCGGTTGGATCTTTCCCTTCCCGTTCTTGCCGAGATGACATTGGACTCCCTGCCCGAGGCGCGTGAGTTGTGGAACCGGTAGCAGAGGGGAAGGATGGGCAAGTGGTCCGGGTCAGTGGTCCACTCGTGGAGATCGAAGGTGTGGAGAGGCTGTCCATGCTTGAGCTGATGACGCTCGGCCCGCAGAGGATTGCTGCAGAAACCGTGGCCATCGCGGGCACCAAGGCAACGTTGCAGGCTTATGAGTATACGGGCGGGTTGAAGGTTGGCGATGTTGCCGCAGCGACCGGTGCGGAGTTGTCCTCTCTCATGGGGCCGGGCCTGCTGGGTCAGGTGTTCGACGGACTCTTGCGGCCCCTGTCTTCGGCGCCGATGTGGCTGACACCTGCGCGTTCGCAATCCACGGCAGATCCGGTGGTTCTGGCGCGCGAGTGGACCTTTGTTCCCACTGCTGTGCCCGGTACGAACGTTTCCGCAGGCGACGTCCTCGGCACCGTGCCAGAGTCTGGATCGGTGGTCCACCGCGTGCTGGTTCCTGCCGGCGTTTATGGCGTGCTCAGCTGGGTGGCCCCGGAAGGCAAGGTTCGCGTGCTTGATCCGATCGCTGTAGTGGCTGATCACGTTGTGTCGCTGGCCGAGCGTGTCCCGATTCGTCGTGCTCGTCCCTTTCTGGCTCGGCACACCGCAGCCGTTCCATTGCACACCGGCCAGCGGGCCCTGGACTTGGTTTTCCCGCTAGCACGTGGTGCCGCGGCGACTGTTCCGGGCGGCTTCGGAACGGGCAAGACGATGATGCTGCAACAGGTAGCCAAATGGAGCGATGCCGACGTCATTGTCTATGTGGGTTGCGGGGAACGTGGCAATGAAATGGCCGACGTCCTCGACGGACTCTCACAGCTCGAAGATGCAAGGACTGGGGGCAGGTTGATTGATCGTACGGTCATCATCGCCAACACCTCCAACATGCCCATGATGGCACGAGAGGCCAGTATCTTCACCGGGATCACTGTGGCGGAGTACTACCGCGACATGGGATACGACGTCGTCGTCATTGCCGACTCCACCTCGAGGTGGGCTGAAGCCCTGCGTGAATTCGCCAACCGCAACGGCGATCTACCTGCTGAGGAAGGCTATCCGGCCAACCTCTCCTCCGAGCTGGCCTCCTTCTACGAGCGGGCAGGACGGGTGACGACACTGGGTGGGCAAAGTGCTTCGGTAACAGTGATAGGGGCTGTCTCTCCGCCCGGTGGTGATATGAGTGAACCTGTCACCACTGATTCCCAACGCTTTGTCCGGTCGTTGTGGATGTTGGACCGGGACCTGGCCTACTCCCGCCACTATCCCGCGGTCAGTTGGACGGGTTCATTTGCTAGGGACGCCGAAGAGTTGGGCAACTGGCATGCGGCCAACGGGCAGCCCGGTTGGGCGATCCGCCGGGCACGCACCGTCGCCCTTCTGGCCGAGTCGGACCGGTTAGCTGAACTCGCGGAAATCATCGGACGGTCCTCGCTGCCTGGGCATGAGCAAGTCCTGCTGCTGGGAGGGCGACTGCTGCGCGACGGGGTGCTGATGCAAAACGCCCTCAGCAACAACGACGGCTACTGCTCACTGGAGAAAGGTGCTGCGCTACTGGACCTGGTGCTCGACGTCGTTGACGCTTGCCAGCGGCTTGTGGAGCGTGGTGTGGCAGTGGCCAGCATTGAGGAAGCCGATTTTGGACCGGTACTGAGGGCCCGCGAGGAATTCGGGCCCTCCGACGATGCCTCGGTGCGGGCCCGAAGTGCAGAAGTGCTTGTGGCTTTAGAGGCACTGCAATGAAGGACTCGACCGGACCGGCCAAAGAGCCTATTGAAGGCACGGACCCCGCGCCGCTGTCTGATCGCTTCGGCGCGCAGATCTCCCATGGCGACATCCGGGAAGTTCGGGGGCCACTGCTTGTAGTGGGCGGGGCTGGCGGTGTTGGGTGGGACGAATTCGCCACCATTGACCTAGCCGGAGGGGAAAGCCGTCATGGGTTGGTGCTGGAGGTGGACCGGGATCTGGCAACCTTGCAGGTGCTGGAAAGTACCGATGGTATGTCCCTGGGCGGAATCGGGGTCCGGTTTGACGGCCGTCCTCTGCATGTCCAAGTCGGCACCCAGTGGCTTGGCAGGGTCTGCAACGGTCGTGGGGAACCGCTCGACGGCGGGCCACCGGTGACGGGCACGGCAACACTGCCTGTTAGCGGGTGGCCGCTGAATCCGGTTTACAGGGAGCCTCCACAGGAGCCAGTTCTGACCGGCATCTCAGTGATCGATGGGTTAATGACCCTTGTCAGAGGACAAAAGCTGCCTATCTTCTCGGTGCCGGGATTACCTCACCTGACGCTGGCCACCCAGATAGCGGCACAGGCCACCTCCAGCGGCCAGTCGTTTCGGGTGGTATTTGCTGCCATGGGGTTGACCCATGCGGACATCGCCTTTGTCCGGGATCGTCTTGAAGAACGCTCTGCAGAGAAGGAACTGATCCTGCTACTGAACGCTGCCGACGATCCGGTCATAGAACGCATCCTCACCCCGCGGATTGCGCTAACGATCGCCGAACACTTGGCCTATACCGAAGGTCACGATGTTTTGGTGGTCATGTCCGACATGACCAGCTACGCCGAAGCCGTACGTGAGGTGTCCGCCGCCCGGCGCGAAATCCCGGCCCGGCGTGGTTACCCAGGCTATCTGTACAGCGATCTTGCGACCCTTTACGAACGCTGCGGGAGGGTCAAGGGACACGATGGTTCTGTGACGATTGTGCCGGTGCTGACGATGCCGGCAGGCGACATCACTCATCCGGTGCCGGATCTGACCGGATATATCACGGAAGGTCAGATCGTCCTTGCCCCCGACATAGCCGCGCGCGGCATCTATCCTCCGGTGGATGTCCTGTCCTCGCTTTCTCGGCTAATGCGCAGTGGCGCAGGCAAGGGTCGGACCCGGGAAGACCACCCCGATGTGGCGGCACAGGTGTTGGCCGCCTTGGCGCGCGCGCGGCAGGCCACCGAGCTGGCCGAGCTGGTGGGTGAAGCTGCTTTGAGCGAAACAGACCGCAGCTACATTTTGTACCGAACCTTGGTGGAGAAGGGACTTTTTGATCAAGCGCGGGATGAGAGCAGGACTTTGGAAGATACCTTGGGCCGGGCTTGGACGGCTTTGGCGGCACTTCCGGATAAAGAATTGACGATGCTGCCCAGGGTGTTCTTGGATCGATACCTGCCCAGAAGTGGCAGCTGAAAATGAGCGGCACGGGACGCGCGGCAAGGGTTCGGCTTGAACGTCGCCTTGAAACAGCGCGCCACGGTGCGCGCCTTTTAGACCGCAAACAGCGTATCTTGATGGATCAGATTGAACGGCTACACCTGCACATGGACCAGACCCGGGCGGAGTGGGAGGATCTCGCCGGGGAAGCTGCCGTGTGGCTGCGTCGCTCAGCCGCCCTGGACGGCAGCGCCCGGATAGCGGCGGCGGCGCCGTTGGCCGACGCTACAGTATTTTTCCGGTGGGGTAACGCGATGGGTATTACGTATCCCGAAGATGCGCAATGCGCTCTTCCTGCGTTGCTAGCGCAGTCGGGAAGTTCGGCTCTATCCTACGCTGCTTCTGTCCATCGCAGCGCGCTCGTTGCTGGAGCCCGCCATGCCTCTATCCAGCGCGCTGAGTTGCTGCTGGCTGCTGAACTTCTGGCAACCCGGACACGTCAGCGAGCGGTTGAGAGCCGGTGGATTCCCAAGCTGGAGGACGAGCTGGCGAATATTCGAAGGCAGCTCGACGCCCAGGAGCTTGAAGAGAGCCTGCGCCTTCGCTGGGCCGCCGACAGGAAGTCTGGCGACGGATGAGGGCGCGGTTTTATTGGTGGCATGAGGGACCACGATATTCTAGGGACAGGTCCTGAGAGTTTGCTAACTTGTGAGCTACGGCGAGCACTTGTTCCTTTGCATCGCACGCCCATTCCAACGAGCAGGGTGACGACGCAGTTAGCGCATGTTAGCAACCCTCCATCACTGTGCGACGCCGGTGGCAGGCAGCCAAGTTTAGTGGTGAATGAACTGTTCCATGGCTTTTCCTACGCTGACGCCCCAGTCTCGAGCTCGGTCCAGCTCACCTTCTTCGAGGGTGTTGTCCCTGGACACGAGGAAGCTCTCTGGCGAAATGACGGTGCGCGAGCCGCGTTTCGTGAGCGCGTGTTCGATGTGCCCTGACGCTGCTCCTGTCAGAATGTGCGCCTTGTCCGCTCGCGTGTCGAAGGCTGCGCACAGAGCAGGAACCAGATCAAGATCCTTGATCCATTCACGTACCCCCATGCCCGGCGTTGAGGGTTCGAGTGACAGATGCTTGGAGGCGTCGCTGGCCCACGTTATTGCTTCTTTGCGCGATTCCGGTCTTGTCATGCCATGGACATGGGTTGGTCCGCCCAGAACCAACAAGTCGGCCGAACGCGTGGCCTCTTTAGCTCGCGGATCGTTGACGTTTGCCGTGACCACCACGCCAAAGGGAGCCAGCCCTTCAGCGACCGCCAAAGCGACGGCGCGTGTGTTGCCAAACATGGATTCATAAACGACGACGACACTCATCTGGATTGCCTTTCTTGTGGATCAAGAGTTAGAGGTTTCTGTTTCAAGACTTACTGGTCCCGGTCCAGTGCACTAGTGCCGAACGTCCCACTGCTCTGGAGGGGGAGCTGACGGCTGTGGGGGACTAGGAGGCGTCGCTCAACGCCATCGTGACTGTCAGGGGGCCGCTGCACTACTACTCATGGTCATTTACCTCTTGTGGGGTGAAATTCAACACGGATAACCTGGGGGTTTTCCCCTCTAAGGGCTCCTTGGGGTCGAGGTTGGCCATATGGGGGAGCATCGAAGGAGTGTGCTGGCCGTCCTCGCCTGGAGTGATTCAGCCACCATGGATGCAGCAGGGGAAAGGGCTATGGCCTCGTGGCCGTGTTCCCTTCAGGTTTCGCCAACGCCGGCTTTAACCGGGACATTGGGCCGAGGATACGACGACGGGTGGCCAGCAAGGTGATTACGGAACCGTGCCCTCGGCAACGGCTGAGGCAAATTCACCCAAGTCCAGGCGTTGCACACACCGTGATTTCGGAGTCTATGCATAGCAACACCCGACATGCCGTGGTGGCCGCGGGCAGGGGAACCCCAGCCTGCTCAAGTGCTGCCCGTGAAGGCATATGCGAATGGATGTGGTCCTTCGGCGGGACACGTGACCAGGCTGTCGTCTGCGGTGTCTAGCATGACGCGGCATCTTTGCCGACTGGCCGCGCGTTTAGACGCTTTGGTCGGCCTCTAGGCAGTAAGGGGTTCTCCACGCGGGATACTGCGGGAAGTTTCCCCTTCACCGGCAAGGGTACGGGTTTGTTGCCACAGGAAGAGACTCTGGCATAGGTCTTCAGCCATGTTGTGCACAAGGTGCTTCCGACGCAGTGGGAGGCACCTCGGTCCCGTGTTCCGTAGCTGAGTAGGGTTGTCGTCATAAAGAGGACTGGTGACGTTGGACCCTAGACGGCGCTGACCTAGGGCGTCAGTATTGATCACAGAAGACAGCTCAACCAACGGAAGGCTTGCACCATGGGTAAAGAGAAGGAAACTGGCCGTATTGTCGTCGGAATCGATGGGTCCGCAGAGTCCATAGTAGCCCTCAGGGAAGCCGAACGTGTCGCAAAGGCAACTGGTTCATGGCTCGATGTGGTGACATGCTGGAGCGATTCAACATTCGCAGCCGGGCAGTCTTCAACGAGTGCTTCGGATCTTGAAAACAGGGCCCGCCAACTCCTCCAGGACAGTGTCTCGAACACCTTCGGGACACCATTGCCGGATAGAGTCTCCACGAGTTTGGTCCGGGGCCAGCCACGACAGAAACTGATTGAGCTCAGTGATGGTGCGGACATGTTAGTGGTTGGGCGGCGGGGGCATGGCGGGTTTTCCGGCCTTCTTTTGGGCTCAGTCAGCCAGGCGTGCGTGGCCCATGCGCACTGTCCAGTGCTGGTCGTTAATATGGGCCACGATGGTGAGAGCCTTTAGCGCGATCAGTAGTGAGACATCAGTAATGAAACATGTCGACTCCGATGACCGGCATGCCGGGACGTCGTGTTGCCGAACATGGAGTGACTGAAATTACCGCCAAGGGGCCGCTTCAGGTGTCCTACTCGAGCCCGGCCCGGATCGTGTCATCCAAGGGAACATTCCACGTCATGGAAGCATCAAGGGTGAAGCGTCTGCCCGTCACTTCCTCAGCGACGATGCGTACGAGTTGGTCTTTTCCAACTCCCTGCCACGGAAACATGCCTTTGCTTGCCGTGTTAAGAACCTGGCTGTCTGAGGCGGTGATTTCGGTATGGCCCTTGACGACCACGCTCCACGCTACGCCGAACTCTCCACTCACGGCGTCGGCCTCTAACGCAACCCATGCTTCGTGGCGGAGTGCATCGAGCTTTCTGCCGCCACCTGTTCGAAAGATGAGGGACTGCCCGTCTACCTTGTAGTTCACAGGGAAGACGTCGGGGCGTCCGTCCACGATGACGGCGAGCCGTCCGATGGACGTTTCAGAAAGTACCTTCCAGCATTGCCCGGGGGTAAGATTTTCTACTTTTGGTGCCAACGGATTTGCTCTCATGCAGATCATATTACGTCTGCTCCACCCTAGGGGAATAGGGTCCAAAGTCCCCGATGCCAGTACTGGATGGCCCATGGCTGGACGTGAACACGGACTAGGGTGTGATGGGGCGCCGTTGGATGCTATATCGATTCAATTCCCTCAGCGGGTACCAAACGTAAGATTGTGCTGGGAACCTCAAAGAGATTCCTCTTGAGCAGTGCAGGTGGACAAGGGCGAATGGTTCTTGGGTTCCATGGCGTTGTGGTTCCAACATTCGATGGGCGCTGTGGACTTTTAGGGATAAGCGGGTTCTGGCAGCGGCGCAGAGTCTTTGTCACGGACCCACTCTGCAAAGCGGGGGGCAGATCTTGCAGTGGCGGCAGGTCTACCGCAGCTCATGCACCATCCGCACAACTTCGTACCTGGGACAACACGCTGGCGCCGAGGCGCCTGCTCGCCCTCGCCCTAGTGAAGATCCATGCGAAAAATCTGCGGCTTCGAACACTGAGTAGCAACTAGTCGCCCTCCGGCTACGGATCTGCCTGTTCCTCAGGGAAAGTCGACTCGAAGACAGGAGGCACGGTTCCTTTAAGGACCGTGCAGGCACAAATAGCTCCTTCGCTGGTTGCAGTCGGGTCCTAATCTAAGTGAGTGCGGGACTATTCCTTGCCAGTAGAGCAGAGGTCCCTTCGTCCCGAAGTGGCCCCCACGTGGAAAGCTTGTCGGACAGTGGGACTTTGGCCCCTACCCGGACTTGACCCAAGGGAGTTGACTCGTGACGTGGGCACCTAGCTTGGGAATGCCCCACGGAGCAGAACAGCGAAGATGCGAAGGAAACCTGATTACTGTGGATAAAGAGAGTGTTGTTTGGCTTGAGGACGTCGGCATCAAGGACGTTGCCTACGTTGGCGGAAAGAATGCCTCACTGGGAGAGATGATCCGATCCCTGGCTGCCGACGGTGTCAGGGTGCCCGCCGGTTTTGCCCTCACAGCTGCCGCGTACCGGACGTACATCGCGGAAAACGACATGGCGCCACGGCTGGAGCAGATCCTCGCCACGAAAGACTCTGCAGGCACCAATTGGCGATCGATCGGGAACCAGGTGCGTGAACTGATCCTTGCTGGTGAGTTCCCGCCCGAGACAACCACGCAAATCCGTTCTTTCTACCGCGAGCTGGCCGTGCGCACCGGGCACGAAGATCCCGCCGTCGCAGTTCGCAGCAGCGCCACTGCCGAGGACCTGCCTGATGCCAGCTTCGCCGGACAGCAGGAAACCTTCCTGAACGTCAGGGGTGAGGAACAGCTGCTCGATGCCTGCCGACGTTGTTACGCATCGCTCTTCACCGACCGTGCCATCAGCTACCGGGAGATCATGAAGTACGGGCACCTGGACGTGGCGCTGTCAGTGGGAGTCCAGCTCATGGTTCGCTCGGACCTAGGGGCTGCCGGCGTCATGTTCTCCCTCGATACCGAATCCGGCTTCCCTCGAGCCGCTGTCCTTAGCGCCAACTGGGGACTCGGTGAGACAGTGGTCCTAGGCATGGTGAACCCGGACAAGTACGTTGTCTTCAAACCGCTTCTGGGCATGCCAGCGTTCTCGCCCGTGATCGAAAAGTTACTTGGTTCAAAAGGGTGCAAACTTCTTTACTCCTCCGACGGCGGCGCGGGAACGCGCATGGTCGACACAACCGATGCTGAACGGACTTCGTTTTGCCTGAACGACGACGAGATCCTCCAACTGGGCAGGTGGGCCGTCCAGGTCGAGAACCATTATGGACGACCCATGGACATGGAATGGGCGAAGGATGGGATGAGCGGGGAATTGTTCATTGTCCAGGCCAGGCCAGAAACCGTCCAGGCGCGCAAGAGCGGTACCGTGATGAGCACGCACCGGCTGACGGAAGAAGGGCGGCTGCTGGTAGAAGGCGCTGCGGTGGGCGATTCCATAGCCTCTGGCATCGCCTGCGTGATCAAGAGTGCTGCGGACATCGGCAATTTCGTGGACGGCGCTGTCCTGGTCGCCGAACAAACAGATCCGGACTGGGTCCCGGTCATGAAGCGTGCCAAGGCCATCGTCACTGACAAGGGTGGGGCAACCAGCCATGCGGCGATCGTCAGCCGCGAACTGGGGATTACAGCCGTCGTCGGGACAACTGATGCCACCAAAGTGGTTGTGGATGGGCAGTCCATCACGGTGTCCTGCGCGGACGGGGACACAGGCCACGTTTATGAGGGACTTTTGGCGAGTGCCCAGGACGATGTGGACCTCGGCGAATTACCAGTCACGCGGACGTCCGTCATGCTCAATCTTGCCAGCCCTTCTTCGGCGTTCAAATGGTGGCGCCTGCCCGCAAAGGGCATCGGGCTGGCACGCATGGAGTTTGTCATTAATGACATGGTCCAGGTGCACCCGATGGCACTGGCATACCCTGAACGGGTCACGGATCCGGCGGATCGGGCCAAGATCAAGGAACTGACGCGCGGTTTTGCCGACTCCTCAGACTACTTTGTGCAAACCCTTGCGCGCGGCCTTGCCAAGTTAGCCGCACCGTTCCATCCCGCGCCGGTAGTCGTACGGTTCAGCGATTTCAAAACGAACGAGTACGCCCACTTGATCGGTGGCTCAGTCTTTGAAGGGGAGGAATCCAACCCGATGATCGGATTCCGTGGAGCATCGCGCTACTATGATCCGCATTACCGGGCCGGTTTTGACTTGGAATGCCGGGCCATCCTCCGCCTTCGTAACCAGTGCGGCTTCATGAACGTCATAGTGATGGTGCCGTTCTGCCGGACACTTGCTGAAGCGGACCGGGTCCTGGCCGTAATGGCCGAAAACGGACTTGTTCGTGGTCAGGACGGGCTCAAGGTCTACATGATGTGTGAAATCCCTTCCAACGTCATTCTGGCGCCAAAGTTTGCCGCCAAGTTCGACGGCTTCTCCATCGGCTCAAACGATCTCACCCAGCTTGTTCTCGGTGTAGATCGGGACTCGGCCATACTCGCCCCGCTCTTTGACGAACAGGACGAGGCCGTCAAGACCATGATTAGTCAGGCGATAGCCGGAGCCCATGCCGCAGGCATCCGGATCGGGATATGCGGGCAGGCACCCAGCAATCACCCTGAGTTCGCTCAATTCGTGGTTGCGGAAGGCATCGATTCCATCTCGCTGAACCCCGACAGCTTTCTGCGTACCGTCCCGGTCATCGCAGCAGCAGAAGCGGCGCAGAAGCAAAACCCGATTGCGGCGGCTAAATCATCCAGGTTTTAACGGATGGTGTTGGTGCTTTGAAAGAAAAAAATTCAATGGCAGTGTCGAACAAGTGTCCAGATGAGCTTCCTCAGAAGGCGGCCCCTCCTGTGATGAATGGGCAGAACAAGCCTTCAGACCGGCGTGGTTCGGCTACCCGTATGCGTGCGCAGATGGGAACACCGGCGGAGATCGACCGCTCCTGAGAACCAACACTTGCAGTTTGCCCCGCCAACCTATTTCGCGGCTAAAGCCCGTTCGGAATCTAAACGGCAGATAAGTGATGCTGTAATTATTGCGGAGATTACCCAGTCCACCGGAAAAACTAAGGTGGCTTTGATGCTAGGAAAGTCCATTTTGCTCTGAATGGTGGGGGCCACACGATGGCACGGGGCCTCGTGGAGCGCTCGATGAACGGTCTGGACTGAACGATGCACCCCGGGCGAAGGGACCCCGCATCTGGAGCGTAGTCGCAGAGACCGGAACGGGAAGGATATCGCAACCTATCACGAGGGTGATCAGCGGCAGCTGGTGTGAAACCCACCATCAAATTTCGGCTGGCTGACGGCTATTGCCGTGGCGCCCCGGACCAAGACGCCGGCTCGTATGCGAACCAGAGATTACCAGATGCGCGGGCCGTGATCCGTATACTCCTCGTGACGCAAACTTGCAGCGCAGGATCAGGGCCGGCAGCTGCTGTTCAGTAATTCTGTTCTGATCCCCAATGGTGCCGAAGGCGAGCCCAACAATTTCAAGAACAAGACGATGCTTGCCCGTGCCGCCACCTAGCCATTGTCTGGATACTCATTGTCAGGTGGCCGCTGCTGCGCGGGGCCCAGGGTATCCGCATTGCCGATGTGCATATAGACCACCTCGGCGGCAGTGTCCGCAGTGACGGGTACCGTGGCCGGGCGTCAAGATTTTTGCAGGGTCAAGGTGGGCCAGACACCAGAATCTTATATATTGGGCGAGTCTAACACCGTCGTCAACAGCATCGCACTGCCTCTTGGAGAGGCGCAGCCGCGTGAGTCAATGAGGCGGCAAAGGCCCGTCCCACATGTGTCGTGAAACGTGAGACGCTTGCTCGTGTGGCGCGCATTGCCTCCTGCTGCTGCGCCATAGTTCCGATCAGCACGATCGGAGCGGGAACCTGGAAAATGACCCGTTTTGTTTTCCCGCCATTGCGCGCAGCAGATGATGGAAGTCGAAGGAGATGCCTGTCTCGCCCGCATCGTGACCAACGCTGGCACAGGCCTTTTCGCTGTTGGTGTCGTTCAGGTGGGCGGTTACACGGCCGGTGGGTCAGACCGCTGAACTACCGTGTGCACCCGTCTGGCGCGTTGGAGAAAGGAGTCCACCCAGATGTGGGCGTGGGCCACATGCTTCATCCGAGGAATGCGTTTTGGTGGCTATAGCAAAAATTGCTCAGCTATTTGGCAGGGGAGCCCGCCAGACAATGTGGGCCGTGCATGGTGGGCATGACTGCCATGATCCGGAAGGGTACTGTCTGGTTCGCTGGAATTGCATTGAAGATATTCTCGGACGGCTGTAAGGCGCACTTTGCCGGTGCCTTCACTAGAAAAATCAGGAGGACAGCTTGAGGGAAACGCTCCCTATTTTACTGGTTCAGGTGTGAAGGGTGTGGGCTTGCGCCGAACTCTTACCTGCCGGGCGGGCGGCAATGACTGGCGCTATCCTCTCGCCAAACAGTCCTGCAACGGTGGCCGTTCAAACGTCACGGTAAGTCCCGAGGACGTTGATACCGTCGGGGAGGAGGTCAACCGGTGTTCCTAGCGTCGATGAGCTTGTCATCACAACAGGGCAACAACTGAAGCCAGGCATCCCCTTCATCCTGGTGACGGAGTCCGTATTGTGATTCTTGGTGGCGGCTAAATTAAACCGCTTGCACCGAGGACGCTGCCGATGCCACAGTTCGCCGCTAGTGCTAGAGCACCGCCAATGACCAGACGAGGCGCCGAAGTAATTTTGGAGCTGCCCCCAATGGCGGCGCTAAGAGTACCCGTGAGGGCCAAAGCCAGCAGGACAGCTATGAACGTCACAGGGATCCGCAGCTCGGTTGGCGGCAGCAAAATAGCGAGCAAGGGCAAAACCGCGCCGACGGTAAACGCTACCGCCGAGGCATATGCGGCCTGCCACGGATTGGCTACCTCGTTTTGGCTAATGTTGAGTTCTTCAGATAGGTGCGCGGACAGGGCATCGTGGGCCGTCAGCTCAACGGCCACTTGCGCCGCTGTGGCGGGACTGAGACCTTTAGCCCGATAGAGCCCCGTAGGTTCAGCCAATTCTGCGTCCGGGTCCTCGACGAGTTCGCTCAGCTCCTTCTCGATCATGCCCGCTGACCTTCGCGTTGGCTGCTAACGGAAACATATTCACCCAAAGCCATCGAAATGGCGCCACCAACTAGCGCAGCGACTCCCGCGACAAGAATCGGGGTTGACGAGTTCGCCACACCCGCGACTCCAACGACCGTCGCGGCGACGGAGACGATACCGTCGTTGGCGCCGAGCACCCCTGCCCGAAGCCAGTTCAGGCGCCTTCGAGGGCGCTTTGTGCCGTTTGATTCTCACTACTTCTTTGAAGAAGCAGCCCCGCCAGTGCCAGGACCAACATCTGGTACATGATGTGTGGCATCTGTGCTGGCGCCAATCAGTATGGGCCGGGGGTGATCCGCTCACGAGCTGGGATGTGAGGCTCCTTGGCTTGCCCAATCCAAATGCAGTCTCAACTGCATCATCGAGGTTCTTTTGTGAAGCCCCATCAAAATCGAATTTTCCCACTGCGTAGGGCACTATGTAGGCGTTTGGATACTTCCAGAACATCAAGGCTTTCACCTGTGCGAGGAGATATTTTGCCAACCATACGGCTTCGCTCAGAGCCCTAATGGACGAGGCTCGTCCGTCGCCTCCGATGATGATGGTGGGTTTTCAAGGTTGTCCTCCCGTCCTCACGGGGTGGATCTGATCCCGAGTTACGGGATCTAAAACGTAGAAAAGGCTCCTCCGTTGTCCCAAGGGTGGCACTATCGTGAATCGAACGTTAGGGACTTTTGACCCTGTGCAGCTGCCTTCGCCGGCGTTGATCATTAAAGTGGGTCGGGCAGCGAAGTGGAAAGTCTGAGCGGATCAAGCCCCTTCTGGGAGGTGCCTCGCGGCCGGAACTGCAGGAATCAAACGTGAAAGAGTCGAAAGATGGTTGAAGCCATGGAAGAAGAGAGAGTCCACGAGCGTGCGCGCATTGTGGTGGGTGTAGACGGGTCTCCCGAGTCGGTCTTGGCACTGAAGTGGGCACAGACGCTGGCGCATTCACTTGACGCCACGATTACAGCTGTCACCGCATGGCATGTGGACACCATGTTCGGCACGTACATCAGTCCGGACTGGGACCCGAACGAGGATGCGCGCCGGATTCTGAGGATCGCCACGCACGAGGCATTCGGAGACAACCCGCCGAAAGGATTTACTGGAGTATCCGTTCGTGGAAGACCAGCCCAAGCCTTGCTCGAGTCCGCCCAATCTGCGCAGATGCTCATAGTTGGCTCGCGTGGTCGCGGTGGATTCACAGGAATGTTGTTGGGCTCCGTGAGTTCTGCCTGCGCCGAACACGCAAGTTGTCCGGTCTTGGTAGTACACGGTACAGCGGATATAGCGGAGGCGCAGGCAGCCTTGGATGTAAGCCATGAGGTCACCGAAGCGACCAGCCCGTCAGCTGCGCTGCGGCGCGAAACGACTTCGTAAGATCGTACGGTTGAAGAATGTCCATGGTTTCTCCGTCAGACTTCTTACAGAGCCTCTTCCTGATTTGGTGCTACTAGACACCGACATCAAACCCCAGGAAGAGGCTCCCTCCGTTAAGAACACGGCGATGCTAGAAAATAAGAGTGGCCAGTTTCATGGCCACCATTCGGCAGTTTTTCATGGCCGCCAACAATGGTCGGCAAGGTGTTGGGGAAAGTCCTATGGCAAGACCTTTGCGCCCTTCCCGAGGGTTCTTGAACCATGGCTTGCAGGAGTCGGTAGAAGATCATGCCGGGGGCGTGTGAGTGTCTGCGCTTGAACCAAAAGGCGAACTCGTCAAGGAAGGTGCTCAGGTGTTCTGGCTGGATGCCGACTAGCGTCACGAATTTGAAGTCATGTCGAGGAGGCTGCGTGACGGCGTTCGTCAAATTGGCGTCCGTGGCGAACGTTAGGATTTGGACG
The DNA here is from genome assembly GCF_040547105.1 of Arthrobacter sp. UYCu511. Classification (NCBI taxonomy): domain Bacteria; kingdom Bacillati; phylum Actinomycetota; class Actinomycetes; order Micrococcales; family Micrococcaceae; genus Arthrobacter; species Arthrobacter sp. UYCu511. The sequence continues at coordinate 259,309 of NZ_JBEPPB010000001.1, forward strand.
GCTTCACGTCTAGTCGTGAGTCACGAATACGGGAACGGTCGAGCATTCATAGGATGTCGGGTTTCTCAAGGCCTGTGCAGTCAATTGGACACCATTCAATTTGTGGCAAGGCTGGTGGGCTTGAAGCGGCATCCGAACGCTACGCTGTGCTGCTGGCAAGGGGAATCGGGAGCTGGTGTCATGACATCGGCCGGTGGCTCGGATGCCTAGAGGGCTGGTGATAGACGATGAAAATGGTGGAATTCTAACTCAAAAACGTGAGCAGAAATCGAGCCTAGTTCCGCCCCAAATCATGCCAAAAACGTGAGCAACTTTTCGTTCAAAAACGTGAGAAAACCGTGACCTGGGTCCTTTTTGGCCTCAAACCACTCTGACCTGCTGAACCTAACCGCAGGTCACCAGGACCATGTTGGTACCCCGGGCCGGACTCGAACCGGCGGTCAAGAGAATCTAACCTCCTGAGTATGGCGGGCTGTCGTTGACCCTCAAAAACATTGAGTTCTAGCGAATTTTGGGTGATTTCAAAGACGATGGTATGCCGTAGATGGCGGTTGTTTTGGTTTAAAAAGGGGGAGTAATAAGGGGAGTGCCTCTTGCGCTCGCTTTCACGTCAACTGGATTTCGGCTGCGACTATCGGCGTGGACAGGTTCGCCGGTGATTGGCCGTCGTGCTCTGTCCATGCCAACTTCTGTGCTGCCTATTTTACGCCTGGCGCCGGAAGCGGGCACTTCGTTGGTTGCAGATGGGTGACCTTTGGGCCGTTTCAATACTGCTGACACCCGACTTCAAATGGTCGGTGGTCGAGGATGACCTCAAGTCCAGGCGTCCTGGACTTGACCATTCTTCGCCTACGTACTTGACGTACGTGATGTACATATGGATGATGGGCTGTATGAGTACCCCTAAACATGAGAGCGCCGGCGGACGCGTTTACGGTTTTACCCAGGCGCGGGAGTCACTGAAGGCGATCCTAGATTCCAGCGAAAGGGGTGGATTGTCTACGATCAGCCGTCCGGATCGAGCTCCGGCAGCCGTGGTCAATGGTGAGAGCTTGCGTCGCTTTTTGGCGTTAACGGTCGCGCCGAACGTTCAGGTCGTGAATGAGGACGGGGCGTGGGCTGTTTTCATGTCTGGGCAGCCGTTTGCCGCCGAAGCCACGGAGCTAGGGGAGGCCCTAGAAGACTTCGTGGACGCACTGCGGGACTATGCAGAAGATTGGGAAGACCACCTGTATGCCGCCCCAAACCATCGGGAGAATTGGGCGCTGGTCCAGCTCGTTGATCTATCCACGGATGAACAGTTGACCACCTGGCTTACTGGTTCCGTGGCGTGAGCGTCCGTCGGCTCGGTGGTCGGGATGACCACGAGAAATTCTGTGTGACCGAAAAGTGGGAATTGGTGGTGAATGCCCGCGGGAAGCCCGTGCGACACCACACAACATACCGACTTGCGCTGAAGGACGGGCGGATCCTGCGAACGCGTATTTCACGCCCGGTGGACCGGACAACGTACTCAGCGTCGATCTGGAACCACGTTCTCCAAGACCAGCTCACGGTCGAAGACGATTTGTTTTGGGCCTGCGTTGAGGATGGGGTGTTACCTGCGCGCGGTACTGCGTCCGTACCCGAGTCGGCGATTCCCCTGGCGCTGGTCTGGCAACTCACTCGCACTGCTGGTATTGATGAAGCAGTCGTTGCGCGAATGACGAAGGAGCAGGCTGTCCAGGCGATCAATGACTATTGGATGTCCCAAGGGAACCAAACCGGCGACTGACGGCTCAGCCCCCGGGCAGCAGGGCTTTTTCGCCATGGCGGGGTGCGGATTCAAAATGGCCAGCACCTGATTGGCAGGTTACGCCGACCTGTATGTTTCGCCGACGGAGGACATCCAGTTGCTCAGAATCTGTTTTGCGCGGCTTCGAATCCATCAAATTACGCTCATCGACAGAGAAAAGTAAAGACCGGCACTGGACCCCTAGGGGCGGAACCGGTCGTGTTGGTCAAAAATTACCACATGTGTCGCCTCGATTCGTCGACTTGACGCCCAGCCGCGTGGCACCTCTGCCCGGAAGCGGCTAGCAAAATTGGCTGGGCAACCCGCGCGTAAGGTCTCAGCCTTTGGCCCAGAGGCGCCCCAAGCTTCGTACCTGCGCACGACACCGTCGAAGGAGCGAAACGTGGCGCGGGCACGCCAAATATTGGGTTTGAGCTGCATGCGGGTGATCTGACCCCACGTGCCCAACGTCAGGCGTGCTCTAGGCAAAGTGATCTTCCGTCGTTGCGAGCCACTCATTGAGGTCGCTGCGGCTGATACGCAGGTGCCGGCCAATGCGGTGAGCTCGTGGACCAAGGTGCTTGACCCGCCACTGGTAGAAGGTCTGCTCCGGAATTTGCAGTTCCTTGCAGATGTCCCGTGGGCTCAGCCATTCCTCAGCGACTGCTGCGGTGGACGGGACATGGCTAATTTGCTCGCTCATCAGATGCTCCTGTTCAACATGGACGTTCCCCTTTCCATGGCGCAAAGACACTGAAACCACATGACCGCCGTTGGCATGCCGGAAGAACGACGACGGTGAGCTCGCTTACCGCTGTCCCCGAGCGGGGACTCTACTATTTGGGTTGACGTCGGGCCGCTGATAATAATGCCAGCGTTGTGCGGCAAGGCGCGCGTGCTGGCTAGCCATGTCATCGGCTCCAACGTGGTGAACCACCAAGTCCCGTCGGGCTGGACCGGACCGTGCGTGGACGGAAATGGGGGAGGGCGGTCATGCGGCATAACGTTTTTTTTCTCGGAATAATCGGTATTCCAAGACAGTTGCCCCGAAATCGACCAAGCCTCGACAAGGACGAGGAGGCACAGGGTGTTAGCGATTCAGGCAGACGAGTCAGCCAGTGAGTGCGGGAACGATGGCTCCCGAGAACACCTGCCACGCGAGGGCCGACTTGGCCACCAGGCTCAGGGTGATATAGGTGCGCTCGCCCTGCAGGTAACTCTTCCACTTGCCGACCTGCTTGTACTGCAGCCACTGATTGACGGCGAAGGTGTTGAAGAAGAGGAACAATGACATCACAATGCCCACGACGAAGCTGGGCGCGGCAACGTCGCTTTCGCTTCCGGGACGCAGGAAATAGATCAGAACAATGATCCAGGGCACGCTCCCGACCATCGAGCCGAAGATGAAGGGCAGCATCCCCCCGGAGCCAGGTTTCTCGTACTTCTCCTGCAGGGCGCCGAGGAGGATCATCGCAGCATTCACTGTGAAGACCGCGAACAAGGCTGCGATATCGGTGACCCCGTTGATGGCCAGGATCAGCCAGATCATGATCGATGAGCTGAGTGCGTACTCGGTCCAGCGGAAATAGTTGTGGTTCTGCTTGAGTCCATTCTTGTAGCGGCCGAAGAACCACGGGCTAGACACCAGGAAGTGGAAGACGGCACTGAGTGCGAGGAAAACGACGACCCCGACACCGATGTTGATCTCGAACACCGTCACGCGTTCCGGCGGTATGGGGGCACCGGGTGGGCCGGCCAGGTAATCCGCCGTGACGGGGAACAGAACCTGGGTGCTCAGCATGGTGAGAATGATCGTGAAGGCGATGGCCTGCAACAGGTGCAGGCTACCCGCGACGACGTTGTAGATGCGAAGCCGAGCGATCTGCTGCTCGCCAGAGTATTTCTTCTTCGCCATGACCGTACTCCTCTGTCTCATGTGGGTTCAACGCTAACATCGACTCACAGGTGAGGACACCCTTCTGCATGCGTGGGATTGCGGAGGAGCCGAAGCGGAGAGCACGGCTTGACCCGGCTGACAGTCAGTGCTCCGAAGTCGTGATCAGAAAATCGATCAGCAGCGGTGCGAGCGCATCGGCAGATGCCTCGTGGGTCTGGTCCGGCAGGGTCCTGTATGTTCCCTGAGGCACGGCACGTGCGGTGACTTTGGCTGTCTCCACGCGCTCGGTGGATGGCTTGACCACTGAGGGATCCGCGATCCTGAGCTGCGCCGCAACGTAATCGACCACAGCCCATGGCACATCGAGCGGGTCGGCAAGAAGCGCCCGCAAGAACCGGGCCGTCCTGACCTGCACGGCAAACCCAATCCGGCTGTGCTCAACCCTGTGCCTGCGGATCAACTCCAAATCGTTCTGCGAAGGTTCTCCCACGAACCGCCCGAACGCGGCGGTCTACGCATCACTCAAAAAATTCAACTGGCACAACTGTGAGAGAGGCTGAACGGATATGAGTTGCTTGAGGCCGTGGGAATAGAGACGACCTTTGAAGTTGAGAGTGTTGATTTTCTCGAGCAAATCGCTGAAGAGTCTGAATACAGCAATCAATAGCTGTAAGCGTGTTCTGGGCCACAGATTGGCAAGTGACAATGCCAACCGACCCTCAACAAACTCTCCAGAATCAACGCAAACTGGAGAGTGTTTAGTAGCTGCCATTGTTCCGCATCTTCCCCGGAAGCGCAGGTCAATACTGGGTAGTGACAAGGGATAGTAGGTTGATGCTTGGAAAGCGGCGATGCCAGGCGCCAGCCACTGTTTGACGGTTTTGGGCTGCACAGCATTCTTATGGACCGGCCAGCAGCGAGGAGGCCTGCCCACCGGGAATCCGGCGAGCGGCGCATTCCAAGCGTATGTCTGATCATTAGCGTGTGCATCCGCCCCCGTCTGCCTGCGTTTGAGGACCCTTGGGCTTCGGGGCAACCCGTGTCGCGTGTAAAGGGAGAGTCCACTTGGCTGAAAAGGGGGAGTGATTTCTGAAGAAAATTTTGTTGAATTGGGGGAGTAAAGGGGGAGTTGGGCCGTTTTTGGCCTTTAACGACTCTGACCTGCAGAATGAAACCGCAGGTCAGAGGCACTTTTTGGTGCCCCGGGCCGGACTCGAACCGGCGGCCAAGAGAAACTCAGGATTCTCATGCCAACAGTCATCGTTTCACGTCAAAAACCGTGTATTTTCGACGGAGTGCGGGGCTATGGGACCCCTTTGATATGCCAAGGATTGCCATGGGTTTTCGTTCAAAAACGTGAGTAAAACGTGACGTGGACCGGCAGCAAAGCGATGATTGGTTGCTCTGATGGCCGTTTGCAGGTTCGTCGGTATGGTTGATGGCATGTCGCTGGTTGTGACGGGCGGGCCGTCGTATGCCAACAAACTTGGTCGTCCAGGGAGTGGTTTCAATTCCCCGGAGAGAATCTCCGGGTTGGCGGTCAATTCGGATTCTTGGTGGCGTTTTCTGGGGTGTTAGCGGCCGTGAATATCAAGACATCAGGGGGGTTTTGACCACTGGTAGACCTCTGATTGGGTGTTCCGAACGACCCGGATGAATGGCATCTACGTGACCAAGTTGCGAACGGTCGGAAGTCTGAAGCGGGAAACGATCCGAGACCGAATTCTTGGCAGAGGGTCAGCCTTGATATACCCCTTGAGTTGTATGACTTGAGTGTTGTATTCTGGTGGTGATGTGGATCGTTGATGTGGGTTTGGTTGAGGCATGGCTGTCCGTTTTGGATGACGACTCCTATGCGCAGGTCCTTGCTGCCATGGAGTTGTTGGCCGAGCGTGGGCCACAGCTTGGCCGGCCCTTGGTAGACACTGTGGTTCGGTCGCGGCACAAGAACATGAAAGAATTGCGGCCGGGATCCAGTGGCCGTTCGGAGCTGCGGGTGTTGTTTGCCTTTGATCCGCAGCGCCAAGCGATCTTGCTGATTGCCGGCGACAAGGCCGGGAACTGGTCTAAGTGGTACAAGAAGAACATTCCGATTGCCGATGACTTGTTCGATGATCATTTGCAGACTTTGAAAGGAGAGCTGTAGTGGCAATGTCCATTGAGGAGATGCTGGCGAAGCGCCCTGTCGACCGGGCGGTCGTGGAAGGGCATAAGAAGCGGATGCTTGATGAGGTCCGCGCCTATCGCCTGCGTGAACTCCGGGAAGCATCTGAGTTGACCCAGGTCCAGCTTGCCGGGCGTCTGCATGTCACCCAGAACCGGGTGTCTAGGATCGAACACGGTGACATAGACCGGGCTCAGGTCGACACTTTACGCAAATATGTTGAAGCCATCGGTGGAAAACTTCGTATTGAGGTGGAGCTCGGCGACGAACGCATCCAAATCGCGTAAGAATTTGAATGACCAGCGGATCAGGCCTTACTTCGGGTGCCCTTCCAAGCTTCGTCAGCCGCAATCGCTGCCGAGCGTGTCAGTTCGCTGTTATGAGGAACAACGTCGGTCAACGCGCGAAGAGCAATGGACATAGCCGAGCCTCCCGAGGTTATGGACACCATGACGGCGGGGATGCTGACTTGGGTGCCGTACCTGGCAGAAAGGTGGGCGGCCAACTCAACCAGTTCGTTGGCGCCGTCGACTGCGGAAAGCTCCGGCAGTATTTCTGAAAGAGTCTGCAGTACGCGGTACCCGGCAATGGGACTCGCGGCCGATGCGCGTGTTAGGGACATTGCGACCCGTCCGGCTAAGACAAAGTTTTCGGCCAAGTTGATTTGCAGCTGAGCGGCGAATGTGAGTGGGTCAAGGAAGCCAGACGCGGCCAAAGCTGTCACAGCATCTGCGGCACAGGCACGTTGTTCAGTGTCAATTGCTGAAAGCGCCAACACGAGAGCGCTGTATCCAGGGCCGCTGAGGGGTGCACTTGCGGAACCCAAGGCTCGCATGAGCGGAGTAAAGCCCTGTGCACCAGACACCTGAGTGGCGAACCATACTGTCGGATGTGCGTGGGCAGCCAGGGTGTCCAGATTGCTGCGGTAGAACCAAGCGGCCCATTCGACGATCTGGTCGAAGCCGTCCTGTACGCGAGCAAGTTGGGCCCTTTGACTGAATTCGTTTGACACGAGGGTTACATCGAGGGCATCGGCGACGTAGTGCTGCACGGCCGTTGCGGGCTCGGTTCTCGTCCAAACAGGAACTGAGCCGGTGTGTTCAAAGTTGACGTCAGTATCGTCCTCGAGTTGGCTGAGTCCACGAATCCACGTACCGCCGGAGGGCCATGGCGGTCGGGCGAGGCCCCATCCCTGCTCACACCCGGAAATGATCATCCGCGCTTGGACGATGGAATCAGCCAGAATGTGTGCGGGTGAATTTGGCGTATCATTGTCGAGCTCCTCAGTCTCGCTCTCAAACTCCGCTTCCAATGATTCATGGTCAATCCACTCATCTTGTAGTTGGTAGTCGGACTCACCAAGCCAGGTCAGAGTAGCCGTGGCTAGATGTCGCCGGGGTGACAAACCCTCCGGGTCTCTGACTTGTTCAAGAACCTCCCTCGAGCGCCTCAGGACAGCATCGCGTTCCGGAGCTGGCTCAAGTCGAGTAAGCGCCTCCAGTATCCTTGGAATATCTGCACCGTCGCCAGCTCCGCCGTAGTGGGCCAGAAGGAACTCCAGTAGTTGTCCTGTTGACTCAATCGGCGGACGGATCATGAATCCGTTCGTTGCAGGTTCCCGGCGCGGCCCTTTTATGTGGACCCTGCCGCCACCCGCCAGCGAGCTCCGGGCTGCGACCAAAGCCCTCCCAGTAAGTGCAAGGTCAGGCGGCAACTTTCCCAAGACTTCCGCTACGATATCGCCGACCTCGTCAGGATAGCTAAACGAAAGTGTCTCCAACAATTCCAATTGGTCCTTGACGAGAATCCGCTCGGGTCGCCGCAAGATGGGTCCCGATTTGTCAATTAGAGTCTTTGGATCCTCGAGAAGCTTTGTGACCTTCCCGAGAGCGTTTTGCGCGAAGTGAACGGCATTGAGCGTGGCGCTGCCCAACACGGCTACTAGGGTGCGTTCGTGGGCTGCGACTTCGACTTGAGTGAGGTACTGGTAGTGGATAACCGAGACATACCAATTGATGTTGTCGTCAGAGTAGTTACGCAGCAACGCGTCCAGACACTCCCGGGTCAGTCTCTCGCGGAAGACGGCATCGTTATAGGAGAGAATACTGAACACATCATGCCACGTGTTTTCGACTAGCCAGCTGCCCACTAGAAGCTTGCTGGCCCCCATTCCTTCGACTCTGAAAAGAGCCCAAAGCTCCTGCTCCAGAGCTCCGGGTTCCGTCCTGAACCAAGTTGCAATGGTTTCTGCCCTGTTGTATTTTCCGGCACCTTTTTGCGCCTCCCGAAGGGCAAGCTCCAAGTACTCAACTGTATTCAGAACCGCAGGTCGCGCTCTTGCGACGTCTCTAGCCAGCTGCCATCCAAAAAGCCCGCCCCAGCGTCGTCTGACCGCGACTTCAGCTATGAATGCTCTAGCCCAGGTATCGGATCGGTCCGAGATTCCGGTTAGCAGCGCATGATGCATTGATTCGTGGTGGGGGCTCAGTTTTCTGGATCTGGCTGAACCCGTGGGGATAGCTGTGTCGGCGGCGAACTTTGCTGTGCCTAATGAAGCGATAACAAAGCAGGCCCGATCGGTGGGCCCCTCTTGGCGAAAGAGCCTAGACGCGGGGAGTATCTTGGTCAGGACTTCGCGTTCTTCCTCCGTGGCGCCGGCCAGCACGCTGCGAAAGTCAGCAGTTCCAGAGTTTGGGGTTGCCGCGAGCGCACGTAGTGCGGATCGTCTGTCTCCAAGCTTCATATACGCTCCTCGGCGAATCCCAAATATTAGATTTGGGTGGCCAAGAAACTTGACTCGTGTAGAACTTCCAGCACTGATCGAGACTTCTAGTCCAGCATCCCCGCGTTCAGATTACAACACTGATGTGCCGCAGGGGTAGGTGAGCCCGATCAATGACGTGAGCTGGACCCTTGGCGCTGTCGCGATGACCTGCGGTGCTGTCGTCACGTCTAGCTCAGTGCCCGCCGATGTTGTCCAGTAGTGAATATGGCGAACGGAGGGCCAATTCTTAGCAGTCACATTCGAGGAACGACCAAGCCGCGAACAACCGGGGAATCTCGAGGATTTTTTGTCCACATCTTAGGAAATATGAGAGCAAATTGAACCTGATTCGGCCGAGTTGGAGCCATTTCGTGATCAACTTTTCGTTTAAAAACGTGAGTAGAACGCGATTTGGCAATTCTGCGGACCCGAATAATACGGTAAAACCGCAGGTCAGAGGCCCTTTTGTGCCCCGGGCCGGACTCGAACCGGCGGCCAAGAGAATCTCAGGTTCAAATTCTGCAAATATGCCAGCTACCAAAAGAGCTCCGGGCGCTACGGGTGACCGATCTTTGCAGTGCTGGCCTTCGTGATGGCAATCAAATCCGCCGGTGCCAGTTCAATATCGAAGCCGCGCTGGCCGCCAGAGACAAATATGCTGCTGTACTCCAGGGATGAGCTATCAAGAACAGTGGGGGAGGGCTGGCGCTGACCGATGGGGGAGATGCCACCCAGGACGTAGCCTGTGCGCCGCTGGGCCACGGCCGGATCAGCCATTGCGGCCTTCTTGTGGCCCATGGCCTGGGCCAGCGCCTTCAAATCTAGAGTCCCATTGACCGGAACAATGGCGACCGTGAGCGTGCCAGCAACATCTGTCATGAGCGTTTTGAACACCCGTTCCGGCGCGATGCCCAGAACATCCGCCGCCTCCATGCCGTAACTCGTAGCGGCGGGATCGTGCGCGTACGCGTGGGCGGTGAACGCAATCCCAGCCTTGGTCAAGGCAATAGTTGCAGGGGTGCCAGGACCTGCACCCGCTGATTTCTTGGCCATGATTCTCTGGTTCCGCCGTTTAGCCTATGCAGCCGGACGGACGCCATTGGCAAGCTTGCGCTTGACGCGGCCCAGCATGGCGGACATGCCACGCATACGCAGGGGCGAGATGGCGCGTGTCAAGCCCAACTGTTCCGGCATATCGTCCGGAATCGCAAGGATCTCAGCAGCAGTCAACCCATCCAGTCCTTCGAAGAGAACCGAGGCGAAGCCGCGGGTGGTGGGTGCCTCAGGCGGGGCCTGGAAAAATAGGCGAATCACATCGCCGTTGTCAGTCGCTTCGGATTCCACCGTCAAGAACAGGGGTGACTGGCATTCCATAACTTGTTCCAGAAGTTCAGGATGGTTGAGCAGCCGTTCCGGCAGGGCAGGAAGCGAGCGGGAGAATTCCAGCAACAGCGTCAAGCGGTCGCGTTCTTCCAACTCCTGGAAGTCATTGACGATTTCGGCCAGTGCTGGGGGGAGTGCTTGTGAAGTAGTCATCAACTAAAGCGTACGATTCTTTTCCGGTCTTATCCAAAGTGTGTGAAACATAAATGGTGGGCCCACGGCTTCGAGGGCCCTGTGGTTGGGTCGCCAGCGACCCAACCACAGGGAGATGCTGGGGACTAGTTTGAGGCGGGCAGTTCCCCGCGCTCAGGGCCAACAGCGATGGGCACGCGCACGGCGTTGCCCCACTCGGTCCAGGAACCGTCATAGTTACGCACAGTGTCAAAGCCCAGTAGGTACTTCAGGGCAAACCAGGTGTGGCTGGAGCGTTCACCAATGCGGCAGTACGCCACCACGTCATCTCCGGGAACAAGGCCAGCTTCCCCGAGATAAAGAGCCTCAAGTTCCTCGCGGGTGCGGTAGCTGCCGTCCTCGGCAGCGGCGCGCGCCCACGGGATGGACGCTGCAGTGGGGATATGGCCACCCCGCAGTGTTCCTTCCTGAGGATAGGCGGGCATGTGGGTGCGCTCGCCCGTGTATTCCTCAGTGGAACGGACATCGATGAGCGGCTTGCCCAGGTGCGCTAGCACGTCTTCCTTGTAGGCACGAATGGGAGCGTCGTTGCGCTCCACCACCGGGTAACCGGCCGACGGCGTAACAACAGTGCGCTCGGTGGTCAGTTCGCGGCCCTCGGCGATCCACTTGTCTCGGCCGCCGTCGAGCAGGCGGACGTCTTCGTGACCGAACAGGGTGAAGACCCACAGAGCGTACGCGGCCCACCAGTTGGACTTGTCACCGTAGACAATGACAGTGCTGTCTCGCGAGATGCCCTTGGCTTGGGCAAGCAGCGCAAAAGCCGCGCCGTCAATGTAGTCGCGAGTGACGTCGTCGTTCAGGTCAGTGTGCCAGTCGATTTTGACGGCGCCGGGGATGTGGCCGGTTTCGTACAAGAGCACGTCTTCGTCGGACTCGACAAGAACAATGCGCCCGTCCGTTGCGGCGCCATCGGCGAGAGCCTCGGCCAGCCACTGCGTGGAAACCAGACGCTCCGGGTGGGCGTAGGAGGCGAACTTCTCGTTTGTTTCTACTGCAACTGGCATGATGCCCCTTCTGAATTTAACCGTCCTGGCCGGTGCCGCCCGGGAATTTCCGGGACGCTTCTGCGGCCATGGGAGAAGATTGGCTGGCCTCCGCACATGGGGACAGCAGCGTTTCCTGTTCTATCAGCTTAACGATTCAAGGCCCCGATTACTTCCCGGCGTTAACGCAACGCAATATGGCACGGGTATTCTTATCACCGTGAGTTGCGGGCTTGAGCATGAGTCTGCGCAAAAAATTCTTGATGATCGGAAATCTTTCTTGGTACAGGTTGAACAACTTTCCACGCGCCGCCCGGCAGTTTCAGTGGATGAACTGCTGGCGGGTTTTGTCCCCTCGCCGCGTTTTGGTGAAGTTTCCTTCGACAGCTACCGCCCGGATCCTGCGCAGCCGTCCCAGTCTCAGGCCGTGACCATGTTGCGTGAATTCGCTCAGGGTGCTGCCAAGAAGCCGGCCGGTGGGCTGCGTAAGTTCTTTGGCGGCAAGGCCAAGAATGCTGGGGGCGGCGGGCGTGCCGGGATCTACCTCGACGGGGGGTTTGGTGTGGGTAAGACTCACCTGCTCTCCTCGCTATGGCACGAGGTTGAGGGGCCCAAAGCCATTGGCACCTTTGTTGAGTACACCAACCTGGTGGGGGCCCTGTCCTTCCGCAAAACGGTGGAGGCGCTCAGTGCCTACAAGTTGGTGTGCATTGACGAGTTTGAACTCGATGATCCCGGTGACACGGTGCTGATGTCCCGGCTCATGCGGGAATTGGCCGACGCCGGAGTGAAGTTGGCGGCCACCAGCAACACCCTGCCGGGTTCCTTGGGAGATGGACGTTTCGCTGCTGTGGACTTCCAGCGCGAGATCCAGGTACTGGCGGACCAGTTTGAGATCCTACATATTGATGGCGAGGATTTCCGGCACCGCGGTCTGCCCACGCCGCCGGAACCCATTGCCAACAGTGACCTGGATGCGCGCATGCGCCAGGACTTCGCCGGGCGCACGGTTGCGGTGGATGATTTCAGTGTCTTGGTGGACCACCTTGCCGGGGTTCACCCGTCCCGCTACCGGCAGCTACTGAACGGGGTGGACGCCGTGGTCTGGCGCAATGTCCACACCATCACCGAACAGTCCGTGGCGCTGCGCTTTGTGGTTCTTGCTGACAGGCTCTATGACAAGGACGTGCCCATCTTGGCCAGTGGGGCACCCCTTGACCAGCTGTTCACCCCTGAAATGATGACCGGCGGCTACCAAAAAAAGTATTTCCGCGCCGTGTCACGTTTGACTGCGCTGGCCCGCGAGGCTCAAGAAGCCAGCGTTAGAACCCCTGCCGTATAAACCTGTCGCTTAAACGCGAAAAGGCGTCGGTGCCGTCTCTCGACGGGACCGACGCCTTCCTTGACGCGAAACTAAAGGGCGAAGGGCTGGTTACTGAGCGGCGCCGTCAACGAAATCGCCGGCAGACTTCTGGACCGAATCAACGTGGTCCTTGAACTTGTCACCGGTCTTGCTGTCGACGAAGTCGCCAGCCTTCTCGATGCCGCCCTTGATTGCTTCCTCGTGACCGTTGATCAGTCCCGCGGCCTTGCCCTTTACATCGTCAAAAATTGACAAAAGGCACCTCCCTTCGATTCTGGGGCCATTGGCGCCCCAACTTTTCCCAGCATAGTAGCGGCCCGCCCATTGTCAATAGTTCCCACGACTCTGTGGTGTGCCGCTTTCCGGGGCAGGTGTCCTTGTGCCAAAATGAACGATGCCAAGTGGCACCCGGACGAGGTGCGCCGTACCCGGCCAGCGACAAGACGGCGCCAAGGAGTGGTAGTCATGGCATGGATGATTTTAGTTGTGTCCGGAATGCTGGAGGCCGTTTGGGCCACGGCACTGGGAAAGAGCGAGGGTCTTTCGAAGCTGGGCCCCAGCATCGTGTTTGTCGTGGCACTGATCGCCAGCATGGTCGGTTTGGCGTGGGCTATGCGAACGCTTCCCATCGGTACCTCATATGCGGTGTGGGTGGGAATTGGTGCCACCTTGACGGTGAGCTATGCAATGATCACCGGCACAGAGGCAGTCTCACTGCTGAAGGTGTTGCTCTTACTAGGACTTGTTGGCTGCATTGTGGGCCTAAAAATAACTCACTAGTCTGTTCTGCTTCTAGCCTGCTTTGAGTTTGATGGCAAGAAAAAAACCCGCCGGCCCAGCTCTGTGCTGGACCGTCGGGCTTTCTTCTTGGGTGGCGAAAGTACCTATGGCCTACTTGTCGAAGACGTCCTTCGCGGCGTCCTTGACGTGCTCCCCGGCCTGTTTGGCCTTGGCTGCGGCCTGGTCCGCAGCACCTTCTGCCTGAAGTTTCTCGTTGTTGGTGACGTCACCGAGGGATTCCTTCCCCTTGCCGACGACTTCTTGGGCCTTGTTGCTGATCTTATCTCCGAGTCCCATGGGACCTCCTTCAATTCGAATCCAACTAGAACGGTCTCTACGGTAGGAAAAAAGTCTGAGAGTTTCCTGAGTGTTACAGCCTGCATCGCGTGGTGCGTATTACGGCGTCAGTGGCAGGAGCTGCCGTACTTTCCCTGTTGAGGACACAAAATAAGCCCCTCCAACTCAGCGTTTGTGCTGGTTAGAGGGGCTTTTCTTTTGGTGGGCGATACTGGGTTCGAACCAGCGACCTCTCCGGTGTGAACGGAACGCGCTACCACTGCGCCAATCGCCCAATTTGCGTCCACTAGCCCGCGGGCTGTGTGTGCTCCTTGGTGCGTTCAAAACAATAGCCCAAACTTTTCGCAGCGCATAATTTGCTGTGTTCGAATACGCGGTTCGAATACGTGGCCCTGCCGAAGGATCGGCCGCGAATCGCTCACCGTGGCCTGTCTTTGGTGTACGCGCTGCTCTAAGCTGGCCCCACGCCAGCGCCGCCCCTTACGGAAGGATGCGCCACCGAGGGACGCTAAAAGCGCCCCCGGGGAGACGGTGCTGCATTTGTAAATGATGAATGTGACGAGGGCCTCATGAAGGATTACTGTCCTAAATGGCTTTAAAAGGCTCCAATACGGCTGGAAATGACACTCGTGTAATTCGAATGTCGGGCTCAAAAACCGCACCAATTCAACGATTTCCCTGTGTTGGTGGCTGTCAAAGATGTGCGGGGGAGTGTTCGATTTGGCGTTTGGGATTCTGCTCATGTAATGTTTTCACCGCAGCAACACGGACTACCGAAGCGGAAACGCAGAGGCTAGGAAATGTAGCTTGTGCGGTTGTAGCTCAGCTGGTAGAGCACCACCTTGCCAAGGTGGATGTCGCGAGTTCGAATCTCGTCAACCGCTCGCATGACACCATAGTCAGTTCGCATGGTGGGGTGGCCGAGAGGCGAGGCAACGGACTGCAAATCCGTGCACACGGGTTCGAATCCCGTTCCCACCTCCATTTGGCTGATCTATTGTGTTTTGCTGTATAGTTCAGCGAGATGCCTTAGGGCGATTGGCGCAGCGGTAGCGCGCTTCCCTGACACGGAAGAGGTCACTGGTTCGATCCCAGTATCGCCCACGGATGAATGTAAAAATTCATTCTCTTCGGAAGCAATTTCGAAAAAAGTATTGCGGTTGTAGCTCAGCTGGTAGAGCACCACCTTGCCAAGGTGGATGTCGCGAGTTCGAATCTCGTCAACCGCTCGTAAAAAATGGTTCGGGAATTGCCGGAATCCTCCGGGATTCCGGTAGTTTCATCGTGACCCAAGGTTTTCATTGAATAATGAGAATTTGGGCGATTGGCGCAGCGGTAGCGCGCTTCCCTGACACGGAAGAGGTCACTGGTTCGATCCCAGTATCGCCCACGGATGAATGTAAAAATTCATTCTCTTCGGAAGCAATTTCGAAAAAAGTATTGCGGTTGTAGCTCAGCTGGTAGAGCACCACCTTGCCAAGGTGGATGTCGCGAGTTCGAATCTCGTCAACCGCTCCAGAGCGAAAGTGCCGGACCCTGAGGGTTCGGCATTTTTTGTGCTCTCGGGAGTGCTAGAAACGCAGACTTGGGGTTAGCCCGGCGCTGCCCGCATGGGGCGTCCCGGCGGCGGAGCCCTGTTATCCACAAACTGCGGGACCTCCGCTGGGAAGTGTCAGTGTGTAATGGAATAGTAGAGGTATGACAGCACCAGCATTGGCCCACAGCACAGAGCTAGGGCGCATGTACGCCCGTTCCCTGCAGGATCCGCCTAAAGTCCCCTCCATCACCACCGTCATCGGGCAACAGTCCACTTCTCTTGACGGTTGGATTGGGTACATGGCGGCAACTGCCGTATCCAAACATCCTGACCTGGCTGCTGCCGTAGGAAATCCCGGACAGTTGCGCACTGTGGTGCGCGATAGCTCCAACGCCGCAGAACAGTTCCGGGATGCCGCAGCTGCTCGCGGAGATAGGGTCCACAACTACTGCGAACAAGTGGCCTTGCGCGCGCTTGACCGCCCGCACCAGTTGGCGGAAGCCCAAGAAGCCCTCGCCGAAAACGGCGAAGAAAACTTTGCGCTGCGCTTCGATCATTGGTGGAGCGAGTACAAGGTTGCGCCGCTGGTGCCGGAAGTCACTGTGTGGAATGAAACCCTAGGCTATGCGGGCACGCTGGATCTGGTGGCAACCATTGGTGGGCGGCTGTGCATCATCGACTACAAAACTAAGGGCACTGACCGTAACGGTCAGGTAAAGAGCCTGGACGCGAAGGTGGTCATGCAGCTTGTGGCCGGCATGAAAGCCGAAGAGTCAGTGATAGATCCAGCCGCCGGTAGCTGGGAGCCGTGGAGGTACGGCCAGGATCCCATTCTTCTCGGCGTGGCGATTGGCGAAACCGAAGTTCGTACGCTGCAGGCCAATCCACAGGTACTGAAGGCCCACTGGTTTAAGTTCGCCTCCTTGCGGCGTGTGTGGCAAACCTCATTGGACGCAGCCGAAGCGGGGAGCCCTTTGCTCGATATTTCGCCTCCTGCGCAGTAGGCGCCAACTAGACTTGTCACAACTTCAGTTCCACGGGTCAACTTCGGCCTGCATAAATACCAAAGTGAGGTGCCCACACATGGCCATCCTGAGCATTCGCATCATTGGCGATCCGGTCCTGAGAACGGTCGCCGAGGAAGTGAGCGAATTTGGCCCTGAGCTGGCCAAATTGATTTCCGACATGAATGAAACCATGGTGGACGTTCGCGGCGCCGGGCTGGCAGCACCGCAAGTGGGCGTCAACAAACGCATCTTCACATACTCTGTTGACGGTGTAGAAGGGCACATCATCAACCCGATCCTGGTGGCCAGCGATGACTTTGCCCCCGGCGATCCGGAAGGTTGCCTGTCCGTGCCCGGCCTAGGCTACACAGTTTCCCGTCACCGCTGGGTTCGGATCACCGGGGTGGACCTGCATGGCCACCCCATCGATATGGAAGCCACAGGTACCCTGGCTAAGTGTTTCCAGCACGAAACAGACCACCTCAACGGGAAACTCTATGTGGACCGGCTCGAAGGTGAGGACCGCAAGGACGCGCTGCGTGCCATTAGAACAGCTAACTATCACAACATCACGGCAGAAACAGTTGCCAAGCGCGCAAAAACTGTGGGTTCCGCTTTCGGTGCTTCTGCTGGTGTTGTTGCCGGGGCCGCCCAATGAGGGTGCTTTTCGCTGGAACTCCTGCCGTGGCGCTGCCTTCCCTGGAGGCCTTGCGCGCTGCCGGTCATGAGATCGTGGCTGTCCTGACACGCCCGGACGCCCCGCTGGGACGTAAAAGGGTGCTGACGCCATCTCCCGTTGCTGCCCGGGCCCAAGAGTTGGGGCTGCCCGTCATTAAGACTGACAAGATCGGCTCCGACGCGGCCGCCGCCATCTTTGCCGCCGCACCCGAAGTGGCCGCCATTGTGGCTTACGGGGCACTTATTCCACCATTCGCACTGGGTATCCCGGCTCACGGATGGATCAACCTGCACTTTTCGCTGCTCCCTGCCTGGCGAGGTGCGGCGCCTGTGCAGCACGCTGTCATCAACGGAGATGAAATTACTGGCGCTTCCACGTTCCTCTTGGAAAAAGGACTCGACACCGGGCCGGTCTTTGGCGCCATGACTGAGAGAATCCAAGCCACTGACACCAGCGCCGTATTACTGGAGCGGCTCTCTCACAGCGGTGCAGTATTGCTGGCACAGACCATTGATGGGATCGGTGCGGGGATGCTTTCCGGCATCCCTCAACAAGGCGAGATCACGCTCGCACCCAAGCTTTCCCTCGAGGACGGGCATGTGAATTGGGGCGCACCAGCTCTGGCTATCAACCGCCGCATCCGTGGGGTGACCACCGAGCCCGGTGCCTGGACCATGCTCTCCGGTCAAAGGTTCAAGCTGGGAGCTGTGCTCCCGCGTCCGGACATCACAGCATTGGCTCCCGGGCACGTGATGGTGTCCGGGAAAGATGTTCTTGTCGGTACTGGATCGCACGCAGTGGAATTGGTGGACGTGCAGCCTTCGGGCAAAAAACTTATGAAGGCAACAGACTGGGCCCGCGGCCTGGCCAACAAGGAAGATGTGGTGTTTGAATGACCAGCGAGCAAAGCGGGCATTCCAGCGCGCAACGTGGCGGCCAGCAACGAACCAGCGGCCACGGCGGCGCTCAGGGTGGCGGCCAGGGTGGCGGTGTCCGACGTCGGGACGATGCCGGACGCGAACGCAACCGCAGCACCACCCGGAACAAGACCGAAACGGCACCGGGCCAGCGCACCCGGGTGGCGGACCCCGCACGGCTGGTGGCCTTTGAGGTACTCCGGGCTGTCTCCGCCGATGACGCGTACGCCAACCTGGTGTTGCCGGCACGTATCCGCAAACATGGGCTGGACCGCCGTGACGCAGGGTTCGCCACCGAGCTGACCTACGGGGCGTTGCGCGCCCAGGGCACCTACGACGCCATTTTGGCTACGTGCGTGGACCGCCCGCTCAGTGAGCTGGATCCCGCCATCCTGGATGCCCTGCGCCTAGGCGTCCACCAGCTCCTGGCCATGCGTGTTCCCACCCACGCGGCCTTGGACCAGACCGTAGGCCTGGCGCGTGCCGTGATTGGTGCTGGCCCCTCAGGCCTTGTCAACGCGGTACTGCGCAAAGTTGCGGCAAAGGACTTATCCGAGTGGCTGATTGAACTTACCGCCGGAATTACTGATGAGGTCAAGAAGGCCTCCATTGAGCACGCACATCCGGAATGGATTGTGCGCTCGATGCGCCAGGCGCTCGTTGCCCATGGCCGGGACGTGAGCGAAATTACCGCCCTGCTGGAGGCGGATAACGCTGCCCCCGTGGTCAACCTCGTGGCCCTGCCCGGGTTGGGTGATCTTGCTGAAGCCTTTGAGGCCGGCTTCACCCCCGGTGAGCTTGTGGCCGATTCTGCCCTCTCCTCGGGAGGGGACTTGGGCCGTCTGGAAAGTGTCCGTGAAGGCACTGTGCGGGTCCAGGACGCCGGCTCCCAGCTGGTGGCCCGTGCCTTGGCCGGAGTAGAGGTTACTTCCGGCAAGGACGGCAGCGAGGAGCGCTGGCTTGATCTGTGCGCCGGACCCGGCGGTAAGGCAGCACTCTTGGCGGCTCTGGCGGCTCAAAAGAATGCTTGGCTGCTGGCCAATGAACCGGCACCTCACCGTGCCAAACTCGTAGAGCAGGCACTGGCCGCTATCCCGCACGATAGCTGGACCGTGCGTACCGGAGATGGCCGTGATATTGGCCGCGAACACCCCGGCGCATTCGATAGGGTCCTGGTGGACGCTCCGTGCACAGGCCTTGGTGCCTTGCGCCGCCGGCCCGAATCACGGTGGCGACGCAAACTTTCAGATGTGGCGGAGTTGGGTCCGCTGCAGCGTGAACTCCTCGCTTCCGCCCTGGACGCGGTCAAGCCCGGTGGAGTGGTGGCTTATGTCACCTGCTCCCCGCATGTGGCAGAAACCATTGCCGTGGTGGAGGATGCCATGCGCAAGCGTACAGATGTTGAACTGGTGGACGCCGGAGCCGCACTGGATGCGGCAAGCCTCAGCGGCGCAGTTCATGCCGGCAACACCACCGCGGCTGTTCCCGGGCACCAGATGATGGCCCAGTTGTGGCCGCACATCCACCAGAGCGACGCCATGTTCATTGCGCTCATCCGCAAGAACGGCTAAGAACGCGCTGCCCCGCTACTCCACCCACTAGACATCCGCCCACTAGCGATAGAACCAGTAGCGATACAACCAGTAGATAGAGGTATCTTTGTGAGCCGCACCGGCATTAAATGCTGCATCAACCCCAGTATCCTGTCCGCCGACTTTGTGAATTTGCAGGCCGAGTTGGACCGTATTTCCAATGCCGATGCGGTCCACGTCGATGTCATGGATAACCATTTTGTGCCCAATCTAACCATTGGGTTGCCCGTGGTTGAGCGGATTGCGCAGGTGAGCCCGGTGCCTTTGGACGCGCACTTGATGATTGCCGAGGTGGACCGTTGGGCGCCACTGTATGCGGATGCGGGGCTGGACTCGGTGACCTTCCATGTGGAAGCCTCCAACGCTCCCATCAAATTGGCTCGCGAGCTGCGGGCCAGGGGTGCGAAGGCGGGGATGGCGCTGCGCCCGGCAACCGCCGTCGAACCTTACTTGGATATGCTGCCTGAGCTGGACATGCTCTTGATCATGACGGTGGAGCCGGGTTTTGGCGGGCAGGCGTTCCTGGATATCACGCTGCCTAAGATTCGGCGCGCCCGGGCGGCCATAGAGGGTAGCGGTGTCAATGTGGCTCTTCAGGTTGATGGGGGGATCACGGAAGAGACCATCACCCGTGCTGCCGAGGCCGGTGCCAATATCTTCGTGGCCGGCTCGGCCGTCTACGGTAAGCCGTCACCGCAGGAAGCCATCGAGTCGCTGCGTGCCAAGGGCCAACTGGCTTTCGGCTGAGCCGCCCGCCTGTGGCATGAGCCACGGCCGGGAGGAACTTCCCGTAGCAACTGCCAGATGTAATTGATGTCATACTATTAACAGGCACCCGTAACAGCGGGTGCTAAAAGAAATATCACGTGCTCCGGGGTCGGTGTAATTCCGAACCGGCGGTTATAGTCCGCGACCCGTGCGCAGCCAGTTGGAAACAACCGGGCGTGCACGGTTGATCTGGTGAAATTCCGGAACCGACAGTTAAAGTCTGGATGGGAGAAGCACGAACAGTTTTGGCCGTCAGGTCAAGGGTGTAGCGGCGGCTTTTTAGCCGTCCCATTCTTGTACCCTGCTCGGCTTAGCTGTACGTTACCCCCGGAGCCATCGCGGTCTCGAAAGGGTAAGGTAACAGTGGATTTTCTGCGATGGCTCTTTGATGCCAAACTCGAATTCGCCGGTGGCGGATTCCTGCTCTGGCGCGAAGTAATTGGAAACATATTTGGGCTCGCCAGCGCCCTCGGCGGTATGCGCCGTAAAATCTGGGCCTGGCCGGTGGGCATCATCGGCAACCTCCTGCTCTTCACAGTCTTCATGGGCTCAGTCTTCGGCTCCACCGAGCATGTGAACCTCTTGGGTCAGGCCGGCCGGCAAATCATGTTCATCGCCGTCTCGATCTACGGCTGGCAGCGTTGGAACCAGACTCGTCACCAAAAGAACGACGACGGCGCTCATGTGGGTGACGCCGTCCAGCCTCGCTGGGCTGGAGCCCGCGTACGCTGGCTGCTGGTAGGCGCCATGGTGGGCGGAACAGCCATCCTCACCCCAATCTTTACGGCCATGGGTTCCTACGAGCCTGTCTGGGCGGACGCATGGATTTTCATGGGCTCACTTCTGGCAACCTATGGCATGGCCAAAGGCTGGGTTGAGTTCTGGCTGATCTGGGTAGCGGTGGACTTGGTAGGTGTGCCGTTGTTGTTCAGCGCCGGATACTACGCCTCCGCTTTCATGTATGTCTTCTATGGTGCATTTACTTTGGTTGGTTTCTTCGTATGGTGGAGGGTGCGTCGCACCACAGATGCCCTAGCCCGGCAGGTATCTGTTGACGCTACATTCCCTGACATTACTGTGAGCAACAGAAAGGCCAGACTATGATCTTCTCCGCCATGGACAACAGTTTCCGCACCCCTGCTCCTGAACACTTTACCGCTGCCGAAATTTTAGGCATGGAGACGGCTCTCTCAGCAGCCCGGCAAGGGGTGCGCAGTTCAAACCCGCTTGTGGGAGCTGTCATCATTGACGCGGACGGCACCTTCCTTGCCATCGGTTACCACAAGGGTGCGGGAACACCCCACGCGGAAGCTGATGTCATCAACAGGCTCCTCGGCACAGGGGTTAAACGGGATCTGTCCGCGGCCACGCTCATTGTCACCCTTGAACCGTGCAGCCATGTGGGCCGTACCGGGCCCTGTACTCAGGCCATCCTCGACGCCGGAATTGGCAACGTGGTCTACGCACTCCCGGACCCTCACATCCCGGCTGCTGGCGGGGCGCAAATCCTGCACAACGAAGGCATCAACGTCCGGATGGGGCTCATGGCCGCCGAGGCTGAGGATCTGAACCGGCGTTGGTTTGTTGCTGTGCGTGAAAACCGCCCTTTCATTACAGCGCGGCTGGCTCAGACGGTGGACGGCAGGATTGCCGCCGTGGACGGCACCAGCCAGTGGATCACCTCGCAGGAATCTCGCCAGGACTCCCATGAGCTACGGGCCCGTGTGGACGCCATTGTGGTGGGCACCGGAACCGTCATGGCCGATAACCCGCGGCTGACAGCGCGTGCGGCAGATGGCTCTGACGCCGAACATCAGCCACTGCGCGTGGTCATGGGGAAAAGGGAGATCCCCGCCGACGCCGCTGTGAAGGGTGTTTCGGGTACCCCAAGCAGCCCCGACCGTTTGGGGGACGAGGATTTCTTGGCCCTGCGCACTCACGATCCAGCCGCCGTGGTACGTGAACTTTATGGGCGCGGGGTAGGACACCTCATGATTGAAGGTGGTGCCATGATCAACGCCGCATTCCTGGCCCAGGGGCTCGTGGATGAGCTGGTGGTTTATCTGGCTCCGACTCTTCTGGGATCTGGCATTCCCGCCCTCACCGATCTAGGCATCGGAACGCTGGAACAAGCCCAGCGCTGGGAATGGGATGCCACCACCACCGGACCCGTGGAAATACTGGGCCCGGACTTGAAATTGACGCTGATGCCCGCCAAGGCTCACGCCCGCGAACAACGCCCGGACGCTCACGGCGCCGGCGAGCAAGGAAGTTAGAGATGTTTACTGGAATTGTTGCAGGCCGCGGCACCGTCCTGGCCTTGAATCAAACACCCGAATCCGGCAGCGCCGTCCTGGTGCTAGAAGCCGGGCCGCTGCTTGAGGGCCTGGAATTGGGAGGCTCCCTGGCCATCAATGGTGTTTGCCTCAGCGCCACACGCCTCGAGGGGGACACCATTGAGGTGGACGTCATGGGCGAAACCCTCACCCGCACCACCATCGGCAGCTTGCGTCACGGCGATCACGTGAACCTGGAACGGTGTGTGCCCGCAGGAGGACGGCTTGACGGTCACGTTGTCCAGGGCCATGTGGATGGCACCGGAACGTTGCTGGAGCGGGAGAACTTGGGCAGCTGGGAGCGGCTGCGCTTCCAGGTTCCCCGAGAACTTTCCCGCTATATTGCCGAGAAAGGCTCCATCGCCATTGATGGGGTGTCCCTAACAGTGACGGCCGTAAGCCCGGCTCAAAACGCCCAGCAGTGGTTTGAAGTAGGGCTGATTCCCATCACACTTTCAGCCACAGGTCTGGGAGAGAAAGCTCAAGGCGGCGCGGTGAATTTGGAAGTGGATGTGCTGGCCAAATACACTGCACGGCTTCTGGAGTTCAGCACCTTGAAGGGGGATGTGGCATGAGGAACGTTCTAGATCCTGTTCCCCTGGCCATTGCCGCCATAGCGCGCGGGGAAGCGGTGTTGGTGGTTGATGATGAGAACCGCGAAAACGAAGGCGACATCATCTTCGCCGCCCAGCACAGCACCCCCGCGCTCATGGGCTGGACCATCCGCCACAGCTCAGGTGTGATCTGCGTTCCCCTGGATGAGGCCCATGCAGATCGCCTCGCCCTGCCGCCCATGGTGGCGGTTAATCAGGATGCCAAAGGTACCGCCTATACGGTTTCCTGCGATGCGGCCCACGGCGTCACCACGGGTATCAGCGCCACGGACAGGTCCCTGACAGCAACGGTGCTTGCCAACCCGGACTCCACGCCCGGCACCGTGACTCGGCCAGGGCATATATTCCCACTACGAGCTGTGGCTGGGGGAGTGCGGGCACGTGCCGGGCATACTGAAGCTGGTGTTGACTTGTGCAAACTTGCCGGATGCGAAGCGGTAGCCGTGATTGCCGAGGTGGTCGATGATGCCGGAGAGATGCTGCGCTTGCACGGGCTGCGGGAATTTGCTGACCGCCATTCCCTGGTGC
This sequence comes from Arthrobacter sp. UYCu511, assembly GCF_040547105.1. Lineage (NCBI taxonomy): Bacteria > Bacillati > Actinomycetota > Actinomycetes > Micrococcales > Micrococcaceae > Arthrobacter > Arthrobacter sp. UYCu511. The sequence continues at coordinate 282,887 of NZ_JBEPPB010000001.1, forward strand.
TGATCTCCATCGAGGACTTAGCCGCCCACTTGGCGGCGATGGATGATGCGGAGTCCCACCATGTCTGAGCAAGAGAGCGCCAACGGCACTGTTGTTGTAGGCGGTCCGGTGGTATCTCTACCCACCCAATTTGGTGTCTTCGCAGTTCAAGCCTGGGTGGACTCCGCAACGGGTGCCGAACACCTGAGCCTGAGTGCCCCCGGTGAGTCCGGCCAGGGTGAGTCTGCTCCCGGTGAGTCTGGCCAGGGAAGTTCGGCAGGCGCCGTCGTGCCTTTGGTGCGGCTGCATTCGGAGTGTCTGACGGGAGATGTGTTTGGCTCCTACCGCTGCGATTGCGGGGAACAGCTGGACCATGCCTTGGAACAAATCCATCAGCAGGGCGGCACGTTGGTGTATTTGCGTGGACATGAGGGGCGCGGGATTGGACTCGCCAATAAAATCCGTGCCTACAGTCTCCAGGAATCCGGCGCGGACACAGTGGAGGCCAATGAGCAGTTGGGACTGCCTGTTGACGCCCGGGACTACTCGGCCGCGGCTGGGATACTCAGCGCCCTGGGGCACACTCGTATTGCTCTGCTGAGTAACAATCCGCTCAAGGAAGCTGATCTGTCCCGTCATGGCATTGACGTGGTGGCAATGGTCCCGGCGCACATCCCGGCCCGCACGGAAAACCTCCGCTATCTGGTAACCAAGCGGGACCGGATGCACCATGCCCTTGCCCTGGATGAAGCACCACCGGCACCACCGGCACCGGACACTGGTGCCATCACCACACTCCCTCACATCATGAATGACACTACGGAAGGACACACAGCATGAGCGGTCACGGAGCACCCGTCATTGGATTCGACGGGGCAGAGAAAGCCCAGGCAGCAGGATTGAGGCTGGCTATTGTCGCCGCCAGCTGGCACACCGAAATCATGGGCGGGTTGCTGGCCGGTGCGCTGCGTGGTGCTGTTGACGCGGGAATTGCCGAACCTTTAGTAGTGCGGGTTCCGGGCAGCTTTGAATTGCCGGTGGCAGTGGCTCGTTTGGCGCCCTCCTATGATGCAGTTGTTGCCTTGGGTGTTGTGATCCGCGGCGGCACCCCGCACTTTGACTACGTCTGCCAGGCCGCCACCCTGGGCTTGACTGATGTCAGTGTCCGCACAGGAGTCCCTGTGGGCTTCGGGGTCCTAACTTGCGATACCGAGGAGCAAGGCCTAGCCCGCGCCGGGTTGCCGGGATCCGTGGAGGACAAAGGGCACGAGGCCGTCACGGCTGCACTTGCCACGGCACTGACGCTGGCAGCGCTGAACGTCTAGCTGAAAACTGCCGGGCGCTTCGAAGCTGCGCTCGGTTATCTGGGTAACGGTGTGCCAGTCTTGGAGTGGCACACCGTTCTGTGCAAACGGCGAGCCGCTTCGGTGCGGTGGACGCCGCCACCCTCCCACTGTCCGTATCTTGACTGTCCGTATGTTGGACGCGCGGAGTCTGCAAATCCGCGAAAACGAGCCAAACCCAGTAAGGTGGACTGCGTGAAGACCTTCGAATCCCTTTTTGATGAGCTCAGTGCTAAAGCAGCAGCCCGGCCCGCTGGCTCCCGTACCGTCGCCGAACTTGATTCCGGCGTACACGGTATCGGCAAGAAAGTGGTTGAGGAAGCCGCCGAGGTGTGGATGGCTGCCGAGTATGAATCGGAAGAAGCCTGCGCCGAGGAGATTTCCCAGCTGTTCTACCACCTGCAGGTCATGATGATCGCAAAAGGGTTGACCCTTCAGGATGTTTACAAGCATCTCTAGCCACCTGCCGTGGCTGCTTGAAAATTTCTGAAATGGCGTCCCACAGGGAGCCGAAACTTTTTGCCTGTTCCTACCTGAAAGACTTTTATCATGCTGCGTGTTGCCGTCCCGAACAAGGGTGCCCTGTCCGAAGCTGCTTCTGCAATGTTGGCGGAGGCCGGCTACCGCCAGCGCCGCGACTCCCGCGAACTAGTCATGGTTGACCCTGAAAACAACGTTGAATTTTTCTTCCTGCGCCCCCGCGATATTGCCGTCTATGTAGGTGCGGGTACCTTGGATGTTGGCATCACCGGACGCGATTTGCTCATGGACGCCCAGGTTGACGCCGAAGAACTGCTGCCCTTGGGGTTCGCCATTTCCACCTTCCGCTTTGCCGGACCCGTGGGTGACTTCAGCAGTGCAGCCGAACTTGAAGGCAAACGCCTGGCCACCAGTTACGACGGCCTGCTGCGCGAATACCTGGCCGAGCTGGGAATCAACGCCCAGGTGGTCCGCCTTGACGGCGCTGTGGAATCCTCGGTCCGTCTCGGTGTTGCTGACGCCATTGCTGACGTGGTGGAGACCGGCAGCACACTCAAGGCCGCCGGCATGGAAATCTTTGGCGAACCCATCCTGAATTCCGAGGCGCTACTTATTGGCCGCCGCGGTGTAACCCCGCCCCCCGGTCTCGAAGTGCTCATCCGCCGCCTCCACAGCGTTTTGGTGGCACGCCAGTATGTCCTGCTGGACTACGACGTACCCAAGACACTCATGGATCAGGCCACCGCCCTGACACCGGGACTGGAATCTCCCACGGTGTCCCCGCTGCGTGATACCGACTGGGTTGCCGTGCGCTCCATGGTCAAGGCTAAGGACACCAACCGGATCATGGATGAGCTCTACGACCTGGGCGCCCGCGCCATCCTGGTCAGCAACATCCACGCCTGCCGCATCTAAGCTGCCAGAGCCCTCCATAACTTAATGCAAAGAAGGTACATGCCATGAGTGTTGCCATTCGAGTCATCCCCTGCCTGGACGTGGACGCCGGCCGCGTGGTCAAGGGAGTGAAGTTCCAAAACCTGCGCGACGCCGGTGATCCCGTTGAGCTCGCACAGCGTTACGATCGCGCCGGTGCCGACGAGTTGACGTTCCTTGATGTCACCGCATCCTCGGGCAACCGGGAGACCACCTTTGAAGTGGTATCCCGTGCCGCCGAGCAAATCTTCATCCCGCTGACCGTAGGCGGGGGAGTCCGTGAGGTCTCCGATGTGGACAAGCTGCTGCGCTATGGCGCGGACAAGGCCTCCATTAACACTGCGGCAATTGCCCGCCCAGCCGTCATTGACGAGATCACCCAGCGGTTTGGTTCTCAGGTCTTGGTGCTCAGTGTTGACGCACGCCGCACCCAGGGTGGGATCACGCCTTCGGGCTTTGAAGTGACAACGCACGGCGGGCGCAAGGGCACCGGTATGGATGCAATTGAGTGGGCTAAGGAAGCCGCAGATCGGGGTGTGGGGGAAATCCTGCTGAACTCGATCGATGCTGATGGCACCAAGGAGGGGTTCGATCTGGAACTCATCCGCCTGGTCCGAGCAGCAGTGAATATTCCCATCATCGCCTCCGGCGGAGCTGGCAAACCGGAGCATTTTCCGCCAGCCGTGGCTGCCGGAGCCAATGCTGTGTTGGCCGCATCCATCTTCCACTTTGGCCCAGATAGTGCCATTGCTGACGTCAAGCAAGCCATCCGAGACGCAGGATACGAAGTCCGCTAAAAACACCCGATGCTCTCACACCCAACGCTCTTACGCTGCCGGGTGTGAGAGCTTTTTGTGTAGGGGACGCCAGTGCTAGGGACTATTACTGGCCGATAGCCAGAACAAGGCTCAAGCGGGAAAATGGAACTGCGCGAAGGCGGGATTGCGCGAGGGGGATTAGAAGCCTAATTCGGCGGTGCGCAGCAGGGCCACGGCGTCAGGCTGGCCTTCGAAACTGACCAGGGCCTCCCCGGTGCGTCCATTGGCGTGCATGAGGAGTTCACCTGGGGTGCCGATGATGGCCACAGAGACGGGTGCCCGCTTGGCAACGTGGCGAGGTCCGGCCGGGTTAACCAAAACAATGCCCAAATCCACCCCGCGGTACAAGATCGCGGCACGCTTGACTAACTCTGTCCACAAAGCCCCGGAATAGGCGGCGTCCAAGGTGCGTGGCGCCCACCGGTCGGAGGCCCGCCGGACATCCTCGGTATGGATGAAAAACTCGGTGAGGTTGGCGGTATGGTCCACGGACTTCAGCGCAAACAGGGACAACTTCGGAGGCCCGGCCCGGAACTTCTCCACGAGTTCGGCAAAGGCCGCGGGTGTGCTGGAGGCGAGGGCCAGTTCCGCAATGGCCTTCTCCGCGGCCTTTCGCCAAGGTTTAAGTACCATACCCAAACCTGCACGCGGATTATGCTCGCGCAGGTAAAGGTGAGCGGCCAGGTCCTGGGTCTGCCATCCTTCACAGAGCGTGGGTGCTCCCGGCCCGGCGGCCAGCAGGGTCTCGGCGAGTACTTCACGGGATGGTTCTACAAATTGCATCACTTGTGAAATTAGCATGTATTGGCTCCCGATGGCATGCTGAATCGCCGCAAGCTGGCTGCCGGGTTTCAGATTGCCGGTTCGGGGGGTGTGTGGCACTAGAATTGTCTATGATGCCGCAAAGTCCAGATCCCCAGTCCACGTCCGCCGCGCCTCTGTCAGAACAGGGCATTGAATTGGCTTCAGAAGTCGCTGCCAGGCTCAAACATGATGACGCGGGCCTGGTTGCCGCCATCATCCAGCAGTTCGACAGCAAAGAAGTGCTGATGCTGGGGTGGATGGACAATGAGGCGTTGCGCCGCACACTGTCTTCAGGCCGGGTAACTTTTTACTCCCGCTCACGTCAGGAATATTGGCGCAAGGGTGATACTTCCGGCCACTTCCAGTACGTGAAGTCCGCAGCCTTGGACTGCGATGGTGACGCGCTGCTGATCACCGTGGACCAGGTGGGAGCGGCCTGCCACACCGGCAGCCACACCTGCTTTGAGGGCCGTGCGCTGGAAGCTGTGACCGGCCAACGCACGTAGCTAACGCCCTCCCGCACTCCCCAAGCAGCCCTTAGCCAGTGCTGTGAGCGAGTGCATCATCGGCAAGGGCCCGCGCGTGCGGTGTGGTGGCGCCGCAGGTCCTCCGCATTGGCAGTCTTCACATTGCCGGTCTTCACGCAGTACAGGAATTTGCTTCACCCGTCCGCTTGAGTCAAGAAAGCTAAACATCCCATGCAAGATCTAGGTGTTATCAGTCCCTCCCTGACGGAGTTCCGTGAGTTGGCCCGCTCCCGCAGGGTCATCCCCGTGCATTTGAAGGTGCTGGCCGACGCGCAAACGCCCATTGGCCTTTACCGGGCCTTGGCGGCGGAGGCCCCCGGCACGTTCTTGATGGAATCGGCTGCCGTGGGTGGGGTCTGGTCCCGCTACTCTTTCATCGGCGTGCGTTCCAGCGCCACCTTGACCACGCACGACGGCGAGGCGCTCTGGCAGGGGGCCCCTCCAGTAGGCGTGCCCTTGAGCGGGAATCCTGTGGACGCCATGGAAGCCACCCTCAAACTTTTGGCCACGGAACGGTTTCAGGGGCTGCCTCCCTTCACCTCTGGCCTGGTGGGCTTTGTGGGCTGGGAATCAGTGCGGCACTGGGAAAAGCTCCCCACGCCGCCGCCGGATGATCTGAAACTGCCCGAACTCTCACTGAACCTGGTTGCCGATATGGCCGTCCATGACAATAACGAGGGCACTGTCTTGTTGATCGCCAACGCCATCAACGTCAACGGTACCAATGAGAATGTGGACGGCGCCTGGCATGATGCGGTGGCGCGGGTCCACGCCATGGTGAACCAGTTGCGTCAGCCAGTGGTTCAGCCCATGTCTGTTCTGCAGGTTCCGGCAGCCACTTTTGCCCAGAGTGTTCAGGAGCGCTGGGACCGCAATGACTACCTGAAAGCCTTGGACATCGCTAAAGAAGCCATTGTGGACGGCGAAGTGTTCCAGGTAGTTGTGTCCCGGCGCTTTGAAATGGTGTGCCAGAGCACGGCACTGGATGTGTACCGGGTATTGCGCAATACCAACCCCAGCCCCTACATGTACCTCTACAGCTTTGTAGATGCGGAGGGTCAGCCCTATTCCATTGTTGGCTCGTCCCCGGAAGCTTTGGTGAGTGTGCTGGGCAATGAAGTCATCACGCACCCCATCGCAGGTTCCCGCCCGCGCGGAACCTCCACGGAAGATGACAAGTGGTTGGCCAAGGATCTGTTGGCGGATGAAAAGGAACGCTCCGAGCACCTCATGCTGGTAGACCTTTCACGCAACGATCTTTCCAAGGTTTGTGTCCCGGGCACCGTGGATGTCACCCAGTTCATGGAAGTTGAGCGTTTCAGCCACATCATGCATCTGGTCTCCACTGTGGTGGGCACGCTGAGTCCCGACAAGAACGCTTATGACGTCCTGGCGGCAACCTTTCCTGCCGGAACCCTCTCAGGAGCACCGAAACCACGGGCTCTGAGCCTGCTGGATGAGTTGGAACCCCACCGTCGCGGTATCTACGGTGGCGTGGTTGGCTATATGGACTTTGCCGGGGACATGGACATGGCCATTGCCATCCGCTCGGCACTTCTGCGTGGGGGCAAGGCTTATGTCCAGGCAGGCGGTGGCATTGTGGCGGACTCAGTTAACGAAACCGAGGCCCTGGAAACTGTCAATAAGGCCGCAGCCCCGCTCCGGGCAGTCTATGCCGCAGCATCGCTGCGCACCCTGGGTGAAACCCTTGAAGAAAATATGGCTGAAAGCCTGAGCGATGCCAGCTCCGGCACAGCGGACGGATCAGGTGCGTAAGTAATGAGCCAAGATCAGAACAACCCCGAGCTTCCCCTTCCGGGCGCCGGTCACACCACCGCCACGCGCACGCCCTTCTTCAAACGCAAATCAAGCTTGGTGCTGTTGATGGTGGTGGCGTCATTGGCTATCTTCGGCACCACTACCCAAACCTGGATCCATGTGAACATAGCACCTGGTGAGGTGGTTCAGAGCGATCTGAACATCCCCGGCAATAAGGCTGCAGTAGCGGTTTCTGCCTTGGCGCTGGTGGCACTGGCAGGCGCCCTGGCTATCACCATTGCCGGACGGGTTGCCCGTTTCATCACCGCAGCGGTGGTCTTCTTGGGAGCTATTGGCGTTGTGGGCCTGGCACTGGGTATCCTAGCCGATCCCGTGGCTGCAGCCGCAGCTGAAGTTGGGGTAGCAACAGGTATTGAAGGCCAGGGCTCACAGGCCACGGCAACAATTTTTCCGGCTCTAGCTGCCGCCGCCGCTCTTGTGTTAGCTATAGGGGCACTGTTGGTGCTGTGGTTCGGGCGTTCCTGGACTGTGCGTACCAAATATGACGCTGCGAAGGACACTGGTGCAGGCGTCTCGGAGGCTCCGGTGGATGAGATTGATAGCTGGGACAGGCTTAGTCGCGGGGAAGACCCCACCGCCTAGCCACGGCACGAGTCCGCAGGGTGTCCAGCTTTGGGCTTCCGCGGCCAAGTAATGGCAGAATGTAATATTAGTATCCGCGTTAAATAGGGAGATTTACCATGAGCAACAAGTCGGCTGCATCAGTAACCGTGCAAGAGCCCATTGACCACAGCATTGAGCTGGGCCACGGAAACAGCCCGGCAGCTTGGACCAGTGTCGCTGTCATGCTGGTTGGTTCGTTGATTGGCTGCATCGCGTTCGTCATCGGCGAAAGTGCCACCATAATGTTCTGGATCGGCGTGGGCGTCATTGCCGTGGGCGTCATCCTGGGCCCAGTCCTGAAGGCTGCTGGCTACGGCGTTGGCGGAAGCAAGCTGAAGAACAACGGCCACTAGCAGTGAGCGTTCTGCTGGACATCATTGACGGTGTCCGGGAAGACCTCCATGCCCGCCAGCAACTTCTCAGCCTGGAAGAGTTGCAGGAGCGGGTCAAGACGGTAGCCCCGGCGCTAGATGCTTGGGCGGCTCTGGGTGGTGACCGTGCTGCGCGTGATGACCTCAAGGTCATTGCAGAAGTTAAGCGCCGCAGCCCGTCCAAGGGTCAGCTGGCGGGTATTGCAGACCCGGCGGCCTTGGCTACTTTGTACCAAGAAGGCGGCGCCAGCATCATCAGCGTGTTGACTGAGGAACGCCGCTTCAGCGGTTCCTTGGCCGATCTGGACGCCGTACGTGCAGCAGTGAGCATCCCTGTTCTACGCAAGGATTTCACCTGTGATCCGTACATGATCTGGGAAGCCCGGGCCCATGGAGCGGACCTTGTTCTTCTCATCGTGGCTGCCTTGAGTGATGAGGAACTGCGCAGCTACCTGGCTCTGACCCACGAATTGGGTATGAACGCTGTGGTGGAGACGCATACGGCCGAGGAAATTGCGCGGGCTGTTGCCGTTGATGCAAAAATTATTGGCATCAACGTACGCAACCTGAAAACCCTCGACGTGGACAGGGGAGTCTTTGCGGCCTTGGCTGGTGGCATTCCTGCCGGCAACATCGAGAACGGACCCATCGTGGTGGCCGAGTCGGGCGTACGTGACGTGGCCGACGTCGAGCATTACACGGCGCACGGGGCCCACGCCATTCTTGTGGGTGAGGCACTTGTCAAAGATGCCACTCCCAGGGAGCGGATCACCGAATTCAAGGCAACTGGGGCGCAAGCCATTAGCACCCGCTAGCAGCCGGGCCCGTCCGCACAGGGAGGGCCCGGTTGCTAGCCTGTCTGGGGGCCTTCGCATCTGCCGCAGGGGCCACCAGCACCTTCGACTATCAGTGCACAATTATTTAGGAACAGGACGGTGGAACTGATGGCTCAACTGCCAGCAGCTTCGTCACAGGATCCCGCAGACATGGTGGATCCGGCAACAGCATTCTTACAGGGCGCCACTGCTCAGCATGTAGCATCCGAGCATTCGCTGCGGCATGCGCCCGGGCCCTACTTCGGCAGCTACGGCGGCCGTTGGATGCCGGAATCGCTCATAGCCGCCCTGGATGAAATTGAAGCGACGTTCGAAAAAGCTAAAATTGATCCGGAGTTTCTGGCCGAGATTGCGGATCTAAACAAGAATTATTCCGGCCGGCCGTCCTTGCTCACCGAGGCCAAGCGATTCAGCGAGCATGCTGGTGGGGCCCGTATCTTCCTCAAACGCGAAGACCTCAACCACACCGGTTCACACAAAATCAACAACGTTTTGGGTCAGGCTTTGCTGGCTAAGCGTATGGGCAAGACGCGCATCATTGCCGAGACCGGTGCCGGCCAGCACGGTGTTGCCAGCGCAACCGCCGCTGCCCTGTTGGGTCTTGACTGCGTTGTCTACATGGGTGCCGAAGATTGCCGCCGTCAGGCGCTGAATGTGGCCCGGATGCAGTTACTGGGGGCCACAGTGGTGCCGGTAACTAACGGTTCCCAGACCCTCAAAGATGCCATCAATGATGCCTTACGCGACTGGGTAGCGAACGTTGAAAACACCCACTACGTGCTGGGCACCGTTTCCGGCGCACATCCTTTCCCGGCCATGGTCCGTTTCTTCCATGAAGTGATTGGTGAAGAGGCCCGTGGCCAGATCATTGATCAGATTGGCCGCCTGCCCGACGCCGTATGCGCTTGCATTGGTGGTGGCTCCAACGCCATTGGCTTGTTCCATGGGTTCTTGGATGACTCCGCTGTAAAGATGTACGGCTTTGAAGCTGCTGGCGACGGCGTTGAGACGGGCCGCCACGCAGCCACCATCACGCTGGGCCGTCCTGGTGTGCTTCACGGCGCCCGCTCCTACCTCATGCAGGATGAAGACGGCCAGACCATCGAATCGCACTCCATTTCTGCCGGTCTGGACTACCCGGGTGTTGGTCCTGAGCACGCCTACTTGGCGGATCTAGGCCGGGTTAGCTATGAAGGCATTACCGATGCTGAGGCCATGGACGCCTTCAAGTTGCTGTGCCGCACTGAAGGCATCATCCCAGCGATCGAGTCCGCACACGCATTGGCAGGTGCTTTGAAAGTTGGTCAGCGCCTCACTGCCGATGCCCAGAAAGCCGAGGACGTTGTCATCATCGTGAACCTTTCCGGGCGCGGCGACAAGGACGTGGAGACGGCTGCTGAATGGTTCGGTCTCCTCGATGAGAACGGCAATGTCAAGGGCACTATGCTCTCTACTCGCACCGCCAAGGGTGCGGCGCCGGGAGCCGGCGTCATGGATAGCAACGCAGAGGATGCCAGCAATGAGTGAAATCATCAGCAACAGTAACGCAACCCCTGCCATTTTCAGTAAGTCCGGGGCGGCCATCGACAAAGCCAAGGCGGCCGGAAGAAAGGCCTTGATCGCTTACCTGCCCGCCGGGTTCCCGGACAAGCAGGGATCCATTGATGCAGCCATCGCGGTGGCCCGCAATGGTGCCGACATCATTGAAATTGGAATCCCTTATTCTGATCCCGTCATGGATGGCCCGGTCATTCAGGCTGCCACCACGCAGTCGCTGGAAAATGGCTTCCACGTATCAGATGTGTTTGATATTGTGGCGGCTGTCACGGCGCAAACCGATGCGGCAGTGCTGGTCATGACCTACTGGAACCCCGTGATGCGGCTCGGTGTGGACGAGTTTGCCCGCCGTCTGGCTGAGGCCGGTGGCGCTGGCCTGATCACACCAGATTTGATCCCGGATGAAGCCGGCGAATGGTTTGCTGCCTCCGATAAATACGGTTTGGACCGGGTGTTCCTGGTCGCTCCCTCTTCCACTGCCGAACGCGTAGCCATGACGGTTGAGGCCACCCGCGGTTTTGTCTATGCCGTCTCCATCATGGGTGTCACCGGTGCCAGGACTACTGTCTCAAGCGCAGCTGAGGCCGTAGTGGCGGCAGCTCACAATGCAGGTGCCGAGCGTGCCTGCGTAGGGCTGGGTGTTTCGCGGCCAGAGCATGTGCGTGAAATTGCTGGCTACGCGGATGGGGTGATTGTGGGTACGGCCTTGGTTGTTGCTCTGCGTGATGGCGGTGTTGCTGCTGTGGGCGCCTTGGCGAAGGAGCTCAGCTCCGCTTTTGATGCTCCGCTTGATACACCTTCTAAGACCCCCTCCACACCCGAAGCCACCACAGGAGTACCTCAGTGATTGCTTCCCTCGCCCCACTTGCCTTGACCGGCAACGTGGTTGCGGCCATTCCGGCACCAGCTTGGTCTGGTTTTGATATTGGACCATTGCGTGTTCACGCGTACGCCCTATGCATTCTGCTGGGCATTGTTGCGGCCATTTGGCTGACAGACCGCCGCTGGCGCAAACGCGGCGGACCCGAAGGATCCATCTGGGATATAGCCATCTGGGCTATTCCCTTTGGCATCATTGGTGGCCGGCTCTATCATGTGTTTTCCTCACCGGATGCGTACTTCGGGCCGGGCTTTGACGGCACGGGCAACCTGGCGCTCATCCCGCAGATTTGGCTCGGCGGGCTCGGCATTTGGGGTGCCGTAGTTCTCGGTGTGGTGGGTGCCTGGATTGGCTGCCGCCGCGCCAATGTAAAGATTTCGGCATTCATTGACGCCGCCGCTCCCGGCATTCTGCTGGCCCAGGCCATTGGCCGTTGGGGGAACTACTTCAATCAAGAACTCTTTGGTGGGCCCACCACGCTGCCGTGGGGACTGAGCGTTTCACCGGAATTTGTGCCGGTAGGCTTCAGCCCTGACACTCTGTTCCACCCCACTTTCCTCTACGAATGCCTCTGGAACCTAGCAGGTGTTGCTACCCTGTTGCTCTTGGACCGCAAGCTCAAGTTGCGCAATGGCCGGCTCTTCCTGCTCTATGCCATGATCTACACCGCTGGCCGGGTCTGGATTGAGATGCTGCGTATTGACACCGCCGAGCAGATCACCATCTTGGGGATGACAGCACGGCTGAACGTGTGGACCAGCATTCTGGTGTTTATTCTGGCCTTGGTGTTGTTCCTGGTGATTGGGCGGTACCGCAGAGGCAAGTCCAGTGATTCCGTCTACCTCCCCGGCCACGGACCCGCTGAGGAGGACGCCCTAGTGGGAACGTCCGGCTCTGATGCGCCCACAGCTAACGCTGCCACTGACGCCCCTGGCGTTGGCCCTAGCGCTCCCACTGATGCCGGCACTCCTGCGGAGGCTAAGAAAGCAAGCGAAAACTAAGAACATCCCATTCCCTGCACAGGTGGGGAGATAAAGGCGGTTCCGGAATACCGGAGCCGCCTTTTTCGTGCACCCCAACCAATGAGTGGCCCCAATGCGTGAAGATCCGGGTGTCCCAGGGGCTTCTTCTGGCATCCGCTCTCTGAGCCCGTCCTCTGCCGCTGCCACCCACCAACCGGCCGACCCACCGACCCACCAACCTGCCGACCCACTGCGCACCAAACCGCCAGCCCACTGCGCACCAGAGGCCTCTGGGTGCAGTGAGTCGATGCCACTAAGCAGTACACACCCGCAGAAATATTACTGATCGTGCTGAATGTCTTGTTATGTGAGAATTGAATATTTTCACCTTCTGCACGGCTATATAGTGAAAGCCGCTGCATGGACCGCCTGAACAATGGATCTGCCTTCCTCAGTGCAAATGCACTAAGGAATCACGAATTCATGCGTAAACAGATCGGTGCTTAGCGCTCCGGTACCCCTCGGGGGTGTATCGCCGGGGCTTAAGCCACGCAGGGATCGCTACGGCAGGACCGCCAGAGGGATTAGTCTTCAGGCGCATGGGCCAGCGTTGTCCCGCATCAAGTGTTGTCCCACATCAACGCTCATACCTGGGGAAGGACCTCAACATGGTGACCAAGCAACAAAAAGGCAGTTCCCCTCGGCAAGCGGTTCAGCGGCGCGCGGCGCAGCAGCAAGTGAGCCAGCATCACCAGACCCTGCCTGACCAGATACAGCAGCCTGCAGCGCTCTCGCCGTTTACTCGATTTGCCACCATGCCGGAAAAGGCGGGGCTGTACAACCCCGAGCATGAGAAGGACGCGTGTGGGCTGGCCGTTGTTGCTACCCTGCGAGGCACTCCCGGACACCATATTGTGCAAAAAGCACTGATCGCACTGCGGAACTTAGAACACCGTGGCGCGGTCGGGGCTGATGAAGGCACGGGCGACGGCGCCGGCATTTTGACCCAGATCCCGGATGCGTTCTTCCGGGATGTGACGGATTTCCAGCTTCCCGCGCAGGGTAACTACGCGGTGGGAACCGCCTTTCTCCCAACAGACCCCCAGGAGCTAGCCGCCGCGCGGGAGGGCTTAGAGTCCCTTGCCGCTCGTGAAGGCCTGAGAGTTCTGGGTTGGCGGGATGTGCCCGTGGTGGCAAGTTTGGTGGGCGCTAGCGCCCTGGCCTGCATGCCTTATTTCAGTCAACTCTTCCTGACACTGGCCACCGAACCGCAGCAGCCGCTGGCAATCACCGAAGCCAATGAACTGGATGGTTTGGCCTACCGCCTGCGCAAGCGAGCGCAACAGAAATTTGGCGTGTACTTCCCTTCGCTATCATCCAAAACCATGGTCTACAAGGGCATGGTCACCACGGCCCAGTTGGAGCCTTTCTACCCGGACCTCTCCGACGAGCGTTTCGCCAGCAAGCTTGCGGTAGTTCATTCACGGTTCTCCACCAACACCTTCCCGTCGTGGCCGTTGGCGCAGCCTTTCCGCGCCATCGCCCACAATGGCGAAATCAATACCGTCAAGGGAAACCGGAACTGGATGCGCGCCCGGCAGTCCACCCTGGCACACCCCTTGCTGGGGGACACCCCGGAGGAGTTGTTTCCCATCTGTACCCCCGGCGCCTCGGACTCTGCCTCCTTCGATGAAGTGGCAGAACTGCTGTGGCTCGCTGGGCGGCCCATCACCGAAGCCATCATGATGATGATTCCGGAAGCGTGGGAAAACCATGCCACCATGGACCCTGCCCGGAGGGCGTTCTACGAATACCACTCACTCATGATGGAGCCGTGGGACGGGCCGGCCGCGGTGTCCTTCACTGACGGCACCCTGGTCGGTGCCACGTTGGATCGCAATGGTTTGCGCCCCGCCCGCTATTGGACCACCACTGACGGGCTGGTTGTGCTGGCCTCCGAGGTTGGCGTTCTCGAGCTTGCCCCGGAAACCATCTCCAGCAAAGGCCGGGTAGCGCCGGGCACCATGTTCCTGGTGGACACTGACAAGGGTGTGATCATCAGTGACGCCAGCATCAAGGCCCAGGCCGCAGCCGCCCAGCCCTATGAGCAATGGGCAAAGGAGAACACCTTGCGCCTGGCTGACTTGCCGGATCGCGAGCATGTCATTCACACCACCGCCTCAGTGCTGCACCGCCAGCGCACGTTTGGCTACACCACTGAAGAGCTGAAGATCCTGCTGGGGCCCATGGCCGCTACGGGTGCCGAACCTCTCGGTGCCATGGGGACCGATACTCCGGTGGCGGTGCTCTCCAAGCGGCCAAGGCTCCTCTTTGACTACTTTGTTCAACAGTTCGCTCAGGTGACCAACCCGCCCTTGGACGCGATTCGTGAAGAACTCGTCACATCTTTGAACACCACCATTGGTCCGCAAGGGAATCTGCTCTCCCGCAACAAAGTGGCGGCGCCCCAGCTTTCCCTGACCTTCCCTGTGATCAACAATGATGAACTTGCCAAGATTGCCAATATGGAAACCCCTCTTGGGGCGGATGGTTCCGGTGGGGCGCGGATTGCCATGAAGGTCCGTGGCTTGTACAAGCACGACGGCGGCGAGCGTGCCTTGCGTGCCCGGCTGACCGAGATCTGTGAGCAGGTTTCCGGGGCCATCAACCGTGGTGTGCAGTATGTGGTGCTCTCCGATAGGGACTCTTCCGCCGCGTGGGCACCCATCCCGTCACTGCTATTGCTCAGCGCCGTTCATCACCACTTGTTGCGCAGTGCCAACCGCACTAAAGTCTCCCTGGTGGTTGAGGCGGGAGATGTCCGCGAGGTCCACCACGTTGCTGTTCTGGTGGGTTACGGGGCGGCAGCAGTCAATCCATACCTGGCCATGGAATCGGTGGAGGAATTGGTACGCACCGGTGATGTGACGGTAGTGACGGCGGAGCAGGCTGTGTACAACCTGATCAAGGGATTGGGTAAAGGCGTCCTGAAGATCATGTCAAAAATGGGCATCTCTACCGTGTCTTCCTATTGCGGAGCGCAAACTTTTGAAGCTTTAGGGCTATCGCATGAACTCGTCAGTGACTACTTCACCGGCACTGTATCCCAGCTGGGAGGTGTGGGCCTTGATGTGATCGCCGCAGAGGTCAGCGCCCGGCACATCCTTGCCTACCCTGTTGATGGGGTAGACGTGCCGCACCGCCCGCTTCTGGGCGGTGGCGAGTATCAGTGGCGCCGCGATGGTGAACCCCACCTGTTCAACCCTGACACCGTGTTCCGGCTCCAGCATGCCACCAGGGAACGCCGCTATGACATCTTCAAAAAGTACAGCGACGGCATCAACGATCAGGCCCGCGAGCTTAACACCTTCCGCGGCCTGCTCACCTTCAAGGACCGCCAACCCATCCCGCTGGAGGAAGTCGAAGCAGTACACAGCATTGTTAAGCGGTTCTCCACCGGAGCCATGAGCTACGGTTCCATCTCCCAAGAGGCGCACCAGACGCTGGCCATTGCCATGAACCGGTTGGGTGCAAAATCAAATACGGGGGAGGGCGGGGAAGATGTTGACCGGCTCCTCGATCCGGAACGCCGCAGCGCCATCAAACAAGTTGCCTCGGGCCGTTTTGGTGTGACAAGCCTGTACCTGAGCAATGCCACGGACATCCAAATCAAAATGGCTCAAGGCGCCAAGCCTGGTGAGGGCGGGCAGCTCATGGCCCAAAAAGTATACCCGTGGATTGCCGAGACCAGGCACTCAACACCCGGGGTGGGACTCATCTCTCCGCCGCCGCATCACGATATTTATTCGATCGAAGACTTGGCCCAGCTGATCTATGACTGCAAACGAGCCAACCCCAGCGCCAGGGTCCACGTCAAGCTCGTCTCCGAGATGGGAATTGGCACCGTAGCGGCCGGCGTGACCAAGGCCAAGGCCGACGTGGTCCTGGTTTCCGGGCACGACGGCGGAACCGGCGCCTCCCCGCTGAACTCGCTTAAACACGCGGGGATGCCATGGGAGCTGGGGTTGGCCGAAACTCAGCAAACCCTGCGTCTGAACGGTTTGCGTGAACGGGTCGTGGTACAGGTGGATGGACAGCTGAAGACGGGCCGCGATGTGGTGATTGCCGCGCTGCTAGGGGCCGAGGAGTACGGCTTCGCCACGGCACCGCTGGTAGTTTCCGGCTGCGTCATGATGCGTGTGTGCCATCTGGATACCTGCCCCGTGGGTGTGGCCACCCAGAACCCCGAGTTGCGCAGCAGGTTCACGGGAAAGCCAGAATTCGTGGTCAACTTCTTCGAGTTCCTGGCGCAGGAGGTGCGTGAGACATTGGCCGCGCTAGGCTTCCGCACTTTGGAGGAGGCCATTGGTCACAGCGAGGTGCTGGACTTGCGTGCAGCCGTGGGCCATTGGAAAACAGCGGGGCTGGATCTGAGCCCCATCCTCTCCGATGCAGGAGTTCGCCTGGATGCCCCCGTGCGGAATCTGGTCCAACAAAACCATGAGCTGGCGAAGCACTTTGACCAGCAGCTCATCACCATGGCACAGGATGCACTCACAGCGCGTGTCCCGGTGAAAATCAGTCTGCCTATTGTCAACACGGACCGTTCGGTTGGCACCATGCTGGGCCATCACGTCACCCGCACGTTTGGTATTGACCTGCTGGGTCCGGACACGATTGACGTGACGCTGAAGGGACAAGCTGGTCAGTCACTGGGCGCATTCCTGCCCGCAGGGATCACGCTGCGTTTGCTCGGCGATGCCAACGATTACGTGGGCAAAGGACTTTCAGGGGGCCGGATCACGGTGACTCCTGAGCGTGAAAGCAAGTTCGTCGCGGAGGAAAATGTGATTGCCGGGAACGTCATTGGCTACGGTGCCACCAGCGGGGAGATGTTCCTCCGCGGACTAGTGGGGGAGCGCTTCCTAGTCCGCAATTCCGGGGCAACCGCTGTGGTTGAGGGTATAGGGGACCATGGGTGTGAATACATGACAGGTGGCACCGCCTTAATTTTGGGAGCCACAGGACGCAATTTTGGTGCAGGCATGTCCGGCGGCACGGCTTACGTTTTGGACTTGGACAGGATGTCAGTGAACAAGGCGGCGCTGGAAGCGGGGGAACTGGTGCTCTTGAGCCCGGACAGCGTTGATGCAGACGTGATCGGCTCACTGTTGCGCCGGCACGCCGAAGAGACCGGTTCAGAAGTTGCCTCAGCCCTCCTCGCCGATTTCCCGGCCACCCTGGCGCGGCTGACAAAGGTCCTGCCCCGCGACTATGCAGCAGTTTTACAAACCCGGTTGGCAGCAGCTGATCTGGGTGAGGATCCGGATGGGGCAACCGTCTGGGCGAAAATTTTGGAGGTTACCCGTGGCTGATCCACATGGATTCTTGAACAATCGCGAACGTATCACCCAGAAGCGGCGCCCCGTCCCCGTGCGTCTCATGGACTTCAAAGAAGTCTATGAGGCTCAGGAAAAAGGCGTACTCAAGGCCCAGGCCGGACGTTGCATGGACTGTGGGGTGCCGTTCTGCCATCAGGGCTGTCCCTTGGGAAACCTGATTCCGGAATGGAATGACCTCACGTGGCGGGACAAAGGCCAGGATGCTATTGAGCGCCTGCACTCCACCAACAACTTTCCTGAGTTCACTGGCCGGCTGTGCCCGGCTCCCTGTGAAAGTGCCTGTGTGCTGGGGATCAATCAGCCTGCCGTGACCATCAAACAAGTTGAGGTCTCGATCATCGATGAGGCCTTCAACCAGGACTGGGTCCACCCGCTGCCGCCCACCAGGCTCACAGGCAAGACAGTCGCCGTCGTAGGTTCCGGGCCTGCCGGGCTGGCTGCGGCCCAGCAGCTGACCCGAACCGGGCACACCGTGGTGGTGTACGAGCGCGCGGAACGTATTGGTGGGCTGCTGCGCTACGGGATTCCTGATTTTAAGCTGGAGAAGGAGAGTGTGGATCGCCGGGTGGTGCAGATGGAGGCGGAAGGAACCCGTTTCCGCACGGGCGTGGAGGTTGGGCGTGACATTGGGTGGCAGGACCTGCGGCGCCGAGTTGACGCCGTCATTGTTTGCACGGGTGCCACGGTGCCGCGTGATCTGCCTATTCCGGGCCGTGAGCTGGCGGGTGTACATTTCGCCATGGACTATCTGGTGCAGGCCAACAAGAAAGTTGCGGCTGAAACGTTCGCCGCCGGCGAGGCAGGGCTCATTGATGCACGCGGTAAGCATGTGGTCATCTTGGGCGGTGGAGACACCGGTGCCGACTGTTTGGGGACGGCGCATCGCCAGGTGGCCGCATCAGTGACAACGCTGGCTATTGGCCAGCAGCCTCCACGGGAACGTTCTGCACACCATCCGTGGCCCATGTTTCCCAACCTTTTTGAGGTGGCCAGTGCGCATGAGGAAGGTGGGGAGCGGACATACTTGGCGTCCACGGTGGAATTTTTAGGCGACAACGGAGTTCTGAGCGGGCTAAAAATTGCCGAAACAGAATACCGTGATGGCGCCCGTGTGCCCAAGGCTGGTACGGAGCGGATTATCCCGGCGGATCTGGTGCTCCTTTCCCTAGGATTCACAGGTCCTGAATCTGAGCAGTTGGTTCAGCAAATCTCGGTCAGTGTGGACTCCCGCTCAAATATTGATAGGGACGGCTACTACATGACACAGTGCGAGGGCGTGTTTGCTGCCGGAGATGCCGGGCGCGGACAATCACTGATTGTGTGGGCCATTGCCGAGGGCCGGGCCTGTGCGGCTGCAGTGGATAAATACTTGATGGGCGAGACTTTTTTGCCTGCGCCTGTCTCACCCAGTGACTCGGCTATCAGTGTGTAGTGCCGAGACGATAGGCTAGAGGCAAGTCACTAAAAATTTCTGCTGAAAAACACACACAAGGTAGGTACATTGAGACGCGCAAAAATTGTTGCGACTTTCGGGCCGGCAATCGCCAGCTATGAAAACACACTTGCGGTACTGGAGGCGGGCGTCAACGTAGCCCGCATGAACATGAGCCACGGCGATTACACCGTGCACCAAAATACGTACAACAACGTCCGTAAGGCCGCTGAGGCACTGGGCAAGCCCGTAGCCGTGATGGCTGACTTGCAGGGCCCCAAAATCCGGTTGGGCCGTTTCGCCAATGGCGAGGGCTATGATCTGGCCGTGGGCGATGTTTTCACCATCACCACCGAGGACGTTCCGGGCACCAAAGATATCTGCTCCACCACGCTTAAGTCTTTGACTGAAGACGTCAAGGTTGGCGACATCATGCTGATCGACGACGGCAAGGTCTCCGTTCAGGCAACTGCGGTTGACTCCATCAAGGTTGTTACCGTTGTTACCGTTCCGGGCAAGGTCTCCAACAACAAGGGCATCAACCTACCCGGTGTTGCTGTGAACGTCCCCGCCTTGAGCGAAAAAGATGAAGATGATCTGCGTTGGGCACTTGAGTGCGGCGTGGACTTGGTCGCATTGTCGTTCGTGCGTGACGCCGCTGATATCAGCCGTGTCCACGAGATCATGGACGAAGAAGGCCGCCGCGTGCCGGTGATTGCCAAGATCGAAAAGCCGCAGGCCGTGGCGAACTTGGAAGCAATTGTTGACGCGTTTGACGCCATCATGGTTGCTCGTGGGGACTTGGGTGTGGAGCTTCCCTTGGAAGATGTCCCGCTGGTTCAGAAGAAGTGTGTTGAAATGGCACGCCGCTGGGCCAAGCCCGTCATCGTAGCCACGCAGGTGCTTGAATCCATGATCGAAAGCCCTCGCCCCACCCGCGCAGAAGCTTCTGACTGCGCAAACGCTGTGCTCGACGGTGCAGATGCAGTCATGCTCTCCGGCGAGACAAGCGTTGGTAAGTTCCCGATCGAGACCGTCAAGGTCATGGCCCGGATCATCGAAGCTGCTGAAGAAGAAGCCGGCATGAAGCTGATCCCCAAGCTCGGCTCTCAGCCCAGAACCCGCGGCGGCGTCATCACCGCAGCAGCTGTGCAGATCGCCGATCAGCTGGACGCGAAGTTCATTGCCACGTTCACACAGTCGGGTGACTCCGCTCACCGTCTCTCCCGCCTGCGCCCGTCCAAGCAGGTCTTCGCGTTCACTCCGGATGAGCGTGTTCGGAACCAGCTGGCCCTTGCCTGGGGTATTGAGCCCGTGCTGGTTCCCTCTGTTGCTCACACTGACGCCATGACCGAGCAGGTTGATACCACGCTGTTGGCCAAGGGCTTGGTTGAGGAAGGCGACATGGTTGTTATTGCAGCCGGTTCCCCTCCCGGACAGGCTGGCTCCACCAACTTGGTCAAGGCACACGTGGTTGGCGATCAAGCTGATATCGGAAAGACCGGCGGCGTTCGCGCAGTCAAGGAAAAGATTGGTCCCTGGCCCGTTGGCTAAGCTTTCTTGACCAAAGCACGAGACGGCGGCACCCACCAATTGGTGGGTGCCGCCTCAGTGCTTTGTGGGCCGGTGAGCTATTCTGGGCCCACGCCGGCAGGGTTCCCTGGCTGAGGAACGAAGCGAGGGGGCCGGTGGGGACTAGTTGACCTGGTTGATAATGGTCTCGGCTACTTCGCGCATGCTCAAGCGGCGGTCCATGGAGGTCTTCTGGATCCAGCGGAAAGCCTCGGGCTCGCTCAAGCCCATCTTGGTGGTCAGTAGGGACTTGGCGCGCTCTACGAGCTTGCGGGTGGCGAACTGCTCCTGGAGATCGGAAACTTCTTCCTCGAGCGCCTTGATCTCTTCGTGGCGGGACAGTGCGATCTCCAGTGCCGGGATCAGGTCAGCGGGGGTGAAGGGCTTGACCACGTAGGCCATGGCGCCGGCGTCGCGGGCACGCTCCACGAGTTCCTTCTGGCTGAAGGCTGTGAGCAAGACCACGGGGGCAATGCGAGCCTTGACGATGATCTCAGCTGCCGTGATGCCATCCATGACGGGCATCTTGACATCCATCAGGACCAGGTCCGGCTTGAGTTCCTTGGCGAGCTCCACGGCCTTCTCGCCGTTGTCCGCTTCGCCAACAACGTCGTAGCCCTCTCCTCGAAGAATTTCCATGATGTCCAGGCGGATTAGTGTTTCATCCTCAGCAACAATGACGCGGCGTGCGGGGGAGGTGGGGGTTGATTCCGCTTGTTCAGACACAAAGACTCCTTGTAAAGGGTGAGGTACACCACATTTTGCAAATAATTACCCCCGAAGGGGCTTCAGTTCCACAAAACAGCCTATATGCATGTAGAGTAGTTGCGCGCACTCGTTCGGAAGTGATTCCACAAACGGGGGCGTGATGTTCGTAACGGTGTTGCTTGCAGCACGTCAATGAAGGCCCGAGTGGCGGAATGGCAGACGCGCTGCACTCAAAATGCAGTATCGAAAGATGTGTGGGTTCAAGTCCCACCTCGGGCACATTTCATACAAAGAATGACCTCCTGGAGACAGGGGGTCATTCTTGTTTCCGCCTGGTGCTGTCCGCGTAGCTCCGCTGGTGAATGGGAGATGGGGGGGGCAGTGC
This sequence comes from Arthrobacter sp. UYCu511, assembly GCF_040547105.1. NCBI lineage: Bacteria > Bacillati > Actinomycetota > Actinomycetes > Micrococcales > Micrococcaceae > Arthrobacter > Arthrobacter sp. UYCu511. The sequence goes on from NZ_JBEPPB010000001.1 coordinate 304,318, forward strand.
CCTCGCTGGGGCCGGTATTTCCTTGCCAGCATCATTGTGTCGCAGATATGTCCCCCAGTTCATGCATGGTCCTGTCCTGGCTTTGGGGCGTGGACAATGAGCACGGGACAGTGGGCGTGGGAAACGCAGGCGGAACTGACCGAACCCATCAGCAGGCCGGTGAATCCGCCAAATCCACGCCGGCCCAGAACCAGCAGTGAAGCCTCCTTACTGGCCTCGATCAGGCTCTGTCGGGGAGGCCCCATTTTCAGTCCGGTAGTCAGGTTTTCGGGCCAGTCCATGCCAAATGCGGCCTCGATCGCAGTGTCCAGAATCCCCTGTGCCGCCCCCTTGAAGTCGAAGGTGCCCACAGAGTAGGGGAGTTGGTAAGAAGTGGGAATTGTCCAGCACAGCAGAGCGTGGACGGGTGTGCTCAGTCTGGTGGACAGTCTGACAGCTTCCTGCAGTGCCGCAATGGAGGGTTGGGATCCATCGACCCCCACCACGATGGCTGTAGGGATCAGTTTGCCGTTCATGATGCATTCCCTTTGCTCTTTGGAGGCGTCCAGACCCAGTCGCGAATCTCCGGTAGATCCTTCCGATGCTCCCGAATACAACTTCCGTGCTTCTTGAACATCGATTGGCAATGGCCCGCCTGTTCCTGTGCCTCGTCAAAGTGCAGGCCCACCCGGTCCACGGCCTCCAACGCAAGGTGGTATGGGCTCATCAGGTTCAGGTGGCCGTGTAGGAGTTGATGGAAGGTGCGGCCGTAGCCGTGCAATGCCACTATCACCTCACCGTCTGCCGTGAATAGCCATTCAAAGTCGCGTCAGGTATACCGCGCGGATGCTCTTGCTTGTCCACGACCACCAGGTTCAGGCTGGGAACGGGGGTTCCGCCAAGGAAGTTCACGGGCGTGCTCCAGCCATTTTTCTTGTTGGATGGTCATGGAAGCACTCACCCTGGCAGACGTCTCGTAGGTGGCAAGAAGCCCGGGGTGGACCAGGACAGGATCGTTGCCGGAGACAACCGCCGGGGCCTGCCAGGCGCCCTCCAAGGGAGCCGCCTCCGCTTCGCCGTCCCCCACAACACAGGCCACGACGGCGGGACCGCCATGGCCGGGACCCATTACGAAGGGCATCCTGGCCCGGTATTGCGAATCAGCCGGTTGAGGTGGACGCAAATCAATAAAATCCCCGGGCTCGTATCCCAGTGCCCGAGCAAGCGATGTTTGATGTCCTCTGCCGCCAATGGTAGGCGCAGCACGGCATTGTCCTGAAGATAGATTTGCGCCGCAGTCAGGTAGCTGGCGGCATTCCAGTACCGGCGCAAGAGGGAGAATTCTGCGAGCAATCCGGCTTGACTGGACCCTCGTTGGGTTTGGTGGTTGATTCCATCAAGGTCGCTGTTCAAGGCAGGCTCCGTGTTCATTTCGCTGATTGTGTGCCGGGTCGACCGTCGTTCCGACGCAGGCAAACAATGTCCGTTACTCTCAGCGTGGCACGCACGGATTCATACCGTTAGGGCCCTTAGACTCTGTCAGGGCACGCCAGTGGCCGTGAAAGATGGAGGGAAGGCGCAGCTAGGCTGAACTGCTCGAAGCGCACACGAAAACTAACGAAAGATGGTTCGAGTCATGGAAGACCAGACAACCCATGGGGGATCACACATTGTGGTTGGTGTCGATGGCTCACCCGAGTCTGGGCTGGCCCTGCGATGGGCACAAACGCTGGCGGGCACACTTGGGGCAACCATCACCGCCGTCACAGCCTGGCACTTTGATACCTCTTTTGGCCCCTATACGCCGTCTGAATGGAATCCCGAGTCAGACGCCCAGCAGGTTCTGGCGGACGCCCTGGCACAAGCGTTTGGGGATCAGTTCCCTCCAGGATTGAAGGCACAGGCAATCCGGGGCCGTCCGGCACAAGTTCTCATCGATGAGGCAAAGTCCGCCAAGATGCTCATTGTCGGCTCCCGTGGGCGTGGGGGATTCGCCAGCTTGTTGCTGGGCTCTGTCAGTTCGGCGTGTGCTGAACACGCAAGTTGCCCGGTGTTGGTGGTTCATGGAGCGGAAGATGCTGCGGAGGTGGTGACTGTGGGCGAAATCCATGAGGACGTCGATGAGCCTAGCCGTATCAGCTGAGCCGGCAGACCTCACACAGATTTCAATTGCCGGCACAGCCCGACTGAGCGGTGAGCAAGATCTTCGTGAACTACAGTCCGCGGAAAGTGGCTTGAGTGGAGGGTTGAGCTAACGTAAGTTTCGCTGTCCGTGAGTTCGCGTCAGCGCTTACGCGGCGACAACCCCTCCGGTTTGTCGATCACGGTCCGCCCGTGTCATTCCACGAGTGGACGGCTCTCTAAGGAAACGCCATGGCCATCCTCGTTGGTAGCATTCTGGCCATCGTCATACTGCTCTTGATCGTGGCAGTGCTTGCCCTCCATGTAGTCAATCAGCATGAAATCGGCCTATTTTTCGCCTGGGCCGCGTCACAAACGTCAAAAAGCCCGGCCTAGCCCTGACTATCCCCGTGATCGAAAGGATGTCGTGAAATCGTTGGTTGCCATTGAAAACGTGACTCCGTGATCGACCAAATTGCCCAGACGGCCTTGCGGAAAGTCGTTGGGCAACACACCCTAGATGAGACGCTGGCTGCGCTTAAGGACATTCAGCTCCCTGACAGCATGAAACGTGCCATGGCACGCCAAACGGAAGTAGAGACGGAAAGGCGGGCAGAAATCATTGCCGCCAAAGGCGAATCATTGGCCGGCGGCGCGCTCGTCGGCGGCTCGGACACCATGATGGCAGACCCGCTGGCGCTCCAGCTCAGGAACCTCCAGACGCTGGTGGAGTTGGGCGTGGACAAGAACACCACTGTTGTATTCCCCGCCCCGCTGATGAGCGCCATCAGCGAACTGGGTGCTTTCATGGCCCGCGAGACCGCATTGGCGAAAGCTTTGAAGACACCTGGCGTTGCCGCGACGGGAATGCCCCGCGGCCTCGTTGACCCGCTTGCTGCCGTCCTCGAGAACCAGGCCAGGCAGACTCCTACGGACTTTAGGACTCTTTGATTTATGCGCGCCGGGCGGAGCGGCTCCACCTTGGCCTGCTTCTGGTTCATGTGATCCCTGAGGATCTGGTGTCACATGGGAATCCCGAGTACCGAAGTGTTCACGACGCCATTGCCGGCCTCCTGGAGAGTGAGGCAGGCAGGGCTCGGGAACTTGCGCCAGCTGTGCATGTGCAGACCAGGCTGGTCAGTGGTGAGACGGTTCCTGTGCTGGTCGAGTTGTCAGCCAGTGCCACCATGGTGGTGGTCGGAACGGACCGGATGGCCACGCGGGACGATATGGAGGGGCGTATGATCCTGGAGTCAACCGTCTCCTGCCTGCGAGCCCGCCAGATACATCTGAGCGTTTCCGACCGCTTCGACTCTGCGATACTCGTGGTGGGAAGCCGCGGCCTGGGAGCGGTGCAGCACGCGATCATGGGCTCAGTGACACAGGTTCTGCTTTTGCACGTTCCCTGCCCCCCTATCCTGACCCGACCAGCCGGGTGAGGATGACTTTGAGGGCCTTGGTTTCCGCCGCCCGGGAGAACGTGTCGTACGCTTCAAGGAACTGGTCAAAGGTGAAGTGGTGAGTTGCCAGTTTGCTGGCCGGGATCTTGTCCTGGGCCACGAGTTTGAGCAGCATCGGGGTGGTGCTGGCGTTGACCAGGCCCATGCTGATGGTGATATTTCTGATCCACAGCTCCGCCATGTTCAGGGTGACCGCCTGCCCGTGGACGCCGACGTTGGCCACGTGGCCGCCCGGCCGGACCAGATCCAGGGCCATGGTGAGGGTTTGCGGGGTGCCAACGGCTTCAATGGAGACGTCGACTCCGGCACCGTCGGTTAGGGCGAGTACCTGGGCTTTCCAGCCCGGGGAGCCGGAAACTACTGTGTTAGTGGCCCCGAAATCGAGCGCCTGATCAAGGCGGTTTTCATCCAGGTCGATGGCTATGATCGTCGCTGCTCCGTAGAGTCCGGCCGTGGCAATCGCGGCCAGGCCTACGGGGCCGGCCCCGATGACGGCGACGACGTCCCCCGGGGCGACTTGCCCGGCCTTGACACCAATTTCAAAGCCCGTCGGGAGTATGTCCGAAAGCATGACACCTTGATCGTCGCTGACATTCTCTGGCAATTTGTACAGCGAGTTGTCCGCATACGGGACCCTGACATACTCTGCCTGGGTCCCGTCAATGAGGTGGCCGAAGATCCAGCCAATGCCGGACTCACCTTCATCTCCAAGGCAGTGGGAGTACAGGCCGATTCTGCAGTTGGTGCAATGCCCACATGACTTGATGCACGAGATGATGATGCGGTCGCCGACGGTAAAGTTGCTGACCGTCTGGCCCAGTTCGATAACCGTCCCGACCCCCTCATGGCCAAGAATGCGCCCATTGTGCACGGCAGGAACGTCCCCCTTGAGGATATGCAGGTCAGTGCCGCAAATGGTGGTTGTATCGACGCGCACAATGGCGTCGGACGGATGAAGTATTGCCGGATTAGGGACATCGGTCCAACTGATCTGTCCTGGACCGTCGTAGACGAGCGCTTTCATTGTTTGTCCTTGCGTTGGGGGTGGTATTCGGACACGTGACTACTCAAAGGTTGAGCGTCGTGCATCGGCCAGTGGTGTAGTCCAAATGTCGGCCCTGGGGACGGGAAACCGCCGCCCATTGAGCGTCACTGTGTTGATGCGCACCACGTGTTCCTTGTTGCCGCCCTGCCACGGTTGAAGGGGCGGGACTGTGGGTTCGGCGAGCCCGGAGTCGTAGTGGAGCTCTTGGCCGATGCCGCACAGGACCACGCTCCAGGCTTGCTCTGTTGTCGCGTCGTAGCCATCGATTTCAAAGGCCACCTGGGAGTTGGAAGTTACGGCAAGGAATTTGGCTCCTTCGGCGGTGCGAAAAATGACCGAGACGTTGTTCACCGCGTAGTTGACCGGAAAGATTTCAGCGTGAGCTTCAATGACAACGGCCGGGGAATCGGGGGTAGTCACTGCCGGATTTGATTTCATCGTCATAGAACCGACTCTAGGGGTCTGGTGCCGGGGGCTGTAGGGCACAAAGCCCCCAACGGCGTGGGCTGGGTGGCCATACTTGAGAGCCGAACTTCGGCCAACCAGCGTAGTCTGTCGATAGTGGCCCAAATGAGGTGGGCCAGTGCCCGAATACCGATGGCCGATCGAAGGTGGGTCTATGGAAGAATTTAACGTGGATTCGGCTGAGCCATTGCTGCCGACTGCAACAGGCACAAGGATTGAGGATCTGCTCAGGGAATTTGTTGATCGAGCGGGCGAACTGCTCTCAACGCAGGAACGAATGAGGGGCTTGTTAGCGGCTGTCGTTTCAGTGGCCGAAGACCTCAGCCTTGATGCAGTTTTAGAGAGGGTGGTGAAATCGGCCTGCACGCTCTTGAACGCCCGCTATGCCGCGCTGGGAGTCATCGGTGAAGACCAGTCATTGAGCCACTTCATTACCGTTGGTATTGATGAGGATCTGATTCGCAAGATTGGTCCCTTGCCCACTGGGCACGGAGTCCTGGGCCTGTTAACCAGTGACCCGCGCCCGTTACGCCTGCATGATTTGAATGCTCACCCGGCCTCCGTTGGCTTCCCTGACAACCATCCGCCCATGGTGACTTTTTTGGGTGTCCCCGTACGTGTCCGGGGGAAGGTCTTTGGCAACCTGTACTTGACTGAGAAGGCAGGCGCCGAAGACTTTACGGTCGAGGATGAGGAATTGGCTGTAGCCTTGGCGGCCGCGGCCGGGGTTGCCATTGAAAATGCCCGTTTGTTTGAGGATGCCAGGCGCCGTTCTCGTTGGCTGGAAGCGTGTATGTACGTCACGGGCCGAATGATGGATGACGAACGGAACATCACCGAGAGTAGTCTGGACATGATCGCGGAGTCCGCTATGGCGGAATCGGACTCCGCCCTGACCATGATTGTGGTATCTGCGGAGAACGGACCTGAGCTTTATGTCGCAGCGGCCGTCGGGGAACGTGCACCGCTGCTGGTCGGGCGCACGTTGGCGTTGGACTCCCCGGCGATCGCAGAAGTGTTGCAGTCAGGTATCCCGACGGAGTTTGAAGATGCCACTGATCTGCTAGGCGAAGCGGACGGGACTGCCTTTGGGCCAATAATGGTCATAGCGTTGGGCCCGCAGGGAACAAATCAGGGTCTTTTGATCTTGGCGCGGAGCCAGGGTTCAGCCAGCTATTCCCGGATCGAAAAGGAAATGAGCGCCGTGTTTGGATTCCATGTTGCTTTGGCCTTGGAACTGGCCCGGACGCACAGGTTGCGTGAACAGCTCATGGTTTTCACCGACCGGGACCGAATCGCCAGAGACTTGCACGACGTCGTCATTCAGAGGCTTTTTGCCGCAGGGCTCAGCGTCCAGAGTCTGCAGCGGTTCATCACGGACAAGACGGCCTCGAAGAGGATCAGGGCCGTCACAACCGAGCTTGATGAGACCATTCGTGACCTGCGCAACACTATTTATTCACTGAGGGTCAGTGCCGGTGAAACGGAGCTGCTCAGCGATTTGATTCTGCGGGCCGTTCGCAATGCTGCCAGGCCGCTGGCCTTCGCACCGCGGTTGAATCTGGCTGGCCCCATCGACTCTACGATTTCCGAGGAGACGGCCAAACACCTTTTGGCAGTCTTGTCCGAAGGATTGAGCAACGCGGTGCGCCATTCCGATGCCGGCGCCATCGAAGTTTCCGTTGATGTTGTGGGGGAGACGGTGACCATCACTATTGACGACGACGGCGTGGGGTTGGGAGCCCCGGGTCAACGAAGCGGGCTTTCCAACATGGAACAACGGGCCAAAATACTCAACGGGACATTTGAGATTGGAAGTACAAACGGAAGGGGAACCCGCCTCAGGTGGTGCGTACCTGTGGCAGGTCCTCAATGATGTTCTGGAGTGCTCTTCCACCGCGTGTCGGTAATGAATACCGCCGCCTGGGTGCGTCGTTCAAATCCCAGCTTGGCCAGCATCGATGAGACGTAGTTCTTGATCGTCTTTTCGGCGAGAAACATTTCGCGGCCAATATCCCGGTTGGTTAAGCCATGCCCAATGAACTGCAGGACGCGGGCTTCCTGCGGGGTCAAGGCCGAGATTCGTGGATCCATGCGTTCTGGTTCGGCCAGTCCCTGGATCACTTTCGCCATCACCTCGGGGCTAAAGAGTGATTCGCCTTTGGCGGTCCGGTGAAGGGAGGTGAGTAAGTCTGTGCCGTCAATTTCCTTCAACACGTAGCCAGCTGCGCCGGCAAGAACAGCACCACGCAGCGCCTGTTCGTCGTCGTAACTGGTGAGAATAAGGCATCGCAGCGTTGGATCAACGGACCGTACGTCACGGCAGACTTCTATGCCCGTACCATCGGGCAGGCGGGCATCCAACACGGAAACGTCCGGATGCAATGCCGGAATGTGACGGGTGGCCTCCTGAGCCGAACCGGTAGAACCAATGACCCTGAAACCCTCGCCCTCCAGGAGTTCCTTCAATCCCCGCCGGACGAGTTCATGGTCGTCGAGAATGAAGACCGTTATGGGAGCTACAGGCTCGCGCGAGGTCAGTCGATCAGGATCAATTGGCCGATCCATGGTCCTCATTCTCCGTTCGTGATGATGGTTCCCACTGAGGGTTCTCTTGAGGCGTTGAAGTAGTCTTCCTTCGTTTGTATCAGTATTGCCAGTCTTTCTTACCCACCAAGGTCCAACAAGGGTACAAAGTCATAGGGGATCAGCCCGAGTTCTGTGTGTCCAGATCCGCCAGTTGCTGACCTTCCTGGCAGGCCAGCAACCTGCCCTTACCTCAGCGATCCCTGCTAGGGCTGCGATATGTGCCGCCGAGGCAGTTCGGAACTTTTAGGGAAGGAGGTTCAAGGACGTGTCCCAGTTGAAGTTCTCATGGGCGGGGCTGACTTGCAGGCCCATGACCAACAGCATCATGGCCTCCAGGTCGCGCGCCCGGCGAAGCGGCCCAACATCGATGGGCCGCAACCCCGACGCGGCAACAACGGAGCTGACCTTGAGCTTGGCCTGTTCCGAGTCACCAGCAATGAAGACATCCAGTGGCACTCTGGCCACCGATCCCAACTCCAGCGGCTTCGCGAAACAGGTGTTGAATGCCTTGACCACGAACGCATCGGCAGTGGTGTGAAGAGCGATTTCTTCGGCGGCTGAGGTTCCCACGGGGGTCACTAGGCTGTCGAAGGTGGCCAAGTCAACGGGGTTGCAAATATCCACCACTACACGTCCTGCCAGGGCATCACCGTAGAAGATCACCGATTTCTTGGCCTCAGCAAACGGTACAGCGAGGAAAACGATGCCGCCTTCGACGACGGCGCCTTCCCCGCCACCCTGAGCCCCGGCTCCGAGAAACTCGACGAGCTCGCGGGTCTTTTCCCCGTTGCGTCCCAGAATCTGCACGGAGTGCCTGGCACTGATCATCCGTACAGCGATGGACCTGGCCATATTGCCGCTACCAATGATGGTTATTTGTTCCATGGCTTTGCTGTCTTTCAGAAGGAGATGCGTGTGTAGGTGAATCTTGATGTGGTGGTTCTCATTCGGCTGAGGCGTGGGTGGCATTCGCTTGGGGGGTCCACCACTGCGCTGGATCGATCACCTTGAATTTACGGCCTGTGACTAAAGTTGGAACAATGCGGACAAAGGCATTCTTGTGCCCGGAGTGCCAGGGAAAGAGCATAAGAGAGTAGCTATCCAACACATCCTGGGTCGAACTGATGAGGGCGGCACTGCCTTTCACAACAACACTCCACGCAACGCCGCTGGCGGGGTCGACGCCGTCGGCCTCAAGGGCTACAGGCGTATCACGCTGGGCTGCGGCAAGCTTTGTTCCTTCGCCGGTGCGAAAGACAATGGTGCCATGGTCAACGGTGAAGTTGATGGGAAAAATATCTGGGTGGTCAGTGACCCAGACGGCCAGACGCCCCACGGATACTCCGCGAAGTAGGGCCCAGCACTCATGAACGGGTAGTTCCTCCGTGTGGGCGGCAGCTGGTTTGTTCATCATGGAATCGAGCCTAAACGGACGGCGCCGGTGGCACTAGAGTCTAAAGACCCGCAGCGGTGGCGATGCTCAAATTGCACTGCGGAAACGTGGAGTGGAAAGGTTTATGGTCCTCCCTGGACATCGGTATGCGGGCTGCGCTTTGTTCTAGGCCAAAGTCCTGAGCGGAACAAGCGGCTGCCCGATGTGCGGCGGAACGTCCAAGCCGGCAACCAGTCGGTTACCGATTTATTCAGCCCGGGCCGTCAGCGGAGCCAACTGCTCTGAATACAAGTGGACTTCGACACCGTTGTCCAGACCGTCAATCAAAGGTCGTATCTTATCGGGGAGCTCGGCACCCAGACCTAGCGCCGCCTAGACCCCATTTAGCACCTACCGGAGCATGCTGGCTGGGTGGTGTCCTCGGACGGGTTAGTTACTGCTGGCCCTCCGGGGACCCGCAAACGGTCAAAGCGCTGGCAGCTCGGACAAACAAGCCGCATGACCACGATCTTCACGCATAAGTCGAGAGTCGAGCGCCCCCAGGTCAAACTGCGGACGATCCAGGCTCAGGACGCACCCGTGCTTCACCGGCCGCTTCAGGACTCCGAAGCGGCGATTTCTACTGTGTCAGTGCACTCCGGGAGCCAGAGAAGATTGCCGTGGTCTATTGATGAGCCCCGCTGCAGCAGTCTCGTTCTGGCGGTGATTGATAAGGCTAGGAACGCAATGACTGGAACGAGTTGAACTGGACTTTAGGCAAGGGCGGACCTTCTGCTAAATGACCCGCCCCGATTTTAGCTTGTGCACAAGTAACTTGTGCACAAGCTTTTAACGTGCAAGACTGTAGATATGAGTGAGAGTGAAGAATCAATGGAGCCAAGTTCTGAACCTCTGGACCGCATGGTGTGCTTCGCACTGTACGCAGCAGCGCGAGCCACCAACCGCCGCTACATTGCCCTTTTAGCGCCTTGGGGCCTGACCTACCCGCAGTACTTGGTCTTAGTCCTGCTGTGGACGCGCCGTTCATTGTCCGTCAAGGAAGTTGCCGAGCATCTCATGCTTGACTCCGGCACCGCATCTCCACTGATTAAAAGACTCGAAGCCCGCGGCCTTCTCAGGCGCGAGCGGTCAGCTGCGGATGAACGCGCTGTCATTGTGTCCTTGACTGACTCTGGACTCGGCCTGAGGGAAGAGCTGGCCCATATTCCAGGCTGTATTGCCCAGTCCATTCACCTGACTCAGGCTGACGGACAAGCTGCACTTTCACTACTTCATGATCTGACTCAACGCCTCTCCAGCGCACTCGCCCTTGGAGAGAACCCCACTGAAAGGTCCACGCAATGAACCCCCTCTACACAGCTGAAGCCCTCTCCACCGGCGCAGGCCGAAATGGTCGCGTCAGGACAACTTCCGGAACGGTGGAACTGGACTTGGCTCTCCCTAAGGAAATGGGCGGATCTGGAAAGGGCGCAAACCCTGAAGAGCTGTTCGCTGCCGGATATGCGGCATGTTTCCACTCGGCCCTGCAGATGGTGGCACGCACCCAGAAAGTTGCTATCTCAGACACCTCCGTAGGGAGCCGCGTGAAGCTTCTTCCCAATGGCGAGGGCGGCTTTGTTCTCGCCGTCGAGCTGGAGGTTGTAATCCCCGAGATTGACCGGGACAGCGCCCAAGCGTTGGTGGATGCCGCCCACCAAGTATGCCCCTACTCCAATGCGACCCGGGGCAACATCGAGGTCACCGTTACCGTCGTTGACGACTAATCCTTCAACACTTCAACGCTGCACTTCACATCACCGTGGAGAGCAACCCATCAAAAATCACCGCTTCCTCGGGAGCAACACAGAATCACGATTGAGAGAATCATGCGCGCCCTAATGCACACTACGTTCGGCGATCCCTCGGAAGTCCTCACCGTTGAGAACGTCCCCGTCCCAGAACCCGGCGACGGCGAAGTCCGGGTCCGGCTGCTCCTGTCCCCCATCCATAACCACGATCTATGGACGATTCGCGGCACCTACGGGTTTAAGCCTGAACTTCCCGCGCGCGCCGGGTCCGAAGCCGTAGGTGTCATTGACTCCATCGGGGCTGGGGTCACGGAGCTGAAGGTTGGCCAACGCGTTGCCACCGGTGGCACCTTTGGGGTGTGGGCCGAGCAATTCATCGCACAGGCTGCGGCACTCATTCCTGTGGATGACAGTATTTCCGACGAGGTGGCTGCACAACTAGTGTCAATGCCCTTCAGCGCTATCAGCCTTCTAGACTCCTTAAAGCTGAACACGGGCGACTGGTTTGTGCAGAACGCCGCCAATGGAACCGTAGGGCGCCTCCTAGCGCAACTCGCCCAGGCCCGCGGGATCAACGTTATTGGTCTTGTCCGGCGCAGTGCTGGCATTGCCGAGCTTGCCGCACAGGGAATCAACAACATCGTTGCCACAGACACTGACGAATGGCCCGCGCAAGTGCGGGCCATCGCAGGCGATGCACCCTTTGGGGTTGGTATTGATTCCGTTGGTGGACGTGCCAGCGGGGATGTCCTCTCGCTCCTGGCAGAGAACGCCACGTTGGTTGTGTTCGGCGCCATGGCCTCTCCCATCATGGAGATCGGCTCCGGAGATGTCATTTTCAAACAGGCAACTGTTCGCGGATTCTGGGGAAGCAAGGTCAGCACGTCCATGCCTGCCCCACAGCGCGGTGCGCTGTTGGGTGAACTGGTCGGGTACATCAGCAGTGGCGTGCTGACACTTCCCGTGGAAGCGAGCTACTCCTTCGACGAGGCCAAAACTGCAGCCAAGGCAAACTTCACACGTGGCCGCACCGGCAAAGTCATGCTGCACCCCTAACACTGTGAAGCTTTAGTCTGCATGAGCTCGAAGTTTTTATGCGGTGAGGTGTTGCTCTGTGGTGCAGCACTGCTGCCCGCTAGGGTGGGTTTATGCAGATTGAAGTGATCATCACCGGGTGGGAGCAAGGCTGTTGTGGGGCCCCTTTTCAGGTAGGTTCTCCCATGACATGGAAGCTCCAGGCCGAGGATCCAGCACAGAAGCACGCGGATGCTCTTCCTCGGTTCCAGGAGGAGCATCATGAACAGACCCCAGAAGACGTACCTCAGTGGGATGTAACAGGTGTGGTTGTTGCCATCACGGGCATCAACTATCCAAGCCTGCCCATCACGGGGGAGCCACGGTCCTTCACCCCGGACACCGAGCATCCACAAGACTGTGCCATTTCTTCTGTAGGCGAGCCTGCTGAGCCTGATTTTGAGCAGTACAGCGTGGTCTTTGAGGTGGCTGAGCATGCCGAACTGCCTCCCTATGCCCCGGAGGAAACACTGCGGCAGATTGAGTTCGAGGCCATAGCTGAGGAACTCAACCACGCACGCATGCATGACGGAGTTGGTGTGGTGCTGGAAGCTCTCGCCGATCATGCCCAGAACAGCTACGGCACAGTTGCCCGCATAACTCGCGAAGCCAATAGGTCAGCGGTTACCGCGGAGCCTCACAACACGGAGGCCACGGCCATTCGCTGGGCGCGCAGCAGCGCGAAAGACGACGGGATCCTGGTTAGCGTTGGCGATGGAACCTGGCTGCTACCGGCCACGGCCGCTGATGCCGATTCTGTGGGAAAGTTCCTTCTTGCTGCTGCGCAAGGACGGGTGGCAGAACACGTCAGGCCTGGCGAGGGCAAGGCCCAAGATCTCGCAACAGAGTTTCAGGGAACAGATGGGCATCTCTGGTCAGTGAAAACAGAGTTCGAACCCTTCGATTCTGGAAATGGAGTCTTTGCCGTTGTTGGCACGCTCTGGGAACGCGTGCAACGAGGGGAACACCGCTACCAGCCGTGGGAGCGCTGACACACTTCCTCTCAAAAATTCTCGGCTCCTGGCAAATAGGGAATGGGGCAACTCCGGTGGACTGGCGAGGCATGCCGTCAACGAAGAAAAGGCAGCTGGGTCCGCCTTCAGCGAGGCCGAGCGGTTGTGGCAAGAAGGCACCGCCGCCCGCGCCGGCTTCGACCCAAAGTACGGTGGCTGGGCCGTGCTCATCTTCGCTGGAGGGATCCGGAAGCGGCCTGAGGAATAAAGCGGTTCTGCCGAGACTTTCAGCATCCCACCAGGGAGTCAGTCGTTGGGTTGGTCCGTTCGCCTTCCAGCACCATCTCCATCAGCAGTTTCGCCCTCTGTATCGGCAAAGGTGCGCTGGTAGAGGTCCTTGCCGTAGCTGGTGGGTAGCGGTGCTGCGGGGATGAGCCGGAAGGGTCGTTGCCCGTCCGTGCCGCGTTCGGCACGGAGGAATACGGTGGTGTCCGTATGCTCCTGGTGGTAGCGGTGGGCAAGGGTGTAGAGGTGGGTGACAAACACCATCTTGATATCGATGTCCCTCATGGCGTGAATAAAACCGTCCGCAATCTCGGAAGCTTCCCTCTCATTAGTGGCGGCGAATGACTCGTTGCACAGAAGCATGGCGCCAGGAGCCATCGCCGGGACGAGGGAGCTCATCCGTGCCAACTCTTCGTCGAATTTCCCACTTGTCATGGTGGCGTCCTCCTCACGCTTGTAGTGCGTGAACACACCAGTGGTGACTGTGGCAGAAAATGATTCAGCGGGGGCAGCCATGCCCGCTTGCATCATGATTTGTGCCAGACCAAGGCTGCGCAGAAACGTTGATTTCCCGCCCTGGTTGGCGCCTGTAATGATCAGCAGCGGTTTGTTTTCTGCTCTGAGCTCGTTGCCTTGCACCCGCCCGCGCACACGCAGAGAGAGGCACGGATCGAATAAGGCTTGCGCGCTCCAAACGTTACTTCCCAGCGGGTGGGGATCGGGTAGGCATTCCGGTTCGCCCTTGGCCGAGAGTTGCTCGTGGAGGTTTAGGGATCCCAGGTAGAAGCCGAGTTCGTTGCGTAGGGAGGTGAAGAAGTTGAGGATATGGTCTGTGGATTGTCCTAGTGCGTTCGCAGCAAGATTTACTCCGCGGTCCCGAAGCCGGCCCAGTGCTTCTCCTCCGGCTTCATCACGTGGTGCCACGGTGTAGCTGTAGGTGGGCTTGCCAAGCATAGAGTGCCGTAACCGGAAGCGGCGGTTGTCTGGCTGCGGGGATCGCAGAACGTACTCTATGCCTTGACCACCTGTGCCAAGGCTGGCACTCATCAGAACACCGTCGTTGAATCGAAGGTAGCGCAGGTGCTCGCGCATCTCATCGAAGTAGTCCTCGTCCAACTCACGGCGGACAGTTTCGAAGAATCGGGTAAACCCTTCAGAGTTAAACAGGTTGGCATTCTCTTCGGTGAGTGTCCGCAATCGGCTGAGCAAGGGAAGGAATGTTTCGGCTCTGGTGATCGAGGTATGCAGCAGGGAGGAGCTGTTGTGCGTCATGAAGAAATTGTTGTGGAATATTTTCCGCTCCTCCACGATGGCCTGCACCGCCAGTTTGTAAAACTCGCGGACTAGCTCAGGCTGCGCCAACACATCAGTAAGTACCGCTTGGCGGTAGCGGATCGCCTCCACATTGCTCAGGCCGGTGAGCATGGCGGAACGGGCCGCAACATAGATCACTGGGTCATCAAGTGCCATCGCATGCCAGAGGGTCTCCAGTTCGAGATCGGAAATCAGGTCTTGCTGACCGATGAGTGGCTCATCCACGCGGCCTTGGCGGCGGGCATAAGGCCTTTCCAAGGATTCCAAAAGGTCAGCGTCTATCTGAAAGTCTTGGTCCTTGAACATCAGCAGGGCCTTCATGATGACCCTGCCTCCTCGGTGCCACGGTGGGCTGCTATTCTCTCGTAGGTCAACCCGTATTTATCCGCAATGGCATGGGCGTAGGCTCGCCCGTTTGCTTTGATGCGGATAACTTTGTGTGTGCGGATGGCCGGGTCATGGGGATCTACTTGGCTGACCATGCTGACAGTCTTGTGGTTCAGGGTGGAGAGTTCGTCAAGGAAAGTGACGCACACTCCCAGCGCGTCCAGCTCAGTAACCCGCTGCAGGA
This sequence comes from Arthrobacter sp. UYCu511, assembly GCF_040547105.1. Classification (NCBI taxonomy): domain Bacteria; kingdom Bacillati; phylum Actinomycetota; class Actinomycetes; order Micrococcales; family Micrococcaceae; genus Arthrobacter; species Arthrobacter sp. UYCu511. The sequence goes on from NZ_JBEPPB010000001.1 coordinate 319,354, forward strand.
TTTTGCTACTCAGATAGACGGCATCGGCCACCGTGGTGGAGTTGAACACCTCATTCAGTACCATCAGGCTTGCCGGCGTAGCCAAGGCCAGATCGGCGTGCAGCCGGTTCAGTTCATCCTGTAGCTTGCCTGCCAGGGTGGCGAGATCCTCTTCCTTTTCGAAATGGGTGAAGATCTGATCACACAAGAACAGACGCACCTCCCTCCCCGGAACAGGGCAGCCAATCCGCGCCAAATGATGCAACTGGCCAATGGTTCGGGCCAAGGTGGTTTTGCCACCGTTATTGGGACCGGAGATGACCAGAATGCGTTCAGGCCCACTGAGAGTGATGTCGTTGGCGACCACAGTGTTACCCTGGCCGATCATTTGGGCGGCTAACGCAAGATCGAAGGTATCCAGAACCTGCTCGGCCTTGTTTATGAGTGAAACACGGGGGTAGCTGAAGTTGAGCCCGGCCTTGCGCAGCGGGCGGATGTACTTCAGGTAGCTTAGGTAGAACTGGAATTCGCGGTCGGCAAGGGCCACAGTCTCATCCATGTAGTCATGGTGCTGCTGGCAGAAGGTATCAAGTGCGGCGAACAATTCTGGATACAGCTTGGCAACCATGCCCAAGATATTCAGGTTGGCGAAGTCTTCTTCCTTCCAGTCCGGGCGTGTGTCGCGGTAATCGCTCTGTGCTCCCTGCTGGAAACGCTCGAATGTTCCAGTGACCTGATCGCTGTAATTTGCCTGGTCTTCGAAGCGGCCCACTGTGACCTTGTCACCCTTCACTAAGATTGCGTACTCCACGGAATCCAGTGCTTCCTTTAGTTTCCGTGATTCCGAGAGCATCAAGGTAAAAGCCGCCGAGGCCAGATACTTTTGGAGGTGGTCGGACAGCCCGAGCAGGCCCAAAGAGCCCACGCCTACCGTTTGCAGGCCCTCCGAGAAGGTCATTACACTCTGGCAGTACTTTTCAACGGCGTTGAGGAACCACAGCGCCCGGTGGTAGTGAGAGTAATCCTGATGCTCCGTCGCCATCTCTTGGGTGCGGTATGTGAAGTCCGCCACCAGTGTCTGGGACTCGAACGCTGACACCAGCTCGCGTACCTCGCGGCGCTCCAAATCCTCAAACACACCCTGCCGGTAGCGCACCGCATCAACGTCCCGCAACGGACGGTAGAAGAAAGGTCCCAGCCTGTACCGGTCTTTGCCGGTCACAGCTGCCACCACCTGATCCAGGTTCAGATCGGAGAAATACCCGGGCTGCGTACCCTGATCCACACCTAGCGGCACCCGTCCAGTGAAAAGGATGCTGTGCGCATGATGACCCAAGGCTAAGGAGCGAGGAACTTCGCCACTAACAACCATCACGCCACCGCCTACATATCGAAAGAGCAGGGCCCATCAACTCTGTGCCCATGATAGGCACAGTCCAGCGGCATAAAGGAGAGCTGAGTGAATTTTCGCCCTAGGATAATAGGAAATGCCTTTCAAAGACCAGCTCAAGCAGTGGGCCACGCAACGGCCAGACCACCCGGCAGTGATTGCCGGGGCGCAATCCATGAGCTATTCCCAGTTGCTGGCCAGCCTCCAGAGCCAACCACAGCCAGGACGGCAGGGGATTTCTGTCATCAATGAGCCCACCGGTGCAGAGCTGGTGGTGCAGTTTTGCGCCGCTGTCTTTCAGGGGCGCACCGCTATGGTGCTCGACGCCGGATGGCCGCAAACGCACCAGCACCAGCTCCGTGAGCTGGCACTGACCTGGGCCGGGCACATCGGCTCCGGTGAGCGACCTTTCCTGCTAGGCCTATCCTCGGGGACCAGTAACATCCCCAAGGGTTTCCTCCGCAACGCGGCATCCTGGCGGGAATCATTTGAAGAAAGCTCCCGGTACTTTTGTCTCTCAGATTCAACGCGCACCTTGGCTCCGGGGCCGCTGTCTGCAAGCATGAACCTCTATGCGCTGGGCGAGTCTCTGTTCACCGGCGGAACCCTTGTTGTCCTCCCACAGTTCAGCGCCGATGCTGCCATAGAAGCCATCACGGACCACGCGGTCAACCGGCTCGTGCTAGTGCCAGCAGTGCTGGACATCATAGTGCGGCGCGCACTAGCAACCGGTGCGGACGGGGGAATGCTCCAACACATTCTCTGTGCCGGTTCGGCACTCTCTCAAGAAGTCATAGAGCTGGCACGGACGTGGGCTCCCAACGCTAGAATCCAGCAGTACTACGGCGCCGCCGAGCTCGGTTTTGTCACCGCTTCGCCAGTGCAAGCTCTTGAAGCCACACAGCCTCCCGGCACTTCAAGCACTGACGGCGGTGCCGTAACTAGCGGTGGGGTGGGCCTGCCCTTTCCTGGGGTTCAGCTGAGCATCCGCGGCGAGGACGGCGGGGAAGTTCCGGCCGGGGAGGTGGGACTGGTCAGTGTCAAGAGCCCCTATATCGCCCAAGGCTACGCCTGGGGTGATGACGGGCTCGCCTTCCGTGCATTGGGAGACAACGGCTGGCACACGGTGCACGACCGTGGCAGCATCGACCCGGAGGGTTTCCTCCACCTAGCCGGGCGGGCCAGCGATATGATCATCACCGCCGGCAACAACGTTTATCCGCATGCGGTGGAAAAGGCCTTGCGCAGCGGGGTTGATTCAGGGGCGCAAATTCTCGTGGTGGGCATTCCGGACACCGTCCGGGGGCAAAGGGTGGTGGCCGCCTTTTATCCAGAGAGCCAAGCGCAGGGCCATGCCAGCGCTGGGATTCTCCCGTCTCTGCGTGCGGCTGCGGCTTCATTACCGGCAAGCCACCGCCCCTCGCATTTCTATGAGCTGGGTGAGTTACCGCTGACAGGCAGCGCCAAGATCAGTAGGGTGCGCTTGGCCCAATGGATTGTAGAAGGAGACCCCCGTGCCAGACGCCGGACATGATGGAATACACAATGATCCACGGAGAACTCCTGTGGTGCTGCTGGCTAGGCGGTTGCCTAACGCCAAGGCCGGGGGAGCCTATAAGAATCACAGGGCACATGATCTCGCCGCAGCGGTGATCAGCCACCTCGTGATGAAATCCGGGATCAACCCGCTGGCCATCAACGATGTCATCTTGGGCAATGCCACCGGTGGTGGAGGAAACGTTGCGCGGCTGGCAGCCCTGACTGCCGGGCTGGCCGAGAGTGTGCCGGGGTTGAGCGTTGACCGGCAGTGCGGATCCGGTTTGGAAGCGATCATTTTGGCCTGCCGTCTGATCCAAGCCGGAGCGGGTGAGCTGTATCTTGCCGGCGGCGTGGAAAGTATCAGTACCGCTCCCGCCAGGGCGCATAGGAACGCAGAGGGCGCCTTGGAGTTCTATGACCGCGCCCAATTCGCCCCGCTGGCAACAGGGGATCCGGATGCCGGTGTGGCTGCGGAAAATGTGGCCCGCCACTATGGCATCACCCGTGCACGGCAAGACGCCTACGCCATGGAAAGTCACACACGAGCACTCGCTGCCCAGCGCAACGCAGCGTTTACTCGCGAACTTGTGCCCTTCGCGGACCTTGCTGCGGATCAAGGCATCCGTGGCAACCTCAACGCGAGGCTCATGGCACGCTTCCCACCGGCTTTTGTTGCGGGCGGAAGCGTCACAGCCGGTAACTCGTGCCCGTTCAGTGATGGGGCTGCAGTGGCTGTTGTCACCTCGCTGGAGCATGCCAGGACACTCGTGGCAGCGGGAGATACAGATACTGGTGCCAGTGTGGGGTTGGCGTTTCGGGCAAGTGCCGTTGCCGGCAATGATCCGAATCTATTGGGAGTGGGTGCGGCCCGCGCCATGGAGCTTCTTCTTGCCAGTACTGGTCTAGGGATCGAACAGCTGCGCCATTCCCGCGTGGAGTTCAACGAGGCCTTTGCCGCCCAAGTCCTTGCCGTGGCGGACCTGCTGGATCTGGACCCGGTGCTGTTCAACCACGACGGCGGTGCGTTGGCTTTGGGGCATCCGTACGGCGCCTCCGGGGCTGTCCTTGTAACGCGGCTGCTCGCTCAAGTGCAGGCAACGTCCCAACAAACCCCGGAGGCCAGGTCCCAGCCTGCGCTGCAGACCGGGTCCCAGGCTAGGGCGGCCGCCGGTCAGGACGCCTTCGCGATGCTCAGCATGGCAGGGGGGATGGGGCTGGCTGCCCACTTCCAAACTGTGGATTTGCGTCCACAACGCTAGGGCTACGGCTGCAACACTGGGTTTGCGCTCATCACGCCCGCTTGCGCCAGTAGCGCTAGGGGAGGGATTCGCCGTCGTGCTTGAGTGTGTCGTGCTTGAGTGTGTTGGGCTTGAGGGAGTTGTGCTCGCTGGCGGGGAGCCCAGGGGAGTGGGGTGCAACGTCAAAGGGTTCGGGATCGCCGAGGCCCCTGGCCGCCAGGGCTTCTCCGGTGGCCCGTGCGTAGGCCACGGTGGCAATCACCACGGGCAGTGAACGGGCCAGTAAGTTGCGCTCCAGGCCGCGGGCCCGGGCGGCGTCGCGCACGTCGGCAAAGGCACCAATGACAAACGGTATGCTGCGCAGCATCAGGGCCACCGTGAGGGAAAAGCGTTCGGGATCGGCGCCAAAACGCTGCAAGGGCTGGACCAGTGCCGAGAGCCCGTCAAGAAGTTCGTCTACGGGCGTGGTGGCGGTGAGAATGTTGGAGGCCAGGACGGTGGCCACAATGGCCGCAATAACCTGCCACGCCACCACAGGCCCGTGTTGCCACCACTGATATGCGGCAATGAGTACCAGGAACACCAGCATCATCCGGATGGCACGCCACAGTCGCAGCCAGGACAAACCCGCCACAAAGTGCGCGGCTGTGACAGCCACCAGCGTTGCCGTGGTAATCCACGCACCCACCAGGGTTGAGATCATCGGCGAGGCCAAGCACAGTACCGCCACGGCCAAGAGCAGAACAGCTTTGGCGGCGAGGGGCATGCGGTGGATCACGGAGGAGCCACGGACGTACCCGGCCACCATGAAGGCGTGCCCGCGCACTAGCTTGCCATCTCGCGGTACGCCGCAATGGCTTCCTGGGGTGCGCCGTCGAACGCCACCTGGCCTGCTTCGATGACCAGGACTCGGTCAAAGGTGGCGGCCAGGACAAGATCATGCGTTGACATGATGATCTGTTGGTCCAGGGTGCTCAGGCGTTGCATGAGTAGCCGGGTATTACGCAGATCCAGCAGAGTGGAGGGCTCGTCCAGGACCAGGATGCTGGGGTCAACGGCCAGCACCGTGGCCAGCGCCGTCAGTTGGCGTTCGCCACCAGAGAGTTCGTAAATACTGCTCTGTGCAAGATGGTCAAGACCGTAGCTGGCCAGGATGTCCAGGGCCTTCTCCTGCCGCTGTTTTTTGCTCAGTTTTTGCCGGCGCAAGGAGAGCTCAAGGTCCTCCTGTGGGGTAGGCATGACCAGCTGTGACAAGGGGTCAGTGAAGACGAAGCCAACACTGCGCCGAACAGCAGACGCTTCGCTGCGTGTATTGCGCCCCTGGACATGAACTGTTCCCGAGGATGGCAGAACAAGGCCGTTGAGCAAGCGGAGCAGGGTTGATTTCCCAGAGCCGTTGGCGCCAATAATGGCAATGCGTTTTTCGGTGAGCTCCAAGGTCAGCGGCGCCAGTATCTGTTTTGCCACTTGGGTGCGAGGATCATCCGGGGCAAGGGTCAGCCCAGCGTCAGCTAAGACTATGCCTTGGCTTGGGGCGCCGCCTTGGCTTGGGGCGCCGCCTTGGCTTGGGGCGCCGCCTCTGCTTGAAACACCGCCAGAGTTTGAGGAGGTGCTCACCGTTGGCGGCGGACCAGGAGGTCGGGGAAGGCTCTGTGCAGGCTCAGCGCAATCACCACGGCGAGAACATTTTTTAGGACATCTCCGGGAAGATAAATCAGATCCGCTGCAATGGCGGCCGGGACGCTCATGCCCTTGAAAACAAAGCCCACAATGCCACTGATGTGAATAACTACGGTGCCGGCCATAGCCGCCATAAACAGTGCGGCGGGGCGCCACCGGCTACGCACAGCCCAGGTGGCGAGCAGGCCAATCACGGCAGCCCCGAAGATGAATCCCACAATGTAGCCGGCTGAGGGGCTGGCCAAGACGGCCGGGCCGGCACGGAAACCGCTGAAGATGGGCAGACCTATCAAGCCCAGCAGCACGTACAGGCCTACGGCTGCTGTGCCGCGGCCCAAGCCAAGCACCAATCCGCACAGGGCCACCACCAGGGTTTGCAAGGTAATGGCCACGCCCAAAGGGCCCACATTGATGCCGGGGACGGCGATGGAGGCTGCCATCAGGGCGGCAAAGACTGCGATGAGCGAGAGATCCATGGCACCCCAGCGCCGCCGTGGGAGAGCAATGGGGAGGATATCTTCGTCCTTTGCTGGTGCTTTTGCTGGTGTGACTTTGCGTGATGTTTGATGCATTCTGCGTGCTTTCTTCATGGAGGGATTCTCGTAGCGCCTGAACGTCGTTAGACTAAGGAGGTTGTCCAACGCCATGGCAAGCAAATTATGCTCGCGGGTGGCGTGTTCGGCACCTACCCATTCTTTGAAAGGTTACTACGTTGATTACGGTCCAAGACCTTGAGTTACGCGCAGGAGCGCGGTTGCTCATGGACGAAGTGTCATTCCGCATCGACAAAGGTGACAAGGTTGGGCTGGTGGGGCGCAATGGCGCCGGCAAAACCACGTTGACCCGTGTCCTGGCCGGGGAAGGTCTTCCGGCCGGTGGCAAGGTCACCCGTTCCGGTGAAATTGGTTACCTGCCGCAGGATCCGCGTACCCCTGACATGGAGCAGCTGGCACGGGATAGAATTCTCTCCGCCCGTGACTTGGACAAGGTCATTACGAAGCTGCGTAAAGCTGAAGCTGACATGGCCAGCGATGACACCAGCATTCGTGACAAGGCCATGCGCCGCTATGACCGTCTGGAGGTGGAGTTCCTCGCCGGTGGCGGTTACGCTGCCGAAGCCGAGGCTGCTGCGATCTCCTCAAACCTGGCCCTGCCCGAACGTATCTTGAACCAGCCGTTGAAGACACTCTCCGGTGGTCAGCGCCGTCGTGTGGAATTGGCTAGGATCCTGTTCTCCGGCGCCCAGACCATGCTCCTGGATGAGCCCACCAACCACTTGGATGCCGACTCGATCGCCTGGTTGCGTGACTTCCTCAAGAGCCACCATGGCGGGCTGATTGTGATCAGTCACGACACCGAACTGCTAGAAGCCACCGTCAACAAGGTCTATCATCTTGACGCCAACCGTGCCACGATCGACCAGTACAACCTTGGCTGGAAGAAGTACCTTGCCCAGCGTGAAACGGATGAGCGGGCCCGACGCCGGGAGCGCGCTAACGCTGAAAAGAAGGCTGGCGTCCTCATGGAGCAGGCCAACAAGATGCGCGCCAAGGCTACCAAGGCTGTGGCCGCACAGAATATGGCTAAGCGGGCCGAGCGGCTGCTAGCGGGGCTAGAAGACGTGCGAGCTCAGGACAAGGTGGCGGCGCTGCGCTTCCCCGATCCTTCACCCTGTGGCAAGACCCCGCTGATGGCTGAGGGTCTGAGCAAGTCATACGGCTCACTGGAAATTTTCACGGATGTCAGCCTCGCCATCGACAGAGGATCCAAAGTGGTCATTCTGGGTCTCAACGGTGCCGGAAAGACAACACTGCTGCGCATGCTGGCAGGTGTGGCCAAGCCGGATACGGGTGAAATTATTGCCGGTCATGGCTTGAAGGTTGGCTACTACGCGCAGGAGCACGACACCCTGGACGTGACACGGACTGTTCTGGAAAACATGCGCTCTGCCGCCGGTGACATGAACGATGCCGAGGTGCGTGGCATCCTTGGCTCATTCCTGTTCTCCGGTGATGACGTCAACAAGCCTGCAGGGGTGCTCTCCGGTGGCGAGAAGACCCGCCTAGCGTTGGCTACCATCGTGGCATCCAGCGCCAACGTGCTGCTGCTCGATGAGCCCACGAACAACTTGGACCCGGCCAGCCGCGCCGAAATTCTTGGCGCACTGAAGAACTACACGGGTGCAGTGGTACTTGTCAGTCACGATGAAGGCGCTGTCGCAGCTCTTGATCCCGAGCGTGTGGTGCTCCTGCCCGATGGTGATGAAGACCTCTGGAACCAGGACTACCTGGACCTCATCACGCTGGCATAATTTCCGCCGTACTAGTTCCCACCGCGCAGCGTTCCGGCTGTGCAGAAACTGCCGTGTGCTTGGTTTAGCGCACGGCAGTTTCTTTTGCCCCTGTGATTCTCAGAAGCTGGTCAAAGCTGAGCGAGAGCATGGCCTGATGGCTGCCGGCCCCAGCCCAAAGCACGGGGTACTGCCGTAGTTCGGTGTCGAGGAGGCAGCGCAGTTGCTGCGGGTGCCCGAGAGGGGCAACACCGCCCACCGGCTGGCCTGCGTGCTCGAGCACAAAGTCCGGGCCCGCACGGTTGATCTTGGAGAGCCCGTTTTCACGGGCCACCTTTTTCGTGTCAACCTTGGCAGCACCGCTGGCCATGATCAGCAGGGGTGCCCCGCCACATTCAAAGATGAGGCTATTGGCGATGGCGCCCACCTCGCAACCTAGGACTGCGGCAGCGGTGGCTGCAGTGGCGACGGAATCCGGCACGAGCAAGACAGTGTCGGGGAGCCCAGCCTCTGTCAGGGCGCGGCGGACATTTTCCACCACAGGATCGGACAGTTCGGCAGCGGCATCGCTTCGCAGGAACACATTCACGCTTCTTAGCCTAGGCCGGAACCGGGGTTCGTCAAGGTGCTAGAAGCCCTGGGCATCCAGGAGTGCGTCTTCGGCTTCCTCAGCGCTGGGCTTGGCACCGGGTTTGCGCACCTTGACGTGGCGGCGCGGGTGGAACGCTGAACCGCGGCCGTAAAGCTCCTCAACGGGCACACCGGATTCTGCGGCTTCCAACGCATCGAAGTCATCGTTACGGCGTTGCATGCGCGCCGCGTAGCCGAAGCCGATAAAGGCCAGGATGCCGAAAGCTATCCACTGCAAGGCGTAGCTTAAGTGTGAGCCTTCGTCGATGGACGGGGCAGGGAAGGCGACGGGGTTAATCGCGGCTGCGGGGGATTCACTCGCAAGCTGGCCGTAGGAACCAGTCTTGATGGGATACCCCACCTGCCCGGCATACTCCTTGAGGTCAATCGATGCCAACTGCCCTTCCGGGGCGCCACGGTCCAGTTTGGGCTCGGCAGGTTTGAGCCGGGCAATGACCTCAACAACTCCCGGTACCGGTTGCGGAACAGTGTCCGGATGGCCGGCCTCGTTATTACCAATGGGCAACCAGCCACGGTCCACGATGACCGTATCGCCATTCTCGAGTGTCAACGGCACCAACACTTCATAACCCGGAGCGCCATTCAGGGGGCGGTTGCGCACTATCCGCTGGTCCGAGTTCTGGTAAGTCCCCTTCAACCGGACCTGAGTCCACTCCTTGGCAGGATCCAGCTGATCAAAATTAGCGGCAATATTGGCATAGTCCACCACTGCACCCGCATAATTTTGCTGAATCTTGTGAATGTTCTCAACCACAGCGTTGCGTCGATTCATCTGCCAGTTACCAAGAGCCACACAGGCGATGGCAAAGACCACCGCCATGGCGAAGTAGCCCAACCACCTACTGGTCAACAGAAACTTGTACGTCTTCATGAACTAGGTGGAATCCTTAGGGCTCAAGGGCAGTGGGGGAGAGGGGCAGTGTTTCTTTCCACAGCAAGCGGCTCTGGAGATAATCCTCTAGCCAAGCCGTGTGATCGGCGCAGGCCAACCAGATCTTACGGCGCTCCTCTGTGTGTATCTTGGGATTGTTCCAGAGCAACTGCGTGGTAGCAGAGGCGCGGCAGCCCTTGCGGGAACAAATCGGTGTTTGCACCACAGGCGATTCAGGCTGTTCTTCCCCGCCCAGCATGTCAAAGATATTCAAGGTCCCTGGCCTCCCATTTCATCGGACGTGGTTTCATCCGGCGTGGTCTCGACGGGGACTGTTGCGTCCGGCTCAGTTACGTCAGTGTCCGCGTCGTCGGGGACGATCTCACCCTGGAGGATGCCTTCAGAGGAGGAGTCGGTGCCGTCCGTGGTGAACTCTGCGTCCGTCACGGCATAGAGGGGAGCCTCATCGAGCAGTTCCACAGTTTCCTGGTGGACGGTGTCCGCTCCACCATTGGCGAGCATGACAGCAACCCAGGGCAGCACCACGGCGCCAACAATGGGGACGATCTTGAACCAGCCGTCAAAAACGAAAATAAGAACCAGGCAGACCATACGGATGCCCATGGTCAATGAGTACTGAATCATTCTGTGACGCATGTCTTCGCTATGGGCGATGGCTGCGTTCGTAATGGCTTGAACAGGGGTGCTGGGTTCGCCGCGGCGGGACTTGCTGCGCCGGCGTGCACCGAATTTCGGTGTAGCTGATTGTTCTTTCATCACACTCCAAGGGACCTCTTTATTCTCTCACTGCCGCCGTGCACAACCAAAAGCTCGAGTGGGTACCGCCGCGGCTTTCACGTAGGATTCCTTAACTAGGGTGAAACTTCCACATCATTTACTTTCAGGAGGAATATATGAGTGCATCGGTAGGCGCGCAAAAGCAGGCTCGCAGTGTTTTGGTCACGGGTGGCAACAGGGGAATTGGTCTGGCCATCGCGAAGGCATTTCTGGCCAATGGCGACAAGGTGGCTGTGACCTTCCGTAGCGCTTCGGAACTACCCGAGGGCATCCTGGGTGTCCAGGCGGATGTTACTGACGCTGCGTCGATCGACGCTGCATTCACGGAAGTAGAAGCCGCCCATGGTCCCGTTGAGGTGCTCGTTGCCAATGCTGGCATCACGAAGGACACGCTCTTGATGCGCATGAGTGAAGATGATTTCACCTCTGTGGTGGACACGAACCTGACCGGTGCGTTCCGTGTGATCAAGCGTGCCTCCAAGGGCATGATCCGGATGCGCAAGGGCCGTGTGGTGTTGATTTCATCCGTGGTAGGGCTTTACGGCTCTCCTGGCCAGATCAACTACGCCGCGTCCAAGGCCGGCCTGGTGGGCATTGCCCGCTCACTGACCCGGGAGCTAGGTTCACGCGGGATCACGGCTAACGTGGTGGCCCCCGGTTTCATCAGCACCGATATGACGGCGGCGCTGCCCGAAGAAACCCAAAAGCAGTACCTATCCACCATCCCTGCAGGCCGCTTCGCCTCGGCCGAGGAAGTGGCCGATGTGGTCCGCTGGATTTCCAGCGACGAGGCGGCCTACATCTCCGGGGCAGTCATCCCTGTTGACGGCGGATTGGGCATGGGCCACTAAAGCCCGACGGCGCGTGCCCCGCCCGGCTGAACAGGCACAGCCTGCTCAACGTGATGGGCTGCTTGAGCGGCACGGTCTGCTCAGCAGTACGGGCTGCTTGAGCCGCACACTGTTCGCACATGCTTGGCACGTACTCGGTAGTACGTTAGGTCAACGCTAAGATTCGACAAGAGTAAGCCTGCGCGGGAGCGAAAGACAGCAGCCGGCGCAAGGCAGGCAAACATGAGAAAAAAGGAAAACTTGCATGGGAAAGCTCGATGGAAAGACAGCCATTGTCACCGGATCTTCACGGGGCGTAGGCGCTGATGTAGCCAAGTTCCTGGCTGCTGAGGGTGCAGCCGTTGTGGTCAACTACCGCCAGAAAGCGCCGCGCGCCAACAAGGTAGTTGCCCAGATTGTGGAGGCAGGGGGACGGGCCGTGGCCGTTGGCGCTGACCTCACCACCCAGGAAGGGGTGCAGGCTCTTGTCAGTGCGGCCTTGGAGAACTTCGGTTCACTGGATTTGGTGGTCTTGAACGCCTCAGGCGGCATGGAAGCCGGTATGGCGGAAAACTACGCTCTGCAGCTCAACCGCGACGCGCAGGTCAACCTGCTCAACGCGGCCATGCCGGTACTTCCCGCCGGATCTCGCGTGGTATTTGTCACAAGCCACCAGGCGCACTTCATTGAAACTGTCCCCACCATGGCCGAATATGAGCCGGTGGCCAAGAGCAAGCGTGCCGGAGAAGACGCCTTGCGTGCCTTCATTCCTAACTTGGCTGCGGAAGACATCTCTTTGGTAGTTGTCTCGGGGGACATGATTGAAGGCACCGTGACAGCAACTTTGCTGGACCGTGCCAACCCGGGTGCCATCGAAGCACGACGCGCGGAAGCCGGCAGGCTGTACACAGTTGCCGAATTTGCGGCTGAGATCGCTGCCATGGCCACGGCCGATGTCCCCTCGGGTCACACGGAATACGTGGGCGGCGCAGACTACTTCAAGTAGCAGCGGAGCCTATTTCAGGCTCGAGAACAAAAAACAGCAGCGGTCCTCCGGCGAAAACCGGGGGACCGCTGCTGTTGTGGCGCCGGAACTATGTTGGGCCGGAACCGTCTGCTTGATGAACTATTGCTTGGTTTTAGATGTTGGCCAGGACCAGTGCAACATCTAGGTTGGCGATGTTGATTTGGGCATCGGCCGCGGCGCGCACGGCGGGCTTGGCGTTAAAAGCCACGCCCAGAGCGGCTGCTGCCATCATGTCCAGGTCATTGGCGCCGTCACCAATGGCCATGGTGGCCTGTCCGGGGATGGCCGCTTCTGCACTCCACGCCCGGAGTTGAACGGCCTTGGCTGCTCGGTCCACCACGGCCCCGCTGACCTTCCCGGTCAAGTATCCGTCAACAATTTCCAGATCGTTGGCCAGGGCGTGATCCAAGCCCAAGCTTTCGGCCAGGGGTGTCAAAATTTGGGAGAAGCCCCCGGATACTGCACACACCACATGCCCTGCAGCCTTCGCCTCGGTCACCAGCCGTTGCGCACCGACTGAGAGTTTGATCTTTTGGCCCACATCGGCCAGAACGCTTTCGGGCAGTCCGGCGAGAGTGGCAACCCGGTGGTGCAGGCTCTGCTCAAATTCCAGCTCTCCCCGCATGGCAGCTTCCGTGACACGGGTAACCTCCGCCTCCGTCCCGGCATGGGCTGCTAGCAGCTCAATGACTTCCTGCTGAATCAGAGTCGAATCTACGTCCATGATGATGAACTTGCGTTTCGCCGCCCGCAGCGAATCAGGCACGATGGCGGTGCTGATGCCTTCTTGTGAGGCTTCCGCGAGAGCTGCGCGCAGACGGGCAATACGTGCCGCTCCTTGGGCCTCAGTGGTGCCACTGGGTTCGAGTGCGCCCAGCTCAAAAATGGCAGCTTCGAATCCGGAGTGGCTTTCCATGCGTTCCACGGCAACGGTGTAGCCGTGCTCGGCCAGGATTGTTTTGACCGAGGCCAGAGTCTTGGGGGAGAGCGTTTGGCCATAGCTGACAGCAGTAAATGTGGAGGGCATGAGAAGTATTCTAGCCAATCAAGAGCTGGCCCCAAACGTCCAGGGTTCGAATCCTGTGCCAGATGCCTGCCAACAGTTGGAATCAGCGTTGTCATGAAGGGCTCGGCAGCGTTGGTCCGGTTAGCGTTGGCCGCCTTCCGTGCCCTAGGCTCACTAGTTATGAATGAAGTTTTGGGTTTGGCCGGTGTCAGCGTAGTCCGCGGCACCAAAACACTGTTGGACAACATTGATTGGCGGGTTGCTGAGGGCGAACGCTGGGTGGTGCTGGGACCGAACGGTGCCGGGAAGAGCACCCTCATGCAAATTGCTGGTGCCCGTATGCACCCCACCCGGGGTGTGGCTGGCATCCTCGACGAAGTGCTGGGCGCAGTTGACGTCTTTGAACTGCGTCCCCGCATTGGTGTGGCCTCTGCCGCACTGGCGCACCAGATTCCGGAGCATGAGAAGGTCCTCAACGTGGTGGTCACCGCCTCCTACGGTGTGACCGGACGCTGGCGGGAGGATTACGAGCGCGACGACGAACGCCGTGCCTTCAATCTCTTGGATCAGTGGGGTGTCTCCACCTTCTTCAACCGTCCGTTCGCGTCCCTCAGTGATGGTGAGCGCAAGCGTGTCCAGATTGCACGAGCCCTGATGAGCGATCCCGAACTGTTGCTCCTGGATGAGCCAGGTGCCGGCCTTGACCTTGCCGGACGTGAAAGCCTAGTGAAACGGCTCAGCGAACTGGCCGCGGACCCCCTGGCCCCGAGCACGGTTCTGGTCACCCACCACCTAGAAGAAATTCCTCCGGGCTTCACGCACGCGCTGCTGCTGCGTGAGGGCGCCGTAGTGGCCCAAGGCCCGTTGGCCGAAGTACTCACGGAAGAACACCTCAGCGCCACGTTTGGCCTGCCACTGTCTGTAACAAGTAACGCGGGTCGCTACACGGCGACTGCTCGCAACTAACCGGCGTAGTACCAAACGGTGAATACGCTCGATTCCTTCTTGATCCTGCTGGGCGGGTTATGGGCCGGAACCATCAACACAGTTGTTGGTTCCGGCACGCTCGTCACCTTCCCAATCCTGATTGCGCTGGGGATTGCCCCCGTCATGGCTGTTGTCAGCAACGCTATGGGCCTGATCGCTGGGGGAATCTCCGGAACGTGGGGGTACCGTCACGAGTTGCTAGGCATGGGGCGCAACCTTGCCCGCCTCATGCCCGCCTCGCTGCTGGGTGGAATCACCGGCGCCTACCTGCTGCTGCACCTTCCTGAAACGGTGTTCTCCGTGGTGGCGCCGCTGTTGATTGTGCTGGCACTGCTTTTGGTTATTTTCCAGCCTCGCTTACAGGCGGTCATCAAGGCGCGCCGCGAGTCAAACCCCTCAGCCCGTTCCCATGATCTAGCCATGATGATCCTGGTCTATTTGGCTGGCGTCTACGGCGGCTACTTTGTGGCGGCGCAGGGTGTGCTGCTCGTGGGAATCTTGGGGATTTTCATGTCCGGAACCCTGCAAAACGCCAACGCCGTCAAGAACGTGCTCTCACTGACGGTCAACGTTGTGGCGGCAATCTCCTACCTGCTGTTTGCGCCGGAGAAAATCATCTGGGTGGTGGTCGGTTTAATCGCCGTCAGTTCACTGATTGGCGGGTTCATCGGCGCAAAGATCGGGCGCAAGTTGCCGCCGCTGGTACTGCGCTCCGTCATTGTTACGCTGGGCCTGGTGGCACTTTACTTCATGATTGCGAAACTCCTAGCCCTATGATCATCCATCTCGAAACCGCCAACGACCCCCGTGTGAGTGACTACGTTTCCCTCACGGACGTCCAATTGCGCAAGGTCAAGGAGCCTGCCGAGGGCCTGTATATTGCCGAAAGCCCTAAGGTGGTGCGCCGCGCTCTCGCTGCCGGACACCAGGCTCGCTCCTTTTTCCTCGCGGAGAAAAGGATGCCCGAGGTACTTGACGTCCTTGAAGCGCACCCTGACGTCCCCGCGTTTGTGGGCACCGGGGCCATGCTGGAGGAAATCACAGGCATCAACCTCCACCGCGGAGCCATGGCCGCCATGCACCGTCCCGCACCCGTGGAGATCGGCTCCTTACTGGCAGGGGCGCGCCGGGTAGCCGTCCTTGAAGACATCAGCGATCACACCAATATTGGGGCAATCTTCCGCTCCGCCGCCGCCCTGGGTGTGGATGCGGTGCTCATCAGCCCGCGTTGCGCAGACCCTCTATACCGGCGCAGCATTCGCGTGAGCATGGGTGCCGTTTTTCAAATCCCATGGGCCCGCCTGCCAGAGGGGCCAGGCGCCCTGGACGTGCTGCATGAGGCCGGATTTACGACGGCGGCGCTGGCCTTGGAGCCGGATTCGCTGTCCATCCATGAACTCGCGGCGCGCAACGAAGCAAAATTGGCTCTCATTCTCGGCAGCGAAGGGTATGGGCTCAGTCCTGAAACCCTGGCATCCGTCAACCATGCAGTCATGATCCCCATGTATGCAGGAGTGGACTCACTGAATGTGGCTGCCGCTAGCGCCGTTGCCTTTTTCGCCACGGACCCGCGCCGGCAATAAGCGCCCCCAGAAGCCATGCGCGGGTAGTGTTGAACCATGAAGATAGCCGAGCAAGTACCCGACTTCGAACTCTCCGACCAGCACGGTCAAGTTCGTAGCCTTACTGAACTCACCGCAGAAGGTCCCTTGGTAATTTTCTTTTACCCCCTGGCCAGCAGCGGCGGCTGCACCAAGGAAGCCTGCCATTTCAGGGACCTGCAGCAGGAATTTGCAACAGCAGGTGCCTCACTGGTGGGTATCAGTACCGACTCAGTGGCCAAACAGCTCGATTTTGCGAACAAGAACCACTTTGACTACCCACTTCTGAGCGACCGGGACGGCGCGGTGGCGGATGTGTTTGGTGTCCGCAGGCGTTTGCTGGCGAAGGCGCTTCCCACTAAAAGGGCCACGTTTATTGTTGATTCGAACCGAATCTTGCGTTTTCAGATTTCCAGTGAAACCAACATGGACGTGCACGCGAACAGCGCACTTGAGGCTTTGTCACAGCGGGCTTGGTGAAATGGGATTGAGACGGTAAAGTTTCTAGCTGGTCCTCGTGACCATAACATTCATCCGTCTGGCAAAATCCAGGCAATAACATTCTGAGGTTCATTGTGAAGCAGAACACCCACCCGAAGTATGAAGCCATCGTATTCAACGACCTGGCTTCCGGTACCAAGTTCCTGACGCGTTCCACCGCGACGTCCAAGAAGACCATCGAATGGGAAGATGGCAACACCTACCCCGTCATCGACGTTGAAATCTCTTCCGAGTCGCACCCGTTCTACACGGGCAAGCAGCGCATCATGGACAGCGCCGGCCGTGTTGAGCGCTTCAACGCTCGCTTCGCAGGCTTCGGCAAGAAGTAATACTTCTTACCAACAGTTTTTTCTAAGGCAGGGTCCGCACGGAAAGTGCGGGCCCTGCCTTTTTTGCGCTTCCCCCCGCCAGCTTGGGAAGATAGAGCCATGGCTTCTGAACTGCACGGTGAAAATTCTGAACTGCATGGTGAATATAAGGTTCACGGCGGCAAATTGGTGGTGGTAGATTGCCGCGTCATTGATGAGACGCTAGCGGATGTACACGTCAGCGGCGACTTCTTCCTGGAACCTGACGAGGCACTTGATGACATTAACGCCGCGTTGAACGGCTTGCCTGCCAACCTTTCTGCCGATGCGCTGGCAAATGCCATCACGGCAGCACTGCCCCCGGAGGCCGTGCTCTTTGGTTTCTCCGCCCAGGCCGTAGCCATCACGCTCCGCCGGGCGCTGACGAAAGCAACGAGCTGGCTCGATCACGAGTGGGACGTCATCGCCCCAACCATTTTGCCAACGGCCCTCAACGTGGCATTAGATGAGGTATTGACGGAGGAAGTGGGTGCGGGGCGCCGCAATCCCACCCTGCGCTTTTGGGACTGGGACGAGCCATCCGTGGTGATTGGCAGCTTTCAGTCCGTGCGCAACGAATTGGAGCCGGCCGGCGTCGAAAAGTACGGTATCAAGGTGGTGCGGCGGGTCAGCGGTGGTGGCGCCATGTTCATGGAGGCCGGAAACTGCATCACTTACTCCCTGTACGTGCCCCAGACGTTGGTGGACGGGCTGAACTTTGAGGACTCCTACAAGTTCCTTGACGCATGGGTTTTGGCCGCCCTTGAATCCATGGGAATTGAGGCGTTTTATGTGCCCCTCAATGACATTGCCACGGGCAAGGGCAAGATTGGTGGTGCAGCCCAGAAACGGCTCAGCAATGGCGCCATGGTGCACCATGTGACAATGAGCTATGACATTGACGCAGACAAAATGGTGCAGGTGTTGCGGATTGGCAAGGAAAAACTTTCGGATAAGGGAACCCGCTCGGCCAAGAAACGGGTGGATCCGCTGCGCCGCCAAAGCGGCATGAGCCGGCAGGAAATTCTAGAACGCATGGCGGCAACGTTTAGCGCGCGTTATGACGCCCGCCCAGCCCTGCTGACCGAGGCGGAACTGGCGGAAGCAGCACGCAGGGTGGAGAGTAAATTTGGCACAGAGGAATGGCTGAACCGGGTTCCATGAGTGCCCTTGCCCGTGTGAGCTCCCGTATCAAGGGTGCCTGGCCCAATCAGCCACCAGCGGCCTTTGCCTTTGTCATGGCTACCGGCATAGTCTCCTCGGCTCTACTTGATGCGGGATGGGGCCTAGCTGCAAGAGCACTGCTGTGGATGGCCGTTGGCGCTCTTCTGGTGTTGCTTGTTGGACTGGTGGGCAGATTAGTGATCCATACCAACGACGCCGTGATTGACTTCCGTGACCCCCACAGAGGTTTCGGATATCTGACCATGGTTGCGGCCATCAACGTGGTGGGTGTGGGTTTCCACCCCGTGGCGCCAGCCGTCACGTGGGTCATGGCTGCCATGAGTATTCCCTTGTGGCTTTTTCTGGCCTATGGTGTGCCGCTGTCCATGATGCTGCGCACCGAAATTGGTGAGACGTTGCGCCCACGCCTGCTGCCCGTGGATGGGACCTGGTTCCTGTGGGTGGTTTCCACCCAGTCACTGGCCATGGTGGCGGCGTCCCTGGCCACCGGTGGCAGTCAAGTACGGTTCCTAAGCGATGCGGCGGTGGCGTTTTGGGGCATTGGCATCATGCTTTATTTGACGCTCACCACCCTCGTCATGCTACGTCTGCTCACGGGCGGTGAGAACCATGGCGGGATTGTGCCCACCAACTGGATCTTCATGGGGGCCACGGCTATCACCGTCCTGGCCGGTTCTATGATCTTGCACCTGCCAGCAGAGGTGCCCGTCATCCACGTAGCCGGCCCCACCGTGGGCGGCATCAGCTATCTGCTGTGGGCTTTTGGCTTGTGGTGGGTTCCCCTTTTGGTGGCCTTCGGTTTCTGGCGGCATGCGGTGCGGCGCGAACCCCTGCGCTACTCAACGGCGCTGTGGTCCATTGTGTTTCCCCTGGGCATGTTCGCTGTGGCAACCTACCGTTTTGGCACGGTCAACCACATGCCCCTTGTTGCCTGGCTGGGAAACGTGGCCACGTGGACGGCCGTGGCAGCCTGGCTTGCAGTTCTTCTCGGCATGACGCTGACCTTTATCCGCTGGGTGCGGCGTGGGAATCCCGCCGGTTAGGCCCCAGCCTGCGCCCTCAGCGCACGGAGCATTTGGTCCCGCTGTTCCAGCACAATTCTACGTAGCCCTGCCGGGGCATCCGCATGCCCGGCCAGCCACGTGTCCGTGCGGTGCACCACGGGATGGTGTTCCGGGCTGGTGCCGGCGGCCAAATCCTGGCGCGAAGGGAACAACCCGCCCACAATGCGCCCGGCAATTTCCAGGCTCCGACTACGCCATACATCCTCAATAGACTGGAAGTAGGGCTCAGTGAACGGCGCCAACAACACGGCCTCACCCACCATGAAACCTGCGATCGTGGCACTGAGGAGCTCGTTGCTCAGTTCCTTGCCCTCCACAGCCTCCGCCCAGCGCTCTGCTTTAAGTTCAGCGACTGGCAGAGCCGCGACGGCGGCACAATGGTTGGCCCGGTGTTCCGCCGTGGTGTCCTGTGCCAATTCGGCATCCAACTCGGCGCGCGTAGCATTCCCGCGCGCGGCAAGTTGTTGCCACAGCAGCCAGCGCAAGCTCCCATCCACTACAAGACCCGGCGGCACGTTCACCCCAGCCAGAAGTTCCCGGCTGCGCTCATTGAGCTCATCGCTGCTCCGGCCCAACAAGGCCAGCGTACGGGCCCAGACCAGCTGTTCATCACTGCTGGGGGCGGCTTGCTGTAGGAGCTGTTTGAGACCGGAATGCAACTGTTCCCCAGCCCCGTCACGGTCACGGATGGGGCAGAAGTGTTCAAGTGCGTACAGGGCATTCTCTGCCAGGGTTTGCAACAAGCTGGTGTCGGCCTCGCCACCAGCATGAGCCACCACCGTACGCAGATACACGGCTGCGGGCAACAGGGCATCCCGTGTGGCGTTCCACAACGCAGACCAGACAAGGCTGCGGGCCAATGGGTCAACTATGCGGCCCACCCCCGTCAGCGCCGTGCTCAGTGAGCCGGCATCCAACCGAACCTTGGCGTAGCTCAAGTCCCCATCATTGAGAAGGACCAGGTCAGGGGCAGGGCACCCTGTGGCCTCTGGCACCTGCGTCTTAGCGCCCACCACATCGACAGCGAACGAGGCGCTCCTGACCAGGGCACCGGCGTCGTACGTGAAAAAGCCAACGTCAAGGCGGTGGGGGCGCACGGCCACACTGCCGGTCAACGGATCAAAGGCTGTTTGTGTGATGGACAGTGACGTCACGGCGCCCTTGTCAACATCCAGATCCGGGACCAGCGTGGACATGCCCGAGGTGCCAAGCCACTGGGCTGCCCAGGTCTGAAGGTCGCGGCCCGATGCCTTGCTGAGCGGGACTAGCAGGTCCTGCAGCGACGTGTTGGCGTATGCGTGGTTCTTGAAATACTCGCGAGAGCCGGCGATGAAGGCCTCCCTGCCCACGTACGCCACGAGTTGCTTCAACACGGAGGCACCCTTTGCGTAGGTGATGCCGTCAAAGTTGGACTTGGCGGCTTCCAGATTCGCGATGTCAGCGAGGATGGGGTGTGTTGTAGGCAGCTGGTCCTGAGTGTAGGCCCAGGCCTTGCGACGGCTGGCGAACATGGTCCAGGACTTCTCACCCCAATCGGTGGCCTCCGCAACTGCGAGGTGGCCCATATAGTCGGCAAAGGACTCCTTCAGCCACAAGTCATCCCACCACGCCATCGTGACAAGATCGCCAAACCACATGTGCGCCATCTCGTGCATGATCGTATTGGCGCGTTGCTGATACGCGGTGTCTGTGGCGCGGGAGGAGTGCAGATAGGCCTCGGTGAGAGTCACCAGACCAGGGTTTTCCATGGCGCCGAGATTGTATTCGGGCACAAACGCCTGATCATACTTGCCGAAGGGGTACGGATAGTCGAAGAGCTCGTTGAAGTATGCCAGCCCGGACTTGGTCACCGCAAAAATGGCCTCGGTATCAAAGTGGCTCGCCAGTGACGCCCGGCAATAAGCGGCCAAGGGGATGTTCATCTGCAGGCCGGCATGACTGCTCTCGGGAGAGAAAACCATGGAGAAATGATCTTCTGCCTTGAAGTACGGTCCGGCCAGTACGGTTGTAATATATGTGGAAATCGCTAAGGTGGGGGCAAAATCCCAGCGGCTTAGCTCAGCGCCCGCCGCTGTCTTTGTAGCCACTGTCTTGTTGGCCACGGCTTGGTTGGATGCCACCAGCCAATGCGCTGGTGCCGTGACATGGAAGGTGAAGGGGGCCTTCAGATCGGGTTGCTCAAAATTGGCAAAAACGCGGCGGGCGTCAGCCGGCTCGTATTGGGTATAGGTGTAGGTTATACCGTCCGCGGGATCCACAAACCTGTGCAGTCCCTCGCCGCTCGTGGAGTAGGCGGCCGTGGCGCTCACCACTACCTCGTTCTGGGCGGCTAGGGCGGGCAGGATAATCCGCGCCCCGTCAACCACCTCGGCTACGGGTAAGTGGTGCCCGTTCAGGATCACCGATTCAACAGATAAACCTATGAAGTCCAAGAAAGTGTGTGATGCTCCGGGGGCGGACATGTCAGCCGCGAAGCTAATAGTGGTTCGGCTCGCGAAGCCAGGAACGGCAAGGTCTTCCGCTTCGCTAAGATCCAGTGCTACATCGTAGCCATGGACGGTGAGGAAGGACTTCCGGAGGGCGGCTTCACTACGCAAAAGATTTTCATTGGACACCAATTCATTCAATCATGTACCGCCACCAAAGCAAGCACGGACTAAAGGAAGCTGGGCGTCCAAGGCCACGAGGCGCCCAGTGTATCAAGACACCCAAGGATGTTAGGGGGTCATCAGGTGCACGGCGCCAAAGGCCAACGCTGCAATAAGGGCCCAGGCGCACATGGCCATGGCGGTTGCGCGCAGTCCGGTAGCCAACAGGTCCCGGACCCGGACGCTGGAACCCAGTCCAAAGAGTGCAGCACCCAAGGCAATGTCTTGAGCCAGGGCGCCCCCTTCAATGACGCTCTGCGGCAACCAGCCCGTGGTTCGAATCGCGGCCAGCAGAAGGAAGCCCACCACAAACAGGGGCACTACGGGCGGAAACCGGGTAGCCTTCGCCGTGCTTGTATCCGTTGGGGCTGCGTCTGAACGGCTTTGATGTGCTGCCAGCTCACCCTTCTGGCGGCGGCGTTCCACACCCCCGGCTACTCCCACAATAGGTGCCAGAAGCACTACGCGCGTGAGCTTGATAACCACGGCCGCACTGAGCGCAACGTTTCCCGCCGTCTGTGCCGTCGCCACCACCTGTCCCACGTCATGAACGCCAGCGCCCACCCATTGGCCAAACTGCAGCGCGGAGAGACCCAGAGGATGCATCAGCAGCGGCAGTACACCAATCGCCAGTGTTCCACACAGTGTCACAAGGGCCACTGGCAGCACCGTGTCTTCATGTTTGGTCCCCTTGACAGCGGCCATGGCGCCGATGGCGGAAGCTCCACAGATGGAGAAGCCGGTGGCAATCAGAAGAGGTAGATCGCCGGCCAGCCTAAAAAGCTTCCCCAAAGCGTAGGTGCCAGCAAAACTGAGCAGCACCACAGTAACCACCAGTGCAACACTGAACCAGCCCAGATCCATGATGTCTCCTAGGCTGAGCTTCAGACCTAAAAAGACGATTCCCACGCGCATCAGATGCTTCCCGGCAAAGTTCAACCCGGCGCGCCACGGTCCTTGGCACAGTGTTGAGGTGCCTGGGAGGTTGACGGCGGCAATGCCCAGTACCACTGCTACCGTCATGGCTGGCAGCATCGGTATCAGGGCATGAACAACCAAAGAGAGCGCCACGGCCGCAAAAGCTACAGCCATTCCAGGCCCCAGCTTCCGTATGCCGTCCCCTAAGGCTTGCCGGCCGGCGTCGGGCTTCACCATGGGCTGGGCTTGTAGTCCTTGAGGAAGACACCGTATTGGTCTTCGCCAGATTCGCCCATGACGATGGGATCATAGACTCGGGCAGCTCCGTCCACCAGATCTAGTGGCGCGTGGAAGCCTTCCTCGGCCAGGCGAACCTTGGTGTAGTGCGGGCGTTCGTCAGTGATCCAGCCGGTATCAACTGCCGTCATCAGAATGCCGTCGGTCTCCAGCATCTCCTGGGCGCTGGTGCGGGTCAGCATGTTCAATGCGGCCTTGGCCATGTTGGTGTGCGGATGGCCCGGGCCCTTGTAGGCACGGGAGAACTGGCCCTCCATGGCGGAGACATTAACAATGTACTTGCGGTGGGCTGCGGAAGCCTGCATGGCCGGGCGAAGACGCGAAACCAGCAGGAAAGGTGCCGTGACGTTGCAGAGCTGGACTTCAAGCATTTCCAACGGGTCCACCTGGTCCACTACCTGGGTCCAGCTGTTGATTGCCGCCACATCAGGAACCAGGCCTCCGGCGTCGATGGCTGTGCCTGCCTCGATGCGATCCAAAGAGGCCGAGCCCATGGAGAGCGCCAAAGCGGCAATTTCATTGCCAGCCAGTTGCGGGTGTTCCATCATCTGGGTGGCCAGGGCTAGCGGATGTTTGTCGTGGGCATGGCCAAATGTGACCAGTTCTGGCATGGGGGAGTCGGTGGGCAACTCCTCAAGTTCAGCGTCAACGAGCGGTTTGTAGGCGTTGCCGGAGCGGCGAACTGTCTGTGCAGCATTGTTGATGATGATGTCCAGCGGGCCGGCTTCGTTGAGGGAATCAGCCAGGGCCACAACCTGGGTTGGATCACGCAGGTCTATGCCGACGATGCTCAGGCGGTGGAGCCATTCGCTGCTGTCTTCCATGGCGGCGAAGCGGCGGGCAGCATCCTTGGGGAAGCGAGTGGTGATGGTGGTGTGGGCCCCGTCGCGCAAGAGGCGCAAGGCAATGTACATACCGATTTTTGCCCGGCCTCCCGTGAGGAGGGCGCGTTTGCCGCTGAGGTCGGTCCGCGCGTCGCGCTTTGAATGGTTGAAAGCGGCACAGTCCGGGCACAGCTGGTGATAGAACGCGTCTACCAGGGTGTAGTGCTGTTTGCAGATGTAACACGGGCGGGAACGCAGAAGCGTTCCCGCCGTGTCACCAGTCGTTGAGGGTTTGAGCTTGTTGCCCCGAGTCTCATCGTCAATGCGATCCGGAGCCGCGGTGGCGGTCAACGCGATCACTGCCTTGTCGGCGTCGTTGATCGCATCACGCTTGACCACTCGACGGTGCCGTTTGACTGCCTTGAACATTTTTCCTGTAGCTCGGCGAACCGAAACATAGTCAGGGTGCTCTTCGTCGTAGACATGGATGGACTCCAAAACCTTAAGACAATTTTGGATCTCTTCAGGGGTTAATTCGGGGGCGCTCACCCATCAATGCTAGCCTCTCCGTCATATGACATTGACCCAGCATGAACGGGGGTGATGGCAGAAAGTTGATTCTCCACTATTTTCATTGCCGTCTCCTCGGACAATTGGTTCCTGTCGATGGCGATGGCCAGTGCCTCGGGCAGCTCTGCCGCCGCTTCTAGAGCGAGTTTTCTTTCATGCTCGTCAGGCGGCGAAACGAACTGTCCCTTGCTCAGGACCGTGAGCCCGGACTCGGTGATGGTGAAACCCCGAGCCCTGTCCAATTCGACGTCTACACCGATCGTTGCTCCGGCTGGGATCTTGACGTTCTTATCAATGATGGCGCGGCGTATAACGGCGCCGGCGCCAACCGATACCCGATCCATGAGCACAGATTCCTGTACCCGTGCACCTGCGGCTACAAAGACGTCGTTGGAGAGGACAGAATTCTCCACTACACCGCCGGAGACCACAACGCCAGGGGCGACTATGGAATCCAGAGCTGTTCCCACCGAGTTCTGTTCCCCGCGGACAAACTTCGCCGGTGGAGAGGTTGTATTACGCGTGAAGATAGGCCATGCCCTGTTGTACAGGTTAAAGATCGGCATGGGCGAAATCAGATCCATATGCGCGTCATAGTAGGAATCGATGGTTCCTACATCTCGCCAGTAGTTCCGGTCCCGGTCAGTGGCATCAGGGATGTCATTGGTGGAGAAATCGTAGACGTAAGCCTCATCTCGGCTTACGAAGTACGGGATGATGTCCCCGCCCATGTCATTTTTCGTGTCTTCCTTGAGCGCGTCCTGTTCCAGGGCTTCGATCAGGGCATCTGCGTCAAAGACATAGTTTCCCATGGAAGCAAGGAACTGGTCAGGGGCATCCATCAGCCCCGGAGTCGATTCAGGTTTCTCCACAAAGGCTGAGATCTTGTGGGCGCCAATTGCCCCGTCAATGGGGGTTCCATCAATTTCGATGACACCAAATTGGTCAGCCATCTCCAAGGGCTGGCGCACGGCGGCAACTGTTGCGCGGGCGCCAGAGGCGATGTGGCTTTGGACCATTTGTTCAAAGTCCATGCGGTAGACGTGATCGGCTCCCACCACCACCACAATATCGGGCTCAGCATCGCCGATGAGGTTCAGAGACTGGTAGATGGCGTTGGCACTACCTAGGAACCAGCTCTTACCACGGCGCTGTTGTGCGGGAACGGAGGCAACATAGTTACCCAATTGTGTTGACATGCGCCATGTTTCCGAAATATGACGGTCAAGGCTATGCGATTTGTATTGTGTCAACACCACAATTTTGAAATACCCTGAATTTGCCAAATTAGACAATGCGAAATCGACTAACCTAAATCCGGCGAAGGGAACAGCCGGTTTAGCGCGGTCAGCTGTCAAGGGCATTAACCTTTTACCCTCACCACCTGCTAAGACGATCGCCAGAACCTTCTTGACTGACATGATTCAACCTCCGACAGCTTGTATGGTGCACCTCGCGGTGGCCTGATCTGCAGGTCACAACAACTTCACACTAGAACAAATGTGTCCCGACAGACTACCTTGTTAGTGTGCGTATCGACATTGTGACAAAAGAGTTTCCGCCCGAGATTTACGGTGGGGCCGGCGTGCATGTAGCCGAGCTCAGCCGTGTCTTGGCAGCCAAAGCAGATTTGCATGTGCATGCCTTTGGAAAGGAACGGGACAAGGACTTTCATGGCGCAAATGTGACGTCATATGAGAATCTTCCTGAACTTTCACAAGCAAATGCAGCAATACAAACATTGGGTGTTGATTTACGGGTTGTTTCGGCCATCGCAGGCTCAGACTTGGTCCATTCACATACCTGGTATGCGAACATGGCCGGGCATATTGCTGCGCTTTTGCATGATATCCCGCATGTCCTCAGCGCCCACAGCCTCGAGCCGTTACGGCCCTGGAAGGCTGAACAGTTGGGAGGCGGTTATGCCGTTTCCTCGTGGGTTGAAAAGACTGCTTACGAATCGGCAGCAGCGATCATCGCGGT
Organism: Arthrobacter sp. UYCu511; assembly: GCF_040547105.1. Lineage (NCBI taxonomy): Bacteria > Bacillati > Actinomycetota > Actinomycetes > Micrococcales > Micrococcaceae > Arthrobacter > Arthrobacter sp. UYCu511. The sequence goes on from NZ_JBEPPB010000001.1 coordinate 345,578, forward strand.
ATCAGCGGGCATGCGAGCAGACATCTTGCGCAGTTATCCCGATGTAGATCCGGCCAAAGTGAAAGTCATTCATAACGGTATTGATGTGGCTCAATGGCAGCGGGACGAGGAAGACGGATTTGTCCGCTCGCTCGGTATCGATCCAGACCGGCCCAGTGTGGTGTGGGTAGGGCGGGTAACGCGTCAAAAGGGCGTGCCCTACCTGTTGAAAGCGGCTGCGTACCTGCCGCCCGAGGTTCAATTGGTGCTCTGTGCCGGCGCTGCTGACACCCCGGAGCTCGGGGCTGAAGTCAATGAGCTCATTGACGGTCTCAAGGCTCAGCGCGATGGCGTCATCGTCATCGAGCGCATGTTGCCGCGTGCTGAGCTAATTCAAGTTCTCAGTCACGCGACTGTGTTTGCTTGCCCGTCCATCTATGAACCCTTGGGAATTGTGAATTTGGAGGCCATGGCGTGCGGTGCTGCCGTGGTTGCCAGCGCCACGGGCGGCATCCCAGAAGTTGTGGCACACGGCGAGACAGGTTTGCTGGTTCCTCTCGAGCAGGTCAGTGATGGAACTGGAACACCGCTGGACCCGGAAAAGTTTGTTGCTGATTTTGCCGCAGCCATGATCGAAGTTGTCAACGATCCTGCTCGGGCACGTGAGATGGGAGAGAAGGGCCGTCAGCGGGCCAGGGATAACTTCTCTTGGGAGTCAATTGTGGAGCAGACTCTCGATGTTTATAAGAGCGTTCTTCCAGAGTAGTAGTTGTAGCTAAGTTGTAGCTAAGACAGAGGAGGCCCGGTCAATGACCGGGCCTCCTCTGTCTTCTTACGGCGGTTGTGGGGATGATCTGGCATTTTTGGTGATGCGGCCGTGCTGTGGCTTAGTTGGTGTTTTTTGGGAGGCCGTGGTGGTAGTTGTTGCGGCGTTTGGTTTGGGTGGGGTCGATGGTGAAGGGGGGTGTGTACCAAGGTGTGCCGTTGATGAGTTGTAGTTGCCATTGGCTGTGGTGGAGGAGGGTGTGGTGGTGTTGGCAGAGGAGGGTGGCGTTGTTGAGGTCAGTGGGGCCGCCGTCTTGCCAGGGAGTGATGTGGTGGGCTTCGCACCAGGTGGCGGGGCTGGTGCAGTCGGGGAAGGTGCAGCCGAGATCGCGGGCGTAGAGGGCTTTGCGTTGGGTGGGGGTGAAAAGGCGTTGGGTGCGGCCTAGGTTGATGATGTTTTGGCCGGTGCTGTAGGTGATGGTGGTGATCTCAGGGTCACAGAGGGTTTGTGCGAAGAGGTTCAGCGGCATGGGGCCGCTATGGGTGGTGTAGATAGTGCCGGTGCCGGTGGCGGTGTTGTTGCGGAGTTCTGCTTCGGTGCAGCTGAGGATGAGTTGGGTTTTCAGGCCGCCGTTGAGGGGGAGTTTTCCAGTGCGGGCGGCGAGTTTGACGCAGGAGATGAGTCCGTCGAGGAGTTTTTGTCCGTAGGTGCGGGTGTCTTTCACGGCCGGGTCGGTGCTGTTCGGGTCGATGGAATCTAGCCCTTCGAAGGGTTCATTGCTGCCCGGGGCTGGGACGTTGATGCCGTAAAGCTGATGAGGCCACGGCACTGTTTCCTCAGCATCCACTGGATCCGCTGGATCCGCAGCATTCGCAGCATTCACTGGATCCGCAGTTTTGGCTGCAGCCACCGCAGCCCCCGCGTCCACTGCATTATCGGTAGATGCGGTAGTTACTGGGTCCGCTGCTTGTACTGGATGCTCTGTTGCGGCTGGGGCGAACCAGAACCAGGTATCGCCGTCGAAGACGGGGGCGATGGCGTTCTCGGGGGCTTGTGGTGGCCGTGGTGGTATTTCCCCGGGTTCTAGCTTGCGGCGCCATCCGTTACCCAGAGGTGGTGGTGTGACTCTGGCCGGTTCTGGTTCCGTGGTTTTCGTCAGCGTTGGCGGGTCAGATAATTCCGGTGGCTCGGGTGGCTCTGGCTCTGGTGGGTTGGGGGTGGTGAACTGGGCGGAGAGATCGCGTAGTTGTTCTAGAAGTGAGCTTTGCCCAGTACATTCTGGGTTACGGCTGGTGTCTGTCCCGCCGCTGGTATTTGTGCCGGCAGTCCCGCCTGTGCCGTCTTCTTGGTCTGGGTCGTTGGTGTTGATGGTGTTGGGGTTGGTGTGTTTGTTGGGGTTGGTGGCGAAGCTGATCAGGGCGAAGAGTTGTTCGTATTGTTCGATGGTGCAGGCGCCGTAGAGGGAGACGAGTCCGCGGCGGGGTTGGCGGAAGAACAGGCCTTGTTTGGCGATGAGGTCTGAGGTGCTGGGTTTATTGCCGTCGGGGTCTAGGTGACTCATGATCTGGTTGCCTACGGCACGGATGAAATCGGGGCCTTGGAGTTGGGCGGTAGAGACGAGGGCTTCTTCAACCTCGGTGGCTTCTTCGGTGCTGATACGCGCGTTTTTAGCCAGCCGGGAGGCTTCATCGAGGTAATGGGCCACGGTAAGGGCCCGTTCTTGAGAGAGGGAGCCGTTGAAGAATGCTGTTGCGAGGCCTGTGTAAGCGGTAGGGGCTGTGGCGCCGGTAATGGTGTCGGTGATGGGGAGGACTTCTTTAGCCAGGCGGATGCGCCGGTTCGCTTCGGAGGTGCTTAGTTGCAGGGATTGCACTAAGAGGTTGGTGCCTCCTCGGGCTCCGGTCTCTGCGTAGCGCCCTGCGTGGACTCGTTCGTTGAGTTCACCGGCGGCTTGTACTGCTAGGGCTTGGCCAAAGCGTAGGAGTTGCTCAAGGTCTTGAGCCCACCGAACACATTCCACATCAGTGAACACCCCGAGATCCAGACCCACACTGACCTCCCGGCCCAGAACAGGGCTGGCATCAAGACCAGCATCAGGGTGGACTGAAGGAGCAGGCTCGCCCACCGTGTTAGCACCAATGGGCTCGGTGGTGGTGGATAGGGCGTGGGCGAGGTTGAGGAGTTGATGAACGTGGTCACCAACTCGTAAAGCCCCTGAAAGGGATCCCGGATTGACCGGGTTCCCCCTTGCTGTATCCATACATCTATTCTATTAGCAGGCACTGACATAGAACATGAGACCAAGCACATCCGGGGACCACCACATCACCAACACCCCTGTGGAGGAAACAACACCGCCACCACGGCCGTCGAGATCCGGAAAGCGGACCACTGACTACCGAATTGGAGTCTGTCAGCCAGAGTAGAGGGCGCCCAGAACAGTTCAATAGCTGGGCTGTGGATAACGTGGTGGCGTGTCAGGCGGCTGCACTGTATTTTGGAACCAAGCCAACCGCAACGACTTCTACTGGGAAGCCGCTGTCAGGCAGCAGACTTGGGGGCAGGCGATGCGCCACACTGAAGGTGGACGTCCGGGCGGGCGTCGAGCCATTCTGAGGCTGTCAGTAATAAGCATATTGATCTTGGTTGGTTGCTCATCAGCACCGAAAGAAATGGCAACCAGCTCACCAGGGGCGCCCACTGTTGTCGGCAGCCAACCGGCCATCACCTCGGAACCAGCACCGACTCCAGCTGTCTACAAACCCGCTACGGACAAAGGTCCTGCCGAAAACGTACCTGTCCCAGTTTTGCCTGACAAGGCCACAGAGTTTACCAAGGACGGGCTGATTGCCTTTGCTGAATACTGGTACTCAACCCTTGGTTATGTCTATGAGACTGGCGGTTCTGGACCGTTGATGGAAATTACTGAACCCGCTTGTAAGCCCTGCATATTTGTCAATCAACCGATCGCGGAATTGTATGAGAGTGGAGGCTGGATTGCTGGTGGTCGGATGACAGTGCATCAGTCAACGGCGTCTTTCGAGCAGACACCCGACGGGACCTACCAAGTCATCCTCATGATTCAGCAGGCGCAGGTTCGGGCCTATGATGCAAACAAGATTCTGCGGAGTGAGCGCCCTCAAGGTGGCGCGCGGGCCAACATCGTGGTCGCAAGATTTATAGACAACCACTGGCAAGCCCAGACAGCCGAAGCGGTTGCAAAACAGTGATCATGAAACGTTTCCTAGCGACTTCACAACAAGCAATGTTGATAATCTCGATTGTTCTTCAGCCGCCAATTGGGCTGGCATTGGGTGAGATTGACATTCCGAACTGGGACGATTCAGATCTCGTCACCGAGGGATGGAACCCGTCCGGAGGTGGAGACTATTTGGAGCAGACTCCGTCGGCAGGTCCAGCAGATCCCTTTCTCTACGAGGCCCGGGTTGCTTGTACCTCAGGCGATTCCGCAGTGTTTCCGGAATGTGCTGCCGTAATGCCAGAATGTGGCGGCGGCGATGGTGGAGAGCCTGGAACCGTGGTCTATTGGTATTCGACATTAAAGAATGCTGCCCAGAAAGTATGGGCATTTCATTCTGGTCCTGTGTGCATCTTTGGCGAAAAGCCGAGGGATTTACTTGCCGAGATTGCAGGCCAGATCGCTCACGAATTTCAGCGAACCCCAGTAGCCGCGGCAGAATTCGGCAGCCAGCCCGGCCCTCATACTCTCCGCGGGAAGGAAACTAACGTTTGGGCTGCGGCGAAAACGCAGACATTCAACCTGAGCATGCTGGGCCAAAACGTCACCATTACTGCTACGCCTGCGGGCTACACCTGGGATTACGGCGATGGTACAACTTGGGGCCCGACGCCCATCCATGGGGCGCCACTACATGCCGACCGCATCGGTGAACAAACACAAACCAGCCACGTCTACACCGAAACTGGACGGCTGACAATCGGACTCACAACACACTTTAATGGCAGCTACTCGGTCAATGGTGGCCCGGAACTACCCATCCCCGGCCAGGGAAACATCGCCTCCCCAGCACTGCCGCTCACTGTCTGGCGTGCCGAAACCCACCTCTACGCCGACGATTGCATTGTCAACCCCCACGGCGTCGGCTGTTAGGGCACGCCCCAAACAAAACTAACCCCAGCAAGACGTACGGCGGCGGAATCAACCCGCCGCCATACGTCACAGACAACTACTTCTTGGCGGCAGTCTTTGCCCGCTGGATCAAAATCTTCTCATCTATAGGACCATCTGAGCTGGCACGCAGCTTACGGTAGTAGTCGCGAGCTTCATCTTGGCGCTCACGCTCAATTCCCGTGGCGATGGTGGCGCGCAGGTGTTCTGGACCGTAGCCGAAGGCATCCACCAGATCCAGTGCATGCGGCCGCAACTTGCTAAGCACTCGGTTAATGTAAGGGGCAAGGGTGCGGGCGCGCAACATGGAAATTCGGCCGTTCATCAAGTACCAGTCCAGGTGCTTTTCAATCAAGGACAGGCCAAAAAGGTCCCGCAGGCGCGTCATAACCCGCTTGGTTCCCGGATCGGAAATCCTGCCAAGTGCTGCCGTGAACGATTCCCACTGCAACAGTTCAGCATGGGCCCGGGCAGCTTCAATGAGATCATTCTGGTGGTCATTGAATATCTGTGCACCCTTATCCTTCGGCTGCTTCGCAGCTTCCTTCAAAGCTCCAGCAACTTCGGCCACCATGGTCTGCACCCGGTCAGCCAGCATCTGGTGCTGTGTACCGGCGTCTTTTAGCGCCTTGGCCGACTTTTGAGCGGAACCCGTGTCAGAAACAAACTGCGCCACCTGACGCAGGCCTGTCTTGTTAAGGGTCAGATCAGCGGCCGCTCCAGCCACGAAACGAGCAAGAACGCCGAAGTCCAGGTTACGGAACTCCTTGCTGTAGTCAGCCAGAAGGCGCTTGGCCACCAACTGCAGAAGTACCGTGTTATCGCCTTCAAAAGTGGCGTAAACATCAAGGTCTGCCCGCAACGAGGTAAATCGGTTTTCCGCCATAAAGCCAGCGCCACCGCAGGCCTCGCGGCATTCCTGCAGCGTCTCCAAGGCGTGCCAGGTGGTCAGTGATTTGTAGGCGGCCGCGAGAGTCTCCAGATCCTGCCGGTCTTCGTCGGTGTCATGCGCACCGGAGAAAACATCGTTGAACTTCACCAGAAGATCCTCATGGGCGAACGCGGCCGCGTACGTAGTTGCCAGCAGTGGCAATAGTCGGCGCTGGTGGCGCTGGTAATCCAGCAGCACTACTTCTTCAGTGTCTGAGGCTGCGTTGAATTGACGGCGTTCAGTGGCGTACTGAATGGCGATCTTCAAGGCAACTTTGGAAGCAGCAACGGCTGCACCGTTGAGAGAAACACGGCCCTGGACCAAGGTGCCCAGCATGGTAAAGAAGCGCCGGCCGGGGCTTGCGATGGGGGAGCTGTAGCTGCCATCGGGGGCCACATCGCCATAGCGGTTGAGCAGGTTGGTGCGGGGGATGTGAACGCTGTCGAAAGCGAGCCGCCCGTTGTCAATGCCGTTTAGTCCGCCCTTGATGTTGTCATCACGGCCCTGTATTCCGGGTAGGAACTCCTTGGTTTTGGGGTCGCGCAGGTCAACGTAGAACGCATGCACGCCGTGGTTGACGCCCTTGGTTATGAGCTGGGCAAACACCACGGCAGCAATACCATCTACGGCCGCGTTTCCGATGTACTCCTTCCACGCAGCGGCGAACGGCGTGTTGATGACGAACTCCTGGCTCGAGGCATCATAGGTGGCAGTGGTTGCGATGGAGGCTACATCGGAGCCGTGCCCAATCTCCGTCATGGCGAAAGAGCCGGGGATGTCCAGATTCATGATGCCAGGCAGCCATTTGTCCTGGTGCTCCTGATTACCCAAGTGCAGTACTGCGGAGCCGAAGAGACCCCACTGGACGCCGCCCTTGATTTGCAGGGACGGGTCGGCAATGACGAGTTCCTCAAAGCCGGCAACATTGCCGCCATGGTCATCGCTACCGCCAAGACGGGTGGGGAAAGCACGGTGGACGCCGTTTTGTTGCACCAAAATGCCTAGCTGTTGGAAGACCCGTTTGCGGTGCTCGGTGTGAGTGAGCCCCTCAATCTTGTGGAGTTCCGGGTTCCCTGCCAAGGCGCGGGCTGCAAGACGAACATCGGCCCACTTGCCTAGGAGTAGTTCACCCAGCGCGGCAACATCGACGCCAGCGTCGCTGTTGTTGGCTGCGGGCGAAAGCGGATTCATTGTCTGCGTCATGATTTTCCTTCTGCTGCTGTTGTTGAACGGTGAGGGGGCGTGAGGGGGACAAGCTGCCCCACGCCGTCGAACAGCCAGGCCGAAATTTGCCCAGCCATGGTTGTGAAATCTGGCTTGTTGTCAAGATCCGGGGTCTGGAGCCACAATTCCCCTGCCGTGCGCACCATGCCTATGGCTGCTTGGGGCCAGTAATCCACCAGCGGGGAGTTGGGATCGCCCAGCAGATGCCCCATCGGCTCGGTGATCATGGCCGTGACGCTGTCAAAGAACCCCGTCAACTCACCAGAGGGCCGGGCTTCACCATCGTCTGGAAGCGTGGCAAAGAAGTAGACGTTGGGGGAGGTCTGCGCCATTTGAAGGTAGGCGGAAATCATTGCGGTCACCCCTTCGCGGGGGGAGCTTGCACCTTGGCGGGCCGCGGCAATGGTTTGCTGCATCTGCCGGATCACTACGGCTCCCACAGCGTGGCGCAACCCTGACTTATCGCCAAAGTAGCGGTAGAAAACAGACTTTGACGTTCCTGCCGTGACGGCTATCTCCTCCATGGAGGCGTCTGCCCCCAGCCTGTGGATGGCCCGGCGGGTTGCCTGAATCAAGGAACGACGGCGTTCCTCACGGTGGGATTCCCATCGCACCGAACGCCCGTCGAGGGAGGCGTCAGCGGCCTTGGCAGGTCCGGGCAAGGAGGAGTCCGCGGAGCAGGCCAAGGAAGAAGGCGAGGAGGAGTGGGAGGATGCTGTTGGCTCTTGCTGTAACGAGTTCACGATACTCAGCGTATCAGGTACGCTGAGTATCAGTAACAATCGGTGTCCCCGTAGAAGAGAGCCTCATGACAAACCACTCAGCAGCAGAGAATCAGCATTCCGTTGACACGAAGGATGGAGCAAAGGTGGCCTCTGCCCCCACGTCCCGTGCTGCCCTGCGTAAAGCAGTAGTTGTTGGTGGCAATCGAATTCCCTTCGCACGTTCGGGCGGCGCATACTCGCATTCCTCTAACCAGGACATGCTGACAGCTGCCCTAGATGGTTTGGTGGCCCGGTTTGGTCTGGCTGACGAGGAAATTGGTGAAGTTGCCGCCGGTGCAGTACTGAAGCATTCACGAGACTTCAACCTCACCCGGGAAGCCGTACTGGGTTCCGCACTATCTGCAACCACCCCTGCCTATGATCTCCAGCAGGCCTGCGCCACAGGAATGGAAGCCGTGATTGGACTTTCCAACAAGATCAAGTTGGGTCAGATTGATTCCGCCATTGCCGGCGGGGTGGACTCTGCCTCGGATGCACCCATCGCCGTCAGCGAAGGTCTACGTGCCATCCTGCTTGATCTGAACCGTGCCAAGACCATGGGGCAGAAGGCCAAGATCATCAGCCGCATCCGGCCCAAGGATCTCTCCCCGGATGCACCCTCCACTGGTGAACCGCGCACGGGACTTTCCATGGGTGAGCATCAGGCACTCACCACGGCACAGTGGAAGATCAGCCGCGAGGCCCAGGATGAGCTCGCCCTTGCCAGTCACAAGAACCTTGCGGCAGCCTATGACAACCACTTCTTCGATGACCTCATCACGCCCTTCCGCGGACTGAACCGTGACTCCAACCTGCGCGCCGATACCAGCATGGAGAAGCTGGCCAAGCTCAAGCCAGCCTTCGGCAAGTCCCTCGGGGATGCCGCGACCATGACGGCAGGGAACTCCACCCCGCTGACTGACGGTGCCGCAACTGTGCTGCTGGCCTCCGAGGAATGGGCCACCGCACGCGATCTGCCCATTCTGGCTGACATCGTTGACGGCGAGGCGGCGGCAGTCGACTTTGTCCACGGCAAGGACGGGCTGCTCATGGCTCCCGCGTTCGCGGTCCCGCGCCTGCTGGCCCGCAACGGATTGACGCTAGCCGACTTCGACTACTTTGAAATTCATGAGGCCTTCGCCGGTACTGTCCTTTCCACACTGGCAGCGTGGGAGGACGAGGAGTTTAGCAAAACCCGTCTGGGCTTAGATGATGCCTTTGGTTCCATTGACCGGACCAAGCTCAACGTCAACGGGTCCTCGCTGGCTGCGGGTCATCCCTTCGCCGCCACAGGGGGGCGCTTGGTTGCCTCGCTGGCTAAGATGCTCCATGAACGCGGTCAGGTGGATGGCCGCCCGGCCCGCGGCTTGATATCGGTCTGCGCCGCCGGCGGCCAAGGCGTTGTCATCATCATGGAAGGGCGCTAATTCCATGAACCCGCACAATAAGACTTCGCGACCGCAGCAAAATTCAGACAAGTACACAGAGTTTGTCAGCCGTGGCCTGGGTAAGGATCTGGCAAAGCGTTTGGGTTTGCCGCAGCCGGCCATCCTGCGGCGGTATTCGCCTCTTGCCCCGCTGGTTGAGGGCCCCATTCTGGTTGTTGGCCAAGGAGCAGGGGCCGACGCCGTTGCAACAGTGTTGCTTAGCTGGCACCAAGATGTTCGCCGGCACACCGCGCCCAAGGAAAAGTTGGGCGCCATCGTGGTGGTCTTGGACGAGCTGGGGCATCCTGAGCAACTTTCCGCGCCCATGCTCAGCGTCGCCGCGGCCTTGCGTGGCCTGAACCGGAACGCCCGGGTGGTCAGCATCTCCCGGCAGGCTTCCAGCACAGACACCCCCGCAGTTGCCGCGGCACGCAACGGGGTGGACGGAATTGTGCGCTCACTGGCCAAGGAACTGCGTGCCGGGGCCACAGCCAATGGGATTGTGCTGGCAAACGGTATTGCAGCGGACGCACCCAGTGCCATGTCGGCGCTGCGTTTCTTCCTTTCGGGCCGCTCGGCATTCGTTGATGGACAGTTCCTCACTGCATCCTGCGCAGGATCCGTCACCGAACCGGATTGGGTCAAACCACTGACCGGATCCGTTGCGGTGGTCACGGGCGCGGCCCGGGGCATTGGCGCAGCAATTGCGCGGACACTTGCCCGCGACGGTGCAACCGTTTTCGTCGTTGATGTGCCAGCAGCAGGAGATCACCTGGCAGCGGTTGCCAATGAGATCCATGGCACGGCACTGCAGCTGGATATCACTAGTGCTGACGCCGGGGAGCGCATCTTAGAACACGCCATCTCCCGCTACGGGCGCCTGGATATTGTGGTGCACAACGCCGGAATCACCCGGGATAAGTTGTTGGCCAACATGGATGGTGCCAAATGGGACTCCGTCATCGCCGTCAATATTGCCTCGCAACTGCGCATGAACGAGGTGTTCCTCGCCAGCCCGGAGTTTGGTAACAATTCACGGATCATCAGCGTTGCCTCCACCAGCGGTATTGCCGGGAACCGGGGTCAAAGCAACTATGCGGCGTCGAAGGCAGGGGTTATGGGCATGGTCTGGTCTACTGCGCCGTTGTTGGCCGAACGCGGAGGTACGGTGAACGCCGTCGCGCCTGGATTCATTGAAACGGAGATGACGGCGAAGATTCCCTTCGCCACAAGGGAAGTTGCCCGGCGCCTGAACAGCCTTCAACAGGGCGGCAAACCCGGTGATGTTGCCGAAGCGATCGCCTTCTTTGCGCAGCCCAACGCTGCCGGTGTCACGGCGAATGTGCTGAGGGTGTGCGGGCAGAACTTGGTGGGGCAATGAGCGAGGAAACGTTGTTGACAGAGATGCCATCGCTGTCCAAGCTTTACATCAATGCTGCTGCTGCTGCGGCTAAATCCAAGCTGCTCCGGGCCCAACCCGTTGTGGCGTTGCCGTCGCGCGCTGTGGAAGTCCGCGGTGTGCAGGCCAATCTTGCCAAGGTCACAGAGTTTGCCCACCTGATGGGAGAGCCGGCCCGTGATGTGTTGCCCTCCGGCTATTTGCACGCACTGGTGTTTCCCGTGACCATGTCCGTCATGGTCCAGGAAGACTTTCCGCTGCCACTGTTGGGAATGATTCACCTGCGCAATCAGGTGGAACAGCTGGCTCCCGTGCTCTTCACGGATGAGTTGACCGTCCGGGCCTGGGCGCGGGATCTGAGCGGTCACCGAAGCGGTACTCAGGTGCAGCTCGTGAGTGAAATCCACACTGCGGACGGTACGGAATTGTTGTGGCGTGGAATTTCCACGTACCTGGCCAAGGGTGTTTTCCTGCTTGGGCTGGACAAGCCGACGGCCGCTTCCCTCCGGGAAGACTTTGTGCCGCCAGCACCCACCGCAGAGTGGCGCCTGGGCGTTGATACGGGGCGTGCTTATGCAGCGGTATCGGGCGATTTCAACCCGATCCACCTGAGCGTACTGACGGCCAAGGCGCTGGGCCTGCGGCGCTCCATAGCCCATGGCATGTACGCCGCGTCCCGCGTTCTGGCCACGGTTCCGAGTTCCAAACCGCATTCCTTCAGCTGGGACATCAGCTTTGACTCGCCCATCTTCTTGCCTGCCACCGTCGCCTTAGAGGTCCTTGACCGAGAATCTGAGGATGGTCTCTGGCTGGGCTCGGAGTTCACCGCATGGAACGCCCGCAGCACCAGACGCTTCTTCAGCGGCACCGTAACAGCTGACTAAAGGTTTGTTGGCTCCTGATACGGGTAGGCTCCAATGATCGCCTGAATCCGCTCGACGGCGGACTGGTCCAGGCCACTGGGGGAGACCCCATTCCAGGCCTGGACCGCCACCTCACCAAAATTGTGACAGTGACGGGCTGGAACAGCCTCTCCCATGAACATGTCAAAGGCCACCTGCAGGGTCACCGCAGCAAGGGCAGCTGCCTGAGCAGTGAGTACGCAGGTGGCGTCTGAAGCCTGAGTAGAGTGGCCAGCCTGCTGGGCCCGCCGCTGCTGGAAGGTAGCCTCGGTTCGCCACAGCCAGGACGCACCACGATACGCCAGCCTAAAAGCTCAAACCGCCAGGAATCCTTTAAAGAGTGCCGGGCATGGGACAAGAAACGGTGTGAGGGCCAGAGCCACGGCAGCTACGGACCCGGCAACCCGGCAATCCGAGCAATCCGAGCAATCCGAGCTGAGCTACAGTGCGCCATGGGTGGTTGCCTGCTGCTGCCTGATGAATGTCGTGGTTAGCCTATCTTTTCAGCTTTCTAAAGTGTGGCGGCCGGGCGCACCTACGGAGCTGTTGACTCTTGCCAAGGTGCCCGCGTAACTGCCTGCTGAATGGGCGCTGGGGGAGCCCATTGACATGGTGTGGCGGCGTGCCGGACGAATCGCCGGGTACAACACGCTGACATGCTCATCTGCACGGTCACGGCGGCTGCTCAGTACCAGTTCATTGCCGGGGCTGTCCGTTGCTACCTCGGCACTGTAAATGGCCTCAATCCTGCCAGCGACTGTCATAAGAAAACCCAGTTGAAATTGCCTGCGCTCCAGAGTCTTTTCATGGGCGCTCAGGAAGTCCTTGTTCAGATATGAGATCCACCAGTTCGTCATGGCTGATTCCACTTGCAGTCGTAACGAAACCAAGAGCCGCACAATCTGCGCCACATCGGATTCGGCTCCGATCAGGTAAAGGACTTTTTTACTGCTACCAGTGGCCTGCAGGACCCGGACAGTATTAAACGCCAAGGCGATCATGGTGAAACCGCGCGCCTGACCCACCCGGTACTGGCCAGAAAATTCCACCCGCTCTTCCACCATGAGCTCTTGTGGCTTGCCTGACTTTCCGGCTTCTGCATCGATCGTGGCCTGCTCTATTCCGTAGCGGACCATGAGCCGTTCGGCATGTTCTTGAAAAGCCTGGGCTTCGGCGGGGAAGGGCGTGTTGGCGGCCTTGGCGAGCAACTTGGTGATGAGTTTGAGGGTTTTCTCCGCCTTACGGCCCGGTTCCTGTTCCGTTTTCATGAGAAGGCTCCTTGTGCTGGGGCTTTTGCCCTGGTGTTGGGCCGTGAGTACCTGGTGTGCCTGCGGTCCAGGAAACGGTGGACGCTTCCTTACCTGGGACTCTAGCGAGAGGCACTGACATTGAAAGCATGAAAGTAAAAAGTATGAAAGCAAAAACTATGAAAGCCACAGCAGGGAAGCCAGTGATGCCACCCAACTTCAGCATGGTGACGTTCGGCACATAGCTACCTTCTCTGGGTAGTTGGCTACTGACCCTGTTTTTGGGCAAACAAAAAGACTCCCTGAGAACCGTGGTTCCCAGGGAGTCTGTCAGTGCGCGGAAAGGGACTTGAACCCTCACCCCGTTTCCAGGACTAGCACCTCAAGCTAGCGCGTCTGCCATTCCGCCACCCGCGCAGGTGATCGCAGGAATCTGATTCTCACTCTCGTTTGAATCGTTGTTCCCTGCAGCAGCGATGAAAACAATAGCACGACTTTTGCCAGAAACAACAATCGAGTCCTGCCCTACGGTTTTGGGGCACGCCGGGAGCTAGAAACGTCACAAAAGGTAGGCTGGATCAAACGCACCAGTCAGAGGAGTTATGCCGTGAATACCGTCAGGCCCGAGGATGAAGTTGCAGGCATCTGTGCCGATCTCATTCGCTTCGACACCAGTAACTACGCCGACAATGAAGGTCCGGGGGAGCGGGCCATTGCCGAGCATACCGCGGCGCTCATCTCCGAGGCCGGGCTCGCACCGGAGTTGTATGAGTCCTCACCCGGGCGTGCCAATGTGGTCACCCGAATTGAAGGAGAGGACTCGTCCCTTCCGGCACTTGTGGTGCACGGGCACTTGGATGTGGTTCCGGCACTGGCCGCGGATTGGAGTGTGGACCCTTTTGGTGGTGAACAGCGGGACGGGCTGATCTGGGGTCGGGGTGCCGTAGACATGAAGGACATGGACGCCATGATCCTTTCCGTCATGCGGTCTATGGGCCGTGAAGGCCGCAAACCCAAGCGTGACATTGTCTTTGCGTTCTTTGCCGATGAGGAAGCTGGCGGCACTTACGGGGCCCGCTGGTCCGTTGACAACCGTCCGGACCTCTTTGAGGGCGCAACGGAAGCAATCTCCGAGGTGGGCGGCTTCTCTACGGAGATCAATGGTCAGCGCGCGTACCTGCTGCAAACGGCGGAAAAGGGTCTGGCCTGGCTGCGTCTGACCGCCCACGGCAGGGCAGGGCACGGCTCCCACATCAATACGGACAACGCGGTGACCAGGTTGGCCCGTGCCGTCACCCGGATTGGTGATTACACCTGGCCCATCGAGTACACCGACACCACCCGCGCATTCCTTGAGGGCGTCTCGGAGCTGACAGGCATTGAATTTGATGAATCAAACCCGGACACCTTACTAAGCCAGTTGGGTACTGTTTCACGCTTTGTGGGCGCAACCTTACAAAATACTGCCAACCCCACATTTCTTTCCGGCGGTTACAAGGCCAATGTGATACCCGGCACAGCCGAAGCCATGATTGACATCCGGACCCTGCCGGGCCAACACCAACAGGTTCTGGAAATTGTGCGCGAACTGGCAGGAGAGGGGATCGATATTTCCACTATCCACAATGATGTCTCGCTCGAAACACCGTTCGCCGGCAACCTTGTGGACGCCATGATTGACTCCCTTCACGCTGAAGACCCGGGCTCCACGGTCCTGCCGTACACGCTCTCCGGCGGCACTGATAACAAGTCGCTGAGCCGCCTGGGGATCACCGGTTATGGCTTCGCCCCGCTACAACTGCCCCCGGAACTGGATTTCACCGGCATGTTCCACGGAGTGGATGAGCGCGTCCCCGTCGATTCTCTGAAATTCGGCGCCCGCGTCCTAGACCGTTTACTCAGCACCTACTAAGAAAGATCACCATGAGTACGCAGCTGCACGAACTACTGCCGGACGATTTACTGGAGCGCTTCCGTGACCGCGCCAAAGGGTACGACGAGCGTAATGAGTTCTTTCATGAGGACTTGGTTGAGCTGAAAGCGCAGGGTTATCTGCGCATGTTTGCCGCGGAGTCCGACGGCGGACTCGGCTTTGGCTTGGAAGCGGCGGCGGCCGCGCAACGCAGATTGGCCACGGCGGCCCCGGCCACCGCTTTGGCGATCAACATGCACTTGGTGTGGACCGGCGTCGCCCACCTTCTACACGAGCGTGGGGATAACTCCCTCCGCTATGTGCTGGAGGAGGCCGTGGCCGGGGAGGTGTTTGCCTTTGGCAACTCGGAAGCCGGCAACGATTCGGTGCTTTTTGATTCCAATACGGTGGCCGCACCTCTGAGCGATGGCAGTTATTCCTTCACGGGGACCAAAATCTTCACCTCGCTCTCCCCGGCCTGGACCCGTCTAGGCATCTTCGGCAAGGATGAAACGGGAGAAGCGCCGGTGCTGGTGCACGCCTTCATCACGCGGGAAACACCCGGCTACAGCATCAAGGATGACTGGAACACGCTGGGCATGCGAGCCAGCCAATCGTGCACCACGGTGCTTGAGGGTGCCACCGCCCCGGCGGACCGCGTGTTCAGGAAACTGCCTGTGGGGCCCAACGCTGACCCGCTGATCTTTTCCATCTTCGCCTGCTTTGAAACATTGCTGGCCGCCGTCTACACGGGGCTGGGGGAGCGGGCGCTGGCGATCGGTGTGCAGACGGTACACAAACGCCGGTCCAAGAAGACGGGCAAGAGCTACGCGCAAGATCCCGATATTCGCTGGCGCATTGCTGACGCAGCGTTGGCCATGGACGGGCTGTATCCGCAGCTGGAATCAGTGGCCCGCGACGTGGACCAGTTGGTCAATCACGGCAGTCAATGGTTCCCAAAATTGGTGGGGCTGAAAATCCGTGCCACGGAAACCGCGCGCACTGTGGTGGATCTGATGATCCGTGTCAGTGGTGGTAGTAGCGACTTTGCCGGTAATGAACTGGGCCGGCTGTACCGGGATGTTTTGGCGGGAATGTTCCACCCCTCTGACGATGAATCCGCCCACAGCACCATCGCCAACGCCTGGCTGGGACCGGTGGAGGACTAGAAACCGGCAATTCAGAGGCTAGTGCAGTTCATCAGTGCCTAGTGCAGCTCAGAAATTGAGCGCAGGGAATGCTTGCAGCCGTTGCAAGGGTGGTGCGTGCTTAATAAATGTTGAGGGTCCGTTCCACCCTCAACACCTTGCGGCGCATCACGTATTTACGCTGTCCACCCATGTACAAGGTGCTGCGCGCCAATTCCCACTGGCCATATTCTGCATGTTCACGCAGGCGCTGGTAAGCGCCGGGGACTGATTCACCCGGGGTTAGCGTTATCTCAAGGTATTCGTAATGATGCAGGGGAGCCCCGCGCCCGGCAGGGGCTCTCTTGAGATTTTCACGCATGAACAGACCTTCCTCTGAGCCGTGACGGCAGCTTGTATATCCCAAGCTACCCTTTGCCGCGCTCAGAGGAAGGCCTCCACCCGGAATAAGGACTTTCAAGTTCCCTAACTCACTGGTACCGTCAAACGCATGAGCATCGATCCCCGCACAGCACTGAGTGCACTGACCACAGCCTTGGAAGAACACTTGGTGGCTGCATCAGCTCGCCGCGGGGAGGAAGATCCCATTGTTGAAGCAACGTTCCTAGGCATTATTGACGCCTTTGAAGCCTACGAAGAAGCTCTCTTCGACGCCTTCGATGAAGTGACGCCCCTTGTGATCTACGGCGATGACGGCGATGACGGCGAATTTGACGACGAGGATTTCGACGGCGACGGCGACGGTACCAGTGACAACAGCGACAACGGTTCGGACTCAGCGCAGAACGGTCCCATCAGCGACTAGAGCCTTATTCGGCTGACTTTAGTGCGGCTGGATTGGGAGCGGCTGACTTTAGTACAGCTGACCGGAGGCAAGCACCCGTTAATCCTGCCGGGAAACTTCACAGAGGACACTTACTATTTGTTCGGGCAGCTGATCCAGTGACGAGCTCAGAATGTCCTGGAGTTGTTCTTGTGTGCGCGGGCCAACCACGGCGGAGGCAACGGCGTGGTGCTCGAGGAGCCAGGCCAGCGCCACATCAACGGGTGAGCGGCCCAATCCTTGAGCGGCCGTCACCAGCGCGTCAGTGATCCAAACCGGGCGGCCTTCCAAATACTTTTCCACGTAGCTGGCCATGGTGCTGCTGGCTCCGCGTGAGTCAGCTGGAATCTGGCCACGGTACTTTCCGCTCAGGACACCGCGTCCCAGTGGAGCCCAGCACAAGAGCCCTGCGCCCACGTGCTCTGCTGCGGGAATGATTTCCGCTTCTGCCTCCCTCGCCACCAGGGAGTACTCCACCTGGTTGGCCACTATTGTGGCCTCGGATAGGGACGCGGCGCGTGCCAGCTGCCAGCCGTTGTAGTTGGACACTCCCGCATAGCGGACACGTCCGCTGCTGACAGCAAATTCCAGGGCGCCAAGCGTCTCTTCCAACGGAACGTTCTCATCCCACACGTGCGCCAACCACAAATCCAGGTGGTCCGTGCCCAACCGCGCCAATGAGGCATCCAGTCCGGCCAGCATTGCACGGCGTGAGGTATCCACCATACGTCTGTCATTGCGGTGGCTAATGCCTGCCTTGGAGACCAGGACAACATCGCTGCGCGGGACTACATCGCCGAGCAACTCGCCCAGAATTGCCTCACTGCGCCCCTCAACATAACTGACGGCAGTGTCCAGCGTGGTGCCCCCGGCGTCGATGAAATCGCGTAGTTGTGCCCGTGCCGTATCAGCGCTGGTTTCATTTCCCCAGGTCATTGTGCCCAGTGTCAGGGCAGAAACGCGCAGTCCGCTGGTGCCCATGAATCGTTGTTCCATAGCTGCAAGCTTACGGTGAATTAGCTGTGTGAATTGCCCGGCCCGGCGCCCCTTGGCCGCCACGGCCCCGCACATGCTCTAGGCTAAAACCCGTGAACTGGTTTGAAGCTGCCTTCTTAGGCCTTGTCCAGGGCCTGACTGAATTCCTCCCGATTTCCTCAAGCGCCCACCTCTTTGTTGTTGGCAAATTCCTGCCCTCCGGCGCCGATCCTGGGGCGGCCTTTACGGCTGTCAGCCAGTTGGGCACGGAAACTGCAGTGTTGCTGTACTTCTGGCGCGACATCGTGCGCATCATCAAAGCCTGGTGGGGTTCGCTGCGGGGGCAGGTGCCGCGCACCGATCCTGACGTCCGCATGGGCTGGTTGGTCATTATTGGCAGCCTCCCCATTGCAATTTTGGGTGTGGTGTTTCAAAGCCATATTGAATCCACGCTGCGAAACTTGTGGCTGGTTGCCGCCACCCTCATAGTCTTTGGCCTGTTTCTGGCGGTAGCTGACCACGTGGCCAGCCAGAAACGTGAGCTCAAGGATCTGAGCTACAAGCACGGCATCCTTTACGGCTTTGCCCAGGCGCTGGCCCTGATTCCCGGGGTTTCGCGCTCAGGCGGCACCATCACGGCAGGCCTGCTCATGGGATACACCCGCGAGGCGGCGGCGCGTTACGCATTTTTGCTGGCCATTCCCGCAGTCTTCGGCAGCGGCTTCTATGAGCTGTACAAGATTTTCGGTAAGCATGAGGGTGCGGCGGGACCGTTTGGCATGGGCGAAACAATCCTCGCTACGGTCATTGCGTTCGTTGTGGGATATCTCATCATTGGCTGGTTCCTGAAGTACATCTCAACCAAAAGCTTCCGGCCCTTTGTTTGGTACCGTATTGGGTTGGGTTTGCTGTTGTTTATCCTCCTGGGTACCAACGTCATTACCCCCTAACATCCTGACAGTCTTGGGAAGCCGCCGGGGTAGTTCACAGCAAGCTTCGTGTTGTTTGTAAGTTGCGAGCTATATGCTGGTGCCTGTGAAAACTTGGAAGACCCACGCCCTGCCTCAGTTGCCCGGCGTCATGCCAGCCCTTTCCCTGCATGAGACCACACGCCAACGCGTAGTTACTCTGGCAGATACCGGTCCTGCCAGCATGTACGTTTGCGGCATTACCCCTTACGACGCCACCCATATGGGCCATGCCGCAACTTATGTGGCCTTTGACTTGTTGAACAGGGCCTGGCGTGATGCCGACCGCACAGTCAACTACGTTCAGAACGTTACGGATATTGATGATCCGTTACTGGAACGGGCCAACCGCGACGGCGTTGACTGGCGTGAGCTGGCAGTAGCCCAGACGGAGCTGTTCCATGCTGACATGGAGGCTCTGAATGTTCTGGCACCGGAGCACTACATTGGTGCCGTCGAATCCATTGAATGGATCGTCCCAGAGATTGAAGACCTGGTGGCACAGGGGCTTGCCTACGCTGTTGAGGGCAGTGCAGGAGAGCCCGACGGCGATATTTACTTCTCCGTGGAAGGCGCCTCATCGGCACAAAAACTTGCCGAACCCGAATCGCCGTGGTGGCTGGGTCAGGTTTCGGGCCTCAGTCAAGAACAAATGCTCCCAGTCTTTGCCGAACGCGGTGGGGACCCCGCCCGCCTTGGCAAGCGCCACCCGCTCGATGCGCTGCTGTGGCGGGTAGCCCGGGACGGCGAACCCTCATGGGATGGTTCCTCCCTGGGTGCCGGACGGCCGGGCTGGCACATTGAATGCACCGTCATTGCCCAACGCTTCCTACCCAAGCCCTTCACCGTGCAAGGTGGCGGCAGTGATCTCATCTTCCCGCACCATGAAATGGGTGCCGGTCACGCCTACGCACTGAGCCACACGCCCATGGCCTCACATTACGTGCATACCGCCATGGTCGGTTTAGACGGCGAGAAAATGAGCAAGTCGCTGGGCAACCTGGTCCTCGTCTCGCAACTTCGTGCCGACGGGGTAGACCCAGCCGCAATCCGGCTGGCCATCCTGGCCCACCACTACCGAAGCGACTGGTTCTGGACTCAGGAACTGTTGGAAGCGGCGCAGGACCGTTTGGACCGCTGGCGCAAGGCAGCACCTCGGGCCGCCAAAGGCTCCGCAAAGGTGCTGCTCGCCGAGCTGCGAGCAGCCCTCTCACAAGACCTGGATGCGCCGCGGGCACTGGCAGCCGTGGATGCCTGGGCAGAACTATCCACAGTCAGCGACGCGAGTAAAGCATCAGACCGTGATGCCGATCTGGTCTCCGACACGCTCGAGGCTCTGCTGGGGATCGAACTCTAAAGACCGTTGCACAGCGCCGGCAGCTAATGGAGCGCTACTGCTGCTCGTTACCGCGCCGGCGCAGATAGCGTTCGAATTCCTGGGCGATGGACTCCCCGGTGGCTTCGGGGAGTTCCGCAGTGTCCTTGGCCTCTTCGAGCTGCTGGACGTAGGCGGCAATTTCCGCGTCTTCTGTGGCGAGATCGTTGACGCCGCGTTCCCAGGCGCTGGCATCCTCGGCCAGCTCGGCGGTGGGAAGGGAAACCCCCAGGTAATCCTCAATTTTATTGAGCAGGGCCAGTTCCGCCTTGGGGGAGGGCGCCTGGGCCACATAGTGAGGTACGGCTGCCCACAGGGAAACTGTGGGCAGCCCAGCCAGAAGGGCCACCTCGTTGAGCACACCCACAATTCCTATGGGGCCCTCATATTGGGACGTTTCAAGGTTCAAGCTGGTGGCGAGCTGTTCGTCGTCGCACGTTGCTGTGACGGGGATGGGGCGGGAGTGGGGAACATCTGCCAGTAGGGCTCCTACCAGCACCACGTAGTCAACGTTCAGTTCTGCGGCCTTGGCCAGTAATTCCGCCGTGTAAGCGCGCCAACGGTAGGACGGTTCAATCCCGTGCACCAGGACCACATCAAGAGAAGACCCGGGCACGGAAGCTTTGGCGATCTTGGTGACGGGCCACTTGATTTTGTGTCCGCCGGTAGACGTCAGACGAACTTCAGGCCTGGTGAACTGGAAATCATAGTATTCATCCGGTTCAATCGAACCCACCCGTTTGGCATCCCACAGGTGGTGGAGGTACTTCAGGGCATCGCTGGCCGCATCACCGGCGTCGTTCCAGCCCTCGAAGGCGGCCAGCAGGACGGTAACGCGCTGCCCGCCGGCTGCCGCTCTCAGGAACGCTGCCGGTTGCTTGGCTTGCTCATCATTGAATCTGCTCACCTGCCCAGCCTACGGGCCGAAGCTGTTTGCGGCATCACCCACCACGCGCGGCTGTGGAAAAGCGGCTCTTCACGTCCTGCCACGTAGACTAGGGGCATGCTTTCACCCACTTCTGCCATGAACCTTCACGAGACTTCCGCCGCTCTGGTGCTTAAAGCCGTCCTGTGGGACATGGACGGGACCTTGGTAGACACCGAACCTTATTGGATTGCCGCTGAAATCGAGCTGGTGACGGCCCATGGCGGGTATTGGGATGAGGAAATGGCTCACGCCCTGGTTGGCAATGCGTTGGATTCCACCGCCAAGGTACTCCAGGGTGCCGGTGTGGACCTTTCCGAGCGCGAGATCATCGACTACCTCTCCAACTCCGTGGTGGCCGGGCTGCGCAGAGAACTTCCGTGGCGCCCGGGCGCTCGGGAATTGCTGGCTGAACTGCATGGCCGGGGCGTGCGCTGCGCCCTCGTGACCATGAGCGAACGTCATATGGCGGCGGAAGTGGTGGCCGCTCTGGGCGAGGAATATTTTGAATTCCTGATCACCGGCGATGAAGTCACGCATGGCAAACCGCATCCCGAACCGTATCTGCTGGCTGTGAAAGAACTGCAGCGCAGCGATCCCGGCCTGACCCTGGCCCACTGTGCGGCTCTGGAGGATTCCGTTCCGGGAGTCGCCTCGGCCATTGCGTCAGGGATGGCCACCATCGCCATCCCCAATGCCGTTCCGTTGGGTGAAGATGCCCGCCGCACCACCTGGGACACGCTTGCGGGAAAGAGCCACGACGACGTCCAGGCAGTTCTCGCCGCACACGCAGCATTTCTCGATGGTGACGCAACTTCTCTCGCTGGTGACGCAACCTCGGCCGGGGCTGCTTTGTGAACGGTTCCACCGGCAGTGTGAAGCAACGGCGTGAAGGAATGGTGCTGGGCTCCGTCAAGGGAACACCCATCATCTTGGCCAACTCCTGGTTCCTCATCGCCACCATTACTGTCTTGATCTTTGGCCCGCAGCTACAAGCCGGGTTTGGCGGCTGGGCCTATCCGGTTGCTTTTGCCTACGCGCTGCTGTTGCTCTTGTCTGTTTTTATTCACGAGTTGGCCCATGCCGTGGCGGCAAAGATGTACGGCTGGCAAACACACAAAATTGTTTTGAATCTCTGGGGTGGCCACACCGAATTCGATTTCAGCAAGGCCACTCCTGGCAAGGCCTTGGTAGTAGCGTTTTCAGGGCCCGTTGCTAATTTTGTGTTGGCGGGGCTGGGCTGGCTTGTCAAGACAGCGCTGCCCGTGCCGCTCTCGGCTGAGCAAGTCACCCTGGGAGGGTCCATTGCTTTCCTCTTGGCCAATATTTTCATTTGGGCGAACCTGCTGATTGGTCTGTTCAACATTTTGCCCGGCTTGCCGCTGGACGGTGGCAGGCTCGTGGAGTCAATCGTGTGGAAATCCACAGGCAGCCAGGAAAAGGGTACCGTGGCGGCTGGTTGGGCCGGGCGCATCATTGTGGTGTTGATTGTTGCCGTGGTGTTGGTAGTGCCGTATCTGCAGGGTGCGCAGCCGCAACTGACAACGTCATTCATTGTGATCTTGCTGGCGGGTTTCCTGTGGATGGGAGCTTCTGCCTCCATCAAGGGGGCAAATATGCGCCTGCGCCTGCCCGCCATCACTGCTGGCGCCCTGGCCGCACCCGCGGTGAGCGCTTCCCTTGAATGCACCGTGGCCCAGCTCTGGACGCTGCGTGGACAGTTTCCTCAAGAGCCCATAGTTCTCTTTGGCCGTGACGGCCGTCCTACGGCAGTGGTTGACGAATTTGCTTTGGCCCATGTCCCGCCACAGGCTGCGCTGCTCACCCCGGCCAGCGCGGTGGCGAGGACCCTGTCCAAGGGAGCCTACGTTCCGGAGGCGGCCTCAGGCGTGGAGCTTGTCTCCTACCTGGCCCAACTTCCGGATAAGGAATATGCGGTCATTAACCTGGAGGGGAAAGTCACCGGCCTGCTGAGCCAGGCGAAGGTTGTGGCCGCCATGACCGGCAAGGGCACTGCGTGAGGGCCGGCAAAACTCGCCAGCCATAAACCTCGCCAGCCTGAAACCTCTTCGAGCTCTTCCACCCTTTTCCAGCTTTTTCAGCTTTCCCACTATTTTTCCGGCCCGCCAGGCGCGGGCTGCAAACGCTGAACTTTGAGAACCAAACGTGAGGATCCATTTAGATGAAGCAAGACCCAACAGCTCAAGATGCCGGCCAGGCGCCGCACGGTGCGGCTGCCCGCCGCGGTACTTTCCGCCCCGGGGAGCGTGTACAGCTGACTGACGAGCGCGGCCGCATGAACACCATCACCCTGACACCCGGAACGGCGTACCATACGCACAAGGGCTTTTTGAACCATGATCTGCTGATCGGCTCTCCCGAGGGCTCCATGGTAGAAAGCAACGTGGGCCAGCAATACCAGGCACTGCGCCCCCTGCTCTCTGACTTTGTGCTTTCCATGCCCCGCGGTGCGGCAGTGGTGTACCCCAAGGATGCCGGACAGATCATCACCATGGGAGATATCTACCCGGGTGCTCGTGTAGTTGAGGCAGGTGTGGGATCCGGCGCGCTGTCCATCTCGCTACTTCGAGCCGTGGGAGACAACGGCTATTTGCACTCTTTTGAACGCCGTGAAGAATTTGCAGATATTGCCCGCGGCAACGTGGAAACCATTTTTGGCGGCCCCCACCCGGCCTGGAAGATTTCCCTCGGAGACTTCCAAGACCAGGTGGTGGCACAGGAAGCTCCCGGCAGCATTGACAGGGTTGTTTTGGACATGCTGGCACCGTGGGAATGCCTCGACGCGGTAGCCACAGTGTTGGCGCCCGGCGGCGTCTGGATCAACTATGTTGCCACCGTGACTCAGCTCTCCCGCACGGCTGAAGCCATTAGGGCAGATGGTAGGTTTACCGAGCCTGACGCTTGGGAATCAATGGTGCGCGGCTGGCACCTTGAGGGCTTGGCCGTCCGCCCGGACCACCGCATGGTGGCTCACACCGGTTTCCTCATGGTCACGCGCCGGCTCGCTGATGGTGTGACGGGAATGTCCCCGAAGCGCCGCGCGTCGAAAACCGATTTTGCGCAGGAGGACCTCGACGCTTGGACACCTGCGGCTGTGGGCGAACGGTCCGTCTCGGACAAGAAGCTGCGCCGCGCCGCACGTGACGCCTCTTCCACTGTGCAGACCAAGCGTAATCAAGAGCAGTCACAAGAAACAGAAACCCGCCAGGACGGTTTCGGCGAGCAGTAGCAGTATGCTCGGCACTACCGGTTAGCCACGGCTGCGGCGGGATACGCTGCGGAAGGACACAAGGTCATGAACGACTCAACGCACTCCACACCCGAAGATGCGCAGGATGGCACCACGCCTACTGCGGTTCCCCCCGCGCCCGGCTCTCACGGCTCGGCCTATTCGATCGGTCCAGGCCAACAAGCGCTCCTGGAGCGTCAACTCAATGTGCTCCGGGACAAGGCCCGCAACCTTGACCGGGCGTTGGCCTCGGCCACAGCCAATAACTCCAAGCTTGTGGCGGTACTGGAAACAGCCAAGTCTGAAATCCAGAAACTGCGTTCGGCCCTGGAGCGTGACGGTGAGCCACCCTACAGTTTCGGCACCATTGTGGCCTTGAACCGGGTCACGCCCACCAGCGGAGCCAGCACCGCGGTGACCTCGGAAAGCATTGACGTATATGCCTCAGGGCGCAAGATGCGGGTAGGCATGAGCCCGCTGCTGCGCATGAACGAGCTCTCCGTGGGGCAAGAAGTGCTCCTTAATGAGGCGTTCACCGTGATTGCGGCGCTGGGGTGCACCGATGTTGGGGAACTTGTCACCGTGAAGGAATTGTTGGGCACGGACCGCGCCTTGGTCATTGGCCGCTCCGATGATGAACGGGTGCTGCGGCTCGCTGGTACCTTGCATGGCGCCGTCAGGGTGGGGGACGCGCTCACCATGGATGCACGCACCGGCTACGCTCTGGAAAAGATCCCGCGCTCCGAAGTGGAGAACTTGATACTGGAGGAAGTGCCGGATATTTCCTATGCGGACATTGGTGGGCTTGCCTCCCAGATCGAGCAAATTCGTGATGCCGTGGAACTTCCCTTCCTGCATCCTGACCTCTACCGCGAACACGGGCTCAAAGCGCCCAAGGGCATTCTTCTCTACGGCCCGCCCGGCTGCGGAAAGACGCTCATTGCCAAGGCTGTGGCCAATTCACTGGCCAAGCGGGCGCGGGAACGCTCAGGTGTTAAGGATCAGAAAAGCTACTTCCTCAACATCAAGGGACCTGAACTGCTGGATAAATATGTGGGGGAGACCGAGCGCCAGATCCGGCTGATCTTTAGCCGGGCCCGCGAAAAGGCCTCCGACGGCAGCGCCGTGGTGGTGTTCTTTGACGAGATGGATTCACTGTTCCGTACCCGCGGTACGGGGGTTTCTTCCGATGTGGAAACCACCATTGTGCCCCAGCTGCTCAGCGAGATCGACGGCGTTGAACGCCTGGATAACGTGATTGTCATTGGCGCCTCCAACCGGGAAGACATGATTGATCCAGCCATCCTGCGTCCCGGCCGTCTTGACGTCAAGGTCAAAATTCAGCGCCCGGACGCAGAGTCTGCGGCGGATATTTTTACTAAATATGTCACCACATCCCTGCCGTTCCACGCCGATGACGTTTCAGCGAACCACGGCAGCCTCCAAGAAACCGTTGACGCAATGGTTCAGCGCACGGTTGAGGCCATGTACGCCACGGACAAGGGCAATGAATTCCTTGAGGTGACCTATGCCAACGGTGATACTGAAATGCTGTACTTCAAGGACTTCAACTCCGGTGCGGTGATTCAGAACGTGGTGGACAGGGCCAAGAAATATGCCATCAAGGACCTGCTGACCAGTGGTGAGAAGGGCATCCGGATTGAACATATGCTGCGCGCGGTGGTGGATGAGTTCCGTGAGCATGAGGATATGCCCAACACCACCAACCCTGACGATTGGGCAAGAATTTCCGGGAAGAAGGGTGAGCGGATCACCTACATCCGCACCATCGTCCAGAGCAAGGAAGGCCAAGTGCCTGGCCGGACCCTGGAAACCCTGCCAAACACGGGGCAGTACCTGTGAGTGCCGTCCGTGTCATGGGTGCCGAGACGGAATATGGCATCCATGCTCCCGGCACCCAGGAGTTCAATGCCACGTGGCTTTCCGCCCAAGTGGTCCATGCTTACTCACGCGAAACCAGTCACCGGGCGTCTGCTGGCGGGGAAACCCGTTGGGACTATACGGACGAGGACCCGCTCGCGGATGCCAGGGGCTGGTCCATGCCCCGGGCCGCAGCGGACCCCAGTCAGCTCACGGATAGCGAACCGATTCTCACGGCAGCCCAAATCGCTTTGGAGGGCGGGGATGTAGGTGATCACGGGTGGAACACGGGGGCGCCCATGATGAACATGGTGCTGGGCAACGGGGCGCGGTTGTACGTGGATCATGCGCACCCGGAGTACTCTTCACCGGAAGTCTCCAACCCGTTGGATGCCGTGCGCTGGGACGCTGCCGGAGACTTGGTGGCGCTGGCCGCTGTGCGCAGAATTGCCGCCACGCCCGGCATGCCGGGCATTAATCTGTACAAAAACAATACGGATAATAAATCCGTCTCGTACGGCAGCCACGAAAATTATTTGATGCCACGCAGTGTCCCCTTCAAGGACATTGTGAGCGGCTTAACAGCATTTTTCGTCACTCGCGCACTCATGTGCGGAGCTGGCCGTGTGGGCCGGGGGCAGGACGGCTCGGGCCTTGGCTTTCAACTGAGCCAGCGCGCGGACTTCTTCGAAGCGGAAGTGGGGCTGGAGACCACCATTCGGCGCCCCATCATCAATACCCGTGACGAGCCACACGCCACGGCCACTAAGTACCGGCGCCTGCACGTCATTATTGGTGACGCCAACTTGTGTCAAGTATCGAATTTTCTCAAGTTCGGCACCACCGCCCTGGTCCTGGACATGATTGAACACGGATCGGCACCAATGATTGAATTTGCCGACCCCGTAGCAACTCTGCAGGCCGTCAGCCACGATTGGGAACTCAAAGAACTCCATCTACTGAACAATGGTGAGCTGGTCAGCGCCCTGGAAGTGCAGTGGCGCTACTTACACGCCGCCAAGGAGCACTGCGCCACCAACGGCTCCAGCCACCCAGAGACCGGTGACGGACACAGCGCGCAGGTCCTGGCCAAATGGGAAGAGGTTCTCACGGCGCTGGGGGAGGACCCCATGTCCCTGGCCGGACAGTTGGAATGGGTGGCCAAGCTTAACCTGCTTCAGCAATATCGTCTCCGCGACACCATGGACTGGGATGATCCCCGGCTGGGTCTGATAGACCTGCAATGGTCTGATATCCGCCCTGAAAAGGGACTGTACTACAAGCTCTTAGCGCATGGCCGGATCGAGCGGATGGTCAGCGATGAATCAATTGCCGCCGCAGTTCTGCAACCGCCCACAGACACTCGGGCCTATTTCCGGGGCCGCTGCATTCAGAACTTTGGCCCGCACGTTGTGGGTGCCAGTTGGGACTCGGTGATCTTTGAACTCCCACAGCAGCGCAGCCTGCAGCGGGTCTCCACCAAGGAGCCACTGCGCGGGACGGAGGCGCTGACGGGTGATCTGTTTCGCACCCACACGGAACTGCCAGATTTCCTCGCCGCATTGTTAGCCGGCGGAAACTAGCCCCCACGCTGGCTTGGGTGCACCACGGCCCGCCCACTACACGCAAACCCGGCGGGTCCGTGGCAGGATGGTAACAGCTAGTACTATCAGGCTCCGAGCAATCAGTTACGAAGGATGCATCATGGCTTCTCAGGAACAGAAAAACGTCTCCTCCCGTGCCGAGGAAGAACACGTCGACGAGCTTCCCGTACCAACCCCGGCCCCGGATTCGGCAGCAGCCCAGGTAGCCACTTCCGGTTTGGATGACCTGCTGGATGAGATAGATGGGGTGTTGGAAGTCAACGCCGAGGAATTTGTGCGCGGCTTTGTCCAAAAAGGTGGCCAGTAGCGGCCATGACGGGCACCCGGCACAGCGGTTTCCCCCCGCTGGAAGGTGAGGGCTCCTCGTCGTCGTTCCTTGATTTTGTGAGCCGGAACAATCCCGGACTATTGCCCTTTGGGCGCGATCTGCCCGCTGGCTCCATGCCTGCAACCCCGCACGGCACCACCATTGTGGCGTTGACATTTGCTGGTGGGGTGCTCATGGCGGGCGACCGCCGGGCCACGATGGGCACCATGATCGCCAGCCGCCACATTGAAAAAGTGTTCCCCGCTGATAAATATTCGGTGCTGGGCATTGCCGGGACGGCCGGGATCGCCATTGATATGGTGCGCCTCTTCCAGGTGGAACTGGAGCATTACGAAAAAATTGAGGGAACGCGGCTTAGTCTCGAGGGCAAAGCCAACCGCCTCGGGGCCATGGTACGGGCCAACCTGCCCATGGCGCTGCAGGGACTTTCGGTGGTGCCACTCTTTGCCGGGATTGAATACGGAGCAGCCACTGGACGCTTGTTCTCCTACGACGTCACCGGTGGCCGCTACGAGGAACTTGAACACCACAGCGTGGGTTCCGGCTCGGTGTTTGCCCGCGGCGCCCTAAAGAAGCTGTGGCGCCCGGAGCTATCCGAGGAGGACGCTGTGGCTGTTGCCGTGGAGGCGCTCATTGACGCTGCCGATGATGACAGCGCCACGGGTGGGCCGGATCTCATCAGGGCGTTGTGGCCCGTGGTCTATACCGTGAAGAACGACGGCGCCACCCGGGTTTCCCAGGAGGCATTGGCCGCCGCCGTGGCCGGGATTGTGACGCACCGCAGCATCGAACGCAGGGAGGCCTGAGATGTCGCAGCAATTCTATGTATCACCTGAACAAGTCATGAAGGACCGGGCCGATTTTGCCCGCAAGGGCATTGCCCGGGGCAAATCCGTTGTGGTGCTCAGCTACCGCGATGGCATGGCACTTGTGGCCGAAAACCCTTCACCGACGCTGCACAAGATCGGTGAGATTTATGACAGGATTGCCTTCGCCGCGGTAGGGAAATACAACGAATTTGAGAGCCTGCGCCAAGCGGGGGTGCGCTACGCGGATGTGCGCGGCTATTCCTATGACCGGGTGGATGTGACGGCCCGCGGGCTGGCCAGTGTCTACGCCCAAAGCCTGGGCACCGTCTTCACCGCCGAGCAGAAACCCTTTGAAGTGGAGCTGGCCGTGGCCGAGGTGGGTGTCTCCGAAGCAGGGGATCACATCTTTCGGCTCAATTTTGACGGCTCCATTTCTGATGAGGCCGGCTTTCTGGCGATGGGCGGGCAGGCCGATGCCGTGCAGTCCACCCTTGAACGGTTGTGGGTGCCCGGGGCGTTACTGGCCCAAGCACTGCACTGGGCTGTAACCGCCCTGGCAGCGCCCCGCATCTCCACCGGCGCGTCCGAGACCGGGCGCATCCACTTACTTGATGCCACAACGCTGGAGGTTGCCGTGCTGGAGCGCAACGCCTCACGGGTGCGCGGTTCGCACCGGGCCTTCAGGCGCCTGGGCGCCGCTGACGTGGCAGCGCTCCTGGCGAGCGGGAAGCAACCCCCAACGCCCTCACCGGCGTAACGCCCAGCAAGCTGCCCAGCAAGCTGCACATCATTGACTCAACAACTGCAAGGAGAGAAGACCGGTGGACCGGCGGATATTTGGCATTGAAACCGAATTTGGCGTTACTTACTCTGCGCCCGGGGCTAAGCCCCTCACACCGGAAGAAGTAGCCCGCTACCTGTTCCGCAAGGTGGTCAGTTGGGGGCGCTCTTCCAACGTCTTCTTGCCCAACGGCTCAAGGCTGTACCTGGATGTGGGCTCACATCCGGAATATGCTACGGCTGAGTGTGATGGCATAGGCCAGTTGATTGCCCAGGACCGTGCGGGGGAGCTGATCTTGCACGATCTGGTGCAGGAAGCCCAAGGACAGCTGGCACGTGAGGGATATGACGGGAAGATTTTCCTGTTCAAAAATAATATTGATTCAGCAGGTAACTCGTACGGTAGTCATGAAAACTATCTGATTACCCGTAAGGGCGAGTTCAACCGCCTGGCGGATATCTTGATTCCTTTCCTTGTCACCCGGCAGCTGATCGCCGGTGCGGGCAGGGTGCTGCCCGCACAACAAGGTGGGAAATTTGCCTTCTCACAGCGGGCTGATCATATTTGGGAAGGTGTTTCCTCAGCCACCACCCGTTCCAGACCCATCATCAATACCAGGGATGAGCCGCACGCCGATGCAGAGCTGTTTCGCCGCCTGCATGTGATTGTGGGGGATTCGAATATGTCAGAGACCACCACCATGTTGAAGGTGGGCACCATGGATCTGATTCTGCGCATGGTGGAGGCCGGCACCATTATGACTGACATGAGGTTGGAGAACCCCATTCGCAGCATTCGTGAGATCTCCCATGACCTCACAGGCACCCACCCCTTGAAGATGGCTGATGGCCGGACCATGACCGCTGTAGACATTCAGCGGCACTATTTGGGGAAGGTCTCGGACTTTGTTCGCTCACACGGGGCCCACAACAACCTTGTCCCACGGATTCTGGATCTGTGGGAAAGGACCCTTGATGCTATTGAGGCTGAGGATTATTCAACTATTGACACCGAAATTGACTGGGCCATCAAGGCCAAGCTGCTAGGTTCCTATGCAGATCGGCACAATCTTTCTTGGGGTTCCCCGCAGGTGGGGCAGCTTGATCTGCGCTACCACGACATTGATCCGCACCGTGGCCTTTTCAACATGCTCGAGCGCCGCGGTGCCGCCGCAAAGCTGGTGGATGAAGCGGAGATTGTGGCAGCAGTGGACACGGCGCCGGCCACCACGCGGGCCCATCTGCGCGGAAGGTTTGTCAACGCCGCCAGGGAATCCGGGCGGGACTACACCGTTGACTGGGTGCATTTGAAACTCAATGACAGATCCCACCAGACTATTCTGTGCAAGGACCCGTTCAAGAGCGCTGACGAGCGGGTTGATGAGTTGATTGCCTCCCTCCACGAGCAATAGCTAGTGAACCGACAGCTTTCATTCAGCTTTCACGGATAAGCTGGACCCGGCCCGGTGTTACCCATCACATGGGTGTGCTGTGCCCGATTGAACTTCTTGCTTGATGTCATGGTTTCCTTCACGTGGCGCCGGCACCTGACCTGATTCATCCCGCCATCGAAAGTGTTTCTGTGCGTCGACTTCTTGCACTGCTTCTTCCGCTTCTGCTTCTTGTGACCGCCTGTTCACAAGAAGCCAACTCCTCATCACCGGAGGCAACAGCGAATGCCTCCGCGTCCGCGCCGTCGGCCAATGCCGAACTTCTTGCCTCGGTCAAAGCCGTCAGCGAAGGTGACAAGAAGGCCCCCAAGGTAACCTTTGACAAGCCCCTGAGTGTCCCGTCCGAGGCCATGCGCTTGGTATCCCCTGGTGACGGTGCACAGATCAAATCCGGACAGTCCGTTGAATTCCGTGAAATATCCATGAACGCCGCCACAGGTGACCTCCTCGGTGAAACCTTCAGTAAGCCCAGCGGTGGTTCCATCGTGTTGAACGATTCCTTCAAGGATCAGTTCGCTGTTGTCTACAACACCTTCACTAGCGCCAAGGTGGGCGCCTACATCGCCTACGGCATCCCGGGCACTGCGGCAGTGGCAGCCACCGCTGAAGCCCCCGAGCAGCCGGCCCAGCCCGCCAGCTTGAGCGTTTTCCAGGTCATGTCCGCCAAGGATGCCCCGCCGGCAGCCAAGGTCATGAGCAGTGAGGACGTCAAGGCATTGGCCAAGGCTGGCAAGCTGCCCACCGCCAAGTTTGATGCCAAGGGTGTCCCTAGTATCACCATCCCCAAGAATGACGCGCCAGCAGATTTGGCCGTTGAGGTGCTGACGGAAGGCACCGGTGCGGTCCTGACGGCGAAGGACACCATCTCGGCGTTCTACACCGGCTGGACCTGGGACGGAAAGTCCTTCGATTCCGCCTATGAGCGTGGCTCCGCCAGCGAATTCCCGCTCAACGGTGTCATCCAGGGCTGGACCCTGGGCTTGACCGGCCAGAAGGTTGGATCCACAGTGCTGCTGACCATCCCCGCGTCCATGGCGTATGGCGAGAATGCGGCAGCCCAGGGCAAACCGGCGGGTCCGCTGGTATTTGTTGTTAAGATTGAATCGAAGAAGTAAACAACCATGTAGAAGGAGCACCATGTCTTTTGGAGCACGCAGTTTTGACCGCACCAAGCCGGAAATTGACTTCCCGGCACACGCTGTCCCCACCGAATTGATGATTGAAGACATCATTGAGGGCACCGGCACCGAAGTAGTGCGCGGCAGCACCGTCTCAACCCATTACGTGGGTGTCGCCTTCTCCACCGGCGAGGAATTCGATTCCTCCTGGGGCCGCGGCACGCCGCTGGACTTCAAGGCCGGTATTGGCCAGGTCATCCAGGGCTGGGACCAAGGCCTGTTGGGCATGAAGGTTGGCGGCCGCCGTCGTCTGGAAATCCCCTCGGAGCTGGCCTACGGCTCGCGAGGCGCCGCCGGCGCCATTGGCCCCAACGAAGCACTGATCTTCGTGGTGGACCTGGTAGCAGTTCGCTAAGTCGCCGCTTCAGCAAGAATGCCGTCGTTTGACGCAAATGCCAGGGTTTGAACTGTGGCATTTGCGTCAAGCGGCGGCATTTTTTGCTCGTAACGTGGGTGCAGTCCTGACCGGAAAGCCGGGACCCGCCTAGTACGCTGACAAGGTGCCCACAAAAATTGATGCCACCGAACGCCTGTTGAACCTGGTGATCGCCCTCTTGGGCACCAACCGCGGCTACAGCAAGTCCTATATCCGTAGCCATGTCAACGGTTATGCGGGAGAGGGCGCCACGGCTGCACAAGAGAGCAAGGTGGGGGTGGCCTTTGAGCGAATGTTTGAACGCGACAAAAACCAGTTGGCCGCCCTCGGCATCCGAGTTTCGGCTACGAACAGCTATGACAACGAGCTTGAGGAGCAGTACCTGTACCGGATAGACCCCAAGGATTACCAGGTGCCCCAACTGCGCCTCGATGAGCCCGCCATGAACCTGCTGGCCATCGCTGCGAACTTGTGGTCGGAGGCTACCTTCGGGGCAGCAGCACAGTCGGCGTTGCGCAAGATCGCCACCCGGACCGGGACCAGCTGGTATGAGGATGAAACCACCGTCAGCTCACGTGTCCGCACGGCCGAGCCCGCCTTCGAGCCGCTGTGGGATGCGTTGCGCCAACAGAAATTGGTCAGTTTTGACTACCGTCGCAGCGGAGCGGAGGAGGGCACCACCCGCACTGTGCAGCCATGGGGGCTGGGCAACAAATATGGGCAGTGGTATCTGGCCGGTTTTGACGTGGACAAGGGTGAAGAGCGCAACTACCGACTGAGCCGGTTCACTTCCGAGGTAAAAGTCCACACTGGACAAAGTTTTGACCGCCCCACCGCCTTCTTCATTTCCACCGTGTTGGAGCGCCTTGGTACGGGGGACCCTTACTCAGCCCAGGTTGCCGTCCCGGACGGTGCTGCCCATTCCCTGCGCAGCCGGCTTGGGACAGTGGTGCTGGACACTCCGGCCCGGCCCGGTTGGCAGGTGCTCCGGGTGGAATACCGGGAACCGGAATTAATGGCCGACGACGTTGCCGCCTTGGGAGCCCAGGCACACGTCGTGGCTCCTGCCGGACTGCGTGAGGCGGTGGCCGGGAAGCTGCGCCGGGCGGCGGATGCGGCAGCCAAAGGCCTAGTGGCTGGTGCTAGCGCAGCTGCTCCAATCCACTGGGACAAGCCGCTGAAACTGGGCAAGGCCAAGCGTAGGGACACCCCGGACCGGCTGTTGCGGCTGCTGTCCCTGGTCCCGTACTTGGTGGCCAACCCTGGTGTCTCGGTGGCGGAAGTTGTTGCGGAATTCGCCATTACGGAGAAGCAGTTTCAGCGTGATCTGGATACGCTCAACGTCAGCGGCAAGCCCGGCTACTTCCACGGGGACCTGATGGATGCGACCACGGAAGCCGGGCAGGTATTTATCCGTGACGCCGAGACCCTCGCCAGCCCCCTGCGGCTCTCCCACGAGGAGGCCTGCTCTGTCCTGGTGGGTCTGCACGCGCTCACGGCTGTGCCGGGTAGGGGTGAGGCGGCCCTGGCCCAAGCCACGGAGGCGTTGCGCAATGTGGCGGGCGAAGACGCATGGCTGGCGGACGCCGTGGGGCTGGAATTGGTCTTGGGGCCTGAAATGGGTCACCTGGCAGCACTGCAGCAGGCCATCAATGACAGCCGATCCTGCGCCATCCGCTATCTGGTGGGCTCCCGGGACGAGCTCAGTGAGCGGATCATTGAACCGCTGCGGCTGTTCTCCATGGATTCCGCCTGGTATGTGCGGGCGTGGTGCCAACAGGCGCAGGATCGCCGCAGTTTTAGGGTGGATCGGATCGAGATCCTCAAGGACGCGGGGGAGCAGAAACATGGCCTCGGGGACCAAACCGGATGGCAGCCGGGGGCGGGAATTTATGATCCCGGCAGTCATGACCTGCAGGTCTTGCTGGTAGCGGATCCTGCCACAGCCCAACGCCTGGCGCCTGCCTACAATGCTCGCATGTTCGACGGCGGCCCGGACCAGGTGGGTTTAGCCATCTCCGTCGGCGATACCGCCTTGATTGGGCCCCTCATGGCTCGGCTGGGCGGGCACGCACGCGTAGCCGGACCCGAGGCGTTGCGAATAGCAACGGCCACATGGTTGGCGGAAGCAGCCAGCCACTATGACGCTGTTGGCGAAACCGTCCCGGAAACTCACAGGGGCGATGGATAGACTAAGCAACATGCCTTGGTGGTCTTGGATTTTGATATGGATAGCGCTGCTTGCCGTGTCCTTGCTGTTTGTGGCTTTTTTGGCTTTCAAACTCTGGCAGGGAGCCATGGCAACCATGCGCACCTTCTCGCACGTCTCAGCCGAGGTCACCCAGAACTGGGACTCCAGCTTAGAACGCGCCGAAGTGCAGCACGTCACAGAACCGCGTAATGTAGTTCCGGGCGCGGCAGTTTTTGCAACGCCTGAAAAAATGAAGCATGATTACCTAGCTGCCAAAGAAGAACGGCGTTTTGCCCGCCTTCAGCGGCGCGTCGCCCGCAGGAAAGAACGCGGACAGCTCCAATCCTTGCGCGACATCGAAGCTTTACAAGACGTAGGATGAACCAAAAGGAAAGGCGTTACCGTGGGAAGACTTTTTGAGAGCCCCTGGGCTATCACCATCATCATCATTGTTGTCCTCTTGCTGTTCGCAGCACCGAAACTTCCGGGCATGGCTCGCAGCCTGGGCCAGTCCATGCGGATTATCAAGTCCGAGGTCAAGGAAATGAAGAATGACGGCAAGGACGAGACTCCTCCGTCCGCTCCGCCCGCCGCGCCGCAGAGCACTGATGTGCCTTTCGAAGGCAAGATCGTCAATAACCCAGCACAGGGCGACGGAACCGGTACCGGTACCGGCGCTCAGTCATAGAAACCGTCGCTGAACCGGTGAGTGCCACCAAGGGGCGTAAGGCCAACCCTGAAGGGCGGATGCCTCTCAAAGCTCACTTGATTGAAGCGCGCAACCGCCTCTTCAAGAGTGCCTTGGCCATGCTCCCTGGGGTTGTCATTGGCTGGATCCTCTACGATCCACTGATGTACGCCCTGACGGCACCCTTGCGTGATATCAGCCAAATGCGGAACATCAACGCGTCGTTGAACTTTGAGGGCGTCACAACGTCCTTTGATTTAAAGATTCAAATCTCGCTGATCCTTGGCTTGATTATTGCCTCACCCGTATGGATCTATCAGCTTTGGGCGTTTATCACTCCGGGGTTGACCAAGAAGGAACGCCGCTACACGCTTTCCTACATGTTTGCCTCGGTGCCATTGTTCTTGGCCGGAATTTTTGCCGGCTGGATCATTTGGCCTAACATTGTGCGCGCCCTGACGTCCTTCACCCCCGCGGGTGGCAGCAACATCATGAAGGCCATTGACTACTTGCAGTTTGCCCTGCAGTTGATGCTCTTCATGGGTGTCGCCTTCCTGGTGCCGGTGCTGCTTTTCGCCCTGAACGCCATCGGCATGATTCGGGGCCGGACGTACCTAAAGGCCTGGAGATTCACCATTTTGGGTGTGACGATTGTCTCCGCGATGGCCGCTCCTGGTTCTGATGTGATGAGTATGTTCTTCTTGGCCGCACCCTTGCTGGTGCTGTACTTCGGTGCCATTGGGCTGTGCATGCTCAATGACTTGCGCAGGGACAAACGCGCCGCCAAGAAAATCGTTGAATCTGAAGTGAACGCTGATGTTCCAACACCATCAACGGATCTGGAAATACTCTGATATTTTGACCGGTGCGGCTGGCGTAGGCTTGTACTATGCCTTCCACTGACATGCCAAGCCCTTCCGAACGTTACTTGGCAGCCAAAGTGCGGGTTCAAGACAGCAACACTGACCTTGGTGACTTCAAGGCGGGGCTGAATTTTGAACTCGATGATTTTCAAGACACCGCGTGCCGAGCCGTCCAGGCCGGCCGCGGTGTTTTGCTTGCCGCCCCTACCGGAGCCGGAAAAACCATTGTGGGTGAATTTGCCGTTCATTTGGCGTTGCAGCGCGGTAATAAGGCTTTCTACACAACTCCCATCAAGGCCCTGAGCAACCAAAAATTTCGGGAGTTCTCCGATAAATACGGGGCAGAGAACGTGGGTCTGCTGACCGGAGACACCAGCATTAACTCAGAAGCCCCCGTGGTGGTGATGACCACCGAGGTGCTCCGGAACATGCTCTACGCCGATTCCCACACGCTGGCGGGGTTGGCCTATGTGGTCATGGATGAAGTTCACTACCTGGCCGACCGCTTCCGCGGTGCAGTGTGGGAGGAAGTCATCATTCACCTGCCCAGCGAAGTGGCCGTAATTTCCCTCAGCGCCACCGTCTCCAACGCCGAAGAATTCGGCGCCTGGCTGGGCACGGTTCGGGGAGATACCGCCGTGGTGGTCTCCGAACACCGCCCCGTTCCGCTATGGCAGCACGTGATGGTGCGCCGCGATCTGGTAGACCTCTTCGCTGAGAACGTGGCCTTCGACGAAACCGCCCCCGGAACCCCCGGAGAACGTGCCCCTGCACCTGCCAAGATGCCGAAAATTAATCCCGAGCTACTCAAACTGGCCCGCAGTGAATCGGTCAGCACGGGCAGAGACACGGTTCATGGCCGCAGAGGCGGCAGCGGTTCCCGCGGCCGCGGATACCAGGGCACCCCCTACCAGGAGCGTGAGAACCGCTCCAGCAGCCCCCAGGGGTGGGCTCGGGCAGCCTCACGTCCGCAAGTCATCAGGGCCCTTGAGAGCCAAGACCTGCTACCGGCCATCACCTTTATTTTCTCCCGAGCCGCCTGTGACGCCGCCGTGCAGCAGTGCGCGGCCGCCGGGATGTGGCTGACCACGGAGGAAGAACGGGAGGAAATTGCCCGCCGCGTAGACAATGCCTGCGCCGAACTTCCGGATTCCGATAAGGAGGTACTGGGCTTTTGGGGTTGGCGTGATGGATTGTTGCGCGGACTTGCCGCCCACCACGCTGGCATGCTGCCCAGCTTCAAGGAAGTGGTGGAAGACCTCTTTGCGCACGGCCTGGTCCGCGCCGTCTTCGCAACAGAAACCCTGGCCCTGGGCATCAATATGCCGGCCCGCACTGTGGTGCTGGAAAAACTGGAAAAGTACAATGGTGAAGCCCACGTGGCCATTACCGCGGGTGAGTACACCCAGTTGACGGGACGTGCTGGACGCCGCGGCATTGACGTGGAAGGCCATGCCGTGGTGCTGTGGCAACCCGGCACCGACCCGGGCGCCGTGGGCGGGCTGGCATCCAAGCGGACGTATCCGTTGAATTCTAGTTTCCGCCCTACTTACAACATGAGCATTAACTTGATTGCCCAATTTGGCCGCACCCGCACCCGCACCATTTTGGAATCCTCCTTTGCCCAGTTCCAAGCAGATCGTTCCGTGGTGGATTTGGCTCGCCAGGTCCGCTCCAGGGAGGAGTCACTGGCTGGCTATGAGAAGGCCATGACCTGCCACCTGGGTGACTTCAACGAATATGCCAAGCTGCGCCGCGAACTTTCCGATCACGAATCCGGCGCTTCCAAGTCCAAGGCCAAGCAACGCCGTGACGCCGTGGCACACTCACTGGCCAACCTGCGCACAGGCGATGTGGTGATGGTGACCGGCGGGCGCAACCCGGGTTACGCCGTCGTGCTTGACGCCGATGGCAAGGCACGGGTTCCCCGGCCCGGGGTGCTGGGCCTGGACAAGGAGTACCGCCGGCTGAACGCACACGAGCTCGCAGGTCCGGTGGAGCCGCTGGGCCAAGTGCGGGTTGCCAAGGGGTTCAACCCCAAGGTGCCCAAGGACAGGCGCAATCTGCTGGCGGCTGTGGAGGCCAAGCTGGCCCAACCCACGGCGGCGCTCCCGGACCGCTCCGCCGCCTTCAATCTGACCGGCTCGGCAGCGGGCGACGATGAAGCCATTGCCACGCTGCGCCGGAATCTGCGCGCCCACCCCTGCCACGGTTGCAGCGAGCGTGAAGATCACGCCCGCTGGTCTGAACGGTGGTGGAAGCTGCGTAAGGAGACCGATGGTATTGTGCGGGCCATCCAGTCCCGGACCAACACGATTGCCCGCACTTTTGACCGGGTCATTGACCTGCTGGCAGGCTACGGCTTTGTTGTAGCGGATCAGGCCGGAAATCTGGTGCCCAGCGAGGATGGCCAGCGTCTGCGCCGCGTATACGGTGAAAAGGACTTGCTCATTGCTCTGACGCTGCGCAAGGGCTCCTTCGCCGACCTTGACGCGGCTGAACTGGCGGCTTTCGTCACTACCTTGGTCTACCAATCCAAGCGCGACGCCGAGGGGAGCCGCCCGCGGATGCCTAGCGTGAGTTTGGAACAGGCGGTAGAAGATGTGGTGGTGCTGTTCTCGCACCTGCAGGCTACTGAAGAGTCTCACAAGCTGCCGCTGACCAGCGAACCTGAGATGGGCCTGGTCTGGGCCATGTACAAGTGGGCCAAGGGCCGGAGCCTGCACGATGCCCTTAATGGCACGGATTTGGCCGCGGGTGACTTTGTGCGGTGGACCAAGCAGGTCATCGACCTCTTGGGCCAGCTCTCTTCGGTGCCAGCTGCGCCGCCAGGATTTTCCAGCACCTGCCGTTCCGCCGTTGCATTAGTGCGCCGCGGCGTTGTCGCTTACACCACGGTCGAGAACGAGCCGGTGCAGAGCTAGCCGGTGCAGAACTAGCCGGGGGTGTGCCAGCCCACCATCGCTTCATCGCACGGGTGCAGCGCCCCGATTTTTTTCAGTGAAATATTTTAGTTGCTTTTGTCCCTCAGGGACATTGTGAAAGGACCATGTAGCCATGTCATTGACCCTGTACCGCAACGGTTCGGTATACAGTTCCGCAGACCCCCTAGCCACAGCCATGCTGGTGGATGGGGACGTGGTGGCGTGGGTAGGATCCGAGCACGCAGCCACCTCGCTCCTGGACTCACGTATGCGCGAGGTGGACTTGGCAGGAGCCTTGGTGACACCCGGCTTTGTGGATTCACACGCGCACATCACCGAGACCGGCTTGGCGATGACGTCAGTGGACCTTTCCGGGGCACGCAGCGCCCGCGAACTGTTGGATTTGGTGGCGGACGCCGCGCCTACAAGCACTGGTGTTTTGTTGGGTCACGGCTGGGACAACTCGCTGTGGGCTGATGCCCGGCTACCCCTTGCCGGTGAGCTGGAGAACGCCGCAGGAGGCCGGGAAGTGTATTTGGCCCGGGTGGATGTTCACTCGGGCCTGGTTTCGCCGGCACTGGCACGGCGCTGCGCGCTGGCCGGTATGATCGGCTGGGATGGCGAGGGCCTGGTCAGCGGCGGCGCACATGCTACCGCGCGTGACGCCGCCCGGGACCTGTTCCCCGAACAGCGTGAGTCCGCTCAGCGGAAGGCCTTGGTTCACGCAGCTGCCAATGGGTATGTGGCTCTGGCGGAAATGGCGGCGCCCCATGTTGGCTCGCCGGAGGACCTTGCAGCGCTCGTGGCGCTTGGCCAGGTACAGGGTGGACAAGCGCTTCCGCAGGTATTGCCCTATTGGGGGCAACTTGTCTCCAGCGCCGAGGAAGCCCGCGCCTTGCTCGCTACCCTTGGCACCGATGTCCTGGGGTTGGCGGGAGATATCAATATTGACGGTTCCCTCGGTTCCCGCTCCGCCTTCTTACGCCAACCTTATGCGGATGCGCCCGGGAATTACGGCAGCGCCCAGCTCACCGTGGAGCAAGTGGGGGACCACTTCGCGGCAACGTCTGAGCTTGGTCTGACCGGGGGATTCCATGTGATTGGCGACGGCGCCATGGAAATCGCCGTGGAGGGACTGGAACGTGCCGCACAGCGTGTGGGCATCGACCAGGTCCGGGCCGCCGGGCACCGGCTGGAGCACGCCGAGATGGTGGATGCGGCTGCCATGGACGCGCTGGCAAAATATTGCGTCACAGTTTCAGTGCAGCCGGCTTTCGACGCACAGTGGGGAGGCGTGGATGGCATGTACGCCCGCCGGCTGGGTGTTGAGCGAGCCAAGGAAATGAACCCGCTGGGCCGCTTTTATGCCGCCGGGGTGCCGCTCTGCTTCGGATCGGACACGCCAGTGAGCCCTTTGAACCCGTGGGCCAGTGTGCGCGCAGCACTGAACCATCACGAAGCAACATCCCGTATTTCAGCCCGTGCCTCCTTCATTGGGCATACTCGCGCTGGTTGGCGTGCGGCAAAGAACGAGAACCCCTTCATGGGCCAGCTGGTCCCCGGCGCTCCGGCCAGTTTTGCCATTTGGGATGTGGAGCAACTCATGGTGCAGGTGGCCGACGAGCGCGTGCAGTCCTGGTCCACTGACCCGCGAGCCCGCACACCACTTCTGCCGGCGCTAGATACGGGCAGTGATCCCCGTTGCCTACAGACGGTGCACCAGGGCCGGGAACTGTTTGTTGCCGACGGATTTGCGCTCTAGCCTCCGCGGCCGGAGGTAGCCCTCAGTGAGTAACAGGCGGGCTTTTAATGCGTAAAAAAGATTACTGGAGACTCGCGGGGCTGACCTGCACGGATACGTGTCTGCGCAGGTCAGAGCCGTGTTGACAGGCTAGCTATAGGGAATTAGCTTTAGGGGAGCGGTGAACCTCCCACGGGAGGTTACCGGTCGGTACGGATTTGAGTTCTGCCGACACTTTGGGGATAAGTTCACGCGCCAGTAGAAAACAAATCCGATCGCCACCATGGTGAACGTCGCATTTGGTCCGAAGGCGCGTGAACTTATCTTTTCCCCCGGGCCCTCGCCTATACTAGACACTTGGCGCTACCCGTCTGCCACTGTGGCTTGATGGCACTTGCCCGCCCGGGCGGAAGCTGAGGTAGTGCCCCTCACCTAAAAATCATTACGGAAAGGCACCAATTGCTGCGTGTCCTGACGATCATTCCCACCTACAACGAGATCGAGTCACTGCCGAAGACTCTGGCGCGTCTGCGGGCCGCAGTGCCACATTCGGATGTGTTGGTTGCCGATGACAACAGCCCCGACGGTACCGGAGCATGGGCGCAGGAATATGCGGACAATGATCCGCAGGTCCACGTCCTCCACCGTGCCGGTAAGGAGGGACTCGGTGCCGCATACCTTGCCGGTTTCACCTGGGGCCTCGATGCAGGCTATGACGTGCTTGTTGAAATGGATGCTGATGGCTCCCATCAGCCCGAGCAGCTACCGCTGCTCCTGGACGCCATTGAGCAGGGCGCAGACTTGGTGCTTGGTTCTCGCTGGGTCCCCGGCGGCAAGGTTGTCAACTGGCCGCTGCACCGCAAACTGATTTCCACCTGCGGCAGCCTCTACTCACGAGTGATTCTGGGGATCTCCATCCGCGATGTCACGGGCGGCTACCGGGCCTTCCGCCGTGGCACCTTGGAAGCTCTTGACTTCAACTCCGTCGAATCAGTGGGTTACGGATTCCAGGTAGATATGCTGTGGCGTGTCTGCCAAAAGGGCATGAAGGTGGTTGAAGTTCCCATCACGTTCGTGGAACGCGAATTCGGCGCCTCCAAGATGAGCGGCAACATTGTCCAAGAAGCCATGGTCAATGTCACCAAGTGGGGATTGAGTGCCCGCTGGAACAAGCTGACCGGTCGCAAATAATCCGCCCCCTGGCAGCGCTGTGATAGTTGTTCCCACCTGCCTTAACAGATAAGGGTGCCCCCGAGGAGTATCTCGGGGGCACCCTTATCTGTTAACGCAGGTGTTGGCTAGACCTTTTCCCCACGCTTTTCGCGCAGGATGGTCAGGCGGTCCGCCAGGATGACTTCCAGTTCAGGAAGGGTGCGGCGCTCCAGCAGCATGTCCCAGTGAGTGCGGACAGGCTTCTCGTTGGATGTGTCAGGTGCCTCACCGTTGACCAGCAGGGCTTCCTTGCCGGTCTTGGA
The DNA here is from genome assembly GCF_040547105.1 of Arthrobacter sp. UYCu511. NCBI lineage: Bacteria > Bacillati > Actinomycetota > Actinomycetes > Micrococcales > Micrococcaceae > Arthrobacter > Arthrobacter sp. UYCu511. The sequence goes on from NZ_JBEPPB010000001.1 coordinate 388,032, forward strand.
CATCCAAGTAGCTGGCAGCTCGGCCTCGGCTGAGAACATGACAAACACTTGCTCACCATCTGCACAGCGGTATTCCACACGTTGGCGGGGAGCCGGCTCCACGCCTGATTCCGTCTCCATGCTTTGTGCGCCCAAGCGCATGCCACGCAGGCTGCGATCGCTCATAACTTCTCCCTCAAGTTGATTACTGCTGTTTCAACGCTGCACGTCCGCCAGTTGTTCCTGCTCTGCCGGGATGAAGCAAAAAATCCGGCCGGGCAAACGCCGCGCGGCCAATCACCCATTATACGTGATTGGCCGCGCGAGGTTTGCAGGGGTACGTTGGGTTATTGCCCGGCACCTGCGAGAGGATCGACGGCGTCGTCCGTGTCAGGGGTGGTAGTTCCCAGAACGTTGCCAATGCCCTTCAGGGCCTCACCCACTTCGCTGGGAATGATCCACAGCTTGTTGGAGGTTCCGGAGGCAATCTTGGGCAGTGTTTGCAGGTACTGGTATGCCAGCAGCTTCTGCGTGGGATTGCCCTTGTGAATGGCGGAAAAGACCTTCTGGATCGCCTGAGATTCACCGTCGGCACGCAGGATGGCTGCCTTGGCATCACCCTCAGCCTTCAGAATGGAGGACTGGCGTTCACCTTCAGCAGTCAAAATAGCAGACTGCTTGGTTCCTTCAGCTGTCAGAATCGCGGCACGGCGGTCACGCTCTGCACGCATCTGCTTCTCCATGGAATCCTGGATGGACAGGGGCGGGTCAATGGCCTTGAGCTCAACACGGCTGACGCGGATACCCCAGCGGCCCGTGGCCTCATCGAGCACGCCACGGAGCTGGCCGTTGATCTGGTCGCGGGAAGTCAGTGCTTCTTCAAGGTTCAAACCACCCACCACGTTACGCAACGTAGTGGTGGTCAGCTGCTCCACAGCCTGAATGTAGTTGGCAATCTCATATGTTGCCGCACGCGGATCCGTGACTTGAAAGTACACCACGGTGTCAATGGAGACCACCAAGTTATCTTCGGTGATGACCGGCTGCGGGGGGAAAGAGACTACTTGTTCACGCAAATCAAGCAGTGGTAGCAGACGGTCCACGAAGGGGATGAGGACTGTGAGTCCAGGATTGAGTGTGCGCTGGTACTTACCCAGACGCTCCACCACACCGGCGCGGGCCTGCGGAATGATGCGTACTGAACGCACCAGAACAATAACTACGAATATCAGCAGGACAAGAACAACAAATAGCCACACGATTGTGCCGGCTCCGTCTACCATGAAATCCCCTCTTTTCTGTGTAAAAAACGTGTCTCTACACCGGCCAGCTCACGCAGTTGCGGGCCCGCTCAGCGTAGAAATACTTAGGCTGTTGTGGCGGCCGTTCCGGACGCTTTGTGGGTGCTGGGGTGGGTGATGACGGCTGTGGCCCCATCAATGGCGGCAACTTCAACCGTGGCGCCTACAGGAATCTCGGTGCCCCCTTGGACACGAGCACTCCAAATATCTCCGCCAATCTTGACCAGCCCACCACCGGTACTCACAGCTTCCAACACCACGGCAGAGCGCCCAATGAGGCGGTCCACGTTGGAGAGCTGGTCAGCTGGACCGCGGTGCAAATGGCTTAGGGCCAAGGGCCTGATGAGAACTGTCGTGGCGAGGGCCACAACGCAGAAGATGACAATCTGTAGCCACAGCTCGGCACCGAAGAGGAACGCCACGAGTGCGGCGAGGGCTCCGACAGACATCAAGATGAAGTACAGACTCAGCGTCAGCATTTCGGCCACTGCCAGGAGCAGAAAAACCGTCAGCCAGATGATCCAGCCGAAATCATTGATCCATTCAAGCATTGGGTCCCCCTTAGGGCTTATTTCGTATCTACGACACTACTACGTTGAGCTGAAAGTTTCCGGTTAGATTACTGCCTGTTGGGGCAATCTTAAGGGTTCTGAACCGACGTGGCCGGCAATGTCGCTCAGGATCGCCACGCCGTGACGTAACTGGGTGCTTTCATAGCAAAAAGGCAGCCGCAAATACCGCTCAAATGCACCATCGAGGCCAAAGCGCGGGCCGGATACTAGAGCCAATCCCTGCGAGCGCGCTGCCAGTGCCAGGGCGGAACTGGACATTGTCTCGGTGTTGATCCATAGTGACAAGCCCCCGTTGGGGATGTTAAGGCTCCACTGTGGCAGCAGTTCTTGTAGGAGTTGGACCAGGGTGTCGCGTCCGCGCCGAAGTTCCCGGCTGCGGCTGGCAGCCATGGACGGCAGATCCTTGAACAGCGCCAATGCTGCAAGCTGTTCCACGATGGGGGTGCCGAGGTCTACGGCGGGTCGGTTGCGCAGGATTCTGGCCTGCATTTCGCGGGAGCTTCTGATCCAGCCAATTCGCAGTCCGCCCCAGGCGAGCTTGCCCAGTGAGCCCAGCGTGATGATGTTGGGGGAGAAGCTCGCCATGGGGGGAAGCGGCCCGCGGTTGATGTCCAGCAGGGCAGTGGTTTCATCGACAACCAGAATTGTTCCTTCTCTATCCGCGGCGGCTGCTAGGAACTCCCTTTCGGCTATGGACATGCTCAGTCCTGTGGGGTTGTGAAAGTCCGGCATCAGGTAGGCCATGCTGGGAGCCGCGCGACGGATTTGCAGGAGCGCCTGCTGCACATCCCAACCGCTTTCCGCCCGGACGGGGAAGGCGAGAATGCGTGCGCCGAGAGAGGTGAAGGTATCCAGTGCATGAGGGTAGGTGGGTTGCTCAACCAGGATCCGTTCCCCGGGGGAGTACAGGGTGCGGGCCACTAGATTCAGCCCGTGTTGGGCCCCAATGGTGACCATGATTTGATCCGCCGAGGTGGGCAGGCCCCTGTCAGCGAAGTGTTGAGCGATGGCCTCCCGCAGATCCGGTAGGCCAACCATGTCAAAACCGTCATGGGAGAGATAGTTGGGAAGTTCGGCCAAGGCGGATGCATAGGCGCACTGCAGACCTGGGTAGGCGGGAGCTGTTGCCTTCGTGAAGTCAAAAGGCAGGCCGGAGTGTAAAGAATGCTCGCCCCGTTCCATGCCGGGCAGGCACAGGGTACTTCCGGAACCACGAACACTCTCCAAAAAGCCGTCCTCGCGGAGTTTTGAGTAGGCGGCCGCAACCGTGGTACGGCTCAAATCCAGTGCCTGGCTCAGTTCCCGCTCAGCAGGCATGCGCGCACCACTAGACAACCGTCCGTCAAGGAGCAGAACCCTGATGCGTTCGGCCAGTGACTGGTAGGCGGGGGCGTTGCCGCGCCACTCGCCCAGTTCTCGGGCTAGCCGGTGACCCGTGACAAAAGTGTTCATGAGTCCACATTAGTTGAATTGGATCTATCTTGTCAGGCCACTTTGCCTAGACTTGCAGTATGAATTCTTCATCCGCATCTTTTCTCACCACTCAAAGACTCTCTGCCCGGCTTGTGCGGCTCGTGGCCGGCTTGCTCTTGTACGGTGTGGCGATGGCGTTGATGATTCGGGGCAATATAGGCGCTTCACCGTGGGATGTCTTTGCCCAGGGCGTATCCCGTACAACACAGATCTCCTTTGGCATGTGCACCATCATTATCAGTGGGGTGGTGCTGCTGCTGTGGATTCCGCTGAAGCAGCGCCCGGGGGTCGGTACCATTGCCAACGCCGTTCTGGTCGGGGCTTTTGCTGATGTAGGCCTGTTTCTGATCCCGGAGGCTCATCACTGGGCGCTACAGGTACTCACCTTCAGCTCCGGCTTGTGCCTTATTGCCTTTGCTACCGCACTGTACATAGGAGCTGGCCTAGGCCCGGGCCCGCGGGATGGGCTGATGACGGGACTGGTTCGTGTGAGCGGAAAGCCAGTATGGCTGATCCGGACCGGCCTGGAGTTTTCGGTGGTGGTGATTGGCTTCCTGCTCGGCGGGGTAGTGGGGGCAGGTACGGCGGCGTTTGCGCTAGGGGTGGGGCCACTCACCCAGGTGACGCTGCGTTGGCTCCATGTTGACCTGCACGCCAAGACCCCGGGCAGCGCCGTGACGGCGGCGGCCCCTGCGCCTGCACCTGACATTGCCCCTGCGCCTGCACCTGACATTGCCTCTGAAACCGACCCTGCCCCTGCCTCTGAATCCGCCTCTTTGCACAGTCGTGAAAGAGAACGGGACGTGCGGCGGCAACAAGGCGCCGAGCCGGAGCCTCTGCCGGCGGATTAGTTTTGCTTTCCAGTGAACTTAGTTTTGCTTGGCCGTAAATGTGGAGATTCGGAAAGCAGCAGTCGCTGCGCTCAGTGCTGGCAGGCCAGCAAGGTGCGTACTGGCCTCCTTGGCCTCTAGGTGGTGGCCGGCTGGGCCCATCAGGGCCACATTGGCAATGTCCGCCGGGCCCAGCTGCAGGGGAACGACTAACTCACAGTTCCCTGCCGGGGTGAAATGAGCCTCGAGGGAATGGTTGAGCGCGGCTTCCTTGTCTTCTTGAATTCCTAGCAGAGACGCCTCCTGGGCGATCTCGGCAAGATGACTTGCCAGTGGGGTCACCACCACCAAGGTGCCACCGGGTTTGAGTACGCGGGCAAACTCTTTGGCATTGCGGGGCGCAAAGACCACCAGAACCACATCGGCCGTGTTGGCTCCCAGCGGCAAGGCACGCCACAGGTCCCACACGATGTTCAGTGCTTCGGGGTTACGCCGAGCAGCCCGGCGTAATGCGAACTTTGAAATGTCCATGCCCACCGCGAACGGGCTGCGAGCGCCGCCGGAATTCTCACAGCCGCCCTTTGGCCAGTGGTGATCTTGGTTCCCAGCCGGCGAATTCTCAGTTTCTGGGTGGAAAGCTGCCAGGATCTGTTGAAGGTACCAGCCGGTGCCGGTGCCGGCGTCCAGAATCATGTGCGGCCCGGGCCCTGGCAGGAGCCGGCGGATAGTACTCGCCAGCGCGTCGCCGAGAGGGCCGTAGTGGCCGGCGTCCAGAAAAGCGTCACGGGCCGCCACCATGGCGGCCGTGTCCGGAACAAACTTGGTGCCATGGCCCGTGAGTAGATTCAGATATCCCTGGCGTGCAATGTCAAAGCTGTGGCCGCGCTCGCAGCAGAGGGCGCCCTCCCACTTTTCGGGGGCTGTGAAGCCACCTCCGCAGTGGGGGCAGAGCAGTGCGTTCAGTGCAGAGAATTCCATGGCTCCAATCTTAGGGGTGCCACCCTAGAACCCCAGCCCCTCCCTGGCGGCAAGAATGTCCGGATTGGCCCAGTGCTGACTGTATTGGGCGTTGCTGGCGAGCGAGCGGGTGTGTGCCTTGTCTATATAGAGGGTGCCGAAGAGGTGATCACTCTCATGTTGGACTATGCGCGCCTGCCACCCCGAAAACTGGCGGGTCTGCGCAGTGCCGTGCTCGTCGTCGTACTTCAGTTCAACAGCGCTGGGGCGCTCAACCACCGCCTGCCACCCCGTCATGGACAGGCAGCCCTCGTAGTGGGCCGCCAACTCCGTGCCAAGTGGCGTGTAGCGAGGGTTGATGAGAGTGAATGGTTCTAGAGGTTCGCGCTGCCGGGCGGTGGCATTCTCCACACTGACTTCGAACATATCTTCGATTACGGCTAGTTGCAGCGGTATGCCGAGCTGGGGTGCGGCCAATCCAACCCCGGGAGCTGCATGCATGGTAGCTCGCATGATCTCGATGAGCCGGGCAAGATCCGTGTCACTGACTTGACCCGTGAAGGGAAGGGCGCGGGCACGCAGTGCGGGGTGGCCTGCCTGCACAATCTCGGGCAGCCCAGCGGATTCCAGCCCAGCGGATTCCAGCCCAGCGGATTCCAACCCAGCGGATTCCAGCACGGCGGCAATAGATTCGCGCAGGTACTCCTCGGTCAAAACATGCCTCATGATGCTGTCCTCCAGTGGATTATTTACCATCTCATTGTGTCAAGCCTTTGCCCACCCCCTTGCCATTGCGTGGGTGAGGGCTATGGTGGCTTAAAGGGCTCGCAGAGATCAGAGGATTGTCATGTCTTCCAACAGTTTCGATGCACGCAGTGAACTCACCGTTGACGGTGAGAGCTACCAGATCTACCGCTTGGACAAAATTCCGGGCTCGGCCAGGTTGCCGTACAGCCTGAAGGTTCTGCTGGAGAACCTGCTCCGCAACGAGGATGGGAACCTGGTCACGGCCGAGCAGGTACGTGCCGTGGGGGAGTGGGATCCGGGAGCCGAGGCCAGCAAGGAGATCCAGTACACGCCGGCCCGGGTGCTCATGCAGGACTTCACCGGCGTCCCCTGCGTGGTGGATTTGGTGGCCATGCGTGACGCCATGGCGGATCTGGGCGGGGACCCGGCCAAGATCAACCCGCTGATCCCCGGCGAGCTGGTCATTGACCACTCGGTCATTGCTGATGTCTTCAACCGCCCCGACGCTGTCTCGAAGAACTCCCAATTTGAATTCCAGCGCAACCAGGAGCGCTACCAGCTGCTGCGGTGGGCCCAACAGTCATTCGCCGACTTCCTCGTGGTGCCGCCAGATACGGGGATCTGCCACCAAGTGAACCTGGAATACCTCTCCCGCGTGGTGTTCACCCGCGAGCGCGACGGCGTGAAGCAGGCTTACCCGGACACTCTGGTAGGCACGGACTCACACACACCCATGGTGAATGGCTTGGGCGTGCTGGGCTGGGGAGTGGGTGGCATTGAGGCGGAGGCCGCCATGCTGGGCCAACCCATGAGCATGCTGGTCCCGCAGGTGGTGGGTTTCAAACTCACCGGTGAGCTGCCCGAGGGCACCACCGCCACGGACCTGGTGCTCACCGTGGCCGAGCTGTTGCGCAAGACCCGTGTGGTAGGCAAGTTCGTAGAGTTCTTCGGTCCCGGCGTGGCCAATGTGCCGCTGGCCAACCGTGCCACCCTGGGCAACATGAGCCCCGAGTACGGGTCCACCTGCGCCATCTTCCCGATCGACGCCGAGACCCTTGACTACATGCGCCTCACCGGCCGCAGCGAACACCAGATCCAGCTGGTGGAGGCTTACGCCAAGGAACAGGGCATGTGGCACCATCCAGAACACACCCCGGATTACAGCCAGGTGGTGGAACTTGACCTCTCAACGGTGGAGAGTTCCATCGCCGGTCCCAAACGCCCACAGGACAGGATCCCGCTGCGCAGCGCCGCACGTGCCGTGCGCGGACTGCTTGCGGGGGAGTCACAGGAAGTGGCAGTCATGGCAGGCGGACTCGACGACGCCGGAGATGAATCCTTCCCCGCCAGCGACCCCGTGGCCATCAGCGCTCGCATCCAGCGCGATGAACCGCCCCACCAGTACTTGGACGACGCCGGGGAAGGACTCGAATGGCCCAGCGACCCCGTTGAGATTGTGCTCGACGGGGTGAAGCACAACCTGGACCACGGCGATATCGTCATTGCCGCCATCACCTCCTGCACCAACACCTCCAACCCCTCCGTCATGATCGGCGCCGGGCTGCTCGCCAAAAAGGCCGTGGAACTTGGCCTGGACCGCAAGCCGTGGGTGAAGACCACACTGGCCCCCGGATCCCGCGTCGTCACCGACTACCTTGACCGGGCAGGGCTCAGCCCGTACCTGGACAAGATTGGGTTCAGCCTGGTCGGATACGGCTGCACCACCTGCATCGGCAACTCCGGACCACTCATCCCCGAAGTCAGCGCTGGCGTGAACAGCAAGGATCTGAACGTTTCCGCCGTGCTCTCCGGAAACCGTAACTTTGAAGGCCGCATCCACCCCGAAGTGAAGATGAACTTCCTCGCCTCACCTCCGTTGGTCATCGCGTACGCGCTCGCAGGCTCCATGCATGTGGACCTGTTGAAGGAGCCACTGGGAACTTCCTCCTCGGGGGAACCGGTGTTCTTGAAGGACATCTGGCCAACGACGGCGGAGATCAAGTCCGTGGTAAACGCCAGCCTTGAGGCGCAAATGTTCACGGACGGCTACGCGGATGTGTACCACGGAGATGAAAACTGGCGCGGTATGGAGGTGCCGGAGGGCGACATGTTCGCCTGGTCTGACGAGTCCACGTATGTGCGCAAGCCACCGTACTTTGATGGCATGGGACGGGAGTCGGAACCTGTTCAGGACATCGTGGGCGCGCGGGTGTTGGCTCTACTGGGGGATTCGGTCACCACGGACCACATCTCCCCGGCTGGGAACATTAAGAAGTCCTCTCCTGCCGGTCAGTACTTGCAGGCGAACGGTGTTGCCCAGGCCGACTTCAACTCCTATGGCTCACGCCGTGGCAATCACAACGTCATGATCCGTGGCACCTTTGCGAACATTCGCCTACGCAACCAGCTGGTGCCTGGCGTCGAAGGTGGATTCACCAAGCGCTCACCTAACGGGGACACGGAGACCATTTTCGAGGCATCCAACACCTTCCAGGCTGAGGGGACGCCGTTGGTGGTGATTGCGGGGACTGACTATGGATCCGGCTCCTCGCGTGACTGGGCTGCCAAGGGCACCATGCTGCTGGGGGTCAAGGCCGTCATTGCCGTGTCCTTTGAGCGTATCCACCGCTCCAATTTGATTGGCATGGGCGTGCTGCCTCTGGAGTTTAAGGAAGGCGAGACGGCAGAGTCCCTGGGCCTGACAGGCTTTGAAACGTACTCGATCACGGGCTTGGCTGGTGCCAACCCGTTGCCGCGCGAGGTCACGGTGCGCATCGAGTCAGAGGGGGAAACCCGCGAAGTCGCCACCAGGTTGCGCATCGACACACCTGCCGAGGAAGCGTACTACGTCCACGGCGGTATTTTGCAGTACGTATTGCGTCAGTTACTGGAGGCGTAACCGCCACGTCCCGCAGTGGCGTTCTGTCTGCGCCGGCCCGTCTGCTACGAAGGCGCCACTTATTCACTGGCGCATGATGGGGCTCTTGCCGTGCGCATAATATAAGTGGCTTGCCTGCGCCTCTGCCACTGCCTCTGCCGCTGAGGCTTTTGTTACGTAAGCGCCTACCCATGAATCCGCAGCACACCAGCAGTTTTCGATCAGCCGTGCATAATGTGTTAATGACAAAAGCTATTAGTACCGAACGCCTTATCCTGCGTCCTTGGGAAGAAACCGATGTTGACTTTGTCTTTGACTTGTACTCCCGGTGGGTAGTTCAGCGGTTCATTGGAACTGAGCCGACGGTCATGGACAGCCGTACCCAGGCAGTGGCGAAGCTCAAAAGTTTTCAGGCCCTGGACCATCCAGTGCACGGCATCTGGGCCGTGACTCGCAAGGATGACGGCGTGCAGGTTGGCACGTTACTGCTCAAGCCCATCCCGAAGTCCGGCGAGGAGCCCACGGAACCGTCCGGGGACGTGGAGATCGGCTGGCACTTCCACCCCGACCACTGGGGCAATGGCTTCGCCTCGGAAGCGGCAGAGGCTGTCCTTGAGCATGGTTTTGCCTCCGGTCTGGAGCGAGTAGTGGCCGTGACGAACTCCGCGAACACGGCTTCCCAAAGTGTCTGCCGGCGCATTGGCATGGAGCACAAGGGCACTACGAAGAAGTACTACAACGACACCTGTGAGCTGTTCGTGGTGGAGAACACGACCGCCGCGTCCTGATCACCCACCCCACCCAGCAACCTGGAAACACGTTCGCCATCGAACGCGATGGCGACACCGTACTGCGCAACGCCGGCCCGTGGACGCCCCCGGTGCACCGCTATTTGGATTACGTGGCCGCGGCCGGTGGGTGGGCTGGGTGTGGCAGGACACCGTCCTGACCGACGACGCCCACTAGCAGTCACCGGTCAGGATGCCCGCCGAGGTTATCTCCCACAACGACTTCGCCCCGCAAATGGACCACGCACGCAGGCGTGTCGGATTGCTGCTGGACTCCTACGGCTCCAGCGCCACCTAGGATGAGCTCCTGCACGTTGCTATCATCCGCCTGCGGGAGCTGGGCAAACCGGCACTGGCGGACGACGCCGGAGCGTACCTTCGCGACGCAGCCCAGCTGGCGTCGCTGGTGGACGGGGGAGAAAGCCGTGGCTGAGTACCGGCGCCAGCCCGACGTCACCCGGACCGAACATATTGGTGGGGTGGAACAGCGCAAAATCGCCGTAGTTGACTATGATCTGAAGCGGCCTGACCGCTACCGGTTCGAAGAGCAAAAGATCCTCGCAGTGTTGCAAGACGCCAACGTGCGGGTGCGGGGACCGGGTCACCGCATGGTGCGTACGTCCGCTCTGGATGTGCACGTCCACGTCATGGAAGCGGCCGCTCCCGCAGCCGACGCCTACCTGCTGTTGCGGAACAGGCTGCGCAGCGACCCTGCGGACCGCAGGGTGTATGAGGAGACCAAGCGGATCCTGGTCAGTCGTGACAGGCCGGACATGAACGCCTACTCCAACGCGAAAAGCGCAGTGATTGCAGGCATCCTGCACCGGGCAGGACTGGAGAAGTGAGCGCCGGCTCCCCACATGTAAACTAGGGCCGGCAATGGAAGATGCCGGCCGCCGTCGCACATTCCAAGCACCCTGACCCAGTGAATCGAGAATCCATGCACACGTCCTCCACCGCTTCCTCCCATGGCGTGCATCCGGCTGATCGCCACGAGATGATCCGGGTGCGGGGTGCGCGGGTGAACAACCTCAAGAACGTGAGCATCGAGATACCCAAGCGCCGGCTGACGGTGTTCACGGGAGTGTCAGGTTCGGGTAAAAGTTCACTGGTGTTCGGCACCATCGCCGCGGAATCCCAGCGGATGATCAATGAGACCTACAGTGCGTTCGTGCAGGGGTTCATGCCCACGCTGGCGCGCCCCGACGTTGATGTTTTAGAGGGCCTGACCACCGCCATCCTCGTCGATCAAGAGCGGATGGGCGCCAATCCGCGCTCCACCGTGGGCACCGTGACGGATGCGAACGCGATGTTGCGGATCGTTTTCAGCCGCCTAGCCCAGCCGCACATCGGCTCACCGCAGGCCTACTCCTTTAATGTTGCCTCGATTTCCGGCGCGGGCGCCGTCACGATTGAGAGGGCGGGGGAGAAGGTCAAGGAGCGGCGCAGCTTCTCCATTACCGGCGGCATGTGTCCGCGCTGCGAGGGCATGGGCAAGGTCAACGATTTCAACCTAGACGCCATTTTCGACGCCGGCAAGTCACTGTCCGAAGGCGCTCTGCTGGTCCCCGGGTACAGCATGGACGGCTGGTACGGGCGCATCTTCGCCGGCTCCGGCTTCTTTGACATGGACAAGAAGCTGGGAAAGTTCACGAAGAAAGAGCTCCACGATCTCCTGCACAAGGAGGCCACCAAGATCAAGGCCGAGGGCATCAACGTCACCTACGAGGGCCTCATCCCCAAGATGCAAAAGTCCATGCTGTCCAAGGACGTGGACGCCATGCAACCGCATGTTCGCGCCTTTGTGGAACGTGCCGTGGTGTTCACCACCTGCCCAGAATGCGCAGGCACCCGGCTGGCGGAGCACGCCCGTAATTCCACCATCGACGGCGTGAGTATCGCCGATGCCTGTGCCCTGCAGATCAGCGACCTAGCCATTTGGGTGCGTTCGGTCAAGGACCCGTCGGTGGCCCCGCTGCTGAAGGCGCTGGGGGAGACCCTTGATTCCTTCGTGGAGATCGGCCTAGGGTATCTGTCCCTGGACCGACCCGCCGGAACGCTGTCCGGGGGAGAGGCGCAGCGCACCAAGATGATCCGCCACCTGGGCTCCTCCCTGACGGACATCACCTACGTTTTCGACGAGCCGACGATCGGCCTGCACCCGCACGACATCGCCCGCATGAACAAGCTCCTGCTGCAACTGCGCGATAAAGGCAACACGGTGCTGGTCGTGGAGCACAAGCCCGAAGCCATCGCCATTGCCGACCATGTGGTTGACCTGGGACCGCTGGCCGGTTCTTCCGGGGGAGAGGTGGTGTACGAAGGAGACCTTGCAGGTCTGCGCGCCAGTGGCACCATCACCGGGCGGCACTTGGATGACAAGGTGGGGTTGAAAGCATCCTTCCGCAATGCGGGTGGTGTGCTGGAGGTCCGCGGCGCCAGTGAAAACAACTTAAAAGACGTGGACGTAGACATTCCCTTAGGCGTTCTGACGGTGATCACAGGAGTGGCCGGCTCGGGCAAGAGCTCCCTCATTCACGGCTCCGTATCCGGGCGTGAAGGCGTAGTGACGGTGGATCAGGGCGCCATTCGCGGCTCCCGGCGCAGTAATCCCGCCACCTACACGGGACTGCTTGAGCCTATCCGCAAGGCTTTTGCCAAGGTCAATGGCGTCAAACCCGCCCTGTTCAGTGCTAATTCTGAAGGCGCCTGCCCCACCTGCAATGGCGCTGGGGTCATCTATACAGATCTTGGGATGATGGCTGGCGTCTCCACCATGTGCGAGGAGTGTGAAGGCCGCCGCTTCCAGGCTGCCGTGCTGGAATTCCACCTGAGCGGGAAGAACATTAGCGAGGTGCTGTCCATGAGCGTGGACCGGGCCGCGGAATTCTTTGCCGACGGCGATGCCAAGCTGCCTGCGGCCCACAAGATATTGGTGCGCTTGTCCGACGTCGGGCTTGGCTACCTCACGCTGGGACAGCCGCTGACCACGCTGTCCGGAGGTGAGCGCCAGCGCATCAAACTGGCCACGCACCTGGGGGAGAAGGGCGGCATTTACATCCTGGACGAGCCCACCACAGGCCTGCACTTAGCGGATGTTCAGAAGCTGTTGGGCCTGCTGGACCGTCTGGTGGATTCGGGCAAATCAGTCATTGTCATTGAGCATCACCAGGCCGTTATGGCTCATGCTGACTGGATTATTGACATTGGTCCCGGTGCCGGGCACGACGGCGGATCAATAGTTTTTCAGGGCACGCCGGCTGAGCTTGTGGCTTCGCGGCAGACGCTGACTGGCCAGCATTTGGCAGCGTACGTGGCGGAGTAACCGGGACGGGCTGCTGAGGTCTGGAAGAATCTTTTCCCGCTGATTGAACAGGTCAACAATGACCGTATGGCAGTGCAAATCACTTCGAGAAGTCCAACGTCACCCTTTTGTCTCGGGATGAATATGACGCACTTGAGCAGACAGTACACCTACTCAAGGTGCCCGCGAATGCAAGCCGCCTGAGCGAAAGTCGCCAGCAGTCAAATGCGGGTATTTTAGAAGAGCCTGAGCTCAGTGAATCAGGTTGGTCTTCGCACCGCATGGTCCAGGAGAATCACCAAGGAGCGCCGCCTCGGCTATCTTGTGCAGGATGACGACCCGGTTGTCCTGCAGACATGGTTTCACTACAGGTAGTGCTCGGTTTACCTGGAAAACCCGACATTTCAGCACTCGCAATATTGCGCCGATAATCTGCATTATGTCAAGTAACGTCAAATCGCACCTTCCGAACCGGTAACTGGTGGATACATGGTGGATCGAAAAAATGCACACCTCGTGGGTCGAGACCGGCGCAGGAGCACCCTTTGAACGCTACAGCTTAGCTGCATGGCAAGGTCCAGGGGCGTGCTGGAGTCTGGACGGCAACTATGGGCACTTACGTGATCGTCGCCGTTGGCTCAGTCTTAGACTCTCAGCTATCGCAATCGACAATCATGCGCCCGCTATTGCCGCCAGTAAGCAAAGAAGCGAACGCCTCAGGGATCTTGGCGAATCCAATGACGAGGGTGTGGACGCTGCGAACCTTTCCTGCGCGTAACCAGGTGGCAACCTCGGCTTCGAATTCTGGGCGCAAGTCCTCGTTTGATGTCACGTCAAAGCCGCGCATGGTCAGCTGCTGGTAGACCATGCGCAGGTAATTCGAGGGGCCCTTGACTTCACTCCCCCTCGCGTATTGCGACGCGCCACCGCAGATCACCGCGCGCCCACCGAAGCGCAGGTGCTCCAGCGCGGCTTCCAGCGCTTCCCCACCAACGTTGTCATAAAATAGATCGATCCCAGTTGGTGCCGCAGCACTGAGCAGATCCAGTACCGCGCCGTCACGGTGATTGAAAGCGGCATCGGCGCCCAAGGTGCCCAAGAGCTTAACTTTCTCGGGTGAACCCGCACTGCCAATGACGGTGGCGCCAACGGCTTTGGCGAACTGCATGGCGCAGCTGCCCACTCCGCCGGCCGCCCCGGAGACAAAGACCGAATCCCCCGCTTGTACCTCACCAAAGCGCATCATTCCGGTGTACGCGGTGAAGCCGGTATGTCCAAGTATTGTCAGGTGGGCCTCCAACGGAATGCCGGACCCCAGGGCTGGAATACTGCGCAGCTCATCCTCTGCTGCAATGTCAATACTGCGCCACGGTGATTTTCGCACCGCCAAATCGCCCGGTTTAAACGCCGCGCTGCGGGATTCCAAGACCTCCACCACGCCGTCACTGGCGGGCACGTCTCCGGCTTTGATGCTTGGCCCGTAGGGGGTGTCCGGACCCCCAATCCTGTTAGCGAGCCCGGCATTCAGGCCCAGCCTGCGCAGCCTCACCAGCACTTGCCCTTCATGGGGCTCCGGGACTTGCCTCGTTTCGATCCGAAAATGCCGTGCCTCTACGGTGCCGTCCGGGTAGCTGTCAAGCTGTACTTCTTGTGCATCCATGGCACCAGCCTAATCCCCTCAGTGCCCAACTACAGTGCACCAGTTCGTGGGATGGCTTGTCTGCAGGTGCTACTTTTTTGCCGGATCCAGGGGTATGGCCCGGTTAGCTTTCCTCGGCCCGGGACTGGCGAAACCAAGAAGCGGTGCAGCTAGCGTCGACGTGTGAAGATGCGCCAGAACCGGCTTGTGGGGATGAAGGCCGCCGCGGCAAGAATGAGAGGAACCCATAGTGCAGCTTTTCCGCTCCAGCCAATGCCCACTCCGTTGTCCCCTGAGAAGGCCAGGACTTTGACGAACAAGAAATGAGCCTCAAATTCCCCTCCTGTTTGTCCCACAATGGCCAACATTCCGGCGACGAAGGTGGAAAAGAACAGCCAGTAAGCCAAGAGTATGATCATGGCTGCGGCTACCCCCGTTCCCCACAACGGCCCAGAAGTATGCTCCCCTTCGGCGTAGCTAGCTGCCAACTCCCCCGGCCTGCCCAATCCAGCGAGGACTTCTTGCAAACTGCAGGTATGCGTTTCGGCGTCAATACGGGGTGGCTTGTGAAAAAGTGAAATATCCGACGCTAAGGTTTTGTCGAGCGCCGTAGTGGTCTGTATTTGCCGCGTTTGATCTGGTTGTTGCGGGGCCAGGTGTAGTCGCCGGTGAGGTTGATGTGTTCCCATCCCAGGGGTGAGAGGAACCGCAGCAGGTCGGGGTCCGTGGCGTTGCCCTCCTGGTTCAAGGTGGTGATGGTGCGGTCGAGGTAGACCGTGTTCCAGAGAACGATGGCCGCGGTGAGAAGATTCAGCCCCGAGGCCCGGTAGCGCTGTTGCTCGAAGGATCGATCGCGGATCTCTCCCAGACGATTGAAGAAAACGGCACGGGCCAGGGTGTTCCGTGCTTCTCCCTTGTTCAGCCCGGCTGTGACCTTGCGCCGCAGGTCGGGATCTTGGAGCCAGTCCAGCAGGAAGAGAGTTCGTTCCAGTTTGCCCAGTTCCCTCAGTGCGGTAGCGAGGCCATTTTGGCGTGGGTAGGCGCCGAGTTTGCGCATCATTAGGGAGGCGGTCACGGTGCCGGTTTTGATGGATGTGGCCAGGCGAAGGATTTCGTCCCAGTGTGCGGTGATGGTTTTGGTGTTGATGGTGCCGCCGATCAACGGAGTTAACGTCGACAGTCCCGGATCGTTGGTGGGTGTGTAGAGGCGGGTGTCGCCGATGTTGCGGATCCGGGGTGCGAACCGGTATCCGAGCAGGTGCATGAGGGCGAAGAGATGGTCGGTGAACCCGGCAGTGTCGGTGTAGTGCTCCTGGATCGCCAGATCGGACTCGTGATACAGCAGCCCATCCAAGACGTAGGTCGCGTCGCGGTCCCCGACATTGATCAGTTTGCTGTGGAAGGGCGAATATTTGTCAGAGACATGCGTGTAGATCATCCGTCCGGGCTCGGACCCGTATTTCGGGTTCACATGCCCGGTGGATTCGGCATGGCTACCGGCGCGGAAGCGCTGCCCGTCCGAGGAAGAGGTGGTGCCATCGCCCCAGTGCGCGCCGAATGGGTGTGCGTGCTGGGTATTGACCAGCTCGGCCAGGGCGGCACTGTAGGTTTCATCCCGGATATGGGAAGCCTGCTGGCGGTCGAGCTGGGCGTAGGTGACGCCGGTGCATGACTCTGACATCTTGGTCAGGCCCAGGTTGATTCCGTCGGCCAGGATTGCGGTGAGCAGGAGCTGCTTGTCCTTGGAGGGTTGGCCGGACTTGAGGTTGGTGAAGTGGCGGGTGAAGCCCGTCCAGCCATCGACTTCCATCAAAAGGTCGGTGATTCGTATTCGCGGGAACATGGCGCTGGCCTGATCGATCAGGGGTTGGGCGTGTGGTGGCACGATCGTCTCGAGCGGGGTGATCTTCACGCCGCTGGCCGTGATCAGCACCCCGGGCAGCTCATCACGGGACGCCAGGGCGTTGACTTGGTGCAGCCGTTCACTAAGCAGGGCAAGACGGTTCTTGAGATATTCTTCGCCGCCATTGGCTGTGACCAGGGGAAGGTCCCCGGCGTTCTTCATGGCCGTGTAGTCGGAGCCGGCCAGCAGGTAGTCATCGAAGTCACGGAATTGCCGGGAGCCGGTGACCCACATGTCTCCTGAGCGCAGCGCATTCTTGAGTTCCGCCAGGGCGCAGAACTCGTAGAATCCACGGTCTGTGCCGTTCTCGGTAAACACCAGTGGCTTCCACCTGGCCCGGATGAACGACGTGGGTGCATCCTCCGGGATCTTTCGGGCTCCGGTGGTATTCATTGTGCGGATGACCGTGATTGCGGCCACCAGGTCTTGGGCGGCGGGGGCTGCTTGGAGGTCGAGGACGGCAAGAAATGCCGGGGTGTAGCGGCGCAGCGTGGTGAAGTGGGCGCTGACGAGCGCGAGGTGGTCCTCGAGGGCTGGCCGGGTCAGGTCCTTGGCTTGGGCGATGCTTTCAGCCAAGGACTCCCAACCGATCGCAGTTTCGATCGCGGCGAAGGGATCTTCACCGTTCTCCTTGGCTGCGATCAGGGTATCGCCGAGCTTGGAGTGCAGGCGCATCATGGCTGCGACGGTTGCACGGGAGGCCAAGGTGTTCTGGTTTTGTTTGTTCCGGGCGGTGCGAATGATCCGGCCAATAATTCGGTCATGTAGATCGATGATTTCATCGGTGACGGTTGCCATACTTTCCACGGACATGGCGAACAGAGTCGCGTACCGGCGTCCGGGCTCGAACTTGGCTAGATCTGCCGCGGTCATCGAGGCGCCCTCGCGGGCCAACTTCAGCAACCTGTTCCGGTGCACCAGTTTGCCGGCGTCCCAGGGCAGGTCAAGTGCACGCCAGGTCGTGAGTCGGTCGATGTGCTCGTTCATCGACCGTGCGTTGGGTCGCAGTGGTGCCTGCCGCAGCCAGCCGATTTCGGTCAAGGAACTATCGGTGCGGCGAAGCAACAAACCATCCAGACGCCCTCGGTGCTCCTGGGAGAGTTGGTCGCATAAGATGGCGTAGATTCGCCGGTTCGCCCGGGTCAGGGCCTGCGCGCAGGCCCTTTCAATGACCCCCACCCCGGGCGAGGCAACCTTCCTTGAGCGCAGGAAGTCCCGCGCGCCTTCGACCAAGACGAGGCCCTTGTCTGTTTGTGCGGCCACCTCGTCGACGTGTTCCACGATCTGACGGAAGTCCTTGATACCGAATGCGGACATGCCCAGGTACGCGCGAATCTCCCGTCCATGTTCTTGCCGCGTTTCCCCACGTGTCCCATATTCATCCCAGGCCTCGGCCGGGATGGCCAGGCGGGCCGCGACCCAATCGATCATTTCAGGGGGCACTTCGGTGTCGTCGGCCAACGCGATACCCGGGTGCCGAAGCAGACACAGCTGGATGGCAAAGCCCAACCGGTTGGCATCCGCACGTCGTTGGCGAATCAACGACATGTCTGCTTCGCTGAGTGTGTAGTGGGCAGCGAGGACCCCGGCACCAGTGGGGATTTCAAGGACTTGGCCGCGTTCGGCAGTCGTGAGCAAGGAACGAAGGACCATGTTAGAAATCCTTAGTTAGTTGGAAGGCCACGAAGTACGGTCTTGTCCTCGCGCTGCTGCGGAGAGCCATGCCCGCGAGTCATGGTTTGGCCAGGTGCCGGTAGATGGTGGGACGGCTGACGCTGAATTCCTGGGCGATGTGCTCGACGGTATGGGCACGTTTCCCGTCGGCATCCTTTTCCTCATACATTTCCCTTGCCAGCTTGACCTGGCGGGGACCGAGTTTTGGTTTCTGCCCACCGGTGCGCCCTCGTGCCCGGGCGGCGGCTAGCCCGTCGCGGGTCCGTTCGGACATCAGCGCGTGTTCGAACTCGGCTATTGAGCCGAGGATCTGGAAAAACATACGTCCGGCGGGTGATGACGTGTCGATGCCCTGGTCCAGGACCACCAGGTCCACGCCGCGCTCCTGCAGCGTATTGGACAGGTCTATGAGGTTTTCCAACGACCGCCCAAGACGGTCCAGCTTGGTGACAACAAGCTGGTCGCCGGACCGGTTGGCCGAGAGCAGCGCCTTGTCGAGTTCGGGCCTGCGGGCGAGTTTTCCCGAGGCGGTGTCGAGGAACACCTGCTCGCAGCTCGCCGCGCGCAGGGCGTCGTGTTGGGCCTCGGGGTGCTGATCGCGTGTTGAGACACGCCCATATCCGATTCGCATCACCAAAATGTATCACCAACCCGGTTGAGCGTTACATTGACGCGTACACGGCAAACGTTACAAAATCGGCTGCGGCAATCCGAGGGCCACGAAACCGAAGACAGAATGTCTCGCGAACGTTCGTTACCGGACATCGTGGAGGCTTGGCTTGGCCCGGATACTCGACGAATTCACAAGCCACCCCAACCACAACATGTACGCCCGGCAGTGCGCTTGTGATGGCTACTTTGTCTATCTGGTTCTTCCTGCTCAGTCTGCTGTTTTTCCTGTCACGCGAGACCCGAACTTCCGGGGACGTGGCCATGCACATCCAAGCCGGCTCCCAGCCCTACTCGGAGTCGCTACCAGTAGGCGACCCCAACAAATGCCCCGCCGGGACCAGCCCGGCGGGGCATTTCACTGACCAACCTTCGTCAAAAGCCGTCACGGCACCATCGTGAAACAACGGGACGGTCAACACCTAAGTTGTCCTGTTAGGAGACGAGAACCCCCCGTTTGGACAGTCGAGATCTCGTCAGTTGTCACCACCATCGTTCTTTGCTGCCAATTCCTCGCTGGCTGGGTCTATGGGACTAGTGCGCGGGATTCAAGGACAAGACTGGTGTCGCATCGTGATTCGACGTGATCGTTATGGGTGGCGATGAGGATGCTTGCTCCCTTTTCGGCCAGATAGCGAAGGGTACTTATGACCATGTCTGCGTTGTCGTCATCGAGGGCTCCGGTGGGTTCATCGGCCAGGATAAATACGGGCTTTTTTACGAGCAACCGAGCGAGGGCCACTCGCTGTTGCTCGCCACCACTGAGTTCGTAAACTAGGTCCCTGGAACGTCCAGTGAGTCCAACATGTTCCAGCGCTTCTTCGTAGACCTTGTGCTTCTCAGTGCGGCTTAGTTTGCGATTCTCTCCGCCGGCCACGGTGAGGTTGTCGTGAATGCTCGTGTTTTCAATTAAGGCGTAATTTTGGAATAGGTAGCCGAGGGTATCGCGGCGAAAGATGCGCTGTTGACGCTGGTTGTAAGAGGTGGTATTGGCACCTTGTATCAGCACGTGGCCAGCGGTGAGGGGCTCGAGGAGACCAAGGCAGTTTAGTAACGTGGATTTACCCGACCCACTGGGTCCGCGGACGGCCATCATTTCACCGCTATTGACGGTGACATCGAGTTCTTCCCAGAGAGTGCGTTGGCCGATCGTCTTTGTGAGTCCGTGTGCAGAAATCATCGAATCCTTCCTTTCTATGCGTCCGCCGAGTGTGAACGGATCAGTGAAGTTTTATAGCCCCGCAGCGCGAGTAGGGTGAATGTGACGCTGAGGAGTGCAATGGCTAGGGCGATGGTAGGCGCCCATTGTACGAGTGGTTGTGATTCTCGAAGGATAGGTGAGGTGGCTCCCGTAGATCCGGCGGCTGTCGCTGCTGCGTCCTTTGCTGCCAGAGCGATCCCATAACCGATCAGTGCAATTGCTGCGGCGGACTCTACGGCTAGCAGCCACGCGTTGACTTGCCAAGACTGCCAACCGTGGATGAAGCTAACAAAGATTCTTTGGGCGTTCTTGCGGGTGTAGACGAGAGCGGCGCCCAGGGAGGTGACCAGCAAGACCAAGAGTGCTGCGCCGATGCTGAAGAGGTGGTTGCGGAAGGCTGCCGCATCCTTTTGGAAAGTGGCACTTGCGTCTAGAGCTGCTGGGCGGAATCCTGTGACAAACCCTGAGGCTCCCGCCTGATCGGTTCTGGCGATCATGTCTTCCGGATCAGTGAACAGGAGCCCTCCACTGGTTGCGTACGCGTAGTAGTCGCCATCGGGCATCCATGTACCGCCGGAGGGCACCGCAAGGACGACTGCATTGGGAAAAGATGTGTCCGCTTGAATGCCGTCGAAAGAGGAGAAGGCATTGATGCGCTGGTCGTCTGCAATGAGGACGGTCTCTTTTACGGGGCGATCCACGCCAATCGAGAACGAAACCGTTTCGGAGATCTTTTCCAGCTCTGGTTTCAATGAATTCGGTACCAAAAGCCGGACAGTGTCTGATGGAAGGATTCGTTGGCCCTGAGCGTCAAGCACAGTTTCGCGTTTGAGATAGGTCGAATTGACATACACCACCGGCGGTCCCGACACGGGGGCGACCGTCCCATTCGGGTCATAGGACTGGAGCGCCTCAAAGGGGAACATTTGGGCGAAAACCACGGTCCCGTCTCGGTCGGCCTTCCTTGCAGCTTGACCAAAGAGCTGACCGTGCTGCATGAATTCTTCCTGCGACAGGTTGGTTTTGAACTGAAGCATGGAGAGGTCGCTGTTGGCGGCCCAAACAGCCTTGCTTTCTTGCTGCCCCAGGACCTGTCCGCCCAAGACCAGAGTCGCCGAAACGATACCAAAGGCAAGGAAGGAAGCGACGATCTTGACTACGTAGACGGCGCCGAGGGTGCTCTTCGCAGGGATTTGTCCCTTTACGGCAGCTATGAGGGGAACCCTCCAAGCAAGCAGCAACACCCCACCATGAGTCAATAGGGCTGCTGTCGACAAGCTGGCAGCCACCAGGGCAGCGAACCAAGCGAATCCAGCAACCTGATGGAGTGAGTTATAGAAGTACAGTGCGACTAATGTGATCACAGCGAGTCCAGCGTAAATCGGTGTTGTGAACCGTGCCAAAGCAATTAGATCCCGACCGAGGGATGTCCAGTACGAGCCACCCTGGAGCCGCTGAATAGCGTAGCTTCTAGCATTGAGGATCACCCCGGCTCCGGCGCTAACAATGACTATTAGGGCCAGGACCATGTAACTGTTTCCGAGCCCCGATGTGGATAGGAACCATTTGAAAGTCTCCAATGGACTAACGGACGCTGTACTAACTTCCAGTCCCATGCCCTGAAGCCCGGTGATTACTGCTTGTTCCAAGGAACTAGATCCAAAAACAACATATTGACCGCGGACATCCAAGGATGAGATCTTCGCGAAGGGCTGCACCGTTGTGGTCATAGATCGCGTAAAATCCGGATATCCTTTCTCAATCCATGAAGCAGAACTGGCCGAACTAGCTCCCACAGCCAGATATAGATTGCGGTGAGAGGTGGGGTTGCGCAGATCAGGAACAAGCCTGGCAATATTTCCCTGATGTTCCAATGCTGCGGACTGGATGAATGCCGAGGCAGCGCGCATATCAACATTCTGGACGTCACCCCCAACGGTGAGATTCATATCCGCACCTTGGAGCACGATCTCGTCCGAAGCCGACATGAAACCTAAGGCAAGTAATACTGAAAAGACTGCAATTACAAAGTGAACAAACCCAATAATCTTGTGAACCATCAATGCTTCTATCGTTCGGAAGAGGAATCTACGCAAAATATACGATGACAACAAAAATAGCCCTTGCCACCCGATGTCAGCGCGGCTACGGGGGGGCGAGGGCTATTTTAGAGTTATTTAGCAGAAATTGTAGAAGTACTGGTAGCTGACGCCCGGGATTTGGGTAACGGACTTGAACGACCAAGCATTGGCCACAGTGCAGCCTGAACTATAGTTCGCCCCGTTGGCCTGAACGGTCGAGTAGTGGTTCATTCGTGCATGGAAGTAGTTAGAATAAGCCACTGAACCGTTGGTTCCATACTCCAACACACCCCCTCCAACGTTCATGGATGCCGCCATGGCGGGCGCAAGAGCACCAGCCGACAAGGCCGCCGTGAGACCAAGAAGTGCAAATTTCTTCTTAAAGGACATTTCTCCCCCTTGGGAACATCGCTTGAGTAGTAACTTGAGTAGTAAAGAGCTGGCGCGGATAGAAGTAGGCAGAGTCACAGACCTGGCTCAAAACTCGGACGATCGAAGACCTACCTCTTGAGATTTGCCGTCAGTTCACCTTGACTATAACAACTCACAGCAGGCTTGTCGGAATTGAGTGAGATATTTCTTGGAAATTTCTTTTACTTAATTTCAAGTTCCGGTATCTCTGATTGTTTATCGTGCACAATAGCCACGAATCTCCCCGTGGGCCTGTCCACCATTCGCCTAGATTGTTGATTTCCCGCCATATAGCAGCCATGCACAACTAAGATACACCCGCAATGGTTTTGACGGATTACCAATTTCACGCGGCAAGGCGCGGTCGGTGTCGTACCCTCGAAGCAACAAGTTGGCGGAGCAGTGGAGTTGCTGGCGGGAAGCAGGGGTTGTCGTTTTCGGATCGGGCGGACATCGCTGTAGGCATCCTGGCTGGCAAGTCGGATCGGCAGATCGGTGTTGATCTCGGCCGGGACCACACCACTATTTGGCGCGAACGTCGATGGAACTCGACGAAGACCCGTGGCTACCGGCCCGTGAGTGCTGCCTGCTCTGCCGGGCGGTAGCGCAGGCGCCCGGAGACACGGAAAACCGAGACGAACCAGATCCTTGCCGCGCGGCTGAGGGAGGATCTGGGGAGGTCCAGGACGCCGCGGCAGATTGTGGGCCGTTTGCGTTTGGCTATACATCTGCTAAATCGCCATGTCGGGAGTCCTGAGCCCTGGAGATGCTCTCACCCCTGGGATGGGAACACATCAACCTCACCGGCGACTACACCTGGCCACGCAACAACCAGATCAAACCCGGCAAATGCAGACCACTACGGCGCTCGACAGAACCTTAGCGTCGGATATTTCACTTTTTCACAAGCCAACCCAATACCCTCACGCAGATCAGCGAGAATACTCTTTCGGCGACGCCCTGATACTTTACTCTCCAGATACCACTCAACTTTGAACAGATACCAGTTCCTGCCCATCGCATGCCGGACTCCCAGCCGCTTCGACTTGCTCAAGGCACCGCTGCCACCGAAGAACTGTTGGGTTGCATTGTCAGAGTTTTTGTCTTCGATGTTCAGGCCATGTTCCGCTCTGATTCAGGGCCAGGGTGCGTTCCGGCCGTAGCTAGTCCCCTATTGGCTACTTCAACAATTTCCCGCCACTTGCGAACTGCTCCCATACGGGCCTGTTCGCCGGAGTTAGTGAGCGCATAATACTTGCGGGCCGGACCCGAAGTTGAAGGCTGCAGGTAGCTACTGAGCCACCCATCACGCTCAAATCGGCTCAGCACCGGATACACGGCACCCGTAGCCAGCCCGGACAGGCCCACCGCGCGCAGCCTCTCAACCAGGTCATAGCCATACGATTCCTGCTGGTGCAGCAGCGACAGAATCAGCATCGGCAGCACTCCCCTCAGCAATTGGGGGTCATGGGGTGAAGTAACGTAATCCATGCCCGCTAGTCTGCCATAACTATTAGTTACAAACTAATAGTTATGGACCGTTAGTGCGTGGCGTCCTAGATAGGGAAAGTTCGGCGGCGTATCCCCCGCTGGAGCGTCTGCCGCCACGCCAAGGGGCATCCCGGATAATCCTTACCGGAGCAACTTTCTGCCCATCAGGGCTCAGCCGCGCGGCCCGCTCTCGGGAAGCACCACGGCGGTGGACGGGTTCCCGGCAACCTTGCGTCCCTGCGGCTTGAGTTCGCTGACCAGCACGCTCAGGACAATCAGCGCAGCACCCACTAGCGCAAGGCCAGGCAACCGGTCCCCCGCGATACGGCCGAAAACGCCCGCCCAGAGAGGCTCCCCGGTGTAAATGATGGTTGCCCGGGTGGGGTCCACAGATTTTTGCGCCCAGTTCATAGTCAGCTGGATGACGCAGCTAGCCAGGCCAAGCCCGGCCCCAGCGCTAAGCCATATCCAAGAGAACTCCGGAACAGCCTCACCCACAACCGGCATAGACGCGAAAGCTAAAAGACTGCAGACAAGGAGCTGCACAACAGTCACGCGGCCCAAGTGGACCCGGGTGGCAAAAAGGCTGATCAGAACAATCTCAGAGGCAATCGCCACGGTACTAATCAGTGTCACGACCTCCCCCTTACCCAGACCCCCCGAGAAGGCTTCGGGCCCTGCAAGGAGAACTAGCCCAGCGAAGGCCAGCGCTGCTCCGGCAAAGGCCATGAGATGCGGGCGTTTTCGGAACACCGCCCACTGGAGAAAGGGCACCATGGGCACAAACAGCGCCGTCAGAAACGCGGAGGTACTGCTGCTGATGGTCTGCAGGCCCACGGTTTGCAGACCATAGCCAAAGAAAATCGTGATGCCAATGGCGGCACCGGCGCCCGCATCAGCCAGGGTCATGCCGCGCAGGGTGCGATGGAAAATAAGGCTGGCAACAAGTGCGGCAACACCGAAGCGGACACCCACGAAGAACATGGGTCCGCTGTATTTCATGGCCAAATGAATCACCAGATAGGTCCCACCCCACAGAATCGTGATGAACAGCAGGGCAAGCTCTGGCCAGCTCAGGGAAAAGGGGCGTGGTCTACGCGCGGTGGGCACCATTCTGTCCATATTAAGGCATACCCAGGTCTGTTGACCTCACTTCCAATGCGCTTTCAAGAAGGCTGCGTGCGGCCTCATCACCAAGCCCCAAGGACCGGATTTGATGGACGTAGTCTGCGGCCGCTTTTTGGGCCTGGTGCACGATGGGATCCTCATGAGAGCAGACAAAGGTACCGTGGCGCCCGCGGGTCTCAATGACGCCATTTAGTTCAAGTTCCCGGTAAGCGCGGGCCACGGTGTTGGGTGCCAAGGCCAAATCGGCGGCGAGTTTCCTTACCGTAGGTAGCCGTGTTTCTGGTGCCAGCGATCCCTCATTGATGAGACGCAAGATTTGTGCGCGAAGTTGCTCGAAGGGTGGCAGAGCTGAACGAGGGTCAACGGTGAGCATCATGGTTGGTACGGGGTGCTCGGGGCAGGGCCCTGTGTAGTGGCAGCGAAAGCAGTGTTGGTCCACAGCCGGTGGCGGAAGTAGTTGTAGGCTCCGCCGTAGCCGAAGAACATGACGATGGCGATGAATCCCCACGAAATGGCCAGTTCCCCATAGGGGGACCAGAGTGATGAAGTGTGGGATGGGTCGATTGCCTCGGCTAAACCGAGTCCGGCGGCGGCCAGTGCCAGCCACGCCAACCCAGCACTCAATTGGCCCAACTTCCGGAATGTGTCCGCCCGCAGGGCGTCATCCCACGCCAATTCCAGGGGATCGCTAACAGGTTGGGGCTGTTGCAGCATCCTTTGGGAAACCAGTTTGGATCCTGTTGCTACCACTAGGGCGAGAACCAGGAAGGGCAATGCCATACTTTGCAAGAAGGCGCCTCCGTTGACCTTTCCGGCCGCTCCCATGGCGAGGACGGTGACGTCCAGGGCAACTGCCAGCGCAAGGAGAAGTGGTGCTGTTGCTCGCCGCCAAGGGCTCATGTAGTCGGCAGCATCGACAGCCGCCGCCCTGGCCATGCGTGGGGAGTCCTCACGCTTGGTAAAGAGGGAGTCCCGCAGCGCCAGGGCAACGTCAAAGGTGGACATGCCGATGATGAACGCGGGAAGTACCACGAGCCACGAGAAACCAAAGATGGGCCCAGGCGTGGGTGTCAACAGCAGCACGGTAGCGGCAACCAAGGTCCCGGCAAGGCCACCAAGCCACTGTGCCGTGTCGCTGCGGTGAAGCCTGCGGGCAACGGAGGTATTGATCTCATCCGTTCCCATGGGAAGGCCCACTCGATCCCAAAACCTCTGCATTTGGCTCTGCCTGAATCGGCGGAACTGCGAAGCCGCTGCCACGCTTGCCGCGAGCAGTGCGAACATTCCTAGCAGTACCCAGGAAACTCCTACATCAGTTGACATGACTCCCCTTAGTTCTGATTTCTTTGTCTCAATGTATCATTACAATGAATTGAGGCAATACCGACAGCACGGCTGGCTGGCAGTGGGAGCCAGCGCACGGCCTCGGACTAGTTCTCCCACTACCCCGCCGCGTGGGGAGCGTCGTGAAGGTGGGCTCGTTCGCCGTCGTGGTTGAAAATGGAGAGGATCTCCACAGGACCCTCGTGGGCGCAAATGGCGTGCGGGACCATGGTGGAGAATTCGGCCACCTCGCCCGGGTGTACCAGGATGGTTCGCTCCCCCAGTTCCAGCCGCGCAATCCCGGCTAGAACGGTAAACCAGTCCCGACCGGGGTGCACTCCGAGCTGGTGGGGCCGGTCCGGGGTGATGCGCATTTTGGCGACGGTCTTGCCGTTCAGGCCGTCTCCCGTGGAAAGTACCCACGTGGTAAGGCCTTGTGAGTGGCCGGGCTGAGGGCGGATGACCACATCCTGATCGTCCGCTGTCTCCACTAGAGCATCCAGAGTGGTGCCAAAAGCGCGGGCGATGGGTACCAGCTGGTCCAACGCTATGCGCCGATGCCCGGTTTCAAGGCGGCTGAGGGTGGACTGGCTGAGCTCGCACCGGGAAGCGAGGTTCTCCAGCGACCAGCCGCGCGCCAGTCGGAGGCTGCGGATCCGTTGGCGGATCAGGGCATCAACAACAGATTCTTGCGTCATACGCAAAAGTGTATGCGTTATCAGCACTGGAAAGCTACCGTGGAAATATGAGCAACCACGAACACGAAAAACACGCCCAAGGCCACGCACACCCTCACACGAACGACGCCGAACTAGCGCAGACACTCAACCTAGACGCCCGCATCCTCGGCTCCTACCTGACAGAGGCCACCGCCTGGGCAGCATCCCTTGCTGCGAAGGAGCCGGAGACAATGATTGATGTGGGTGCCGGATCCGGTGTGGGCACGGTTGCGTTGGCACAGCAATTCCCGCATGCAGCAGTCACCGCCCTAGATAAGTCGGCGCAGATGCTGACCATGACCCGTGCGGCGGCAGCCGAGAATGGGGTCGGGGCTCGCGTGCGTGGGATCCAAACCGATCTTGATGAAGCCTGGCCGTCGGAAATAACAGCGGATCTGTTGTGGGCGTCCTCCTCCCTGCACGAGGTGGCCGATCCCTACCGCGTTCTGACGGACATGTTCGCCGCACTGAATCCAGGCGGTCTGCTGCTAGTCCTTGAAATGGACGGGCTGCCCAGCTTCCTCCCCGAAACTCTGCCGGCAGGCTCGCCGCTGGCACCGGGCCTGGAGCCGCGCCTCCATGAAATCCTGGCCGGCATGGGCTGGAACCACTTCCCGGACTGGCAGCCCGTCCTGGCAAGCGTGGGATTCACAGTCCAGCGCCGCCCGTTCCCCACCGTGGGAAGCTCGACGCCGGAACTTGCCGCTCGCTATGCCCGTCACTTCCTAGCACGCATCCACCAGACGCTCGCTGGCGCGGCCTCCCCTACCGACGCGGCCTCCCCTACCGACGCGGCCTCCTCCGCAGACATGGCATCTCTCGAGTTGCTGCTGGGTGACGGACCGGAGTCCTTGGAACGCCGTGGAGACTTGCAGGTGCGTGGACACCGCACCGGTTGGGCTGCCCGCAAGCCGTAAAGACACCGCTAGTGCGGGCCTGTCACTGGCGCCGCACGTGGATTAGCCTGAAAGCATGACAAGCATCGTATGGGCACCCGCAGACCTCATCATTGCCACGAACAAGGACGTGGCCGTGCGCTTTGCTGGGGTTGAAGTTACGGACAACATCCCCGAACATATGTGGCGTGTTCCGGGCGAACGGGGCATCAGGGTCCATCTTGCCGGGGTGAGAGGCGAGGTCACCATGGAACTTGACGGCGCCCATAGCGCCGCGTTGGAAGCCTGGGTGGCGGAACGCAAAGCCCACGGCCGGGAAACTGCGGGGCGGGCTCCCGTCATGCCGGGCGAGACGGTGCTTACCCCGGTCCAGGTCGTCATCTCCGATAACCACGACACCGAGTACAAACGCGTGGCAGGCAAGGTAGCAGGCACAGGGAACGAGTGGGACGCCTCCTGGGTGTTCCTGCCCGAGCCGCCTGCAGGGGTCAAGCACCTTTCCCTCGAATTCACACTTCATGGCGAACTGACAGGCAAGAGCGTCCGCATCCAGCTGGACTGACGGTGCCGGTAGGCTAGGGCCATGCCACAAAATCGCCGTGTTCTGGAACCTGCCGCTCTGCTCGCCGGGCCCCGTGGCCGGCGGCTTTGTTTGGAGCTTGCGGGCTTGGCCGCCGATGCGGTAGCCACGGAATCTTGCGGCACAGGGCAGGATAGTGGCGGCTTTGGGTCGGCCAGATTCTACGCCGCCTACAACCGCGACCCGGATCGCGGCACGTCAACTGTTCTCTTCGGACCCGGCGCCGAGCAGCCGGTTCCGAACCCCACGGCCCAGGACGTGGCCGCTCTACTGGAGGCGGTGCCGCTGCCCACGCTCACGGAGTCCCTTCTTCTGGAAGCGCTCAGTTCTACAGTCAACTCGGCCCGTTACTGGCAGGAGCCGGACGGTGACGACGTCCTGGCCGCCACCCCCGCAATGCGCCGCGCCTTACATCGCTTTGCCCAGCAGTTAGCGGATTCGCCGCTGACGCACTGGTGGACGTCTCCCCTGGAGCCTGCAGCCCAGTGGAACGCTGCCTTCGTTGCGGACCCGCCACGTCCGCCCGCGCCAAAGGGAAACACCGCCGAGACGCTCACACAGTGGCGGCTGGAAACTCCTCAGGACGAGGCCAACGCCGTCCGTGAACGCCCCAGCGACCCCACCTCGAACTGGAGCGGGGATTGGTGGTCCCGCCCGCCCTGGGCACTGCCCACCAGCACCCGCATGATGCATGGGACGGAGTTGGGTCCCGTTCGGTTGGGCCCCGTTGGCCTGTGGCTCGTAGAGGACGGCTTCGGCGAGGATGAGGCCGTCCTCGAAGCGCTCATTCCGCCTGCCAAAGCCCGGATTTACGAGATCGACTCCCCCGAAGACTGGGCCAGGCTGTGCCGCGAGCACTCACTGGAGGTGACGGCCTCCAAGCGTCAGGATTGGTACCGGACCACGGGGCGCAACGGGAAGTGGCTCATGCCGGATTGGTCCATGCTGAAAGAGAAGTACGACGCCGTCCACCTCACCATGGGTGGGTACCTGACAACGGCCGGGCGCGAGATCACCATCGATGAAAAATACTCGTCCGTATTGGCTGGCTGGGATCCCGACGCAACCTACTGGCTCTGCGAGGTTCCGGCGGATGCGCCATCGCGGCAGACGTGGCGTCAGGATCCGGACGGTCTCTCCTGGGCGCCCCAAGGTGACCGGCCCCGCTGCCGGACGGCACCGGAACGCGGCCAGTGGATCTATAACGTGCAGGGCTACCGGGTCTCCGAGGTGACCACTGTCCTGGGCCACGGTGAGGAACTGTGGCAGCGGGCATCGAAGGACGTGCTGACGTGGAAGGTTAAAACCCGCAGCGGCTTCAGCGTGGACACACCGGGCCCCGTGGTGGAGGGCCAGAACGTCAATGTCACCGCATCCTTGCTGGGTGTGAAGGTTGTGGAACCCGTGCAGGTGGTTGCCGTGGTGGACACCCCTGACCGCTCAGGCTTCGCCTACAGAACCCTGCCGGGACATCCCGTCAGCGGAGAGGAAGCCTTCATTGTGCACCGTGACGGTGACGCGGTGCACCTGAGTATCCGCTCCCTAACGCGTGCCGCCCCGCAACAACCGTGGCACGGGCTGTTTCCGGTATTGCTAATGGTGCAGAAACTCGTGCGGTGGAGGTACTTCCGCGCCCTGCGCTAGCCACCAGTTCCTCGCCGTCACCATAGGCGTACTTGCCGCCCCGCAAGGCGGAGGCCACTGCTGCCACCAGACAGGCCACGATGGCGAAGCCAAAGGCCACGGCCAGCCCGTCGGCAAACGGGCCGGAGATCAGAGTCGGGAAGAACCCGCGTCCGGTGAGGAAAGCAGCGTCGGCCGGGGGAAGTTGCGCCAACGCGGCGGGGCCCAGCAAAGTCTGGACCGGGTTGTATCCCAAAAGTGAGGCAAAGAGGACGGAGACCGGGGGCAGGCCGGCGAGGCGTCCGGCGTCGGCCGCGCTCACCCCATGGGCCATCAATCCGGCATTCAGGGTGGCTGGCAGGGTCCGGGCCAGTCCCGTGACCATGAGGAAGAAGAAGCCGATGGAGAGCACCATGGCCGAGTTCTGGAAGGTGGTGCTCATGCCAGCACCCACGCCACGGCGGTTGGGCGGCAGCGCGTTCATGATGCCGGCCCGGTTGGGGGCGGCGAACAGGCCCATGCCAATCCCGTTCAGCAGCAGTGCCAGGGCAAAAGTCCAATACGCAAAGTTCACCGGCAACAGCAGCAGCCAACCAAAGCTGAGAGCCGCCACCACCATGCCGCCGGTGGCCAGGAGTCGGGCTCCGTGCTTATCGGAAATAGCGCCCGAGATGGGCCCGGCCACCGGCGGTGAGTGGGAGCATGTAAATCCCGGCCCACAGTGGCGTATCCGCAAAACTGTAGCCATGGCGCGGCAGCCAGATCCCCTGCAGCCAAATGATCAGGATGAACATGACCCCGCCACGGCCAATGGCGGAGAGCACCAGCACCAGGGCTCCCCCTATCACCGCAGCCAGAACCCACGGGTTACTCCACCCCATGGTGTGAACACCGTAGGGGTGAATGCCGTAGGTGATGCCCACCAACACGGCAATCAAGCCCACCGCGAAGCTCACGTTCCCCCACCAATCCAGACGTGCGGGCGTCCGCGCTCAGGTATCGTGCAGCCGCAGGTACGCTCAGACTGTGCCGAAGAGCCCTACAGGGACGGACACTAAGAACACCAGCCGGCCAAAGCTGACAACCAGCACGGCTGTGACCACCATGTAGCCCATGATCAACCACAGAAGCAGGCTGGTGTTTCCGGGGCCAGGGGGTTAATGCCCACACCGCGAAAAATATCGGGCAAGGCAATCAGCAAAATGGAGGCGTTGATGGAGGCCATGAGGACGCCAAGAGTGGTGTTGGAAAGGACTATCCACTTGTAGTGCGGATTGGCTAAGTCCCGCACCTGCCAGCTTGCAGCTTTGCCGCCACCACGCACTCTCGCTTGTTCCACAATGCTGCGCCCCTCATCAGAATTTGGGGCAGGGAAATTCATTGCCTCTGCTAACTATCAATGCTAGTCCCGTGCGAGCTGTGGGGACCTGAAAGGTTGCTGGGAAGACTATGAAGCCCGCGTGGCGTAAGGCTCGCTCCAGTATTGCTTCCGCTCAATCCAGTCCTCGATAGAGTAAGTGCATGAGTCTTCGCCCCAGTCCCTATTGCGCCGCCGCCAGCTGGATCATGAACTCCGAGCTGCCGTGGCAGCGAGTTCTCACTTTTGGTCCGGCGGCGTTTGACAGCCATTCCCGGCTGCGCTTCATCCCGGATCCCACCCGGGCCGGACAAGACGAAACTGACGGCCCTGTTGCTACCGGAGGGCTTTCCGAGACCGAACGGCTAAACATTGTGGTGTCCACTTTGCTGAGCTACACCACAACACCTCAGGAACTCTTCTTCGCATTTTGGGACGGTTACGGATTCGCCATGCCCGGCGCCCGCTTCGAAACCCCGCACCGGGAATTCTTCCTCTATCACGGGAGCGTTTCGGAGAACGGAAGCTGGGACATTGCCACAGAGGATCAGGCTCCCGGACAGCCGTGGCTGCCAGAGCCTGCCTACATCTGGCCGGCAGACCGGTCATGGTGCGTTTCCAACGATGTTGACCCGCACTGGGCCGGAATTGGGGCAGGAGCGGAAGCCATCGAGGCCCTCTGCGAGGATGAACGCCTTGATGTTATCCCTGCCGATCCGGCCCAACCCCAGCCCTTCTACACCTAGGAACCCCATGATCTTTGGGCAAACACCCCTTCACCATGTGGGCATCAACGACTTCAACCCGCCCAATCCAGACATCTGGCCCGCAACCTTGGCCCCCGTGCAGCACATACTGCGCGAGGGCCTGGATCTGGGCCGCGCCACGGTGTTCGTGGGCGAGAACGGCTCCGGGAAGTCAACACTTGTCGAGGCCATCGCCATGGCCTACGGGGTGAACCCGGAGGGCGGCTCCACCGGCGCCATGCACCACAGCCGCCCCACCGAATCCGATCTCCACTCCTACCTCAAAGTGGATCGCAACATTGGCAGCAGCAAATACGGCTACTTTCTGCGCGCCGAAACCATGCACGGCTTCTTCAGCTACCTCGAGGACAACCCCTCCACCGGCATCCCTGACAGTAACTATCACGAGATGTCCCACGGCGAATCGTTCTTAGAGCTGATCGTGAACCGTTTCCGGGGCGGCGGACTGTGGATCCTGGACGAGCCCGAATCCGCACTATCCTTCTCCGGCTGCCTGTCCCTGCTCAGCGTGCTCACCGCGTTGATGGACGACGGCGACTCCCAAGTCATCCTCTCGACCCACTCCCCGCTGTTGGCATCCCTGCCGGGAGCCGACATTTACGAGGTGGGGCCGTGGGGGTTGCGTCCCAACAGCTGGGAGGAGCTTGAACTCGTGCGGAACTGGCGCTCGTTCATGGATGCGCCGGAACGCTTCCTGAAGTACATTTAGCCAGCTAGTTCGCGCACCAAATGTGGTTCCACCAGTTCGGCGTAGCGGGCCTTGACCGTGTCAACGACCTGCGCGTAGGGCAGGTTCCAGATGTCCTCGTTGAAGATTTCCACCTCAACAACGCCGTTGTAGCCTGCCTCGGCAACCCACTGGCCGATGGAGGCGAAGTCAATTACGCCGTCGCCCATGAAACCGCGGGACAGCAGTGCCTCGGCGGCGATAGGCAGGTTGAAGTCGCAGACCTGGTAAGAGGCAATGCGGCCCGCTGCGCCGGCACGGGCGATCTGCTCGCGCAGGGACGGGTCCCACCAGACGTGGAAGGTGTCCACCACAACGCCAACAGCCTCGACCGGGTGTGGCGCGGCCAGATCCAGAGCTTGACCCAGGGTGGAGAGCACTGCGCGGTCTGCGGCATACATGGGGTGCAGCGGCTCGAGCACCAGGCGGACACCGTGTTCCAGTGCGAACGGCACCAGCTCGGCGAGGCGGTCTGCCACGCGCTGGCGGGCCAGGACAATGTCTTTGCCACCAGCCACGGCGGTAGCTTCACCGCCCCCGTCTACGGCGCCGGGTGAGACACTGAAGTCCGGCAGCCCACCCACCACCATGATGATTTCGGTGGTGCCCAGGGCCTTGGCCTCGAGGATGGCGGCCTTGTTATCGGCCAGCGCTGCGGCCTGTCCAGCGCCATCGGCTGCGGTCAGGAAGCCGCCACGGCACAGGCTGGAAACCTGCAGACCGGAGGCCTTGACCAGCTCGACGGCCGTTTCTAGGCCAACCTCGGCCACCTTGTCACGCCACAGCCCAATGTGTTTCAGGCCCGCAGCCACGCTTAGGTCAAGGGCCTCGGCCAGCGATGCCTTCTTAATGGTGGCGGTGTTGATGGACAGCTTCTTAAAGGTGCTCATGCTTGTGCTCCTTCCAGGACGGTGGACTCGGCGCCCTTGGCCACTGAGGCGACCCCGGCCGCGTTCAAGAAGCCTGCCATGCGGGTGGCTGCCTGTTCGGGATTGAGCAGCAGCCCGGCTGTGTTGGCCAAGCGGAACAGCTTGACCAAGTGGTTCAGGTCCCGGCCTGAGTGCAGGCCGCCGACCATTTGGAACCCAGCCTGGTAGCCGTTGAGCCAGGCAAGGAAGGCAATACCCGTTTTGTAGTAGTACGTGGGTGCCTCGAAGATGTGCAGGCCAAGATCCCGGGTGGAGTCCAGGATGGCGCGTGCTTCTGCCGAGCGGCCGGCATCGTACTCCTGCAACGCAGTGGATGCGGCAGGGGCAATGGCGGCGAAGATGCCCAAGAGGGCGTCCGAATAGTGTTCGCCGTCCCCGTCGATCAGTTCCGGGTAATTGAAATCGTCGCCCGTGTACAGACGCACGCCCTCAGGAAGGCTGGCACGCAGCGCAACTTCATGTCCGGCGTCGAGCAGGGAAACCTTCACCCCGTCAACCTTGGAAGCGTGGGCCTCAATCAGCTTCTGGAATGTTGCGGTGGCTGCGGCAACGTCGTCGCTCCCCCAGTAGCCGGCCAGAGCCGGGTCAAACATGGTGCCCAACCAGTGCAGGACCACGGGTTGCTTGACCTCGGAGAGCAGGGTGCCATAGAGGTTCAGGTAATCATTGGGACCGGAGGCAACCTTGGCCAAGGCGCGGGAAGCCATAATGATGACCTTGGCCCCTGATGCCTCGACCACGGCGATCTGCTCTCGGTAGGCAGCTAGCACTGCGGCTAGCCCGGCCTCGCCCGGCTCCACCGTGGCGGGATCCAGCTGGTCGGTGCCGGCACCGCAGGCCAAAAGGTCACGCACGGTGCGTTCCGGGGTGGCAATGAGCGCGGCCTCGGCGGCGGAGCGGTTGATGAGCTCCTGCGTGGCGGCCCAGTCCAGTCCCATGCCGCGCTGTGCGGTGTCCATGGCGTCGGCAATGCCCACGCCCCAGCTCCACAGCTCACGGCGGAATGCCAAGGTGGCGTCCCAGTCAATGTCAGCCGGGGCGCCGGGGACGTTGTTGCCCAGCACCTTCGGGGTGACGTGCGCGGCGGCGTAAACCTTGCGGGAAGTGATCAGCTCGGTGGGTTTGCGCCAAGGACCAGTTGCATTCAGCGTCAGGTTCTCTAACTCGCCGCTGGGCAGCGGAAGGGTGATTGAGAGTGTCATTGTTAAAGCTCGATTTCTGGGATGTCCAGGGTGCGGCGCTCGGCGGAAGAGGCCAGGCCCAGTTCGGCCAGCTGTACGCCGCGGGCTGCGGAGAGCAGACCGAAGCGGTGTTCGCGGCCGGCCACAACATCGCGCAGGAACTCTTCCCACTGCAGCTTGAAGCCATTGTCCAGGTCTGCGTTCGCGGGGACTTCCTGCCACTGGCTGCGGAAGGATTCGGTCACGGGCAAATCCGGGTTCCAGACGGGCTTGGGTGTGTTGGCGCGCTGCTGGGAGACGCACTTGTTAAGGCCGGCGACGGCGGAGCCGTGGGTGCCGTCGATCTGGAATTCAACAAGCTCATCGCGGTAAACGCGTACGGCCCAGGAGGAGTTGATCTGGCCAATGACGGCGTCACCTTCCGGGGTTTCGAGCTCGAAGATGCCGTAGGCGGCGTCGTCCGCCGTTGCCTTGTATTCTTTGCCTGCCTCGTCCCAGCGAGCCGGGATGTGGGTTGCAGTCTTGGCGTTGACACTCTTGACCTTGCCGATGATGCCCTCAAGGACGTAGTTCCAGTGGCAGAACATGTCAGTGGTCATGCCGCCGCCATCTTCCTTGCGGTAGTTCCAGGAGGGGCGCTGTGCGGCCTGGTGGTCACCTTCGAACACCCAGTAGCCAAACTCTCCGCGGATCGAGAGGATGCGTCCGAAGAATCCCTCGTCAACAAGACGGCGCAGCTTGACCAGACCCGGTAGGTACAGCTTGTCATGCACAACGCCTGCTGTGATGCCGGCGTCCTTGCCGATGCGGGCCAGCTCGATGGCCTCTTCGAGGGTCTCCGCTGTGGGCTTCTCGGTGAAGATGTGTTTGCCATTGGCCATGGCCTTCTTCAAGGTGGCGGCGCGCAGGCTGGTCATGGAGGCGTCGAAGACGACGTCGACCGTGGGATCGGCGATGATCGCATCCAGATCGGTGGTCCAGTGCTCAACGTTGTGCAGTTCCGCCAGTTCGCGGACCTTCTCGGCGTTGCGGCCTACCAAGATGGGCTCAATGCCAACTTTGGTGCCATCTTCTAGCGTCAGCCCGGTTTCACGCAGGGGCAGGATGGAACGCAGCAGGTGTTGGCGGTAGCCCATGCGCCCGGTGATGCCGTTCATGGCAATGCGAATGACGCGCGGCTTGCCGCCGGCGACGTTGCTGGCTTCGTTGCCAACAGATGTGGACTGTGCAGTTGCCTGCTCGGTGGATGCTGTCAGAGTCATGTGAATCTCCCGGATGGTGTTGTTGGAGAGCCGGACTGCCCGGCGTGGCCTGATACTTGGAAAGCGCTTTCCATCTGCTGTTCAACATATCATTGGGGCAACCCGTTCACAAGACCAAACCGCGTCCTTCATGACAAGGAAAATGCTGTGCCCGTCAAACTCACTGAGGTTGCCCGCCTTGCAGGCGTCTCGCTAGCCACTGCATCACGCGTCTTGAATGGTTCCTCGCGAAACCCGGCCGCCGACATCACCGAGCGGGTCAGGGTTGCCGCCGAAGAGTTGGGGTACGTAGCCAATGCGCAGGCTCAGGCGCTGGCCCGCTCAACCACGGGCCTAGTGGGACTGGTGGTGCACGACATCGCCGATCCTTACTTTTCCGCGATTGCCCACGGCGTTCAGGAGGTTGCGCTGAAGTCGCGGCGCCAGGTGCTGCTGGCGGGGACAGATTTTGGCGGCGGTGACGGGGCCACTGACGGTTCCACTCACAGCGCCACTCACAGCGCCGAACTAGCGGCCGTGAATGCATTCATCTCTTACCGCACAGATGCCATCATTCTTGCCACGTCACGCTTCCTCGAAGAGGACCCTCTGCTGAGCCGGAATCTGGAGCGGTACATCAAAAATGGCGGCCGGGTTGTCACCTTGGGAGCCACTTCCATCCCTCATGCCAAAGTGATTTCCATTGGCAACTTTGAAGGTGCCCGTGATCTGGTTGCTGCGCTGGTGGACCGGGGACTGGTGCGCTTTGCCATTCTGTCCGGACCCCATGACAGGAACACTGCGCGATCACGCGTGTCAGGTTTTCACCAGGCCTTGACTGAGCGTGAATTAACTCCCCTGGCCGTTGTGGAAGGCGAATTCTCGAGCCGCGGTGGGTTTAACGCCACCCTGGAATGCCTCGATACCTTGGGGATCGTTGCCGCAGGTACCTCCCTGGACTCACCCCTTTGCATCCTTGCCGCCAACGACGTCATGGCTCTCGGAGCAATGACTGCGCTGCGGTCCAGGGGACTAAGGATTCCCGAAGATGTACAGGTTGCAGGATTTGATGACATTCCCACCCTGCGGGACCACTTCCCAGGACTGAGCACCTACCGGCTGCCCCTTGAAGAAATAGGGCGGCTGGCGGCAACCCTGGCGCTAGAGGCGGAAACGCAGACCGGATCGACAGTCACAGGGACGGTAGTGCTGCGGGAAAGTGCTGGCACCACCGCCAGCTCGGCGAATGGTGCATAATCACAGTATGAACAGTGAAGAGCATCCGGGTCAGGTTATGGGCGAAGACGAAGCCTGGCGCTTCCTCGAACACACACGCTTTGGGAGGTTGGCACTAAGCGTGGGAAACATGCCAGACATTTTTCCAATCAACTATCTGGCCCATGATGGGAAACTGTTGATGCGTACCAATCCCGGGACGAAGTTGGCGGAGCTAACCATCAATGATTCCGTGGCTTTTGAGATAGACGGACTTACCGAAAGTGAAGCCTGGAGTGTGGTACTCAAGGGCACTGCCCGGGTACTGGAATCGCAAACAGAGATTGACGCAGCCAGCGAACTGCCTCTTACTCCCTGGCTACAAACCTTGAAATACACCTTCGTGGAGATTCTCCCCCATAGTGTCCGGGGATTCCGGTTCGCCCTAGGCACTGAGCCAGAACGGTACTAAAGGAGCTCTACGCTGCGTCAGCGAGGCCCAGAAGCTGCTGATCTTGAGCCCGTAGGATCGCCAAACGAGTCAGAATGGCGTCGTCTTCCTCGTCGTACGGCGTGGCCGCCGGAGGATCGGGCAGAGTATCGCCACCCCAGCAATCCTCGGTCAAACCAACACCGTCCCAGCTCTCGCTGTCCCCTACAACACCGTCCCAGGAATCGTTGCTTCTCTCCTGCCTCGCTGCGGCAGCTAACGGCTCGCCAGCTAAGATTCGCTGGCCAATTTGCCCACCACTGGGGTGCTGCCCTAGCGAGCCCTGGATAATCTTTTTCAACCATTTCGGATAGACCGGCGGTTGCTGTTCCGGGGGTTCTGGCGGGCAGTAACGGCCTGAAGGCGATATCCACGAGATGGTTCCGTTTTCTTCCACGCGGGGCGACCAGCCACGGAGCCGAAGGCTCTGACGCTCGGGTTCTGCAATGCAGCGCCGCCTACCATGCCTGTCTTTGTCATCTTTGAAGTGCTTAACCCGATGGTGGTGCCCGCACAGGTGCTCCAAGTTGTTATAGATGGACCTGCCACCGCTTTCGAAGCTCTTAACATGGTCTACATCGCAATTAATAGCTTTGGCCATGCAGCCGGGGAACTGGCAGTAAACATCTCTAATCAGCAGCATGGTCCGCATGGCGCGGTCGATCCGATAACGGTCCGGATACCGATCGATGGGTCTATTAGTTAGGGGATCAACGAGGACTCTGAGGAAGCTGCCGGCCTCTACGGCCAAGCGTTTGGCGACTTCCATACTTATAGGTCCGGTTCCCTCCATCCATGCCGGCTCATTGGTCACGCCGAGTAAGGATAGCGCCGGAACTAGTAGGACAGGAGTGACTTGTGGCAGCGGTGGCCATACTTCACCACTGACGGTGCTTGCAATACTCAACTCTGGCAGCTGGGAATTGCAAAGCCAATCCGGGCGGTTGCGAGGATCCGGCTCGTGAAACAAGGGGTCGTAGTAGTTGGCATCTTCAAAGACTGGAACTTGCCACGGGTGGAGCAGGGCCCCACCGCGATCAGGGTCGGGGAAAAGCCCCTCCCCACATGCATCTGGCTCCGGCCGCAGCTGCCATGGAAGCAGATCGAGACTAGCGCCGGAATCACCGCCAGAAGCCGAGCCGTCCATTTGTCCCCAATGGCCACGGGTACTCTCAGTGTTTGTCACTACGGGGTTTGCAGGCACCGCGTTTGTGGTTCCGGCCTGTGATGAGGCTGGCAAATGGATGCCGTTCTCGTCCATACTCTGCCTCAGCAGCAAGGCGGCCGCCACGTCTGCGCGCAATTGCGAGAGCGTCCGGACTTCATGATCGCCCCGGGCGGCTTGTGCCGTATAAGTGCACTGGTCCCAGATCCCCTCGATAGTAGGGGCTGGACCGTAAAGGCTAAACCAGGACATACCGTCAAATCCACGGTGGACACGCACATTCCGGTCAGCATAAGCACGCCTGGTCCGCGCCACGATGGTCTCGGGATAGCTGCGCTCTCGCAATCTGCGGGCGGTAGAGCGAAAGCTTGGCAGAGTTTTATTGCCGGCATGCTCCAACAGACGCTTCTCGAAAGAATCGATGGCTTCCTGCGGGATCTCGGCTTGGTGTAAAAGGCTGGTTTCCTCCGCAATGATGAGCGCAAAATCCCAGCCCAATTCCCCTGCTGAGAGCAGTTCCATGGAGGTGGGAAGTTTCCGCACTAACATCATTGACTTCTCGATCAACACTCCAGCGACACTCTCAGGAACATGCAAAATATTGGCCAGCTCGGCGCTAATCTGGTCCAAGGCGCAGCCTTTCTGCCACCAATCGAGCGTCAAGAGCCCGCCTTCCAGCATGGCTGCAGATTCCAGGCGGTCCACCATGAGTGCTACCAGAGCTGCACATTGGTTCTGATGCCTCCGCAGAGCTGAAAGTGCTTCACCACAGCCGTCTATCAGCGCCCGGACACTCTCAAGCTGCGATTGGGGCGCAGCAATTTCCGATGGGCCCTCATCAGGCTGCGCACTGTTTGTTCCGGGAATGGGCAGCGGCGGTAATGCCTGCATGGAGGAAATGAACCACGACAGCGGTTCAAGGGTGGGAAGAGCGAGCCCGTCAATGAGGTCCGCCGCACTGAGTGGGGTGGATGACGCGTCCCGATCCGCCGGGACTTCCCTCGAATTGCCCATACCACAATTATAATATATAGATATGGCTAGATCAATAGAAGCCTAAATCTATACGTATATAAATCCGATTATCGCGATAGGCAAAGCCGCACCGAAGACCGAGCCGGCGGTCAGGAAAAAGGTGAGTGCCGCCGTCGTACTTGAAGAAGTACAACAGCGGCACTCGAGACTTCTAACAGCGGCGGCAGGTGCCTACCAGCGGTGCGCCACGTCAATAATGATGCGGGATGTATTGCCTGGTCCGTTCAGAACAAATGCCGTGAAGGGGAGCCTGGCCCGGACTCCTAAGGCCAAGGTGGTGGTACCTTCAAAGCTGCCTGCTAGGGCTACCTGACGGAAGGTGGCATACCCGGCTGTATTGACCAGCTCGTTACGGTTGGCGGGAGTGTAACTAGCCGCGCCACTGCTGGTGTAAGCGGGAGCTTTGACGGTTATTTTTAGATCGGCCGCGCCCCGCACGGGAACTGCCACGCCGCTGCCTGGCCGCACCACTTCAGTCACATATTCAACGGTGTAGCCATTGGCTTGGCCCTTGAGATCCACCACCAAGCGGTCAAAGCACGCGTGCTGACCTGCGCGAACGTTGGCAACTGTGGCGTTAGAAGCGCTCCCTGCCGTCTTGGCGAGAGAGCCCCACGTAATGCCACAGTAGGGCGCCGCCTGTGCCGGCGCGGGTGCTATAAGGATAAATGCGGCCAGCAACCCCACAACTGCTAGCCAGGCTTTGATGTATTTCATGGGAATCACCCTTTCCGGAAGTGACAATGTTTAGCTCATATATGAGTTATTTCACGGTAGATCTTTGCTGTGCTCCTCGCAGCAGTCCGGGCAGAAAGAACTCCCAACTGTTACAGCCTGCGTTCCAGAGCAGATAATCGTTACCTAGGTCTCCGTAGCTGATGGTTTGTGACGAGCCGCGATACGCTGGTGAGAATCACCGTTCACTCTTGGAGTTGCCCATGGCCGTGCGCAGTTTTTCCGATCCGGGTCAGCCGGACCATCTAGACGTAAGCACCAGTTTTGACGGTACGACGCACCTGGATGGTAAAGACAGCGCATTGGCTGCCCGTGCCACAGGATCATCATGGCGTGCTTCGGTACTGCGTTATTATTCGCTGACCAAACCGCGGGTGCTGTATGGAAATGTACTCACGGCGGCCGCCGGGTTCCTCTTTGCCAGTCCTGGCGCGCTGGACTGGTTCCTGTTCTTGGCAGTATGCATCGGCACCACCTTGGTCATTGGCTCCGCCTGCGTTCTGAACAATGTTCTTGACCGCGATATTGATACGTTGATGGCCAGGACTAAAAAGCGGGCCACTGTCACGGGAGGTGTGGGGGCACGCAATGCTCTCATTTACTCCGCCCTTCTCGGTCTAGGCGGCATGGCCGTACTAGTGGCGTGGACCAACACATTAGTTGTGTTCGTGGGATTGGCCGGCTTTTTAGCTTATGTGGTGCTCTACGGCATGCTTTCCAAACGCCTGTCCATCCACGGCACCTTGGTGGGCAGCGTATCCGGGGCCGCACCCATTCTGGGCGGCTATGTTGGAGCCAGCAACGAGCTCGACGCCGGCGCAGCAATAGTCTTCCTCATACTATTTTTCTGGCAGCTGCCAGCGTTCTATTCGATCTCCATTTACCGGCAGCAGGAATATGCCCGAGCCAAGGTGCCTGTCATTTCAATTGTTCGAGGTGTTGCCAACACCAAGGTTCAGATCCTGGTGTACACAGCCGTTTTCGTGGCTGTTTCACTTCTCCCCCAGCTCTTTGGCTATACCGGCTGGTTTTACACGGCCCTGATGGCAGTCCTCGGAGCCGGGTGGCTCGTCTTGGCCGTTCGCGGGCTTCGCACCACGGATAACGATCGTTGGGCACGCCTCATGTTCCGATACTCACTGATCATGATGTTCGCTATTTCGGCGCTACTCACAGTTGGCCCGCGCCTGCCCTGAGCAAAAACTCTCCGCCGATGAGTCCTAGACCGGGCCGGCCCTTGACCGTGAGTAAAAATCGGCTTCCAATTGAGGTAAGGGCTTATTTAATTTGGCCCTGTGCGTGCGTCCGGACGGGGCAGTCCGGCCAAGGTGCCGGGAGGTCGAGACAAAATGGTGTTCCTTGTTCTTGCAGTTCTAGTGGTGGCAACCACTGCAGCCACCGTATGGATGGCAGGCTCAGCAATCCGCCGCAAAGCTGATCCCGACGCAACGTTTTGGTACACGTTCACGGGCCTGTGCATAGTGATGCCCATGATCTTGATCCCGGCGATGAAAACGCCTGCACTATCTGGTGCCTTGGTTCTGGTGGCGGCTGCCACGGCCGTTGGAACACATTTTTATGCCCGTCGGCACGCACGTCAGGCGGCTGCCAACAAGCGAGACCTCGCACTTGTTGCTGCTCTTGAGGAGACCTCGGCCTGGCATGAGTCACTGCTCGTCCAATGGAGCCGTTACGAATTGGACCCGGCTGCAGCCATTGATTTTCCGGATATGAGCGATGTTGGCGTTCCTGAAACTGCCTCCCTTATCAGAGCAGTAGCTGTTGCGGGACGGCTCTCCCCCGCGCTGAGTAGTGAGGCTCTGACGGAGCAGCAGATAGGGACCTACCAGCAAGCCGTGGCCCAGCTTGCGGCTGCCTTGGAGAGGGCCGAAGCTGCGGCACAGCACAGTTCCTTCTGAACCAGGAGCATTACTGAACCACGAGTACGGGCACGGGCGATTGGTTGACCACTGCAGCGCTGACGGAACCGAGCAGCAAGCCCATGATGCCGCCATGACCACGCCTTCCCACAACGAGCATGCGCGCACCTTCTGCAACGGCGGCGAGCCCACTGGCGGCCGGTCCCTTGATGAGTCGGGCCGAGACAGAGTTGGGTACGTTCTCACCAAAGGCCTGGAAGAGCGCGTCGCGCAGAACCTTTTGCGCACCTTCCTCAAAATTCCCAATGCCCAATGCCGCGTAGCTGGCGTGTTTGGTGGGCATTTCCCAGACCGCTACAGCGTCCACTGCGCCACCTAGCTCTGCTGCCAACCGAGCACCTTCTTTGAGTGCGCGGACGGAGGCTGGCGAACCGTCAACACCAACAACAATACGGACCTCTGGCGTAGCTTCAGACACGAACTGCTCCTTACGGTTGCGGGCGATTCCCGATACTCCTATTCTCCCGTAGAAAGCCAAAATGACGTAGTTGGCCTGTTTTTGGGCTCGCCGCAGAAATCGGATAAATCCTACGCTAAGTGAAAATTGAGCCGCTCTTTCCCGGGAGTCGTCGCGGCTGCAGTAGATCATCCTGTGGAGGTCACCCGGAGTGACAGTGAATCTCTGGTGCTCATCTCAGGTAGTGCAGACCGAGCGCGCACTGCCCTGCTGGAGCTGGCAGCTCAGCTTGTTGCGGTCTCAACGAGCACCACCGGAACTCTCATCAGGCGCTTGATCGGCCGTTTACGGCGGATGCTGGCACTGAGTACGGCTGATCAGCAAACCTGCGCCAACGATGTCCTGTCCGCGGCACGCGGTTCGTCCACCTGCGGGACACCTAGGTGTTTTTT
This sequence comes from Arthrobacter sp. UYCu511, assembly GCF_040547105.1. NCBI lineage: Bacteria > Bacillati > Actinomycetota > Actinomycetes > Micrococcales > Micrococcaceae > Arthrobacter > Arthrobacter sp. UYCu511. The sequence goes on from NZ_JBEPPB010000001.1 coordinate 431,830, forward strand.
AATTGAGTCGTGCTTTTGTCTCAAGTTGTTGATTGCCGTTCGCGTTTCGTCGGCCTTCGCTTGCGGGTGCGTGGCCCTATGGTTCGAGACTCCACATCCTCGCGGACCCGATATGAAGAAGGTCCCGAAAGTGTCGCTCTGCGGCGGCGGAGTACTGAATGTCAACGGTTCAACGCGAATTAAAATGAGTGATCGCAATGGCAAACCCGACCCTATTGTCCTCTTGGTCGCGCCAGATGCCAGGTGCGGGGTTTTGCATCCTCGTACCGGGTTATTTTCGGTCACTTCGTCTTGCGTTGAATACCAGGCGGCGAATCGAGTAAACCAATCAGGTTCCCAGTCGTCGTTGAGTACAACCCGAACAAGTACCAGAGCGGCAAAACTCCGGACTTCCACACGGGTGCGAGAGAGTCGCTCTACTAACTGCGCCGCCAACGCACCCAGCTGAGGTGTGTCAAGGATCTGGGACGTTGATACTGGTATTGGGTGTTCTGCCGGGTGACCCTATGTGAGACTGACGGCTCCAGGCGGGGTTTGTCTTGAATCTGATCTGTCTGCTCGGCGGACGCCTTCTATTAGGTGGCGGTCAAGCGGGCATGACCTTATAGGAGCTTGAGCACGGCCAGTGATCTCGTCAACGTCTTGTCTGCCAGCCTGATCGCCACCTTTCAATTGTAGGCAGATTAGAAGGATGGGAAACAGGCCGCGTTGACTCATAGAAAACCTCCGCGTAGCCGTATACGTTGCCTCATTTGATTTCCTCCGCTTCGGCGTGGCGTCAAATTCGTGTTTGCGGTATCGGGTACGCCAGTTTCTATGGAGCTGACAATGGCGCAACGACAAGCAGTGGTGAAGAAGCGGGCCCTGACTTACAAGAGGTCCTCGCGGGCTGTAAAGACCCGGATCCTTGATGAATTGGTCGAGTTGACGGGCTGGCACCGGGACTACGCGCGTGCGGCATTGCGGCATGCGTTGAACCCTCCACCACCGAAACCCAGGACGGGCAGGAGGCCACTCTACGGGCCGGACCTGATCCCGCCGTTGGTGTTGTGCTGGTCGGTGTTGCGGGCCCCGGCAGGGAAGTTGTTGGCACCCATGATGCCGGCCCTGGTGCCACTGCTGCGCAAGGAAAAGGAGCTCGTCATCACGGATGCCCAAGCGGCATTGCTGGTGCGGATGAGCGCAGCAACCATCGATAGAAAACTGGCAGGAGCCCGATCCACGATGCTCCCGCATGGACGCTCCCACACCAAGCCCGGGTCCTTGTTGAAGTCGCAGATTCCGATGCGGACGTGGGCCGAATGGGATGACGCCGTGCCTGGTTTCGTGGAGATCGACTTGGTCGCCCACGAGGGCGGGAACGCCTCCGGTGAGTTCTGCTTTACCCTGACAGTGACGGATATTTCCACGGGCTGGACCGTCAACCGCTCGGTGCAGAACAAGGCCGCCAAATGGGTGTTTGAAGCCCTGCAATATGTCATGGCCGCATTTCCGTTCCCGATCATCGGGAACGACTCGGATTATGCCGAGGAAAACGCTAAGCCGAGGGAGCGTGCTGTGGGCCATGTTCTGCGGGGAATTGGGGTATTTTCCTCGGCTTAGTGTTTCGGTGGTTACCGGAGGGTGTAGAGCTTTTGCAGGTTTTTCTCGCTGAGCCACTCCGCGGTGGCGTGGTTGATGCCGGGGGTGGCCGTGTTCATGGATTCGCGCATCATGTCCAGGGTGGCGAAGGCGTAGAAGGCCGAGGTGGTGCTCATGCTTTCGTGTCCGAGCAGTTGCATGATGATGGGCAATGGGATTCCTTGTTTGTAGAGGTCCATCGCTTTGGTCTTGCGGATCATGTGGCAGTGCAACGTGGCGGGGATCGATGGGCAGGACTCTCGGGCGATGTCTCCGGCCTTCTTGAGGATTGCTGAGAGGCTGTCTTCCGAGAGTCGGGTCGGTTCACCGAGATGGAGGCTGTAGAACAGCGGGCGCGTGGCGGGCAAGGACACCCACTGGGGATGAAATTCTTCGAGGTAGACCTGCAGGTGCTCGACCGTTGTGTCGCCCAGAGGAACGACGCGGCTTTTGCTCCCTTTGCCGGTCAGCGTGAGGTGGGCCGGTTTCGCCAACTTCAGGTTTCCCAAGGTCAGAGTGGTGAGCTCACTGACGCGTGCTGCGCTCTCGTAAAGAAGTATTAGCAGCATGCGGTTGCGCCGGGACTTTATGCTGGTGCCGTTGAAAGCAGCAAGGATCGCCATGGTCTCGTGCTGTTCAAGGTATTCGATGGGCCTTTTCGCCAGGGCAGGGGCTTTGAGAGCCTTTGCAGCCTGTTGGAGTGCCACCAAACGGAGGTCTTCCTGGGAGGCATACTGCAGGAACGCCTTGATGGCGGTCAGGCGCAGGTTCACCGTCTTTGGCTGATAACTCTTGGTTTCCCGCATCCAGATCAGCCACGCCTTGAGCAACCGTCGCTCGAAGTGATCAAAGCTGATGTCCTTGCTTTCGATATGCTGCTCACCAACAAGAAAGCTCACGAAGCATTCCAAGGAGATCCGGTACGCTTCAATGGTCTTGGGCGACAGGCCCCTAACTTTGGGCATGTAGTCATGCAAATAGTTGCGTGCGTAGCCCCAGAAATTCGGGGCATCGGTGCTCGTGTCTCGTTTCATTCGAATCCCACCTCGGGCAAAATTTCCTGGCTCCCACGGGTCAGATCGGCGTAGCCGTTCATGAAATCCGGGGATGTATGAACGTAGTAATAGGTGCTCTCCAGCGAGGCATGTCCCATATAGCGGGCCAGGTAGGGCAGCATGGTGTTCACATCAACACCTTCGGCCATCCACCTCTCGATGTTGCCATAGGCAAAGTGGTGTCGAAAGTCGTACGGTCTTGGCTGTTTACCTTCGGTGGTCCGCGGTAACCGGGCTTGGTCCCAGATCTTGTTGAACATGAAACCGATCATGCCTGCCGTCAGCGGCTCTGCAGTGGCGGAGGCGAAGAATGAGGTGCGTTCATTGTCCAAGGCCCGTTGCAACGCCTGATCACAGACCTCCAGGATGCCGCTGATCTCTCCGGTGACCGGAAGCCGACGGCTGCGGTTGCCCTTGGACCAGTGCACGTCAATGAATCCTTCAGCGAGGTTCACATCCTCGCGCTGGAGGCTGCGGACCTCGCCGGTGCGTAGCCCGCAGGAATGCATGAGCGCGAAGAACGCGGGCCCCTGCCATTTCCAAGGTGTGAGCGTTTTCAACCGGGCCGCGGAGGCAAAAAACCGGCTGATTTCCTCTTGCGTCAGCAGATACGGTTGCGGGCGGAGAAATTTGGCTTTCCACTGATCCGATAGCACGTAGGCGTTTTCGTTGCCGTTGAGTCTCTCCCATCGACCGAAGTCCCTGATGTAAGACATCCAGGATCGGCAGGAATGTGGCTGGCTCGCCTGCAGGGAAGTCACCCACCCCTCAACGGTTGACCGGTCGAAATTCTGCAGTCCATGATCCGTGCAGTAACGGTCAAAATTCTGCAAATGCCAGAGGCGGGATGTGCATTGGATGCCCATACTTTCCTTGAAAGCAAGGAATTGTTCGAGATCGGGTGCGAACACACTAGAGAATCTCGGCACGTTCATCAGAGCACTCCTTCCATCTCCGGGAGTGGCAGGACACACGCACGCATATGCTCGGTGTCTGTACTCAGATAAACATTGGTGGAATCGGGGTTCGAATGGCCCAGAACCGCCGATATCGTCGGCAATGGTGTTCCAGCACGCAGGAGTTTAGATGCCGCATTGTGGCGCAGCAGCCTTGTGCCGACCCGTGGGCGATCCACCCCAGCCGCCTTAAACACCCTTCTGATCACTGCATAGACACCAGCATGGTCAGCCAGCTGCGTATAGGGCGCCAGCAATCGTAAAAAGACATGTCCGTCCGCCGACTTAGGACGCTCATCGAGGACATATTCTGCAAGTTTCTCCGCGATCACGGGAGGTATCGGCAGCGTCAAAGGATTGCCGGTCTTTTGCTGGATAATCCCGATCGTCAGGGTCCGCCAGTCGATATCAGTCATGCGCAAGGCAACCAGATCACAAGCACGCAAACCGGTGACTAACGCCAGCAAGGTGATCGCTGCGTCCCGAGCAGGGATCTTCCCGCCCAGACAGGCCTGAACGGCGGCTTCCTCCTCATCGTTCCCCAGCACTGAAATGATGTCGTGGTGCCGTTTCGCCGCCACCATTTTCAGGGCATCGACTAGATCAGGACGTTGGATGAACTGCAGGAACGGGCGACAATTGATCACCGCAGCCCACATCGTGCCAGCCGCCCAGCGCGCCCGTAGCGATCCCAGAAATCCCAACACACTGGCACCCTCAGCATCCTGAAGCGACCTCACCCCGATACCTTCTAAGTACAGGAGATAGTCGAGGGCCATCCGGACATATCCGTTTTGTGTCTCTGCAGCCAATCCTCGCAGTTCGATTTCTTCGGACCAAGCACTCAAGAGTGTGGCAAACTCCTGGGATTGTGGAAGCCCACGACCTTGTCCGCGCTTTCTCACCGAAAGGTCCACCCGCCCGGTCAGAACATAGGAATCAAAGACTGTCACCAGCCGGTGATAGTCACGGCAACGCTGAACACTGAACTTCCCCGTCCGAGGGCTCGTCGTCAGCGCAGCGAATTCTGCACCCAAACCCGGCGTATATACGCCATTTTGCTCCCTGGAAAATAGCTCCAACCACCGGATCCACTTCCGGTAGTTGCCGATCGTCAGCGGCGCATACTCAGCCACCACCAATGCAGCAACAACCCGCTCACCAATTTCCCTGACCGTCGGTTCCATGACATTCCCCTTCCACTGGACCAATGGATAAGACGAACGTAACCCCGGAGAAAGTCGGAAACACTAAGCCGAGGAAAATACCCCAATTCCCCGCAGAACATGGCCCACAGCACGCTCCCTCGGCTTAGCGTTTTCCTCGGCATAATCGGAGCTAAGCCGAATTCGGCTTAGCAGCGACAACGGCAGTGAGTTCATTAACGAGCACTTGTTCAACTACTGCAAGGACCACAAGATCACGTTCACCAGGTCCCGGCCCTACAACAAAAATGATGGCGCCCATGTGGAGCAAAAGAACTGGGCCAGGGTCCGGGAACTCGTCGGCTACCTGCGCTATGACACCCCGGCGGAGCTGGCTAAACTCAACCAGATCTGGGAGCTCGACCGGTCCTTCACCAATTACCTGCTGCCCCAACAAAAGCTCGTCTCCAAGCAGCGCTACGGCGCCAAAGTCATCAAGCACTACGACGTGCCAGCGACCCCACACCAGCGGGCCATCAAAGACCCGACGGTCCGAAAGCGTCCGATCATCACCATGAACGCCGCCTTCAAGCGCATCAAGCCGGCCCATCTCCAACGCGAGATCCTCGCGCTGACCGGCGAGCTGGAAAAGCTCTCCCTAGCCAAGAAAATTCCGCCGACCAAACCACCTGTCAATACCTGGTGGAATAAAAGGCCCTAGCGGAGGTTTCTAAATGAGGCAACGACTCAGCTTCCCGGAGGTATTGCTATGAGGCAACAAGCAGGCCATGGCTCAGATTATCGCGGGTGTAGATACACATAAAGACACCCATTACGCGGCGGTGATCAGTTTGCACGGCGAGCACCTCAGCGCGGTGCAGTTCCCGGCAACGAAAGCGGGATATCAGGCACTGACAGCATTTATCACCTGCCAAGGAGAACTCCTGCGGGTAGGAATCGAGGGGACCAACTCCTACGGGGCAGGATTGACCCGTCATCTTCAAGCCCGAAATATTGAAGTCGTGGAAGTGATCCGCCCGGCCAAAGTGGTGCGCCGTATGAAGGGTAAATCCGATGCCATTGACGCCTACACTGCAGCGCACACTGCCTTGACCCATCAAGACGTCGTCACTCCGAAAACCAGTATCGGCACGGTAGAAGCCATCCGGGTCATCCATGCTGGGCGCAGATCAGCATTGAAGGCGCACGCTGAGGTTGTTACCCAGATCAAGAGTCTTCTCGTCACGGCTCCAGAGAAGGTTCGTGCCCAGTACCAGAGCCTTTCCACCAAGAAGCTCGTGGGCCAACTTGCCGCTTCCCATACTCATGTAAGGGCTGACTGTGTGGAAACGGCAACGCGTTCAACGCTGAAACGATTGGCGAAAAGGTATATCTACCTAGATGAGGAAATTACTATCTGCGAGGGTGAACTTCAGGCTCTCGTAGAGCAGGTAAACACGGCCCTGACCGCCGTAAGGGGAGTTTCCACAATCATTGCCAGCCAGCTGCTCATTACAGCCGGCGACAATCCTGAGCGGCTACACAGCGAGGCTGCTTTTGCGGCTCTCTGCGGCGTATCGCCGTTGCCGGCCTCCTCTGGACAAACGAACAGGTTTCGCCTCAATCGTGGCGGCGACAGGGCAGCGAACTCTGCCTTGTATCAAATCGCTTTGGTACGCATGGCCAGCGATCCAATGACGAAAATCTACGTTGCCAAGCGCACGGCCGACGGTAAGACGAAGAAGGAAATCTTGCGGTGCCTCAAACGTGCCATTGCCAGGGAAGTCTTTCACCTGCTCACCAACCCGCAACCGGTCCTCCATGGCAAAGACCTCCGAGCCTTCCGCCTCGAAATTGGGCTCACTCTCACTGCCGCGGCGCAGTTCCTGGACTGCGATCTCAACCGCCTATCCAGACTCGAACGAGGTATCACCAAAGACCAGAAACGAGCCCTTGAATACCAAAAGTGGCTCACTGATTATCAGCAGCTGCAAACACTGAAAACAGTCGCTTGACACCTATAGGAGCATCAGTCTTTGAAAGGATTGTTCCCATGTCTTCTCGACCAACCTATTCCGATGAGTTCAAAGCTGATGCCGTTGCCTTGGCTGAATCCTCTGGCCGACCATTAGCTCTTGTAGCTGCTGAACTCGGCATCTCCCTGACCGCACTCAAACGCTGGATCAAGCTCTCCCACGAGGGCCACGAAGGTGGCGGCCCTAAACCTGATTTACCCGTGGATGCCGCTAAATACAAGGCTATGGAAGTTCGAATGCGCGAGCTTGAAAGGGAGAATGAATTCTTAAAAAAAGTTTCAGCGTGTCTATCGCCAAAGAACAACGGTAGATGACCTCTATCGTCTTGTTCAGCAGCAGGAGAACGCTGGAGAAAAAGTAGCCTGGATGTGCCGGCAACTCGGTGTGCCACGCTCCTCGTACTACCGCTGGAAAGAAGCAACAGATACGCCCACAACCATTCGCCACCGGGAGCTGACCGATCAGGTGAAGACTGTCTTTGATTCCTCCGACGGGATCTTTGGCCACCGCATGGTCCACGCAAAACTCAACACAGCCGGTGTTGATATCTCCGTGGGAACGGTGGCCTCGATCATGGCAGAGAATGGCTGGGCAGCCAGACGAATGCGGGCTTTCAAACGCACCACCATCCCCTCAGACCCGGAGAAAGTCTTCAAAGACTTGATCGGCCGAGACTTCACCGCTGCAACCCCAGGCACCCGCCTAGTCGGCGACATCACCTACTTGCGCACCGGTGAGGGATGGCTGTACCTAGCCACCGTCATCGACCTATGCACCCGCATGATCGTTGGCTGGGCCATGGCAGATCACATGCGTGCCTCCCTGTGTGTCAGCGCGCTGACGATGGCCAGAGAACGCGGCCATCTACGTGCCGGCGCAATTTTTCATTCCGATTATGCCGAGGAATCCTTTAAACCGAGTGACGGCTCTGCGGACCTGTGTTTCCGCGAATTCACGTCTAGTTTCTCGGCTTAATGATTCGTGGATTATTGCTGTTGTCGAACTTTCATGTTTGGCAATGGTCAGGCCAGCCCTCGTGTGCGAAGCCGTCATGGGACGGGCGCGGCAGCCCATTTAGTGCTTGTTTCGCTTCGGTCAGCACGGGGACGGCGCTGAAGTCCGGGGTACTGCTCATACCTTTGTGATGGAGTCACTCCGTATGGGACGAAAGTGAGCCAGAATGTTAAGCCGAGGACTATATCCCTGATCACCGGAATGACGCGGTGAGGAGCTCGTCACTCGGTTTAACTGATTCCTCGGCATAATCGGAATTAAGCCGAATTCGGCTTAATTCCGATCATGGTGTGCAATACACCTCCCGTGAACTTGGATCCTGGTGCGCTGGCAACAGGATCCGCCAGTCCATGGGGGCCAAGGGCGTGTGTTGGGATTGCCGTGGCTGAGTCATTTTTCGCGTCCCTGAAGAACGAGTTCTATCACCACTACAGCTTTGACACCCGCCAAGAAGCCAGGCGGACCACCATGCGCTACATCGAGGTTTTCTACAACCGGTGGAGACCACACACCCACAATGACGGCCTACCGCCGGCAACGGCCATGGCCAACTTCACCACCCAAAACCAGAAACAACACCTCGCTGCCTAACCCAGAAAAAAACTAACCAACGTCCCAGATCCTTGACACACCTCACATATGCGGGCGAGAGGCGACGCTACGATCCAGCGGCAGGACTGACTTTCGTAGTTTCAGGAGTCGTACTAGGAGTACGCAATGGAAGTTGGGACTACCCCGGGTTTCGTTGACTTTCTCAAGAAAAGCCGGGTCAGTCCCTTACGTCCCCCGCAGAGAACCAAACTAACTGATGATATGGACTTCAATGTCGGCTTGGCGGTCTTCGCCCGTGTAGTTCAGGTACCCGCGGAGTTTTTGCGATGTCCCAAGTGCCTCGAGTGGGGCAGAAGGGAACGAAGTGTGTATTACCCGCGGGTCATGGCCAACCGGTACATAGTCCACGTTTTCTTGGCGAGCTGCGTTGTGGTCGAACACAAAGTTCGCGATGCAATCGCCGTCTAGGAACTTAGTGCCGAGTTGTCGAATTGTTTGGCCGTCTTGGCTGACACCATGGATGCCGATCAGGAAAGTGTCTAACTGCGGCACTGGACCGCTCAGTTCGTACTTTACGATGAAGGAACCATTGCCCGGGTACAGGGAAACAGAAGTAAGCAAGGGCACGGAGGTTGTCATGTTCACAGCATACTGTGGCTAGGCATGGTCCCTGCTTCGGTAAAGTCTTCCCTATGGTATATAAGGGAACGACTGGCGCACCGCTCGGTGGAGGAATTATCAACACGTGCAAACCAAAGCAGCGGCAAATCAACAGCTCTCCATGTCCTACATGCGGGCAGGGTAAAGGGAAGGCCTGTCAGGACAATCGGCCTGGGAAAGACTTGTGCCCTATGTCCAAGACGCACAGCAGTCAGGCAAAGACCGTTTAGTGATCGGCCCTGTCGGGACATGACCGAAACCATCTGACGAAGCCGAAGATAGCTTGTCAGTCCCTGGGGTACGACCAGGCACCGCGAATTATTTGGAGCTGTTCGACGGTGTAGGTGTAGTTGTTTGGGCCGCCACCTGACATTATCATTTTGTCCCAAAGAGGTTTCGATACTGACAACATTCGCTGGTAGGTGGCCAGCACTGGCATGTGGGAATTGCCTCGCTCATGCACGTCATCGAAGCGGTCAGCCAGTCGGGTCCACTTGCCATCATTGATGAGGTAGTGAGCGTAGGAGGCGAGTTTGCCTTCAAGTGGGTTGTTGAAGTCGAACCCGCGGAAGCGCAATGCGTAGGTATCGCCGAGTGAGGCGCGCCCCGCATCGGTCAGGCGCTCAACGCTGCGTTCAATGACATCGAACATGTCCAAGATGTCCCTCACCAGAGCGCTTTCCCTGGCCGTCATTTCAGGTTGGATCATTTGGAATGTTTTGTAGTACTCGGACGTGTAACCGCGAGTGAGCACTTCGACCATAGACAGGTGATAATCCTTCTCCCCTTCCGGCAATTTCGTAGTGTTAGCCAGGACCTCGTGCAGGAGCGCCAGCTGTCGGCGCTGGAAGGCCGACAAAGATTGGGGCGTTGTTGCATCTACAGGTCGGCCCTCATCGCGACCGATGGCTCGCGAAATCAGGTTCCGCAGCAGGTCGCTAGTGTTCAGTCCCTTTGCTTGTGCAAGCGCGTCGAACTCCTCGCGGATTTCATCATCAATCCGAATGTTCAGCTGTGCCATCATCTTCTCCTGTATCGCTATAGCGTTACGTATCACAGTAACACGCTATTTTGTTGGGAGCAATGTTTCATGGGGAGGGAAGTGTTCACCATCAGCTTTAGTCGACGTAATCTTTATTATCGGCGCAAAAACGATGGGATTTGCAGTGGATGCGAGAACTCCCATCAGGGGCTTAAATCCTCACAAACCACCAACTGCAGACTAACCGCTAACCGCCATGGATTCAAAGACACCGACTGCGTCATCACTGCTTTTTTCACAGCGTGAGAGGCGTTCTCGCCCAATAGGATGGTGATGAGATGCGCAAAGAAAATCTTGGGATTCAAGGATCTAAGACACGCCTTGGTAGAAAAATTTCATATCAACAATTCCGCCGCCACCACCAGCCAAAGCTGTGAGTATCTTTTCATCCTCTTGAATGGCAAACCATAATTTGTGGTTACCGAAAGACTCGTCTCCGGTTATTCTCACGACTGGGCTGCCCGCGTCATCAACTAAAACCCATGATCCCATAAGATTAATCGAATCGGTCCAAGAAAGTTTGGAAATGTCAGTCACGAGGGAATCAGAATGAAAGGCGTCGCTCGGAAGGTTTTCAATTTGTACAGTTCCGTTATCTTTAAAGATAAGAGTCGAGTGCTGGTCATCTGGTCCTTCGAGTTTCCAGGAACCGTAGATTTCCTTATCTTCAATATTAGAGGGCAAAGTTGGCTCGATTTCACATGACACAAGCGTTAGGCAGAGAATCATACTCAATAATAGAGCGAAAAATTTTGATAACGGCGCTACTCTTATTACCATGAAGTATTTTCCGTCCAGTTGAATTGTTGCTTATGTGGTGACATTGGGCCGGTATTCGGAGCGACTGAATCAAAAAATTTTCTCGTTCACGGTATCAATCCAAAAGCCGATCCTGCCGTCATAAAATTTTGGCCTTTGTATGTGAGTGTCGCAGTTCGACTCTTGTAGTCTATGTTGGTAGCACCAACTTCAAGAGCGTATGAACCGAGTGCGGGTCTGCCCAAGTTTTAGTTGACAGTTTGGGTTGCTATTTCGGTGACCGGTTGAGTGGTCTTGTTTATGGTCTCAAACTCGATCGGTGTTAGCTTGCCGAGTCGTCGTTGCCGTCTTAGCCGCCCCCTACACAAGCGTGGCCGTCATCCACCGAAAGCCGAAGGATGTCCGCATCCTGCCACCGGCGCCCCATCCACTACCGTGCACACTCGCCGAAACACCGCTCGAAAGACCCTGGCGAACCCCACAGGCCGCATAATCACGGCAGTTACATGGATAGCCAATTCCCTAATTTTGCGTAATCCGATAGTCACCGCCAGAACGAGCGCAACCAGCGCGACGAGGATCGCTGAGGCTGACCCGGCTCTTCGCTCGTCTCCTTGGAGCGTTCCATGCAACGCTCGCATTTACACGGGAAAAGATTCCAAGAGATCAGTTGGTGGACGGTAGTTATGTTCGCTGATGTAATGCAAAACAAGAGTGGGGGCCAGCCACACTCGTTGCTGACGATCGGTAACTTTCAAGCAAGCTGAACCCAGCTGAAGCTGGCCGCCGTGGAACGTCCGGTAGGCTATTGGACCAAAACTGCCTGAAGAAGCTGAACAATACTGGCACATATGAAAGCCCCTCGTGACGAAGACAGGATCCATTGCAGCCACTTCAAGAGCCTGGACAAAGGTTTCTGGAAAGAGCCCGGCCGTGTATTCAGATCCTGGTTCAAGCCAGCCAAAGGCAGTCCATTGACCAAAGGTGGCTGGAATACCGGCGAGTCCAACAAGTTCTTGATGTTTACTAGGACGCTTCACACGCCCTAACCACCCTTTAACTTGCGGCTCTCCTACCGTTGTTCCATCAGCGATATAGGGCAAAACTACTCCATTCATCAGTTGCTATGGGCTTGGGCTTGCAACATTTCGACAAGCAGCCAGTCGAAACTTCTACCATTTTTAACGAGCTCGGATACGCGTGTTGGAGTCTCAACTGTTACCGGGCCACCCACGATTTTCAGCCCTGCTGGCGGATACAGCAGGTAGTCAGGGACGATATCGCCGGGCCGGGCAACTTCTGCGGCGCGTTGTGTAAACGGCCAGCGAGGAGACAACTCGATTTTATTTCCAAGAGAATCAAAATTGACTCATTATGAGGTCCATAAAAACGAATCTTGGTTCCAGCTGGAACTGTCACTGTACTCAGGTCACCAGCGAGAATTCCACCGTACCCAGACAATACCTGTGGATTTTTCCCAGCCAGCGCTGCGATCCCATGACCGGCCGAGCTCCCTGCCCCACCGGTGAATAATCGGGGTCTGAGGATGAGTGGTACGGAAATTCACGCTAAGGGGGTTATGTCCGGGTCGGATCATCCTTGATGTGAACATGCCACGCTCGTAACGGGACCCTTCACCGGGATGGCTGATGCTTTGGCTATGCCCTGTCGGCTAGCTCTTTCATCCGCAGACGCTGCTCTTTCCACTGATCTGGCGTGAGGTCTGGAATGTTCGGCGCGGATGGGCGCAATCCGATGAAGCCGTCTAACTGCTCGTGCACGATATCCAAGTGTCCGGCATGACGGTGAGACTCGGCGATCATGTGCACCAGGAGGCGTTCCACCGTAGTGTGCCGATGCTTTATCCACCACGGCACAACGGCCGGGGAATCCAGTTCCAATTCGTCGAGTACTGCATCGGCTGCGGTGGTTGTCTCCCGATAGATCTTAACCGCATCGACAAGCGTCATATTAGGCGGAGGGAGGAAGTCTGCCTGAGCGTCCTCGGCTTCGATGACGCCCCGGATAACGGGGTCCTCAATTTCCCGTCCAAGACATGCAATGAAATATTCGGATTCGGTGACGGCCAGATGGAGCAGCAGGCCCATGACATGGGTGCCGGTTGGAGTCAAGGCAGTACGTGCTTGGGCATCACTCAAGCCCTCACATTTCCACAAGATCGCTTCGCGGGCATCGTTCAGAAATTCACGAAGCTGTGTCCCGCTGGCATTTTTATCAATTGGCATGAACTGAGTCTAATATTGCTGTCATTCTCAATACCCCTCAGCACAGCCCTCGCCTGTCAGGAGGGGAACCTTGAGCGGGACAAGATAGTGTCGGGCATCTGCAGCAGCTTCGATCCCCGCCAATTCAGCCCAACTTTGGCTACTGAGCGCCCCGTAAATCGGGAATCCCGTGTTCATCCATAAATACTGCTGCGATGATCAACATCAATCACCAAAACGACCAGACGCGCATCTTGCAGATCGCAGACAATTCGATAATCGCCGAAGCGATACCCCCACAGGCCGGACATCCCTCCAGTGAGGGCCTTGCCTCGGTCCCGGGGGTTTTCGAGTATGGTGATCGCTCGGAGCGCGGCACGAATAGGCCGGGCATTCTGGAGATCAGCTTTCCGAAACCACTTCGCCAGGTCGGGCGCTAGCTCGACCTCCCAGCTCACTGGATCTCATCCAAAATGCTGGCATCAACCAAGGCATCTTTTAGCCCAAGCTCGCCCTCTATCACGGCAAGAGGCGCAGATTGGACACGGCCCGATCGAAGATCCGCAGCACGAGCAATGATGCGCTGTTCCCATTCCAATTCCGAAAGGTTTCGCTCCAATACCTCGCGTACAACGTCGCCTAGGCTGCGCCGAGTTGCTTTGGCGAGCGCTTCAAGACGCTCACGCAGATCTTCAGGAAGCCGCACCGAGATGGGCCGGCCAAGAGGTGTTACAGTGCTCATGTAAACATTGTAAACGATGTTTACATTGACTAACAGTGCTCCTGCTCTTGCCTACCCGAGCAATGCTGCTGGCGAAAGATACTTCTGATTAATTTCTCGTTGCCCAAACGACACCTCGACTGTGTGTCCGCGACGCTGCCCGAAGGCGGAACCCTCAGCGGGAACGCCTGATACGGCTGCGGCTCGATTAGCGGCCGGGTCACAGGACATCCCCCTCCAAGGAGGTGCGCCCGTGGTGTCGTCGCGTCGCGAAGACTACGCTTTGGGGCATGACCGGTTCGAAGATGTCTCAGAACTACACCGACGGTGCCCAGCGGGCGGTGGTCATGGCGCAGGAAGAGTCAAGGGTCATGATGCATGACTCGTACATCGGTCCCGAGTATCTACTATTGGGGCTTTTGCACGCTTATCCAAACACGGTGCAGACGGCGCTGGGCGTCTGGCCGGACAAAATGCGTGATGCGATAATGAGTTTCGCCTCCTCTAGTCCGCCAGACACCTCAGAAGAGTTGCCGTTCACCCGCAAGTCTCTGGAGGCACTCAAGACCGCGCAGCGCAGCGCGCGGGAGCTTCATTCCGATCACGTCGGGACCAAGCACCTACTGTTCGGGGTGCTGAGTGTCCATAGCGACCGCCTGGATCGGGCACTGGTCGCTGCGGGTGTGGATCGAGACAGTGCACAAACGCGGGTAATGGCGGCACTTACGCAAGGGTGACCGGCTGGTCAGAACTGGGCAACAGGCAGCGATCCCCACCGCCCTATCCTCGCAAACACCCGTAAGGGGTCCATCCGGATAGGCATTTCGGAGTGTCCCGCAAGCCGGTCCGAGACTGACATGCGGATTCATCGGCGGGCTGGAGCTGAAGAGTCGCCCATGACAGTTCCCGGGCGGAACACACTCTAGATTCCGGCGGGGAACCCTGGAACTCAAGGGTTGTTTCTTAAACCGCCAAGCTACCAGCGAAGCGTGAATCGTGCATATCGCAGCTAAGGGCCGGGCGCGTAGACTGGATACCAGAAGTATTGGGTGGCTAATGACCAGCGATCATGGCAACACTGAGGTTGACGCACAAGGCAATCGTGCTCGAGGTTCGGCGCGCGCCATATGAGGTTGAACTCGACGGCGACGCAGCCGGGGCGGTCGCGATGAATGAGTCGATCGAGATACCGATCGCAGCTGGAGATCACACTGTGCGCATTCACAGTGGGCGTGACTCGAGTCGCACCGTGGCCTTCGCCGCAGTTGCGGGCGATACGGTCGCTTACCGGTGCACTGGCAAGAGGTTCCTGCCGCTCTTCCTGGCGTCCTTCAGTGATCCCGCATTGGCCCTGGTGCTCGTCCCAGAGCATGAGTATGAGGGCCACGAAGAGTAGCGGCAATACGGCGGCCATCTGAAGAACCTCCAGCGGGCTCAGGGACAGGAACGCTTTTTGGGCAGCAGCAGTCCTTTGCTAAGACGATCGTTTGAGATCCTGATTGTGGGATTTCTACCCATCACCAAGGATCTGATCCTCGGCCCTATCAGTGGTCACTTGGTTGTGACTAGGCACAATGCCCTCGCTCGTTGCCGTGTGTACCGCCCCGGCGCGTCCGGAAAGTTACTCAAACGGTTAGCCTGACGGGTGCATGACTCTGATGGTGATCAGGGTAGACAGTTTCCAGTTCTGCTGGGGGTGGCGCCGCCGCACTCGCTGATCCGGCGGTGATTGGGCCGGAAGGAGTCTATGACATCAGGCCTCACTCCCCCTGCTTCTCCAGTTCCTTAGTTCTGGAGAGGAGCGCCCATGCCCCATCATTCAACAAATCCACTTTTGGACTTATCAGCCAAAGACGCGCCCACGGGTCAACGCCGCCAGGAACGGCATGGGCAGATGCAGGCCATTGCAGCGTGGTAGCCGACCTCAGCGTAGTTTTCCCGTCTTCTGCGGCAGCGCCCCATCGTCAAGAATCTCGAGAAGGAACAGACTTGTCCCTCCCAGCTGTGCAGGGTGGATCAAGGCTGTGCAGCCGGTTTGCTGGGTTCAGCCGGCGCTGCCGGGGAAGAAGGCCCTGCTGGGACTGTGGGTTTCTCCGGCGTCGTTGGTTCGCTCGGGACGGACCCTTGCAGAGGATTGGCAGGTTGTAGTGGAGCCTGCTCGGTGCCAGGAACAGGCAACTGCACATCCCCTGGCTTGGGGTCGTTGACCCCTGCAACGTAGGGCGCAGTAGGTGCAATCATGCTGAAGGGAGGCGGGGTAAGAGGCTTTGGCCCATAGCCTTGCGTAGCAGCCGCGGCATTCATGACGGCGGCCCAGTTACTGCCAGCGAGTTGATTGCCGTCAATGTTGGGGTAGTAGATGCCGTTGATGGTGATGTTCTGGTTGATGTACTTATCGTCATTGCCCTGGTAGCTGCCAAACCAGGCCGCTGTGGAAACTCCGGAGTTCCCGCCCACGGTCCACGTCTGGATATTGCCATCCGTTGTGCCCGTCTTGGCGAAAGAGGAGTCCTTGTTGTTGAGCGGGATGGCGTAGCCGGAACCGTTGGTGAGCATATAGTTCAATGCGTGTGTGACACCGGCTGCCACCTCCGAGGTCATGGCTCGCTTGCAGTCGGCGCCCGGAACCGGATACTTTGTGCCGGCCGCATCTGTGACCGAGATCAGTGCGACAGGACTGCAGCGCACGCCGTCGTTGGCAAAGGTGGCAAACGCCGTCGCCATGTCAATGGGGGCCACATCGTGGGTGCCAATCAGTGCCGAGATCTCGGAGAGGTCGTACGGCTTGTTGGTGTGCCCGTCCTTAACCCCTGCGGCCGTGGCCATTTTCTGAATATTGCAAAAGTCTAGGGCCGTGGCGGTCTGGAAGGTGACCGTGTTGATGGAAATGGCCAGCCCAAGGTACGCCGTCATCGAATGGTAATCGTTGGGCCCGTCATTAGGGAGCAGGCTCTGACCAGGCACGGAAGGATCGTAAGAACCCGTGGTGGTGCCGCAGGAGTTCTTCCACGGATAGCCCACAGGGTATTCCTGCACGGCACCGTTGATGGAGGTCATCATGGAATGGCCGCTGTTGAGCCACTCAGCAAACACAAAGGGCTTGAACGTGGAACCAATGGCGAAGCCACCGGCACCGTGGAGCGGTTGGCCACTGGCGTCATTGACGGGTAAGGCAAAATTGCCCATGTAGTTACCCGGAGCGGCGGCCGGGTTGTAGACGGTGTTTTGGGCCATGGTGAGCACCTTGCCGGTGCCTGGCTGAACACTGACTACGGCGGCACCGCGCTGCAACGGATCGGCTGCGGAGATGGTGTTGTTAACTTGTTCCTGCGCCACCTTTTGCAGTGCCGGTTCCAGCGTGGTCTTGATGCTCAAACCGCCTTGATAGAGAAGCTTGGTGCGAGCCTCTTCCGTGGCACCAAACGTCTTGTCATTGAGGATGAGCTGTTGCACATAGTCACAGAAGTAGGGTGCCATGGTGGCGGCTGTACAGCCTTGGGCAGATCGTGTTATGTGCAGGGTCAATGGAGTCTTGACAGCCGCATCGTGGTCTTTTTGGCTGATTTTTCCCTGCACGAGCATCTTTCCCAGCACATCGTTACGGCGGTCAACCAGATGCTCCGGCTCGGTGATGGGATCGTAATAGCTGGGGTTGTTCACAACTCCCGCGAGTGCAGCAGCTTGGGGAAGAGTCAGGTTAGCCGCTGTGGAATTGAAGTACAGTTTGGCGGCGGCTTCAATGCCGTAGGCTCCATTGCCAAAATAAATGATATTCAGGTAGCCGGCCAGGATCTGGTCTTTTGACATGGTCTTTTCCAAGCTGATTGCCAGACGCATTTCATTGACCTTGTCGGCCATCGTCTTTTCCAGACCGAACTTGGCTTCGTCGGTTTTACCATCAGCCACGAGCTGTTCAATCAGCATGTTATTCACGTACTGCTGGGTGATGGTGGAAGCACCCTGACGGCCGCCGTTGACAGTGGCTACAAGCGCACGCAGGATGCCCGTGGGGTCCACTCCGCCATGTTCGTAGAATCGGGCATCCTCGATAGAGACAATGCCGTCTCTGATAAAGGGTGACATGGCCTTCAAATCAACGATCTGGCGATCTTGTGCATACAACGTGGCGATGGTTGAGCCGTCGGAAGCAAGAATGGTGGTTGCTTGGGGTGGGGCAGCCATATCCAGTGCTGCTGGAGCATTTGTAATGAAATCCTCTGCCCCGCGCATGGCCGTTGTGGCAATGGCTGCGCCCGGTACGAACATAACCGCGACCAATGTTCCTGCTAGAGCGCAGATGGCGAAGAAACGCCCCAACTGGGCCAAGGACCTCCCGGCACCCAGCTGCCCGGAGGGCACTCCGGATGGTTTCCTAGCGGGGCCTGGTTTCGATTGTGCGTCCTGGGCCATGGGCTTTCCCCTCGTTAGCTGCGGTGGCTCGTGCCGTTTCCTCTGCCGGACCATGGTTGGCAACCGACGGCATAGGCACTTTTCAGAGTGCACCTTAAAAATGGGAATTAGCTGAAAGCCCCCTGTCCGCAAATACCTGGCACTCCCGAGAAACAGGCTTATGGCGCTAATTTGGGGCAGTCCGGCTATTTCGTTATTCGAGCCCTGGATTGCCCAATTTGGGTGGCCATGTGGGCGTGACCGCAGCCTTTAAGCCCGGCTACGACTCCGGGAATGTCCGCCTCGGCGCGGTTTTGGCTGAGCTTCTTCTTCGCATCGACCCTAGTGATAATCAACTCGATGCCAACAATGGCTCGCAGCTGAGCTGTGATGAATTTCTTGGGCGCATCCTCAACGTTCCAAGGATGCTCTGATTCGGCTTCATTGACGGCGGTCAGTGCGCGGATGTGGTTGCCAAGCCAGACTGGATCCTCGTAGATCACAAGGTTGCTGTGTAGGTGAACGGTTGAATAGTTCCACGTTGGCACAACGCGTCCAGTGGGCTACACCTATGGCTACGCCTGCCAGACGGAAACAGCCTCGAACGGCTTGCCAGCGATTGTGAGAGAGCCGGAGTCATTAGTGCGCCCGGCGACGAGTGGTTCCCCGCCGAGCCCGCCGGCCCCTTCGTTCGCCTCAACTACTCAGGACCAAATCCCGGGGCCTATGCACAAGGCGCCCGCATCCTGGGCCAGGCCCTAAACCGCAATAGCCAAAAGCTGGGGTCTGGGCAGAACTGGAATAGGGCCATCCTTCACTTACAGAAATGCGTCCTGCAGACAGCAATGGTCCTTCTCCTCGGCTCACACCACCTTCGGGAGGAGATTCGAGCCCGCCTGGGGGCTTCTGGCGGCAAACGTAGTGACGGTGCCCCGATGGGCAGGAAAAACGCTCTTGGAATGTGGGTAATGGCGGCGGTGCGAGCCGCGGGGTCGTATGCTCGGGGCATGGCTAAATTTTTCGATATCCACCCCCACGATCCGCAGGCGCGTTCTGTCAGCCAGATTGTGGCCATCTTGCAATCTGGCGGTCTCATTGCCTACCCCACTGATTCTTGCTATGCACTGGGTGCACAGCTGGGCAACCGTGAGGCATTGGAACGCATCCGCACCATCCGCCGCCTCGACAGCAAGCACCACTTCACGCTGGTCTGTAAAGATTTCGCACAACTGGGCCAGTTCGTCATGGTTGACAACGATATTTTCCGGACCATTAAGGCTGTGACTCCCGGTCCCTATACCTTCATCCTGCCGGCCACTAAGGAAGTCCCGAAGCGGCTGGCACACCCGAAGAAGAAAACTGTCGGGGTCCGCATTCCGGATAGCCGCCTGATCCACGACATCCTCGAAGAACTTGGCGAACCCATGCTTTCAAGCACCCTGCTGCTGCCTGACGAGGAAGAACCGTTGACGCAGGGCTGGGAAATCAAGGAAGCGCTGGACCACGTGGTAGACGCTGTCATCGATTCGGGTGACGTTGGCGCCGAACCCACCACCGTGGTGGATTTCTCCAGCGGATATGCCGAAGTAGTCCGCCGCGGCATGGGGGACCCCAGCCGCTTCGAATAGGAGGTCTCTCAGCTGGATGTTCCTCAGGCAGGGCGTTTAGGCCAGCGTGCCTTGCTGGCACAAAGGCAAGGGCCGCCGTCGTGTTCCCTCAAGAACGTCCGACGGCGGCTCTTACCTTGTGCGATTAACCCTGGTTCTCAGCCGGGTATTGCAGGCAGCATCTTAGTGAGCGCGTGCCCCTGAGCGTCGATTCCTGCGCGTCAGCCCGAAGAAAGCGGCCCCACCGAGCATGAATAGCGCCGCGGTGCCGAGGAGCATGTTGCTGGAGCTACCTGTCATGGCCAGGCCCGTCCTGGCCGTTGGACTGTTGGCAGGCACCATGGGCGCTGCAGTTGTCGGTGCAGCAGTTGTCGGTGCTCCAGTTGTGGGCGCTGCAGTTGTTGGTGCCGCCGTCTCCGGCGCCGGGTCAACGAGGGATACCTCCGCGTTCACTGCTGCAGGGGCAGCCCCCAGGCTCCTAGCAAGTGGTTCAAACGCGGCATAGCTGGCCACCAATTTTGGTGAGCCCCACATTTGCTGCGCGAAGGAATCCTGCCAGGCAAGGAACGCCGTTTCAACTTGCTGTTCTGTCAGCGCGGCAGGGTTGTCCGACCAGATGGAGAGGTGGGCACCCATCAGCGGCTTGTCCGCAGGGAGGTCATAGTCTCCACCATTGCCGGCAACTCCCATGAAACGCCGCGGATTCCAGCGCTCGTAAATACCTTCGGGGTTCTTATTGGGGCCTGTGCCCACGCCGTCGCCCGTCAGGATGAAGTACAGGTAGTCGCCATTGGCGTTGACCATGTCATAGCCGGCATCGGAGATCTGGCCTGCGTTTGGTTTGGAGTTGTTCCAACGAATCCAGCCCTCAACCTCAGCTGACTTATCCAAGTCTAGGATTCCTTCACCGGGATAAACATCATCATTCCAGACCTTGGCGGTCTTGTTCTTAGTCTTGAGCAGGGCGATCAGATCATTCATGTACCACTCATAACCATCAAGAATAGTAGCGCCAGGACCCACCTTTTCGGCAGCGAAACTGAGCAGCTGTGGCGCGGAACTTGCCGTCACGGTGTCAGGGCCATTGCCCTGCCAGGGTGCGGGGAAGAATTCGTCGCCCCCTAGATGGAAGTACTTACCGGGGAAAAGATCAGCCATTTCGCCCACCAATTCCTTCATAAAAGCCCGGGCTTCAGGGATGGAGTAGTCAAGGTGGCTATTCAGGGTCTGGCCGTTCCTCAACGTCAGCCGCCACTCGGGGTGCACCTTCAAAACGTGATCCAAATGGGCTGGCGAGTCAATGTCCGGTACCACCTCGATGTGGTACCTGGCAGCCGTTGCCAGCAGGTCCCGCACATCGTCCTGGCTCCAATGTTCAGGGGAGACAATCTCAGGGTGAGTTTTGGATTCAATCCGGAACCCCACGCCGTCGTTCATGTGGAACTGCAAGGTGTTCAGCTTGCGGTAGGACATGCTGCGCATGAGCTGCTCAGCCCACTCCGGTGAGTAATACTTGCGGGCCATGTCCACCATGACACCGCGCTGAACATAGGCCGGCCAGTCGGTGACGGTGCCCGAGTAATTATCCTCAGTTCGGAGCACCTGCAGCAGCGTCCTGCTCGCGTAAAAGGCCCCGGCGGCATCACTTGCGCGGATCTGGAGACCGTCATTGACGGTGATCTCATAGGCTTCCGCCGTGTTGTTGTGGACTTTCGCCAGGGTGAGGTGGATGTCATCCGCATCGACGGGCCCGCCCAGTACTGTCTGGGCAGGTGCACCCAGGTGTCCCTCAGAAGCCAACTCATGAGCCAGCGTGGTGGCTTCTTGGCCAAGCTCTGTGGCGAAGGCCGGGTCCACCACAATCCGTGTGCCAGGCAGCGGGCTCCACGCCGTGACGCCGGGTTCAAAGGTCTGCACATTGGGAACCAGCGCCGCCGGAGCGGGCAGGGTCTGCTCCGCAGCAAATGCCAGTCCCACCGGAATGCTCGAGCAGGCCAGGACAGATGCTGCGGCCATGATGGCCAGCTTTCGATTCAATGAGGGCATGCGGGCAACTCCTGAAAGCCAACGACTAAAAATGTGGCACTAGATGATCAGATATGAAACATTCATAGTAAAACTACGGTCTTGCGATCAGGAAGGTGCAATTGTGACGTGGGCAACTAGACCCTATTCCGGCGGTGCTGGTGAGTGCACGGTTCTTCCCGCGCCGCCCAGATCCCCAGGTGCTGATCAACACCGCGCTGCCCAGACTGCTGAGACAGGGCTGACACATTGGAGCCCGCTATTGCGTGGCTCTAGATCTTCGGCTCCGTTGTGGTTAGCGTGGGAGTGGTTGGAATGAATGCTGCTCCGGCCTCAAAGAGTCCACACGAGCATCAAAGAACAAGGGAGTTGCCATGGTCACCAAGAGAACAGCCCATGCGGGATACACGGTTCCGGGCCTTACGTTGCAAGACGGCCATAAGATGGCCACCTTGCTTCAGCCCCGTCTCCACGCCCTGAACGATCTGCAGTTAACGCTCAAGCATGCGCATTGGAATGTGGTGGGCAGGGACTTCATCAGCGTCCACGAGATGCTTGACCCCCAGATTGATCTGGTGCGGGCCATGGTGGATCAGACGGCAGAACGGATTGCCACCTTGGGTGTCTCCCCCAACGGCCTGCCCGGCGCTCTCGTGTCCGCACGGTCCTGGGACGACTACTCGATTGGGAGGGCGCACACCTCAGCCCACCTTGCCGCACTGGATCTGGTGTACACCGGCTTCCTCAAGAGCCACCGCGAGACTCTGGCGAAGGTGGGCGCCCTGGATCCGATCACCGAGGATATGCTCATCCAGCAGTGCGCACAATTGGAGTTGTTCCAGTGGTTCATGCGCGCACACTTGGAGGACGACGACGGGGACCTCGCCAGTGCCGGGAGCAAGACCGAACGTTCGGCGGCGGCCAAGGCGCCAAAATAGTGCCGATTCAACACACTGCCGCAGGTGCCCGTACCGATTATCCACGCACCGCCATTGTTACGGGCGCCGACTCTGGCATAGGCAAGGCCACGGCCATTGCCTTGGCCGGTGCGGGGCATGATGTTGGGTTTACTTGGCATGACGACGAGGCCGGAGCCGCCGATACCGCCAGGAGCATTGAAGCCCTGGGTCAGCGTTCTCATGCCGCGTGGTTGGACACGAGGAACTTCGCAAGCTGTGCCCCCGTGATCACGGATCTGGCTACTGCGCTGGGCTCGTTGGGCGTGTTCGTGAACAATGTGGGCATTGGTTTGAACAAGTCCGTCATAGACACTGAACTCCAGGAGTGGCAACGGATTCTGGACACCAACCTCAACGGCGCTTTCTTGTGTATGCAGGCAGCCGCGAAGATACTAGTCGCCGGCGAAAAAGGGGGCCGAATGGTGGTGGTCACAAGCATTCATGGCCATCAGCCACGGTTTGGCTTTGGTGCGTATTGCGCCTCTAAATACGGTCTGGACGGCTTGACCAAGACGCTCGCCTTGGAACTTTCCGGCCATGGCATCAACGTCAACGCCGTGGCACCGGGTGAGATTGCCACGCACTTGCCTGTGACTGAGAGCCGGCATCCGCATGAGATCCCGCGCCCGGGAATCCCTTTGGGCTATGGCGGTACAGCCGAGGAGGTGGCTGCTGTCATCACCTTCTTGGCCTCCCCCGCGGCAAGTTACGTCACGGGGGCCAGCTGGGAGGTAGACGGCGGCATGGCCGAAGTGGGCGCCCAAGCCAGCTCGCACTTGACCAACAACGATTGGCGGGAGGCCACAAGAAGTGGCACCAGCCAAGCTTCCGAGGAATGAATCAGAACAGTGTGAATCTAAACAGTGCGAACCGGAACAGGCTGATTCAGGACATGCGCTTCTTGACCTTGGCGGTTGCCGGAGCGCTCCATGGATCTTCGGGCCAGGGATGTTTGGGATAGCGCCCACGCATCTCGGCCCGGACCTGTGCGTAAGGACCACTCCAGAAAGAGGCTAAATCACCCGTCACGGCCAGCGGCCTGCGCGCGGGTGAGAGCAGATGGAACAGCACCCGCACCCTGCCGTTGACCAGATGGGGAGTCTCTGCCAGCCCAAAGCATTCCTGTAGCTTAACGGCCACCACGGGAGGGCCCTCCTCGGATACTGCGGGGTAGTCGATCCGGATCTGGGAACCGCTCGGCACGGCCAGCGATTCAGGGGCCAGCTCGGCCAGACGCGATGCCTCGGGCCACGGTAAGAGCCTGCGCAGCGGATCTGTCAGTGAAAGCGCGGACAACGCACGTCCCCCGGCAACAGCCTCAAGTTCCGGCCCGAGCCAGTCCGGCAGGCGGGCCAGTAGCGCCTTATCGCCAACGTCCGGCCACGGGGATCCCACCACACGGTGCAGCAGCGCCATGCGGCGGCGCAACATATCCGCGCTGCCCTGCCAGTTCAGCAAGCCTAGGCCCTCCTTGGCCAGCGCTGCCGCCACCGCCTCACGTCCTTGCGCGGCGGTCGCCTTCACGGGGGTAGAAGCGAGGATGATCGCCCCAAGCCGGCGCTCCCGCCGGGCCGAGACCCTACCGCTGTTAAACGTTGCCACCACGGAGTCCTGGAGCAGATGTGCTGCCACGATTTCCACGAGCCCCTGATCCAGCGGCGCCGCGGAACGGATGATGGCGCCCGTGCCAGCAGCATCACGGCCCTGCGCACGGGCAACATCAGCCACAGCCAACCACTCGTGCCCCGTCAGCGCACTGCCCGCAGGCAGGCCGGCCCGGGTGCCGGAGGAAAGCAAATATTGCGCACCGGCGGCGTTGGGGACCAGCCGCGCCACCTTATCAGGAAAGGCCAGCCCGACGACGAACCCCACCACATCAGCCCGCCCCACCGGTGGAATTGAACCGGTGGAAAGAGGCCCAGCGGGCATGGAGCCAGGGAGGATTGGATCGGCGGGGATGGAACCAGCAGTACTTGTGCCTGCGGCCGTGTCCTTCTCCGGCTTGCGGGCGTCCTTGTGCACGAGTTGTTCGAGCCGGCGCACCTCCTGGTTCCAGCGGCGCGCAGCTGAGTCCCCTGATGAACGCAGGCCGGCGCGCATGGGGGAAAGTAGTGCCGGCAGATCGGCGCCGGGAGCCCTCCCGTCGCCGGATACCAGGGCCACAATTTCGGCGGCCGCCGTGGCGCCTACCACGGAGGCTCCGTTGAGTAGCGCACGGGCCAGGCGGGGATCGGCGGGAATCTCCGCGAGTGTCTTGCCAAGTGCCGTGGCGTGTCCTGTGGCATCAAGGGCACCCAGGCCCGTCAGGGTGTCCACGGCCATAGCCATGGACTGAGCGCTGGGGGCATCGGGCAGCCGCAGGCCCACTCCCCCGGGGGCACCCCAGCATGCCAACAGCAGGGCTGCGGCACTGAGATCGGCAACAGCAATCTCAGGCATGGGGTGGGCCGGTGCCGCGGCAAAAGTCTTTTGGTCGTAGCAGCGCACCACGGTTCCTGGACCCAGCCGGGCTGCGCGGCCCGCACGCTGTTCGGCCGAGGCTCGTGAGGTGGAAACCGTAACGAGCCCCGTCATCCCCCGCACCGCGTCACGGCGGGGCTCGCGTGAGAGACCGGAATCAATCACTAGGCGCACCCCCGGCACCGTCAGCGAGGACTCCGCCAAGGAGGTCGAAACAATGATGCGCGGGGCTCCGCCAGGCTCCCGTGCCGAAACGGCACGGTCCTGCTCCCGGGCCGAGACCTGGCCGTGCAACTCCAGCACCTCCGTCCCGTGAGTGGATGAGCGCAGGCGGGAGGCAATGTGGGAGACTTCCCAGGCGCCGGGAGCGAACACGAGCGCGTCAATCTCATGGTTCTCGGCGACGGCGCGTGCATGGAAGGTGGCGGCCGTGTCAGCAACATGGTCAAGGAAAGCGCGGGTGATTCCGCGCTGGTCAAGGCGGGGCTGGGCAGGAGGCGCCCATTTAACCTCGAGGGGGAACAGCGCCGAGGGGCAGTCAACCACGGGAGCCGGGGACCCGGCGTCGTCCGGGCCCAAGAGCCGGGCAAAACGGGCCGCATCCAGCGTGGCTGACATGGCCACAAGGCTCAGATCGCCGCGTAGTTGCCGGACTTCGCCCAGCAGGCCCAGCAGGAGATCGGTGTCCAGACCGCGCTCGTGGACTTCGTCAAGGACCACAGTGCTGACGCCTTCCAGCCCCGGGTTGTGCAGCAGGCGGCGTAGCAGGATCCCAGGGGTGAGGAATTCAATGATGGTCTCGGCGCTCACCCGGCTTTCCCCGCGCACGGTGTAGCCAACCTTGCTTCCGAGAGCGCTCCCATCCAGGCTCGCCAAGCGGCGGGCGGCGGAGCGGACGGCTACCCGGCGAGGCTGGGTCACCAGGATCCGCTGTGAGGAACTCGCAGCGAAAACGTTGGCGGCCAGGGGCGGCACCAGGGTGGTTTTACCCGTGCCCGGAGGTGCCTGAACCACGGCAGAAGCGCCCCCGTCTGCGGCGGAGGCGAGGACGGTGGCCAGCTCGGGCAGTGATTGGGCAAAGACCAGCCCCTGCCCAATCGCAGCAAGGTTAAAGGGCCCCTGCGGGAGATGCCCCACAGCGGGCGTAGACAGGGAACTCAACTGATCTGAAGTTCGCCCATCTCGCCCCAGGAATCGCCCTCAACCTTGCGCGAAACAATCTTTGGGGTAGAGATTAGTGCCGGGCGCATGGTCTCTAGCCCTGCCTTGAAGTGGTCGCTGTTGACGTGGGCTCCGGCGGCGTCGTCGTCCAGGAACGCCTCAATCAAGATGAACTCATGGGGGTCAGCGACGCTGCGTGACCAGTCAAACCAGAGATTGCCCGGTTCGGCGCGGGTTGCCTCCGTGAAGGGGCCCACACGCTCCATGAACGTGGCGGCGGACTCGGGCTTGACTTGAAATTTCACAACAATGAAGTACATGCTGACAAGTCTAGGCCAGTGCCGGAGCCACACCCTGCCCCTTGCTGGCGTTGTAGCCCCGTTGCGAGCTAGCTGGCTACGTTCTGTTCACCAGCCGCGCTCTCGCCACTGCGGCAAGGAAGACCGTTCGGCACCCAGAGTGGTGCCATCCCCGTGTCCGGGAAGCACCTGTGCGGAGTCAGGATAGGGGGCGAAGAGGCGGTCCTTGACGTCGTCAAGCAATTGTGTGAAGCGCACCGGATCCGCTCCCGTATTCCCCACGCCGCCGGGGAACAAGGAATCACCGCTAAAGATGATGGGGGCACCGCCCTTCTCGGCCGTCAGGACAAAGGCTATAGAACCCGGTGTATGGCCGCGCAGATGAACTGCTTCCAGGGTGATGCCGTCCACGGAAAGGATGTCACCATGGTGCAGGGGGCGATCGGTAGAAACCCCGCATTCTGCGGCGATTCCCTCAACATCTTCAAATCCAGCTGCCGTTGGCACCCCTGTTTGGGACACGAGCGCCCCCAGCGCCCGGACATGATCCCAGTGCTGGTGCGTGGTGGCGATCATGGCCAGGTGTGGCACTACCCCGCCCGGGGAATCGTGTGCAGCGTCCGCAATAAGACTATTGATGGCGGGGAGGTCATCCGCGGCGTCAATGAGAATTTGTGCACCCGTAGCCTTTGCCGTAATCAGGTAGACGTTGTTGGCCATCCCGGACACCACGGTGCGGCGCACTGTGTGGGACGGCAGATCGTAAAGAATAGAGGCAGCTTCAGTCATGCGCACCAGCTTAGCCGGGCATCCGCGGTTGCGGTTGAACGCTGGGCCAACTCGACGCCATGCACTCACTGGACCTAACCTGTGGTGGAGTCCTACCTGGGGCGGAAACGCGGGCCTGGCCAATGCCAGTGCTGCAGCAGCCCTGGGCGTGCCATCAACTGTCTTTGTCCCGCTCACTGCTCCGGCAGTGAAGGTGGCCGCGCTGGGCAAGGTGGGAGCCGCCGTCGTACAGGAAGGCACAGAGTATGTGGACGCCTACCAGCGGGCCATGGACTTTGTGGCCGCCAGCGGTGCACTCTATTGCCACGCCTACGATCAGCCTGAGATTGCCGCTGGTGCCGGAACCATTAGTTTGGAACTTGAAGAACAGCTCGACGGCGTGGACACTGTCCTTGTTGCTGTGGGCGGCGGCGTTGAAAGTGTTCTGGTCAGTGATGAGCAGATCGCTGCGGCACGCATTTTCCTGTGGGAAAACTACCGCATAGTGCTTGAAAATGGTGCCGCCGCGGCCTACGCTGCCCTGCAATCCGGAGCCTATGTACCGCGCAGTGACGAACGTGTTGCCGTCATACTGTGCGGTGCAAACACCGATCCTGCAGGGCTGTAGACCGCGGCGCAGTGGAACGTGCGCGGCGGCTAGTTCCGTTCCGAGTTCAGGTCCGTGGCAATGCCGCCGCCCTCATGACTCTTGCCGTTCTGAGCGTTCTTGCCAACCATGCCCTGAATGAGCCCAATGATGTCCAGACCCGTGGAGTCCTTGATCAGCTGGGTGGTTTCTTGGACACCGCTGGAGACATTCTTGCTCAGCTGGCTCGCACCGTCGTTGGAAATAACTGTCATGTCCTTGATGGCAGCCATGGGAGCGGCCACCTCGCGGGCCATGGCAGGGAGCACTTCCAGAACCTTGCTGAGGATGGCTGCCTCGTTGAACTTCTCGTAAGCTTCAGCCTGCGCGGCGATGCCGGCGGCCTCTGCCACACCCTTGGCCTCGGTGGACTCGGCCTCAGCCTGTCCCCTAGATTTGATGACGGCGGCATCTGCGCGTCCGCGAGCCTCGATGACTGCTGCGTCAGCGTTGCCTCGCGCCGTGTTGGCTGCAGCGTCAGCCTCGGCAGCCACCCTGTCACCCTCAGCGGTCAGTTTACGCTTGGCAAGTTCAACCGTGGCCTCAATTTCAGCGGCTTCAGAGGCGCGGCGCCGTTCCTCCAACTTGGCATCAGCTTGTTGGATCAGACGGTACTTCTCGGCATCTGCGGGCTTGCGCACCTCAGTGTCCAGCTCCCTCTCGCGCAACTCGGCACGGCGCAGGGCAACCTGCTGGTCCCGAATGATAACCTGCTCCTGCTGCTCGGCTGCAGCTAGCGGACCGGCGGCGTCGGCTCGTGCCTGGCGGGCATCTGCAACTTCCTTGAGTTCGGCACGCTTGATGATCAGCTGCTGCTGTGCCAGGGCCACTTGTTCATCAGCAATGGCCTTGGCCTGCTCGGCTTCTTGGAGGAACTGGGCCTCTGCGATCTTGGCATTCTTCTCGGCCAGGGCCGCCTCGGGGCGGCCCAGATTGCGCAGGTAGCCGGTCTCGTCATCTACCGACTGGATCTGGAAGGTATCAATCTCCAGGCCCTGGTTGTGCATGGAATGCTCCGCCTCTTCCTTCACGCTCTTGGCGAAGGTGGCACGGTCCTTGATGATGGATTCCACCGTCAAGGTGCCCACAATGGAACGCAGCGAACCCGAGAGGGTCTCTTGGGTGTAGTGGTCAATGGCATCCTGCTGATTCAGGAACCGCTGGGCAGCTTTGCGCACGGAATCTGCGTCGCCACCAACCTTCACCTGGGCCACACCCGTCAGATGCAGCTTGATGCCGTTCTTGGAAATAGCCTCGATCTTCAACGAAACCTGCCGGGAGGCCAAGGACAACGGGTAGGCGCGCTGGGTGAAGGGGTTGATGAAGATCCGGCCAAAAACCACACGCTGGCTGTTCGGATCCGGCTGGGCCTTATTATCCTTGGAAGAAATAACCAGGGCCTGGTCCGGGCTGGCAATATGCAGGGCCATCCGCGAAATGATGGCTGCAATAATAGCGAGCACCACCAGAACGCCGAGCCCAATGAACAATGGAATGAGCGTCAATACTGAGGACATGACACCTTTCAAATCTCGCGGCGGGCGCTGCTAAGACACTGACGTCCCGCCTGGTTCCTCCAATCCTACGGACACCAGAAGATTTCTCCACTTAGTGGAGTAACATGCCCCCGTATTGCTATTTCATACCGGCCGCCACGGGCACGTGCTCTACTGCGTTGCGCCGGTGGATGTTCTTGGCATTGCGGTTGAAACCCTTGACATCCATGTTGTTAGCCAAGCGGAAATCGGCAAGCGCCTGATCATAGATTTCATTCATTCGCCGGCCCGAGTATTCCCCTGTGGTGCCGTCGGTGAAGCTGATGGAAATCATGGTCTGCGCAGGAAAGTGCCTGCTCATCCGTACATATCCGTCGGTGTCTTGTGTGAGCTGAATCAAGGAGTTCCGTTCCATGGGCTGAGAGGGCGTGGCGAGTGTGGTGTTTGTTGCTTTTGTTTCGTTTGTTGCGGGCGCTGTGGGCAAATCCTGCTGGCTCGCACTACTGCTGGCGCGAACTACTGGAGGCGCGTGCGCACCATATCCGAGATGGCCTTGCCGTCAAAGCGGCCCGCGATTTCGGCCGTAATGGGCTTCATAGCCACACCCATTTGACGCATGGACAGCTCGCCCTGTTCAGCTTCAAGACCGCTGATGATCCGGTCCACGATTTCCTGTGCTTCGCCAGCGCTGAGAACCTGGGGCAGATAAGCCTCGATGACGCCGGCTTCAGCCAGCTCGGCTGCGGCCCGGTCAGATTCCCCGGCCTCAGTATAAATCTTGGCCGTATCGTGACGTTTGGCTGCTTCCTTCTGCAACAAGGTGATGACCTGAGCGTCATCAAACTCGATGGGGGTCTTGCCACCCTTTTCACGCGTTTCAATCTCACCCAAAACGTTCCGGACAGTAGTCAGGGCAATCTTGTTGCCGGCTTTCATGTGCGTGATCACGTCATTCTTGAGTTGCTGCTTCAGCGTGGACATTCTCTCCCCTAAATTTGTCAGGCTGCCGCTCTGCGGCCACCGCTTTCCATTATTCCACTCTGCGCCGGCCCATGGGTTCCGAACCTAGCCTGAACGCGGAAGTGCGAGCGGGCCCCAACACCGGGGCAAGTCATGGCTGGTAGAGGCCGGGCCTCTTGGACGGTGCCGGGCTGGGGAGCACCGGGCGGATTCAGGGAATGACGCTGTGTGAGGTGTTCGCGCCCCTCTCTTGATGAGTGCGCGGCCCTCATTTGATGGGTGCGCGGTGATACGGTGCCGGCTGATAGTGAACCTCCACGCCCAGCGCGGCAGCCGCCCGCAGCGGAAAGTTGGGATCACGCAACAATTCACGCCCCACCATGACCACATCGGCCAGCTCTGTGGCCACAATCTGCTCTGCCTGCTGGGCACTTGTAATGAGCCCCACGGCGGCCACCGGTATTTGCGCTGCTGTTCGGATAGCCGTGGCCAAGGGCACCTGGTAGCCGGGGCCCACAGGGATGCGTGCGGGAACGTTTCCGCCTGAGGAAATGTCCGCGAGGTCCGCACCGTGCTCGGCAGCCCAGCGCGCAACTCTCGAGGTGTCCTGAAGCCTCCAACCACCGTCCACCCAGTCAGTCGCCGAGAAGCGCACCAACACGGGTATGGAGGGGCCGACGGCGGCCCGGACGGCGTCGATGGTTTCCAGTAAGGCACGGGCTCGGTTACGCAGCGAGCCACCATAGTCATCGCTGCGCATGTTGGTCAAAGGTGAGAGGAATTGGTGCAGAAGGTAGCCGTGGGCGGCATGAATTTCGATCAGTTCAAACCCGGCCTCAACAGCCCGTGCGGCAGCGGCACCAAAGGCTGCGACTATCTGGGCAATACCTTCCGCGGTGAGGGCGGTTGGTGTGTCATAGCCGGGAAAGGCGAGTGCACTGGGCGCTAGGGTGACCCATCCGCCGTCGTCTTCGTGGACGGTCCCTTGACGCTCATCCCACGTGCGGAAGGTGGACGCTTTGCGTCCGGCATGTGCCAACTGGATGCCCGCCACCGCGCCCTGGCTGCGGATGAAGGCCACGATCCTGGCGAAGGCGTCACGTTGGGCGTCATTCCACAGGCCCAAGTCTTGCGGAGAGATGCGTCCTTCAGGAAGCACGGCCGTGGCCTCGGTAAACACGGCACCGGCACCGCCTTTTGCGAAGGATCCCAAATGCACCAGATGCCAATCCCCAGCCATCCCGTCCTGTTGTTCCGCCGAGTACTGGCACATGGGGGTAACCCAGAGCCGGTTGCGGACGGACACACCGCGCAGGGTGATCGATTCAAACAGTGCGCTTCTCATGGGGGAATACTACTGCGATGAGACTGGGATAAAGCCTTGAGAAACGCATGTGAGCGGCACCGCATGTTTTCTGCAGGCGCACTGAGTGTGAATGTCAGCCCCTACACATACCCTTGGTGCAGCAGGTTTTGTCCACGTAATGCGGGTTCAGAACGAAGACCCGAAAATGCAAGGACGTGCCCTCATGATGGGAGCCCACCACGCCGCCAGTGGAGCTGCCGCCTGGCTGGCCCTGACCACCTCGTTCGAGGTAGGACTAGGGCGCCTGGGACAGGTGGTTCCGGCATTACCGGAGACAGTCACCATTGGCATGGGCATGATGGATTTGACTCCAGCCTCTGTCATTGCCGGGGCCCTGGTGACCGCCGGTGCGGCCCTAGTGCCAGATGCTGACCACCGGCACGCAACCATAGCCCACTCCCTTCCACCGCTGTCTAACATCTTGTGTATCCAGGTGGGAAAGTTCTCCGGTGGCCACCGGCACGGCACACACTCCCTCCTGGGCCTGGCCGTCTTCGTTGCCATTGCTGCACTGGCTGGCATGTGGACCATGGAGCTGCCGGGCCACGGCATCATCTATCCGGGTGCCGGTCTGCTGGCTGTTCTACTAGCCTCCTTTGCCGCGAAGGCCCTGAAATTTATTCCCGACACCATGCGCAAGTTTCCATGGGTGGTGGGGATCGCCGTCGGAATCTTCGCTACCCTCTTTGCGCCGCAACACGCCTATTGGTTTCCGCTGGCTATGGGCTTGGGCGTCATCATCCACATCCTGGGCGACATGCTGACCACAGGAGGGTGCAATCTTATTTGGCCGCTGCGGATCAAGCCGCCGCGATTCCTGCGCAAGGCCCCGTTAGTGAAGAACATTTGGCGGCCCAACGGCAATATTGCGATCCCGCTTTTAGGTAACGCCGGTTCCGTTCGGGAATGGCTGCTCCTGATCCCCATCAGCGCCTATGTTCTTTGGAGTATCGCCGCCACCGTATTCTCCTAAGCGTGAAGGCATAGGCTACGCTACGGCCACACCCGCAACTTCAGTACACCGAGAATATGCACCGTCAAGATACTCGGGGAACTTAACACTGTTAACATGGCAGCTGAGCCAGCGTCGCTATGAATAGGTCCGGGCACCATCAACGAAGTCAGCATCAACGAAGAAGGAAGCGTGCACGGATGTATGTCAAGATTTGTGGTCTGCAAACGGCTGAAACCATTGCTGCGGCCGTAGCTGCCGGTGCCGACGCCATTGGTTTTGTCTTTGCCCCGGGCAGTCCACGGACCGTGAGCGCAGAATTGGTGGCAGAGCTGGGCCGCGAAGTACCGGCGGGTATTGAGATTGTTGGCGTGTTCCGGAACCAGCCCATTGACCAGGTTATAAAAATTGCGGCTCGGGCCCAAGTAGGCACCATCCAGTTACATGGTGAAGAGACGCTCCAAGACATGGCCCGGATCCACAACGCCGGATTCCAATCCCTACGGGCCTTCTCAGCACCGTTGTACAACAGCCTTTGCCCTGATGAAAAGATCGCGTGGGATGGTGAACGTCTCCTGCTGGACGCAGTTGAACCGGGTGCCGGGGTCACTTTTGATGCAGCCGTGTTGTCTGCAGGAAAGCCACATGGATTCTGGCTATTGGCTGGCGGTCTCAATCCACACAATGTTGCTGCGGCTGCCAAGGCCATGCAGCCCTCCGGAGTGGATGTCTCTAGCGGGGTGGAATCGAGCCGGGGCGTTAAGAGTGTCCACCTGATCCGTGATTTCATCACTGCGGCACGCTTAGAAATTACAACAGCAGCTGCCTCAGGGATGACCCAAGGATTACCTGAGGAATATAGACAATAGACTTTACATAAATAGCTCGCCCTGGTGCATAATGATGATTAAGGGGCACGGATTGCATCTTGCCCCGTTGAGATGAATGGGAAAGAGGGGACGTGCTTACACCTGACGACAGCGCCCTGCAGGCAGTCCGGCGCCGCCATGAGTTGCGCGTCTTGGAATCGCTTGCCACACACGGCAACCGCACACGGCGCGAACTTGAGACTGACACAAAGCTCTCCCGAACAACGCTTTCGGCCATTGTGGGCGAGTTGCGCGCCAGAGGAGTCATCACCGAAAGTGATCAGGAGTTCCATGGGCCTGGCCGCAGCGGGCGGCCCACCAAAGCCCTCACTCTGAACCCTAATGCGGGCGCTGCCGTTGGCATCGAGCTGGGCCGGCGGCGCATCAGTATCTCGGTCATGGGGTTTGACGGGTCCACCACCGCACGCGTCCGTAAGGACATTTCCTCGCTCCTGCCGCTCGAAGGCAAAGTCTTAGCGGCTGCGGATATGTTGCAAGAACTCATTAGCGCAGGCCGCATCAACGCCGAAACCAATATTGGCACAGCCGTTGGCATTGCTAGCCGCCACCCAAATCCCGCGTCACTTTCTGACGATCTTGAATTGCAAAGCGACCCGCAAGGCGCTTCGCTGGCCCCTCTGCGAGAGCTACTCCCCGCCCCCCTCCTGTGGGACAACAATATTAGGCTGGCGGCCATGGCTTACCGCAATAACAGTCAGGACCTGCTCTATGTGGTCCTCTCAGCGGGCCTTAGCTCCGCCGTCATCTCCAATGGATCGCTGATGCGTGGAGGCAACGGCATCGCCGGAGAGCTAGGCCATATCAGCGTTGACTTCGCTGGACCTCCCTGTTGGTGTGGCCGTCATGGCTGCCTGGAGAGCTATATTAACGAAGCAAACGTTCTGCTGGAGGCCGCACACCGGGGGCAAGCCTTTTCAACCATCGAAGCTATGGCATTGGCCGCTGCACAAGGCAATGGAATCGCCATCAATGTGGCCTCGTGGGCTGGTGAGCTTCTGGCTCGCGCCCTGATGAGCGCGTGTGTTTTGCTCGATCCCAGCCGCGTTGTCATTGCAGGTGAGCTTTCGCAATTTGGTGAACTCCTTCTTGAGCCCGCACGGCGCGCCTTCAGTGAGCAAAACCTTGACCTCGGACCGCAGAGCACAGAGATCAGCACAGCACCGTTTGCGCCCAGCGCAGGAAGCGACGGTGCAGCTCAAATGGCCCTTTTGCACTGGACCCAGGCCATCCTCAATTAGCGATGCGCAGGGCGCTTAGTAGCGCCGTTTCACTGAATACCAAAAGCTAAGTTTCGAACCCGTTCAGCCGCACACCACCGCATAACTGATAGTTATGTAAGGAGTGTTGACATCATGTGATCCATGCCATAAGTTTGATCCATGGCAGCAAAAGATACCTACATCGCGGTTGAAACACCACCCCTCGCTAGCGGCAGTCCAGCACCTGAAAACTCGCAGCAAAAACCCAAACCAGCATCCAGGAAGAGCCCTGCAACAAGCGGGCGCAAACTTGGCCGCAAGGCATTGCTGGCTATCAACTTTGGCTCTGTAGCAGCCGGGCTCGGAGCATGGACTGCTCTGTCAGCCGCAGGAGTTGTTGGCCTGCCTGGCCCCGTAGAAGTGCTGATCCGGGCCGGAGAGGTATTCGCTGACGGTACTCTCGCTGAAGATACCGGAGCATCCCTTGCCCGCGTTCTCAGCGGCTTCCTCCTTGGCAGTCTGCTTGCCGTTCCTGTTGGCTTCTTGATGGGTTGGTACCAGGTAGGCCGAGCCATCATTGAACCCTGGGTACAGTTCTTTAGAACCATTCCTCCACTGGCCCTACTTCCCCTTGTTATGGTCACCATGGGTATCGGTGAAACACCGAAGATCTTCGTCATCTTCTTGGCCGCATTCCTCTCCTGCGTGATCTCCACCTACCAAGGCGTGGTCAGCGTAGATAAGACACTCATCAATGCCGCCCGGGTTCTGGGCGCTGACTCAATGATCATCTTCCGCCGAGTGGTAGTTCCCGCATCCTCACCGTTCATCCTGGTAGGTATGCGTATTGGCCTCGGAGCAGGCTGGGCCACCGTTGTGGCCGCTGAACTGATCGCCGCCCCCAACGGTTTGGGTATGCGCATGCAGCAGGCCCAGCAGTTTTACGACATGCCCACAATTCTCGTGAACGTAATTGTCATCGGCATTCTCGGTCTACTCATGGACCGCTTGCTCTTGATGATCGAGGCCCACCTGACCCGCTGGCAAGAACGTCGCTAAGGAATAGCCATGACAACCACCACATCAAAAGCCATGATCCGCTTCGAGGATCTACGCCAGGAATTCACACTCACCGGCAACACCTTCACCGCTCTTGACGGCGTGAGCCTAGACATCGCCGACGGCGAATTTGTCACCGTAGTGGGCCCGTCCGGTTGCGGAAAATCCACCATGCTCAATGCCGCAGCAGGACTCCTTGACCCCACCAGTGGCCGGGTCATGGTTGATGACAGAGAAGTTGACGGACCGAGCACCCGAACCGGTGTCATCTTCCAGCAATACGCGCTTTTCCCGTGGCTAACCGTACGCAAAAACGTTGAGTTCGGGCTGGAGCTCAAGAAGGTTCCCGCCAAGGAACGCCGCGTCATAGTGGATCACTACCTTGAACTCGTGGGTTTGACCCGCTTCGCTGAAGCACTGCCGAAGGAGCTCTCCGGTGGTATGAAACAGCGGTGCGCCATTGCACGCGCCTATGCCGTGAACCCAGAGATCCTCTTGATGGATGAGCCCTTCGGTGCGTTGGATGCCTTGACCCGTGTGCACATGCAAGAACAGCTACTCAAGACCTGGACCCAAGAACGCCGCACAGTCATGTTCGTTACGCATGATGTTGACGAATCAGTTTTCCTAGCATCGCGAGTGATCGTCATGGCT
Source organism: Arthrobacter sp. UYCu511 (assembly GCF_040547105.1). Lineage (NCBI taxonomy): Bacteria > Bacillati > Actinomycetota > Actinomycetes > Micrococcales > Micrococcaceae > Arthrobacter > Arthrobacter sp. UYCu511. Next base: position 468,505 of record NZ_JBEPPB010000001.1, read on the forward strand.
GCCCGGCCGGGTCGCATCTTCAAGGAAATCAAGATTGACCTTCCCTACCCGCGGACCGAGGAAATGCGCCTCTCAGACGAGTTCGCTCGCCTACGCACCCAGGTTTGGGAAGCTGTCTACCACCAGCCCGGTGTGGCAGAAGCCCACCAATAAAAACTCGCTTCCCGCCTAGATCCCCTCATACCCCCTGCCCAGACTTGGGCAAAACTCTTCAGGAGAAACCATGAACAACCACGTCACACGCCGCAATGTCCTGCAACTCTCTCTGGGTGCCGCAGCAATCTCCCTACTAGCAGCCTGCGGCGCTAAGGCCGATGATGCCAGTTCTTCGAATGCAGCCAAGGAGCCCGTGGAGATCAAGGTTGGCTACATTGCCGACTACAACGGTGCAGCACTGATGGCAGTTGCCGATCAGGAAGGTTACTGGGCCAAGGCTGGCCTGAAGCCCAAGTACTTGCCGTTCACCAACGGCCCGCTGGCCATCCAGGCACTGGGCACCAACAACGTGGACGTGGTCTACATTGGCTCCGGCGCACTGTGGCTGCCCGCATCAGGAAAGGCTGAAATCTGGTCCGTTAACTCTGTCTCCAACGCGGACCGCATCATTGCACAGCCCGGGATCAAGACTCTGGCTGAGCTCAAGGGCAAGAAGGTTGCAGTGCCTACCGGTACTTCCGGTGACCAGCTGTTCAGCCTGGCCTTGGCCAAGGAAGGCCTGAGCCGCGAAGACTTCAAGGTCACGGCCATGGAACCGCCGGCCATTGTTGCAGCATTCGCTGCCGGCCAGGTTGACGGTGCCGCCTTGTGGTACCCGCTCATTGACAGTGCCAAGAAGGGTCAGCCGGACATGGTTGAGCTGTTCTCTAACGAGGACTTCATCGACACGCTCACGTTCCCCTCCACGTTCGTAGCCGCTCCGGGCCGCGCAGCAAAGGATAAGGACCTTGCCACCGGGTTCATCTCCATTGTCAAGAGCGCCAACGACTACCGGCACAGCAACCAGGAAAACACCATTGCCCTGACAGCTAAGTTCCTCAAGCTTAAGGAGGAAGACATGGCAGCCCAGGCCAGTGTGGCCAAGCTGTTCACCTCCCAGGAACTGGACAAGTTGTCCTCGGACGGCACCATCTACACCTGGTTGGATGGTCTCCAGCAGCAGTTCAAGAAGGATGAGAAGATCACCGAAATCTCCGATCCCAAGTCCTTCTACAACTCTGAACTGTTCGTCAGCACCCCAGCGGTCTAAGCCTCAGTGACTTCTGTGAACACCACTAAGCGCCAAAACATGCTGTTCCTCATGACGGATCAGCAACGCATCGACACCCTGGGATGCTACGGCAACACCTCACAGCACACTCCCAACCTGGACAGGCTAGCTGCGCGCGGAACAACTTTTGACCGGGCCTACACGCCTACGGCCATTTGCACCCCTGCGCGTGCCAGCCTGCTCACAGGCCTGCAACCGTTCGAACACGGATTGTTGGCCAACTACGAGTGGAATTCAGGCCACAGGGAGGAGCTCCCTGACGGGCTGCCTACTTTCTCTGCGGCGTTGACTGAGCAGGGATACCGGCTCGGTCACGTGGGCAAATGGCATGTTGGCAAGGATCGTGGACCCGATTACTACGGTTTTGAAGGAATTCACCTGCCGGGTGCTCTGAACGTCTTTGACGATCCGGGATACGAAGGCTGGCTTAAAGCCAACGGATATCCGGATTTCCACATCTCCAACCCTGTCTACACCACCCGGGCGGACGGCAGCCAAGGTCACTTGATCGCCGGCGTGACGGATCAGCCCACGGAAGCCACCTTTGAGGCGTTCCTGGCGGATCAGACCATCGCTAAGCTGCGTGAATTTGCTGCAGGTGCCTTGCAGGAAGAGTCAGGTGCAGAGGACGGCACACCGTTCTTCTTGTCCTGCCATATCTTTGGACCGCACCTGCCCTACCTGATTCCGCAACAGTGGTATGACATGGTTGACCCCTCCACCATTGAGCTGCCCGGTTCCTTTGCCGAAACGTTCCACGGCAAGCCGATGGTACAGCAGGCCTACGCCGAATACTGGTCCACGGACTGCTTCACCGTGGATGAGTGGAAGAAGCTCACCGCTGTGTACTGGGGCTACGTTGCCATGATCGACCATGAAATTGGGCGGATCCTGGACGTCCTTGACGAGCTGGGCTTGACGGACAACACGGCCGTCATGTTCACCGCTGACCACGGTGAATTCACAGGTGCTCACAGGCTCAATGACAAGGGCCCTGCCATGTATGAGGACATTTACCGCATACCGGCAATTCTGGCACTTCCCGGAGAAGCCGAACGCCGGGAAGACCGCTTCATCAGTTTGCTGGACTTCACTGCCACCTTCCATGAGATTGCCGGGGCGGACGCCTCCGGTGTCCGTGGACGGAGCCTGCTGCCACTGGCTCACGGAGAAGATGTGGAGGGCTGGCGCGAGAATATCCTGTGCGAATTCCACGGCCACCACTTCCCCTACGCCCAGCGCATGATCCGCAACAAGGAAGTGAAATATATTGCTAACCCTGAAGGCATCGACGAGTTTTACGACATGATCGCCGACCCTGACGAGCTCACCAATGTCATCAACGTCCCGATCTACAAAGATCGGGTTAGCACCATGCGCCGGGCAATGTACCGCCAACTCGTTGAGCGCGGCGACAAATTTGCCCAGTGGCTAGCTTTTGCAGGCGATATCCCGGCCCATGAACGTGTGCGCCCGGCCACCGCCGTCGAACGATTCATCACTGTGTAGTCTCACCCACTAACGGATGCCTCTTGCGGTCCAAGAGAAGTAAAGCGAGTATATCGATTGAAAGCATTGAAAAGAACGACGACGGCCGGGCTCGCCTGCGCTGCCGCCCTCGGTTTGTTTGCTGCGGTCCTACCCACAGCTTTTACCGCTCCCCCGGCCCAAGCGGCTCCGATTGTGGTGCCTCCCAGCGTCCCGGTGGAGTACCCGTCCAACCTGGCACTAACCGGAACGGTTACGGCCTCAAGTGTGGAGCCGGGGGCTGGGGCGGGGTTCACAGCTAACCTCATCAACGACGGGAACACAGGCACCCGATGGTCCTCAGCCTACGAAGATAACTCCTGGATCCAGGTGGAGTTGGAACAGGCCGGTCCCGTTGATCATGTGAAGATCGTCTGGCCCAATGCCGCAGCCCGTGACTACAAGCTGCAAACTTCTCTTGATGGCACGTCTTGGGCAGATGTGAAGACCATGACCTCCACTACCGGGCCGACCCGCACCGACGAGGTCACCCTGGGCGTGCCGAACACGAAGTTCCTGCGCATGCAGGGCGTTAAACGCTGGTCCACGTACGGATACTCGATCTCGGAGTTCGAGATCTATGCCAAACCCCAGCCGGTTCTCCCGGACAGCTTGGCTCTTGTGCCGATGCCGGTGGCCTCTGCTGCTACCGCTGATGGCACGTTCCAGCTGCTGCCAGGAAGCCGTATTGTGGCCTCAGGTGACGCCGTAGATGCTGCCAACTACTTCGCAGAAAAGGCACGCAAGAGCACCGGCTTCGCCTTGCCCGTGGTCAGTGGTATTGCTTCGGCCAGTGATGTTCAGTTCACGGTGGGAGCCGACCTCTCCGATGCTAAACCGGAAAGCTACACGCTGCAGGCTGACAGCAACGGGGTGAAGATCGCTGCGAACACTTCAGCCGGTGCGTTGAATGGTGTGCAAACACTGCGCCAGCTCTTCCCGCAATGGATTGAATCCGGCACCGCGGTCAACACCCCCTGGACCGTGGACAGCGTGGTCATCAGTGACTACCCTCGCTACGAACACCGCGGTGTGGGCATTGATGTGGCCCGTTCCTTCTACACAGTGGATGAAATGAAGGAGCACATCGATAACGCAGCCCAGTTCAAGATGAACGCCCTCCACATTCACCTCACCGATGACCAAGGCTGGCGAATCGCCATGGACCAGCCAACGGTGAACCCCTCCGGAATCAAGTACACGGACCTGACGGACATCTCCGGCAAGACCGCTATGACCACCAACCCGAGTCAGAGCGAACCAGGGCACACAGGCTTCTACACCAAGGACGATTATAAGGAGATTGTGAAGTACGCCGGGGACAACGGCATGGTGGTCATCCCGGAAATTGACATGCCAGGTCACACCACCGCGGCCCTGCACGCCATCCCGCAACTGAACTCAGCCAAGTCCGCCCCCAAACCGGCGCCCGGCAACTCCACACCTAACTCACAGGGCACAGGTGATGTAGGCGTCAGTTCCTTCGATTCGGATAACGACGCTACCTACGAATTCACCAAGGAAGTCCTGAAACAGCTTGCTGCCCTGACTCCTGGCCCGTACATCCACATCGGCGGAGACGAGTCCCATGTGACATCTACTGCCGACTACAACAAGATGATCGGCGCGTTCACCAAGCAGGTCACCGACGTGAACAAGCGTGTTATTGGCTGGAACGAATACGGTTCCGCTAACTTGCCGCCAAACTCCGTGATTCAGCTATGGGTTGGCGGTGGCCAGGGCGAATCAGACAAGATCATCAAGAATAACGCCAAAGTCATCCTCTCCCCCGCATCCAAGACGTACATCCCGCAGAAGCAGGATAATTCCGAGCAGTTTGGCGGAACCTGGGCCTGTAGTGGTGCACCTTGCACCTTGCAGACACACTATGACTGGGACCCAGCAAAATTCCTGCCCGGCATTGGCGATGACCGCATCCTAGGTGTAGAAACAGTCCAGTGGGGCGAATGGATCCGCGGCATGAACCAGACTGAAAGCTACCAATACCCGCGTACCCTGGCCACGGCCGAGGTTGGCTGGTCTCCGCAAGCCAACCGCAACTACGCAGACTTCACCAAGCGCGCGGCAACACTCGGTGGCCGCATGGCTCTTGAAGGGTTGAATCACTTCAAGACCCCTGGTATCAACTGGAGCACCGCCCCTGCAGCCCCTGAAACCGCCCCAGCCTTGGTGGATCCGGCAACACTTCCAGAGGTATCCCCCGTTGATTTAGGTGTTCCCTCCACCGAGTTCGACGGCGGCGAATACCTCACCTTGAAGAACCTCCCGGTCAATGCTTGGCTGCGCGTGGCCATCCAGAACACTTCCGCCACTGAACCCACGGCTCCAAAGAGCCAGTGGGTCCGCTCCAACGAGGCCGGTGAAGCACCGCTGGAGGTTCCCACCGGTCTTGAAGGCGGCAACTATGTGGTGACCGTTCAGAATGCTGCGGGTCAGCTCGCAGGGTTCGCCGCACTAGCCCTCGCAGAAGAAGCAGCGCCGGAAACTACTAAACCGGCAACTGCCCCAGCCACCACGGCGCCGGCAACCACGGAACCCACTAACGAGGCAACCGAGGAAGCCACCACGGCGCCGGCAACCACGGAGCCGACTAACGAGGCAACCGAGGAAGTCACCACGGATCCAACCGATGAGGCAACCACTGCTCCGGCCACCACGGATGCCACGCTCACCAGCCCGGCCACGGGCGATACCGGTACCGTTCCCACCCGCGTGACGACGTCGCCCACGGCGTCGCCCACGGGAACCAGCGCAGATGAACTGGCCAGCACTGGCGCCAGCTCAACACTGCTGATGGGTGGTGCAGTCTTGGCGCTGCTCGCTGGTCTGGTCATCATGGCCGGATCACGCAGGCGCTCCAGCCAGCACTAAGTTACATCCCCACAAAGGGGCCGGTGTTTCAGACAGCCTTCCGTCTGAAACACCGGCCCCTTTGTGTTTGGGTGCGGCTGCTCGTTTCGACTTTTGTGGTGCCAATAACTGAAACCATCATGAAAGTGGCGCTGCCTAAGCTGATCGTTGAATTTCGCATCCCTCGGTCCGGACTGTCTTCGGGCTTGCGATGAGGCACATCTCGGCTCGCATGCCCTGAGCCGGACCGGTGGCATTCATGTCGTAGCCTGAGTTTCGCTAAGGATCGTGGTGGTTGCCACGTTCATGGGCAATTCTGAAGCAGAAGCTACCTCAAAACAGGATCGCTCCTACAGGCGGTACTTGAGACTTTTGGGTTCTTGCATGGCACGTAATGGTCAGTGCCACTAGCTGCGGCGAGCACTCCATGCCCACGCGACAAGTGGTACCTGCAAAGGCAGCCGCACGCTGTGTACGCGTTTGGCCGAGGCCGTCCCCCCCGGACCATACGCTCGCCGGAGCGCTGAAACGTGACCGGCGGTAAAGCCCATGAACATGATCGCCGTGGTGGTGGCCGCAAATTTTCGTGTGGCTGGGATCAACAAGCCAATGGCAGCCAGCGCCTCGGGCGCGGAGGAGACGATCACCCATTGGTGGCGGGTCATGAGTCCCAGTTTCCCGCCCTTGTCACTGCACAGGGATGGGGGAACCACCGGGTAGTAAAACTCCGGAGATCTAAGGTGATTCACTGAACTAGCGGCAAGCAGTGCCGCAAGTGCCCAAGCATTGAGTGTGGCTGGCTTCATGTCTCCATCGTTGCACGTCTACAGTGAATCCTGCACCGCAACCAGGCCATTTTCTCCATGAGAAGTCCCAACGCACCCCAACGATAATTGCAGGGAGGGAACCGAACTACCAACAGCATGGAAACTACTCGTAGCTCCAATTCCCTGCCCGCTGTAGCGGTTGCCCACCGTATGACCGGGCGGCGCATCCACCGGCGATTCGCTGGGGATGAGCGGCAAACCCCCGATTCTCCCCCACGGCAGCAGATGCCTCAACTGTGACGCTTCAGCTGCCTTCGAAGGTCACGGCATCGATGAAAAAGGGTGGGCAAGTGCCAGCCACGGGGATAGATTGAACGGGTGAGCGATCGCTCTCCGTATCGTCTGCCGAAAGGTTGTTCCGATGAGCTACAAAGTGGGCGTTTTCGTGGGCAGCCTGGCCTCCGATTCCATCAACCGAAAACTTGCAAGGGCGCTGTTGAAGTTGGCTCCGTCAGAACTGAGCCTGATCGAGATCCCGATCGGTAAGTTGCCACTGTACAGCCGCGATTACGACTCCGACTACCCACCGGAGGGGCGTGCATTCAAGAACGCCGTGGCCGCCGTAGACGCCCTAATTTTCATCACCCCGGAATATAACCGCAGTATCCCGGGCGCACTGAAGAACGCCATCGATTGGGGTTCCCGCCCCTGGGGCACCAACTCTTTTGCAAAGAAGCCTTCTGCGGTCATCGGAGCATCGACAGGGCAGGTTGGCACGGCTGTGGCGCAACAGCATTTGCGCAGCATTCTCTCCTTTGTGAATTCCCCGGAGATGGCGCAGCCGGAGGCATACGTACGGTTCACCCAGGGCTTGATCGACGACGACGGTAATGTCGCCACCGAGAAAACCACCGATTTTCTGCGGAATTGGTTGCAGGAATTTCATATTTTTGTGGTCCAAGTGGTTGGTGCACAACGGATTACACTGTCGCGGCAGGACAGGCTCGGTCCTGAATGAGATGCTGGCGCGAGTCCCTCCGGCACGCAGCTGTTGTTGAGCACTAGGCGGGCACCTTGGCCGGGGACGTCAGCGCCCACGGCAGGCACTAGCGAAGGATTTCCAGTGCCGCTCCCAAGTGCACGGATGGTCCGTTCCAATGTCTAGGCCAAGTGGACTAGATCCTCTTGGCTCGAGGGTCGCTCACCTTCGGCACCTAAAACGGGCGTATGTCGCGGCTTCAGGGTAGGTGCTGGCTCGTGAATTTTTATAGAGCCCGGTCAGCGCCGGACGGCCGACCCCGAGTACTCAGCGCCGCCTTCCAGTTCCACACTGTCCTCGATGTCCTCAGGGCCGCTCAGGTCCACCTCCATCAGGGGAACCAACTGGGATTTGCTGACGAATCGGTGAATCAGCCACAAGCCAAGGAACATGGGGATGCCAATATAGGAGGAGAGGACTTCCATGCCGTGGCCGGCTAGGACAGCCTCGTAGTTCTGCCCGGCAATGACCAAGATCAGCACGGCGAAAGCCAGGAGCGGGCCAATGGGGAAGAAGGCTGCCCGATACGGCAGGTCCGCAACCGCGTTTCCTTGTGCGAGGAAGGCTCGCCTAAAGCGATAATGCGAGAGGGCAATCCCCGCCCACACGATGAATCCGCACAGGCCGGAGACGTTAATCAGCCATGCGTAAGCAGCTCCCTGCCCCACAAGGGCACTTAGGAAGCCAAACAGCCCGACGGCGGCCGTGGCCAGCAAGGCGGCGATGGGCACTCCGCGTGAATTGGTCGTCCCAAAGATTTTGGGAGCCTTGCCATCCTTGGCCATGGCATAAAGCATCCGTGTTGAGGCGTAGAGTCCGGAGTTTCCTGCCGAGAGAATTGCCGTCAAAATGACGGCGTTCATCAAGCCAGCAGCAAAGGCAATACCGGCACGTTCAAAGACCAGAGTGAAGGGTGAGGCACCAATATCAGCCTCCCCTGAGGAGAGCAGACTCGGGTCAGTCAGCGGAATCAGGCAGCCGATCACGAAGATGGCGCCAATGTAGAAAATCATGATGCGCCAGAAGACTGAACGTATGGCGCGCGGAACTTCACGCCGTGGGTTCTTCGCTTCACCGGCGGCCACACCCACAAGTTCGGTGCCTTGGAAGGAGAACCCAGCAATCATGAAGACGGACAGAATGGAAACCCATCCACCGTGGAAGACGTCTTCCCGGTTTTGCCAATTGCTCAGTCCCAGTGCACTATCTCCCAGAACACCAATAATCATGAGCACACCGGCCACGAGGAACAAGATGACGGCAACCACCTTGATCAGGGAGAGCCAGAATTCGCTCTCACCGAAGGCTTTGGCTGAGAGCGCGTTGATGCCAGTCAGTAGCAGCAGGAATCCTCCAGCCCAGACCCAGCCTGGTACTTCGGGAAACCAAAAATCCATGATAATCCCGGCAGCAACCAATTCTGCAGCTACCGTAATGGCCCAGTTAAACCAATAATTCCACCCAATAGCGAAGCCAAAGGAGGGTGAGACAAAGCGGGTGGCATAGGTTTGAAACGAGCCAGCTACGGGAATCTTGGCGGACATTTCCCCCAATGACTGCATGAGCAAAAACACCATCAAACCCACTAGGGCATAGGCAAGCAACGCTCCACCAGGGCCAGCCTGCGCGATGGTCCCACCGGAAGCGACGAAGAGCCCAGTGCCAATGGCGCCGCCAATGGCGATCATCTGCAGATGGCGGCTGCTGAGCCCACGCTTGAGCTCGTTGTCATCTGGCACATAACGTGTCTGCTTACCCAGCCGGGGACCACTCTGCCCTTGTGTTTCGAGCCTCGGATCGAGCGAGAGTTTACTCATGGGTTGCTCGTCACCCCAGCACCGGACAAGTGGCTAAAAAATCGGGTCCTCGTAGAGGCTGAGGAACAGTACTTCTGATGCATCTGCAACTTCCTGCTTCGTGGCCCCCAACGAGTCGAGGCCACGCTAAATGAGTGAATATGAGCCCAAGGTCGGCAGTATGCTGGAAATTCCCTGCTGTTCTCGATAAGGCCGACAACAATCCATTATGACGGCGAACTGTCATAATGCTGAATCAGTGCTCCACATCACTCTGTTTGGCCGAATTTATGAGCCATCGCCATAGAATTTGCACCATTCATAAGCATTGCTGTTGCTCAGCAATTGCTTTTTGGAGATGCAGGACAGCCTAGGCGGCTACGCTAGCGCCGGCCAGATGAGGCTCCCGCTTTGGCCCTTTCAGTCAATAACCATTTGTGGGCGCGGGTCAGGAAGTCTAGATTCCAGCCAGTTGATCAGCTGCGCGAGTTTGGCCAAGGTTGCGTTGTCTATACCTTCGTCGGCATGGATGACGCGATGCCAGCGGCCGTAGGCGGCCGTAATGGAATAGCTAAATCCGTCGTAGTACATTGGACCGGATTTGTCCTCCGTGAGCCCAAAGAAATCGACTTTACTGAGCCAGTGCTTTACGGATGCCAGCAATGCCGCCGCGCTTCTTGAATTCCACCACTAGTTCGGTATCCATGGGCGGGAGGCAATTTCCACTTGCTGGACTCTACCGCCAGGCCCTACAAAATACGGTGATGTTCCGCGCAAAGACACCAAATAGCCCACTTCGCCTTTGGTGCCATGACTGCCGGATGTTCCTGTGATGACATGACAGCCACCTAGAGAAGATGACTCACACGCAAGTAGAGCTAATTGTAGGCAACAAGAAGACGGTACGCCATGATCAAGGTGTGCTTGGGGAGACGCCGTTAGTGATGGGAATTTTTGTACGTACCATGGGTGGCGATCAGTCCCATGATGACAGTGATGATGACGATGCATCCGATGACAATGGTTAGTCCCCACATATTCATTTAGCTCAGCTCCTCGGTTCGATGGCGGCTAGGTGGCGAATGTTCAATGCACAAATCTTTGTTCGCCTGCTTCCATCATGCACCCACTCCCCCAATGTCTCTAGTGCCACGGGAAGTAAGGAGCCATCAGGCGGGCGTTCTGTGCAAAGCGTCCCGTGTAAGACTTGAGCCATGGACTTGATGGTTTCGCCCACGCTCACCATTCCCGCGGTGGAGCTTGGCTGGCGTTTTTCACGCTCCTCGGGACCCGGTGGCCAGCATGTGAATACCTCCGACTCCCGGGTGGAGCTTCTGTGGAATATTGATGAATCATTGGCGATCTCCGAGGAACAGCGAATGGTTCTGCTGGCCCGGCTGGAACGCCGGCTGGTGAGCGGGGTGGTCACCGTGACCGCGCACGAGCAACGTTCGCAGCTTCGGAACCGGGAAGTTGCGCTGGTAAAGCTGGGTGTACTTGTTGCCGCGGCGCTGGCTCCTCCGCCCGCGTCACGCCGGCCCACCAAGCCCAGCCGTGGCTCAAAGCGGCGGCACCAGGCAGCAAAGCAGCAGCGCTCTACAACGAAACAATTGCGCAAGCGCCCGCCCTCGGATTGAGCACAGCTAGAGTTGGCCCATGGCTGAGATTTCTCCCAGAGGAGGCACCACGGCGGTGCTGCTAGCGGCAGGCGCCGGAACCCGCCTAGGGCTGGGCCCGAAGGCGCTGCTGCCCTTTTGCGGCACCACCTTGGTGGCGCATGCCGCTGGCGAATTGTTGCGCGGTGGCTGCTCACAGGTGATCGTGGTCATTGGGGCCGGTGCGGATACAGTCCGGCAAACATCGCTACCATCGGGGTGCACAGTAGTGGTGAATCCTCGCTGGGCCGAAGGCATGGGCACCTCCTTTGCCGTGGGCGTCCGCTGCGCGTTGGACCCTGGCTTCGCGCTGGATCTTGACGTCGCGCCGGACACCAGTGCCGCCGTCGAGCCTGAACATGGTGTTCCTGGACCGGCGGCCGGCCAAGGTCAGGCGGCCCGCCAAGAGGTAGATCCTGCGGAAGAACGGGCTCCTGGGCAGGTGCTGGTGGCGCTTGTGGATCAGCCCGGTATGACTGCCCGGCTCGTGGCCCGGCTCATTGCGGCCCACCTCCCCGGACGGATCACTGCAGCCGGATACCGCTCCGAGTACGGGGTTCGCCCCGGCAGTAGTGACGAACCCAGCGCGTTGCGCCGCGGCAACCCCGTCCTTTTCTCTCCCCGGCACGCCGGGCTGGCCGCACGCTCGGCAAGCGGCGATGCCGGGGCCCGGCACTATCTGCGTATTCATGCCGACGCCACAGACCTCGTGGACTGCTCAGATCTCAATGACGGCGCCGATCTGGATACCCCCGAACAACTTCATCTGTTGGAGCGGCCCACACCCTGACGCCGCAACCGCACAGTCGTCCGGGAATAGCCGGTGCGGTGCCTGTGTTGTGGCAGGGGCAGCTTGTCAACGAAATTTTTGGAGATGTCCTTGAACCTGTTTTCACCCGTCACCCTCGGCAACCTTGAACTCCCCAACCGAGTGGTCATGGCCCCGCTCACGCGCTCCCGCTCCGGCGAGGACGGCGTGCCCGGGGACATTGTGGTTGAGTATTACCGTCAACGAGCGACCATGGGGCTGCTGACCAGCGAGGGCGTCTACCCCAGCTTCGCCGGACAGGCGTTTGCGCGCCAGCCCGGGCTGGTCACCGAGTCGCACATTGAGGGCTGGCAGCGGGTAACTGATGCCGTGCATGCCGACGGCGGGCGGATCATCGCCCAGGTCATGCACTCCGGGCGCGTCACCCATCCGGACATCAACGGCGGGCATCAGGTGGTTGCCCCCAGCGCCATTGCGATCGACGGCGTGGCCCGGACCAAGAATGGCAAGTCACCCTTCCCGGTACCCCACGGTTTGGCAGGCGATGAACTCGCCGGCATGATCGAGGAGTTTGTGCAGGCCTCCCGCAACGCCATGACCGCAGGCTTTGACGGCGCCGAACTTCACGGCGCCAATGGGTACCTGCTGCACGAGTTCCTGTCCCCCGCGTCCAATCAGCGAAGCGATGGTTATGGCGGTAGCGCAGAGAACCGTGCCCGCTTTGTCATCGAGGCGGTGACTGCGGTCGCCGAGGCCATTGGTGCCGAGAATACCTGGTTGCGTATCTCCCCCGAGCACAATATTCAGGACGCCTTGGAAACGGACGCGGCAGAAACCCTGGCAACGTACACGGCCCTGGTGGACGGCATTGCGCCCCTGGGCCTGGCCGGACTGAGCATTTTGCACAAGGAACCCTCTGGACACCTGGTCCAGACATTGCGCACCCGGTTTGGCGGGCCTGTCCTGCTGAACACCGGCTTTTCCACCATCACCACCTTGGCCGACGCCCAGGCCATGGCTTCTATTGCGGACGCCGTGGTGGTAGGGCGCCCGGCGCTGGCCAATCCTGACCTGATCCGCCGCTGGTCCGAGGGTCTGCCGCTGAACGAGCCCGATGCGCGCACCTTCTACACCGAGGGCGCGGCCGGGTACACCGACTACCCGTTCTGGGCGAACTAGCGAGGCCCTAAGGTTCCGCACTTCAAATCTAGTTCTTGAGGTTCGTTCCTGAGCCCGGTCCATGAGGCTCGGCTCCGGGAAGCCCGACGCCGGGAGGTCGCCTTCCTTTTACGGGCGGCCTCCCGCTGGTCTGCTGGAGTGCTCGGGCCTGCTGGAGTGCTCGGGCCTGCGGGAGCGTTGGCCAAAAACCCACCTTTTCTGCGGGAGCGTTGACTTGGGGTTCTATGCTGGTGCCATGACTTCCACGTCCATCACCTCGGCCGCCGCGCTGGCCGCACTCTTAGCCGAAACCGGGTACTTGGCCGATGAGGGCCTGGCCACCATCGGCTACCTGGCCTTGGCCATGGAACGGCCCCTGCTGCTGGAGGGCGAACCCGGCACTGGCAAAACCGCGCTGGCAGAGGCCCTCGCCCAGGCATTGAAGATCCCACTGATCCGGCTCCAATGCTATGAAGGCATCGACGCCTCCCAGGCGCTCTATGACTGGGATTTCACCGCCCAGATCCTGCACCTGCGCAGCGTGGAGGCAGGAAGTGACAAGGCCCCCGGCGCCAACAGCCTGCGTACAGCGGAACTGGAAAACTCGCTCTACGATGAACGCTTCCTACTGGCCCGGCCAGTATTGAAAGCGCTGCAGCAAAGCCCGGCCGTGCTGCTGATCGATGAAATTGACCGTGCCGACGACGAATTTGAGGCGTTCCTTCTCGAAGTCCTCTCCACCTACCAGGTTTCCATTCCCGAATTTGGCACGGTCAAGGCCGCAACACCGCCCATCGTGGTGCTGACCTCCAACCGGACCCGGGACCTCCATGATGCGCTCAAACGCCGCTGCCTGTACCACTGGATCGATCACCCGGGGCTGGCCCGCGAGGTGGAGATTGTGCGCACCAGACTCCCCCAGGTTCCGCCACCGCTGGCCGAACAAGTGGTCCGTGCCGTGCAGCAAATTCGGGTCACCGAGAACATCATGAAGCCTCCGGGCGTGGCCGAAACACTCGATTGGGCGCGTGCCCTTCACCTTCTAGGCAGCCCCGAACTGGACCTGGCCTCCGCCGCAGCCAGTATCGGCGCCTTGTGCAAGTACCGTGAGGACACCGAACGGGTCTCCGCCGCCCTGGCCCGGATGCTGGGTTGACCCATGGCGCAGGCGGAACCGCGGTCAAAGCGGCAGCAAAGCGGTGCGGGGTTCAACGCCACCGCCCATTCGGCCGAGGAAATCCTGCTGGCCTTCGCCGCGGCCCTGCGCGCTGCCGGGGTGAAAGTCACCGCTGACCGCTCACGAAGCTTTCTCGAGGCCGTGTCCAGACTCTCGTTAGAGAACCGGGCGGAGGTTTTTTGGGCTGGCCGGGCCACACTGTGCGCCGCACCGGAGGATCTGGAGCGCTACCAGCGCACTTTTGAGGCCTGGTTTGCCCCGGGCCATGCTCCCGCCACCCACCAAGCGGGCGCTCCCACCACCGTGAGGGCTGCCTCTCTGACGGACGAGGGCGCAAGCGGCGGCGAAGAAACCGCCGAGGAGGCATTGCGGGCAGTGGCCAGCCGGCGGGAACTGCTGCGGCACCGGGATATTCCAACGCTTGATCCGGCCGAACGTGCCCTGCTGCAGCGGATGTTCACCGAACTGGCCGTGACGTTGCCAGCGCGGCGCTCCCGGCGCCTTCACCCGGACCGGCATGGGCGCATCGATAGGGTGCGGACTCTGCGGGACCAGCTGCGCCGCGCTGGAGAACCGGGTCCGCTGCGCCGGTCCAAGGCACCACCCAAACCACGCAACGTGGTGTGGTTGGTGGATGTTTCCGGTTCCATGGCCCCCTACGCGGACAGCCTGTTGCGACTGGCACACCGCGTCCTCCAGGCCGGTCCGCGCCAGGTGGAGGTGTTTACCCTAGGCACCCGGCTGACACGGGTGACCGCTGCCCTACGGATCCCCGACCCCGACGACGCGCTGGCGATGGCCGGGCGCACCGTCCCCGACTGGTCCGGAGGCACCCGGCTGGGAGAGGCTTTGCGTGCCTTCAACGATAGGTGGGGCCAACGCGCGATGGCCCGGTCCGCCGTCGTAATTGTGGCAAGTGATGGGTGGGAGCGCGGGGACCCCACACTGCTGGCTCACCAAGTGGAACGTCTGCACCATGTGGCCCGGTGCATTATCTGGGCCAACCCGCACCGGGGCAAAACCGGTTATGAACCCGTGCAGCAGGGAGTTAAGGCCATCCTGGAGCACGTTGATTACTTTATTGGGGGCCATTCGCTGAAAAGCTTCGAGGAGTTGTTGGTTGTGATGGGCAATGCGTGAAGTGTTGAAGGATTTGATCGACGCCGTTGAGGCCGGGCACACCGTGGGGCTGGGGACTGTGGTGCGCACTTTCCGCTCGGCGCCCCGTCCCGCGGGGGCGTCCATGATGGTCGACGCCGATGGCCGGGCGGTGGGTTCGGTCTCGGGCGGCTGCGTGGAGGGCGCTCTCTACGAGTTGGCCACGGGGGTGATTGAGAGTGGCACCCCCAAACTGCAGCGGTACGGTATCACCGACAATGACGCCTTCGAGGTGGGGCTGACCTGTGGGGGCATCATTGATGTGTTCGTGGAGGCCGTTTCACTGAAGACCTTCCCGGAACTGCCCGGCGTGGGCGCTGATGTGGACGCCGATGTTCCCGTTGCCGTGGTGAGCGTGATAGACCACCCAAACCCGGCCTGGCTGGGGCGGCACCTGGTGGTACGACCTGACGGATTTGAAGGGAGCCTGGGCAGTGACCGCGCCAACCACGCCGTCAGCGATGACGTTATGGGCCTGCTGGCCGCCGGGCGCAACACAACCCTGATGTACGGTCCTGACGGGGAACGGCGCGGGGACGGCATGCGGGTTTTTGTGGCCAGTTTTGCCCCGCAGCCGCGCATGCTGGTGTTCGGTGCCATTGATTTTGCCGCGGCCGTGGCCAAACAGGGTAGCTTCTTAGGCTACCGAGTCACCGTGTGTGATGCCCGTGCCGTCTTCGCCACGAAGGCCCGCTTCCCCGTGGCGGATGAGGTGGTGGTGGAATGGCCGCATCGGTACCTGCAAGGCCAAATTGATGCAGGACTGATTGACCCGCGGACAGTAATTTGCGTGCTCACCCACGACCCCAAGTTCGACGTTCCCCTGTTGGAGGTGGCGCTGCGCCACGAGGTTGCCTATGTGGGGGCCATGGGCTCACGCAAAACCCACGATGACCGGATGGACCGGCTGCGTGAGGCGGGGCTCAGCGCAGCCGAGCTTGACAAGCTCTCAAGCCCTATCGGACTGGATCTGGGCTCGCGCACACCGGAGGAAACCGCCGTGTCCATTGCGGCAGAGATCATTTCACTGCGCTGGGGCGGGAAGGGCGGACGGCTGAGCCACATGGACGTGCGCATTCATCACGTGCCCCTCGCCGATGCCGACCATGAGGGCGCCGAGCACCCGAACCTTCAGCTTGAACCCGCGGAAGAATAGCACAAGGGAGCCGATTTTTCGCCCTAACGTTCTGCGATGCCGTCATGTAACGTAAGAGCCATCATGGGCTGGAGGCTGGCTATTGGGCTGGGTCTCCACAGCGATTAGGAGATCTCAATGGCGAGTTCCACATCCATCAGCGTTGAAGTTGACGGCGTTAGTTACACCGATAACGTCGAACCCCGGCTCTTGCTCGTACAGTATCTCCGTGAGCGGCTGGGCAAAACCGGCACGTTGATTGGCTGCGACACCACCAACTGTGGGGCCTGCACCGTCCATCTTGACGGGGTCAGCGTGAAATCGTGCACCATGTTTGCCGTCCAGGCCGACGGACACAAGGTCACCACCATTGAGGGGATGGCGCAGAACGGCAAGCTGGCACCACTGCAGGAGGCATTCCACCAGTGCCACGCCCTGCAATGTGGCTTCTGCACTCCGGGGATGATCATGCAATCGGCGTCACTGCTCAAGGAAAACCCGCATCCCACCGAGACCGAGATCCGGGAGGGTCTGGAGGGGAATCTGTGCCGGTGCACCGGCTACCAGAACATCGTGGCTGCCGTGAAATCTGTGGCTGACGGTGTGGAGTACGGGGATTCAGGAGTCTGCGTGTCCGAATCCCTGACCCACGAGGTGGCTAAGGAACTCACCGACGAACTCACCGACGATGATAGCGAAACGGCAGGTGTGTCATGAGTACCACAACAGAAAGCGCTCACTCCAGCGGGCCCAGCCCCGAAATTGGCAAGTCGCGCCTGCGCAAGGAGGACGCCCGCCTGATCACCGGCCGCTCCCGGTACACAGACAACATGGTGCTGCCGGGAATGTTGCACCTGGCCATGGTCCGCAGCCCCTACGCGCACGCCAGAATCACCAACATTGAGCTCACCGAAGCAAAGGCCGCCCCCGGCGTTTTCGCGGTCCTGACCGGCGACGATCTGGCTGCTGAGCAGGGTTCATTACCCAACGCCTGGCCCGTGACCCCTGATCAAAAGGCGCCGGCACACCCTGCCGTCGCCATTGAGGAAGTCGCGTTTGCCGGGGAGATTGTGGCAGTAGTGATCGCCCGCAGCGCAGCCGCCGCACGGGACGCAGCTGAACTTGTTGATGTCGACTATGACGAGCTGCCTGTGGTCATGGACTTGGAGGAAGCATTCACGGATGCGGTTCTGGCGCACACTTCACTGGAATCCAATAAGTCGGCCACCTGGGTTTTTGATTCGGCGGAAGCTGGCACGGGCACCTCTATTGAGGATGCTTTGGCAGCCTCTGATGTGGTGGTGGAGCGGACCCTGTACCAGCAGCGTCTTATTCCGGCCTTCATGGAACCTCGCTCCACCGTGGTTGACCCCACGGGTGAGCAGATCACCATGTACTCAGCCACCCAGATCCCGCATATCCTGCGTGTGATGCTGGCGTTGACACTGGGCATCCCGGAAAGCAAGCTCAGAGTCATCGCACCGGATGTGGGCGGCGGTTTTGGTGGGAAGCTGCAGGTCACCCCGGAAGAGATCATCACCTTGTTGGCGGCCCGGCGCATGGGCAAACCGTGCAAGTTCACCGAGACCCGCAGTGAATCCCTGCAGGTGGGCCACCACGGGCGGGCGCAGGTACAGAGGATGAAGATCGGCGCCACGAAGGAGGGCATTGTCACCGGTCTTTCCGTGAACCTGCTGGCGGACATGGGCGCCTATCTGGGCTTGATCACCTCCGGTATCCCCATCCTGGGCGCTTTTATGTACAACTCCATCTACAAGTTCCCGGCCTACCGTTTTGAGTGCAACAACATCTTCACCAACAAGCCGTGGACCGACGCCTACCGCGGAGCTGGCCGGCCCGAGGCCACCTTCGCGATTGAGCGGATGATGGACGAGCTCGCCACCGAGTTGAACATGGACCCGCTGGTGCTGCGTGAGAAGAACTGGATCAAGCACACCGAATTCCCGTTCGCCACGGTGGCCGGGCTGGAGTACGACACCGGCAACTATGAGGCTGCCACAGCCAAAGCAGTGGCTCTCTTCGACTATGACGGGCTGCGCGCCGAGCAAAAGCGCCGCCGCGACGCCGGCGCAACCATCCAACTAGGCATCGGTGTCTCCACGTTCACGGAGATGTGCGGTCTGGCCCCTTCCCGAGTCCTGGGTGCCTTGAACTATGCAGCCGGCGGCTGGGAACATGCCCAGGTACGGGTGCTGCCTACCGGGAACGTGGAGGTTGTGACGGGTTCCTCGGCCCACGGGCAGGGACATGAAACCGCCTGGAGCCAGCTGGTTGCCGACCGCTTGGGCGTGCCCTTTGAAAACGTCGAGGTGCTCCACGGTGACACCCAGGTCTCCCAGCGCGGACTGGACACGTACGGTTCCCGCTCCCTGACGGTGGGCGGCATGGCCGTGCTGGCGGCGGCGGACAAGGTCATTGAAAAAGCCAAGGTCATTGCCGCACACCTGATGGAGGCCAATGAGGAAGACCTCGACTTCACCCATGGCGCCTTCACCGTCCGCGGCACGGATACCTCAACGTCCTTTAGCGAGATCGCCTTCGCGGTGTTCTCCGCCCACAACATGCCGGACGGTGTGGAACCCAATCTGGACTCCGAAGCCACCTTTGATCCTGTCAACTTCTCCTACCCCCATGGCACCCACTTGGCGGCCATGGAGGTGGACACTGAAACCGGACAGGTCAAGGTACTCAAATATGTGTGCGTGGATGACATCGGTGTGGTGGTGAACCCTATGATCGTGGAGGGGCAGGTGCACGGCGGCCTGGCCCAAGGCATCTCCCAGGCACTGTATGAGGAGGCCGTCTACGACGACGCCGGTACCCTGGTTTCGGGTTCCTTTGTGGACTACCTGGTCCCCGGTGCCCCCGATCTGCCGCACTACATCACGGCCAGGACAGAGACCCCGGCCACGAGTAACCAACTCGGCGCCAAGGGAGTGGGCGAGGCCGGCACCATTGCCTCCACCCCCGCCATTGTCAACGGGGTGCTGGACGCCATCCGCCACCTCGGCGTCACCGACATCAAAATGCCGTGCACACCCTCGCGTGTATGGCATGCCCTGCAGGAAGCCAAGTCCACCGGAGGTGTGCAATGATCCCCAGCGCATTTGATTACGCCGCGCCCACCACCGTTGAGGAGGCCCTGGCCCTGCTCGCAGGAGCCGACGCTTCCGGGGACGATGTCAAACTGCTCGCCGGGGGCCAAAGCTTGATTCCCGTCATGAAGCTGCGCTTGGCAGACCCTTCCCTGGTGGTTGATTTGGGGCGTATCCCGGGCCTGTCTGGCATTACGGATAACGGTAGTTCCCTGACGATTGGTGCCATGACCCCGCACCATGTGATGGCCACCGACCCCCTGATTGCCGCCCACGTGCCGCTACTTTCCCAAGCGGCGGCCACGGTGGCGGATCCGCAGGTGAGGCATCGCGGCACCTTCGGCGGCGCCTTGGTACACGCCGATCCGGCCGGTGACATGCCAGCACCCGCGTTGGCCATGGATGCTGTTTTCAATATCACCGGCCCCGCTGGCCCCCGCTCCGTAGAGGCGGCTGGCTTCTTCCAGGGCTACTTCACCACGGCCGTGGAGGAAGGCGAGATCCTCACCAGCATCACCGTGCCAAAGTTCGATGGTTGGGGATCCCACTATGAAAAGTTCACACGCGTGGCCCAGCAATGGTCCATTGTGGCCGTCGCTGCACTGGTCCGAGTGGAGGGCGGCGTGATCGCCGAGGCCCGCCTGGGGTTGACCAACATGGCCAGCACTCCCCTGCGGGCTTTTGCCACCGAGGCCGCGCTTGCAGGGTGCGCCGTGGATGCGGAGGCAATTGCCGCAGCCTGTGCGCACGCCGCAGAAGGAACTGATCCGGCCAGCGACCTCAACGGGGATGCCGCCTACCGACGCCACCTCGCAACCGTGGTGGCACGGCGCGCAGTGCTGGCCGCCGTCGGGCTTCAAGGGACAAGGGGGTAAGGGCATGGAACTCAACCATCACTTCGCTGTGCCGTCGTCGCTGGAAGCCACGTGGCGCTCCTTCAACCAGCTGGAGGAGATTGCCCCATGCTTTCCCGGGGCCACACTGACCGGGGTGGACGGGGACACGTTCACCGGCACGGTCAAGATTAAACTGGGGCCCATCGCCATGCTGTACGCCGGGACGGGAGAGTATTTATCGCGCGACGAGGCCACACACACCGTTATCATCGCGGCCACGGGGAAGGACAAACGCGGTAATGGTACCGCCGGCGCCACCGTGACGGCTGTGCTGAGAGCGGACGGGGACGGGACCACGGTGGATGTCTCCACCACCATGAATGTCACAGGCAAACCGGCACAATTTGGCCGTGGCGTCATCCAGGACATCTCGGACAAGCTGCTGGAGCAATTTGTGCAGTGCGTCATCAGCAAGGCAGAAGGCCCGCCCGAAGATGCGGTAGAGCCCGTTCCGGTGGTGGAAGCTGAAGCACTGGCCGAGCCTGCCGAAAGCAAAACACTCGCCCCGCCACCAACCAGGGCCTCGGCGCCGGAACTGGACTTGGGCCAGACGGTATTGCCAGTGCTGGCCAAACGGTTCGGCCCGGCGGTGCTGGCAGCGGTGGCGCTGTTGGGTATAGTGCTGCTGATCTGCGGACGACGGAGAAAGGAGAACTGACGCTCGTTTAGTTTCGGGGGTATATTCGTTAACGCTCGGTTGTTTTCGGGCCAGCGTGAGTCCCGGAGAGTATCAGCAGAGCGATGTGAAAAAAGTTGACGGGTAGACACAGCCCGATCACCGCTTTCGCGCTGATTCCAACTTCAACGAACACCGACGACCACGAGAGTGACTCATGCCTACTACACCCACCCCGCCAACCCGAGGCTCACTGCCGCAGGACCGGGTGGGGATCTGGCGGGATGGATTCGGGCGGACCGCGATCCGCTCGGCGCAGGCATTACTCATTCTGGCCTTCGCCTCGGTTGTCCTCTGGGCAGCCACGAGGGTTCCGGTGGTTATCATTCCGGTCCTCATCGCCCTGATTCTTGCCTCGGCGATCAGCCCGCTGGTGCATTGGCTGACCAAGCGCCACTGGCCTAGGGCGCTGGCAGTTCTTTCCGCATTCGTTGGGATCCTGGCCGTCTTCGGCGGGGTGGTCACCGGCGTTGTCTTCCTGATCCGATCACAGGCCCAAGACTTGGTCTCGAGGGCAGATGATGGCATCGATCAGCTCCACAGCTTCTTGAACAACGGTCCCTACCCCATTTCCGACGCACAGATAAACTCCATCCGGGAATCCGTGCAGAAGTTCATCACCAGCAGCGCCTTCGGAACAGAAGCGCTGACGGGACTGCGTGTTGCCGGAGAAATAGGTGTTGGTGCGGTCCTGATGGCCGTCATTTTGTTCTTCTTCCTCAAGGACGGGCAGAAGATCCGTGATTTCCTCTTCGGTTTCCTCCCTCCCCGCCAGCGCAGAAAAGCTCATACGGCTGCCGAACGCAGTACCGTGGTGCTGGGCGGGTATCTGCGGGGAACCTCCCTGATTGCCCTTATTGACGGTCTTATTGTGGGCATTGCCGTGGCCATCATGCAGATTCCCCTGGCCGTGCCGCTGGGCGTGTTTGTGTTCATTGGGGGCTTTATCCCCATCATCGGCGCCACAGTCGCCGGCTCCTTGGCAGTTCTCGTTGCCTTAATCTTCAACGGCCCCATCGCGGCACTGGTTGTTCTTGCGATCATCGTCGGCGTCAACCAGCTTGAACACCATCTGCTCCAGCCACTGTTGATGGGCAAGGTGTTGAGCATTCATGGTCTGGTCATCCTTCTGGCCTTGGCGGCGGGTTCCACCCTGGCCGGGCTGGTGGGAGCCTTGCTGGCAGTTCCACTCACCGCTGTTGGCTGGACCATCATCAAGACGTGGTTGGAACAGGAAAGCCCACCGGCGCAACGCTCACCCGTTGCCCACCCGGACAGCTGATACGGCAAACTGAATGGGGCCCACATTCTCGGCGCGGGTATAGGATCGTTCTTGTGTTGTTTTCATCAGTGAGTTTTGGCCCCGTGGGTCGTTTGGAGGTCGCCGGCTGTTCTTGCGCCGGCGGCAGATAGCCTTCCCTTCCCCGTATTCAACTGCTGCGCTGTGCGCACAGTTCCCCGCCTCTACTTCTATGTGCGCCCCTGCGGGATCTCCTCAACTCTTGTGCCAGCCACTGCTGTAGGCAGTGCACCGGCCGGACAGAAAAGGCCCAACACCCATGCTTGCCCTGACAGAAACCCAGATTCGCGCTTCATTCATGAACGCTTCCCAACGAGAGCGCAACAACCTCAACCTCCCAGAAAACTTTGAATCTCTCAAGTGGGACGGACAAGATTTCATCGGTTGGCGCGACCGCAAATACCCCGCTCTTGGCTATGTGATCGCGTGGGTTGACGGCACCCCGCGGGGTATCCTCTTCCGCCACGTCGAGGGCCGGATTCGTTCGCGCGCCCAATGCGCCTGGTGCGAAGACGTAACCCTTCCCAACGACGTTGTGTACTTCACTGCCAAGCGTCCCGGCGCCGCTGGACGAAACGGAAACACCCTTGCTACCCTGATGTGCGCCAACTTTGAGTGCTCCACCAACGTCCGCCGCCCGGCGCCGCCGGCCTACCTTGGCTTCGATGTGGAGGCGGCGAAGGCAGAACGCATGGCCGCACTGCAGGTGCACATCGAGAAATTCATGCACACCATGGCGCCCGGTCTCGATTAGGAGCTGCGACGTGTAGGCGTGGGCTTCGGCCGTACTTTGCCCGGCGCCCCCTACAATGTCGCCATTCCGCGCTGCACAATCTCCTGTTGCGGCCCCTCTATCTGTTCCCATCATGAAGGCACAGGACCTAGCGGATGAAAAGACGGGGCCGATCCCCATGACTTCGGAGGCTCGGCTCATCGGCTCAACTCCCCCGGGCCGGTTGATTCTAACGATCCCCACGCCATGAGTCACTTGGCCGGAGATGGTTTCGAAGTTCTTGGTGAAGTTAGCGGAAGGCGGGTATGCCGGTGATATGGTTCCCCAGAATCAAGGTGTGAACCTCGTCGGTGCCCTCATAGGTGCGCACAGATTCAAGGTTGTTAGCGTGGCGCAGCGGCGAGTAGTCCAGAGTAATTCCATTGCCGCCCAGAATGGCCCGGGCATCGCGGCAGATCTTGATGGCCTCGCGGCAATTGTTCAATTTGCCGACCGAGATCTGCACAGGTTCCAAAGTTCCGGCGTCCTTCATACGTCCCGTGTGGATGGCCAGCAGGGTGCCCTTTTGGATTTCCAGGAGCATGTCAACGAGCTTTTGCTGCGTGATTTGGTAGGCGGCCAGTGGCTTGTTGAACTGCTGGCGTTGCAGTGAATAGGCCAGCGCCGCTTCATAACTGTCCCGCGCGGCACCCATGGTGCCCCAAATAATCCCGTAGCGGGCCTCGTTGAGGCAGGCGAAGGGTGCGCGCAGGCCCTTGGCACCCGGGAGCAGGGCCTCGCCGGGCAGCCTGAGGTCCTCGAAGCTAAGTTCACATTGAATCGAGGCCCTCATGGAGAGTTTGCCTTGTATGGGAGTCGCTGTGAAACCCGGGGTGTCAGTGGGCACCAAGAAGCCGCGTACGCCGTCGTCCGTCTGGGCCCAGATTACCGCGATCTGGGCTATCGAGGCCAACCCGATCCAGCGTTTGGCGCCGTTCAAAATCCACTCATCGCCGTCCCGCCGGGCAAAGGTTGCCATGGAGGAGGGATCGGATCCGGCAGTGGGCTCGGTCAAACCAAAGCAGCCGATGATCTCACCTTTGGCCATGCCGGGCAGATAGTGCTTCTTTTGCTCTTCGGAACCCCACTTATGGATGGCGCTCATGGCCAAAGACCCCTGCACGCTGACAAAGGTTCGCAACCCAGAATCGCCGGCCTCCAACTCCATGGCGGCAATGCCATATTCGACGGCGGAGCGGCCAGGACATCCATACCCCTGCAAATGCATGCCCAACAGGCCCAGAGCCCCCATTTCCTGCACAATTTCCGTAGGGAACACGGCGTCCTCGTACCACGTGGCAATGTTGGGCCGGATGCGTTCATCGACAAAACGGCGCACTGTGCGCCGTAAGTTCAGTTCCTCCTCACTGAGCAGCGCATCGAGGTTCAGGACGTCCGAGAGTTGGGCGCTGTCTGTACCGGTGCGGGTGGTTCCGGCTGGTTCGGTGTTGTTGCTCATGGTGCCTCTTAGGGGTTTCGGAAGAGATAGTGAAGGGGCGGCTCTAGCATCCGTGGCAGCTGTGGTGGTGGCAAAGCGGTAGAACAGACCGGCGATCACGGACTGGCGCGCCCGGATGCGTTCGCTAGGTGGGTTCTGGTGGATTCATCGCCGTCCTAGTGAACGTGTGTTGAGTGTGTGAGTGTGCCTGCGTGAATCAAAGTGAACTTCCGTTCACTTTTTATGAGCTTAGAGTCAATTTCTGATCGCATCAAGTTGCGCAGCTCACATTTCACGCACCCAATGACCGGCTCCCGCACAGACCCCGAAGCCCGGCCACTAACCCACCGTGGAGCCAATCTCACCCTTTTATGAGGCAGCCCGCGCGGGAACCTTCGAGACAAACCGTTGGCTGGCACGCACTTTTCACACCGGAACTGTAGCCTTGGACCATGTCCCACTTTGACCTCGTAATTATTGGTACCGGATCCGGCAATTCTATTCCCGGTCCGGAATTCGAACACTTGAACATTGCCATTGTCGAGGACGGCTTGTTCGGCGGAACCTGCCTGAATGTGGGCTGCATCCCCACGAAAATGTTCGTCCACCCCGCTGAACTGGCCGACGCCGCACGGCACGGACGTGCGCTCGGCGTTGACGCACAACTCAATGCCGTGGATTGGCCCGGCATCCGGGACCGGATCTTTGGCCGCATCGATGCCATTGAGGACGGCGGGCGCGCATACCGCGAGGGCCCGGAATGCCCCAATATTACTGTTTTTGCCGGACGTGGCCGGTTCACGGGGCACAAGGCCCTACACATTGACCTGCACCACGGCGGCACCGCTGCGGTGACCGGCGAGCGCTTTGTTTTGGCCGCAGGTTCCCATGCCGTAGTTCCACAGCTTGCGGGCCTGCCCACCGGCGCGGAGTTGGCCATGAGTAATACGGTTCATACCTCGGACACCATCATGCGTTTGGAGGAGTTGCCAGCGAGCATCGTGATTCTGGGCGGAGGCTATATTGCTGCGGAATTTGCGCACGTCTTTTCCTCCTTTGGCGTTCACGTTACCCAGCTGGCTCGTGGGAAACGCCTGTTGAAGTCCCAAGATGATGAGGTCTCCGCCCAGTTCACGAAGGAGGCCGCGGCACGCTACACGGTTCTTCTGGAGACCACGGTGACAGGTTTTAAGCAATCGGCGGACGGCGTGGTGCTTGAGGTAACGGGGCCAGAAGGGCCAGGCAAGGTGGCGGCGGATGTGCTGCTGATCGCCACCGGACGCAAGCCGAACGGGGCGCACTTGGACGTGGAGAAAACCGGGGTGGTTCTCGATGATCAAGGCCGGGTGGTGGTGGATGAGTATCAGCAAACCGGGGTTGACGGTATTTATGCGCTGGGTGATATTTCCTCCAAGTTCCAGCTTAAGCATGTGGCGAACCATGAGGCCAAGGTGGTCAAACACAACTTGGCGAATCCTGACACGCCGATTAGTTCAGACCACCGTTTTGTGCCCGCAGCCGTGTTCACAGATCCGCAGATCGCCTCGGTGGGACTCACCGAGGCGCACGCGCAGAAGGCTGGCATCCCCTATGTGGTGAAGGTGCAGGCTTATGCGGACATTGCGGCGGGCTGGGCACGCGAGGACAGCGGCCATTTCCTGAAGGTGCTGGCTGATCCCTCCACGGGCCTGCTGCTAGGCGCGCATGTGATTGGGCCGGAGGCGGCCACCGTGATTCAGCCACTAATTCAGGCAATGCACTTTGGCCAAACCGCCAAGGAGGTGGCCCGCGGGCAATACTGGATCCATCCGGCACTGTCCGAGCTGGTAGAAAACGCACTGCTGGGACTGCCAGAACCACGCTGATTGAGCGTTCTGAGGCCGAGCAAGTTTGTTCAGATCCACGGGTCTTCATCCATGGGTCTTCGGGGCAGTCAGCTGCTGGGTACCCAGGCGCCGCTGGCCACGTGGACTGCGCCTGGGCGGACTTCCACATCGCCCCATGCCAGCGACGGCGAACGCCGGGCCCAGTCAAGGGCCGCATCCAAGGTGGGCACCTCAATGACGACGAGTCCGCCCAGAGCCATCGTTGTCCCCGCCAACGGACCGTCTTGTGCATGTGCAATTCCACTGACCAGGGTCAGTGTGGTGGTATTGGCAGAGGGCTGAAGGATTTGGGCTTCCCGCAAGATTCCGGCCTGATGGAGCGCGGCCGCGTACCGTGACATGGCTTGCTGAGCTTCGGCCATGGCCGCCTCATCGAGATCCTCCGGGTCTTGTTCCGGATAGTGCAATAGAAGTGTGTAGCGCATAGCTAATTCTCTCTCCCCCGGGCCGGCTGGACCAGCCCCTTTTCATAGGCGTGCACCACGGCTTGGCTTGGACACGGCCTTGTACCCCTAGTTTGCCCAAGACACGGGCCTCATTTGTTCGGGCGTCCGGCCTTGGGCCGGCGTAGGCCGAGCACCACAAGGATGATGCCGACTCCCGCGACGATCAGCCCGATGGAGAACCACATTCGGTTACCGGTCATAAAACTTCCCGGGATCAGGTTCATTCCCTGCCCGGCAAATACTCCACCGATGATCACAGCGAGCAGACCGATGGCGATGAGGGCGATGCGCCCGAAACTGCTGTTCATGTTAGCTACATTACCCCTGACCACTTCGCGCTCAACGGTGACAGCCAACAGTTCACGGCTGCAGTCCGAGCCCTGCGGCAATCAGGCCGCTTCACCCAAGAGTCCAGCAGACCGTTGGGCTGACGGGACTAGTCGCGTTCCCCTCACAGTGGGTTGGCCCGTAGTGGAACCACCGAGCATGAATTACCGTTACCGTATGCCTGCGATCCCCACCCGGCGATGTCCGCGAGCGCACTATCTTGAAGCTCGGCTCTTCGAGTGCCATGCTCACGGCAGCCTCTTCCGCGGTGTCACGGTAGCGGGTCCAGGCGGCGAGGAAGACCACCGCGTTGGCCATATCCGTTTGTTGGCCCAAGTGTCCCAGCGGTGTCAGCCTCACTACGGAGCCCACGGCTGTTTCCATATGAGGGAACAGTCCAATCTCTACGACGTCGGTGGCTAGCTTCATACCTATGGGGTTGCCAATCAGCCCCGGGTAGATGCAGTTGACCTCAAGCATTCTGCGCAGGTCCTCCGGATCAAAATCAATCAGCAGGCTTGTCACCTCCATGCCTGCATTGTTGACCAGTATGTCCAGCCCTCCCAATGCTGTCACCACCTGCGTCATGGCCTCATCCCAGCTGGCCTCGTCACGCACGTCCAGATGGACAAACTGGCGCCGCTGGCGCCCTTGCACAAAGCACCGTCTACCCTCACCGGCCTCCAGTAATTTTCCTGCTCCGCTGCTCCTGAGCCTTGGGTCCATACGGGTAAACGCCTACTTGGGGCTCGCTGGCCAGCGTGAGGTTTTTCTTGTCCTCGTCACTTAGCACCAGATTCGCCGCACCCAGATTCTGGGACAACTGCGTAAGGGTCCGCGCGCCCAAGATCACCGAGGTGACGGTGGGACGGTCCGCAAGCCAGGCCAGTGCTACCTGTGATGAGCTGACACCGTGGGCAGCGGCCACCTGCGCTACGGCACCCACCACCTCCCACGTATGCGGGTTCGCATTGCGTTCCGCCCACGCTTCCATGCCACGCTGCGGGTTTTCGCCCAACCGGGTAGCACCGGCCGGAGCCACATCCCGTTGGTACTTTCCACTTAGCCATCCACCGGCCAACGGCGACCACGGCAACAGCCCAACACCAGCATCCAGAGCAGCCGGGACAATCTCCAGCTCAATCTCCCGGCTCAACAGGCTGTACTGCGGCTGCAATGTCAGCGGCGGGTTCCACCCGTGCGCAGCAGCCACATGAACCGCCTTGGTCAGCTGCCAGCCCAGAAAGTTCGAGAACCCGTAGTGGCCGATCTTCCCGCTACTGACAGCATCGTTGAGAAAGCGCAGCGTCTCCTCCAGGGGCGTGATGGGGTCCCAGGCGTGCAATTGATACAGGTCAATCTGTTCCACACCGAGCCTGCGCAAGGAGGCATCCAAGGCGCGCGTCAAATGCCGGCGGGAGGTTCCGACGTCGTTCGGGGCAGTGCCTGTGGGGAACCTCCCCTTGCTGGCAAGTACGACGGCGTCCCTCGCCTCGGGACGTTGGGCCAACCAACGGCCTATGATGCTCTCCGAGGCTCCGGCCGTGTAAACATCGGCGGTGTCGATGAAGTTGCCTCCTGCACCAACATAAGTGTCCAGGATGGAGTGGGAGGTGGACTCATCGGCCTCGGCTCCGAAGGTCATGGTGCCCAGCGCGTAGTTGGAGACTACGGTGCCGCTGCTGCCCAGGGTGTGAAACTTCATGGTGTTGCCCTTGTCATCGATGTTCACTGTGTTCTGAAACAGCTCACTGTGCCAACTATGCCCCAGCAACGCCTCAATGGGGAGGTTTGCGGCTATCAGCTTAGGGCTGTATCAGTATCCCGATGACTAGATCACAAGAGGGATGCCACGCGCCGCACACCCACGCCAATCTGGGCGATCGAGGCAGCACTGAACGAGAGACGAATGTGGGGTGCCGTGGGCTCATCCACGTAGAACTGGCGCCCGTCACCAATCATCACGCCAGCTGCGTGGGCTGCTGCCGTGAGAACCAGCGAATCACTGCCCTCCGGAAGACGCACCCACAGATGGATGCCGCCGGTGGGAATGTTGGTGATTCTAGCCCCGGGCATGGAGGCATGAACCTCGGCCACCATGGCGTCCCGGCGTTCGAGTAGTCCTGCACGCAGCCGTTTCAGGTGCCGAGGCCAGGCCCCTGAGCTCAACAATCCCAAGGCGATTTCCTGTGCCAGCGGTGGCACACACATGTCATCGGCAATCCGTGCCGTGCGAAGGCGTTCACCGGCAGGGCCCCGTGCCGCAATGGCACCCACGCGGAGCCCTGGCGCGGCGGGCTTGCTGAGGGTGGCGATGGAGACCACGTGCCCGTCAGGATCCTGGGTGAACAGAGGTGGCGGGGCGGTGCCCTCCAGAGCAAGGTTCCTGGCCCAATCGTCCTCAATGATGAAGGCACCGTACTGTTTGGCCAGAGCCAGCACCTCAACCCTCCGCTCCGGGCTCAGCACCGCTCCTGTGGGATTGGCGTAGCAGGGCTGCAGATAGATGAGCTTGGCGCGGGTGCGTTCCAGTGTCTCGGCCAGATGATCGGTGCGAATGCCGTTGGCGTCGGAGGGTACCGCGGCTAGGTGTAGCCCGGCTGCCTGGGCTGCGATGGTGGCACCGGGGTAGCTGGGACTTTCGGTGATCAGTGTGGTGCCCGGATCGGCGAGGGTTCGCATGGCAAACACGAGCGATTGCTGGCCCCCGGGCATGATGAGCATGTCTGCCACATCGGCACCGAGTTCCGCGGCAAACACACGGCGCAAGTCCGGCAAGCCCATGGGAGGCGCCATGGTCCAGGCCCGGTGGCTCTTGGCGCAGCGGGCCCCCAAGGTGCGCAATTCATCAAAGGGCTGAAGTTCGGGTGCCAAATAACCCCATGACAGCTGGACATGATCGGCGCTTCCCTGGGCGTTAAGCCGCCCGGCGCGGCCAGCATCAACCCGTGAACGGCCCAGCGCCGTGGACTGCCAGGCGTAGTCGGATTCACCCGCTGTGTTATTTCCGTTCACGAAGGTTCCACGGCCTGGTTCAGCACGCACCACACCTAGTGCGGAGAGCGCGGTGATCGCCTGTGTGATGGTTACCGGGCTTGCGCCGTAGGTTTTTGACAGCTCCCTGACTGAGGGAAGTTTATCTCCTGCACGCATCAATGCGGCCTGCTGCTTTAACATGCCAGCGATTTCCTCGGACCTGTTACTGATAGACATGAAACAACTAGATAACGTTACTTCTCATATCGCAAAAGTGTTACCCACTATTGCGCGAAAGATATGGGGTTCGAGGAGGATCGGTACGGAAACACGTTGAGGGTGTGTCGATGCTTAGTCTGGCTTTGAACGGTTACACCGGCCGTCGGGATCCGTAGGATCGCGGATGGGGCCGCCGATGCTTAGTCTGGCTTCGTGCTGAGTGGGCTCCGTCAGAAGTCGACCGCACAATTATCAGGAGCGTAATGGTTCGGCTGCCCTGCGTTGTCCGCGTTCAACGGCCCGGTAGATTGTGGATTGGCTGATGGAGAATAGTTAGGCCATTTCGGTCATGGCGTATTCTCCCGCATCGTGCAGTTCCAGGAGCTGGGCCTCTTGTTTCACGGTGAGTTTTGGCTGGTTTCCCCGGAGTCCGCCGTTGGCCTTGGCAACCTTCATCCCTTCGCGGGTGCGCATACTGATGAGGCTGGCTTCGAATTCGGCGATCATCGCCAGGACATTGAAGAATAGTTTGCCCATGGGATCGGTGGGGTCATGGACGGAGCTACCGATGCTGAGTTTTATTTCACGACCGGCGAGGTACCCGGCTACTTGGTGGGCGTCCGGGACGGATCGGGCCAAGCGGTCGAGCTTGGTAACCACGAACGTGTCTCCGGCCCGGCCCGCGGCCACGGCCACGGCTTCGCGAAGTCCTGCGCGATTCTTGTTTCTGCCGTTAGAGCAATGATCAAAATAGATTCGTTCCGACTCAACACCAAGGGCAGCCAGGTCTTGCGCCTCAATTGAGACGCGCGCGTAGCCAATCAGTATTTTAGATATGAGAAATAGTGTGTCGTATAAAGCCCCGTTACCGGTCACTTAGCCGGATGGGTCATACGGGACGGCGCAGGGCTGAATTTCACAATGATGCAGGTCAGGAGCTCTATGTTGGCCGGTGGTGGACCGGCTTACGATACACCTTGCCGATGCCTAAATGGCACACCTCTTTCGGACGTGACAAGAGTTCCAAGTACAAGGAGGTAATCGTTTCTGGTTCTGCTAATAGGACCGCGAATGGCGGCGCCCGAAACGAACAGTCATAGACGCTCTGACAGGCCCAGTCGCATTGATTTCAGGATTCGTGGTTGGATTACAGGCATGGGGAAACGATGGAGCGGCCACAAATGGCTTGCCTTGGCTTGGGCATTGTTGGGCTTGTCTTTGGTATCAACAATCGTGGCATTGGGCGTCTGGTTTTTCGGTGTTGACCCCGACGATTACGAAACAAGGAACTTCAGCGCAGTACTTTTTCAGCGCCAGCTGACGCTAGCCGGAGCGTTACTTCTCCCGGGGCTCTCAGCCGCAGCGGCTATTCGATCGATGTTCGTCACGCCTCGCCGCCCGTCCCGGGTTATCGCATCATTTCTTGTCCTGCTATTGGCGGCAGTAGTGTTCTGGTTCTGCTGTTGATGGGGCTTTTCGGCAATTGACCATGCGAGCCGGGCCGCCTTGTGGCACGACTAGAGTACTTTCCGGTGAGGGTTTCCCGTTAGCCGTAGACTCCGGACACCGCGGGAACCCAAACTTTCGGGGAGCAGTGGTCTTCTGGGTCGGTTATTCAACGATGCTGATCGGGGCTACCCCGATCCTTACGTTGACTGGCAATGGCCCCGTCCTGACACGGGGGAGGTTAATTGGTGGCTCGACGATGAGGATCGTCCCGGCTACTATTCCGATGAAGGGTTCGCCGGTGCGTTGTGTGGCCACGATCTGCGCTTCGACAGGACCGCGAGCAGCAGGAACTAGGAACGGCAGCTCCTGAGGGAATCCGATAGAGGACAAGCTCTCAAGGTCGGCGTCATCAGTTGTTCCAGGATTGAACATATCCACAGTGAGTATTTGATCCGGATCGTCCAGGCTCAAGTTTGGGTTCGGAGTTGTGAAGCTAATTTCTTGGTTGGAACTCTGGCCACCTCCCATTCTGCACGGTGAGGACCAGTGTGTAGAACACTTGTATCCACTCAATTCAAGCTCTGGGCCGGCTACTTTCATCGTCGTTGCGTAGTCATTGGCCGCATACGGCCAGCTTCGATCCTGAACCGCAGAAGTAACGAGGCGGAATTTAGGGACAAGCCCTCCTTCAGCAACGAGGTAGCTGGCGTTCGTGGTGCTGAACTCCTTTATGACAGGTGGGTGCGGGTCATCGGGGAAGAACCTAGGGCCCCTGACAACCTCCGTGATCACTTTGTGGACCTTTGCCGCATCGCTGTGCCACAGTGCCAGGAATGAAGCATCCAGCACTTCGCGCAGTCTGTCCCAGTCGCCGTCGCGCCCACCTCTTTTGGCCGAGATATCTGCATACTGGATGACGCCATCCCGGGTTGTAACAATGTTCACCGAAGTCGCCGATCTGTCGACCTCATTTCCCACGGGGTCCTCTGACGCACGACACCAAACTTGGGCGGCGTCGCTATTGGCACGTACTTGTGCGCAAAAGAAACCCGATTCTTCCAAGCGTGAGACGACGAGTGCAACCTCACCGCGATCCGATACTGGCACTGCCACGGAACTCTCATCCACCAGCTCATGATCAAACGGGTGCGTCGGGACTGAAAGGCTGGTGCAGCCCGTGGCCAGAACCGCCGCTGCCACGAACATACAAAGCAGGGAAATCGCTCTTTTCACTGGTTCCCCACTCGTTCAAAACCCCAAAACATAGTGGCCATGGCTAGTTTATGCATCGGTCCAGTCTGTCAGTAGCCGAGAGAAAGCACCTCCGCCCAGAGGTTGATTCTGTCGGCCGGGGACGCCGGTGAAGGTTCCCCTGCGGGCAGCACCATCGATCACGCATCGACTGCTGAGCTGGGCGGTTCAACGCCCCGGAGCCGGACAGGCTTACGGGACGGTTCTGAGATCCTATACGGACAGACCCCTTACGGAATAAAGAGAGCCGCATTCATGGGGAACTCCAGCGTGCCGGAGACTGCGACGGTAGCTCCGAGAAGACTGCGGCGGGTGACTTACCGCTTGACATGAATTTGGCTTTCTCGTCGGTGTGCTTTCAAACGTTTGGTCGCCGCGACGATAAACGCGCAGATAAATGTGGCCGTTAGAACGGCGAATATCACCAGAGCAGGATTGACCCAGACCGGGATCATGTCATAACCGGCGTTGCATTTGTTGTGTAGAGGGAAGAATCGCCCTGGTTCTTGCCAGTTCTGCGACCGATAGTTATTGTCAAGCAGTTGGCCTGCCTTCGCGCATGTCTCGTCAGTGTCCTTACCGGAGGCGAATATCCCGATGAAAAACGTGACGCCGAGGACAAGGAAGGAGAGCAAGGTTAGTCCAAGCCATCCTCGTAGTGGCATTCGTTGCAATTCAGATCATTTCCTTGTGAGTCACGGCGAGTGCACCCATAACGACCGCGGTAGCATTCGGGCTGGGTGCCATCTGTCAATTCTTCCAGGATATGAAAGTTGGATCGCCCAACCAAGGGATGATTTCATCAACCGTGATGACCGCAGAGCGTTCCAGCTGCGGGAGCTGGTGCTTCCATATGGGTGAATTCTTGATCGCTCTTTCATGGCCATTCACCCACGAACCTTTCAGACAGTTCTAGTGTATGAATGGTTCCAGAGCCTACTCACACAAGGGCAAATCGGCCGGTATTTCGATGATTTCAAGAACCTTATCCGTAGCAGTATCGATCATCACGGCGTGGTTCTTCGGCCAAGACGGATCCACATTGACTTTGTAATCGACGCTCTCTGGTGCAACGGCCTCCGCTGTCCCGTCCGATCCCCTGCGCATGGCATCAAAGATACGGCCCGTCTCCGAAACTACCGTCACGGTCTCCTGGGGCAGCTCGGATACATTGCCGTCAACTGGGGTCGAATTCCAGATGGACTCGAATCCCCCTGAGCATTTTTCACCCGGTGTTGAGGCGATGCCCCCGGCAGCTTCAGCTGATGCGCTTGCCTGTGCCGAGCAACCAGTCAGTGCCATCATGACCACTACTGCAGTCATTGCCAGAACATTTCTTGAATTCATTTCCCCCACCTTTACGCCCAAACGGTTCCAAAAACCGAGCCTACCAAGACCTCAGCCTACGCCGTGGCAACGATGATTAATAGCAATTGAGTTCGGCGACGGTTCAACCTACGGGTTGATGTAAAGCGTAGTGTTGCTGTGTTTCGATGTATTGAAGATCAGCCACTAGGCCTGTAACTCATTTGGGGGAACCATGAAATTTGTTCGATTACTCGCAGTTGGGATCATTGCCACCTCGTCTAGCTCGGGCTGCACGACCGCGACAGCACCTATCAAGACAGTCCAGAGCTCCACGGTGAAGTCAGTAAGCTCTAGCCCACTTGCTACCGCACCACTTTCTAAGACCCTGTCCGGAACATTCGTTTCTCAGGCCATTCCAACAAGCGGCGAGATCATCATCACCCAGACTCCCGATAGCCTGACTCTGGAATTAACAGACTTTTCCACTAGCCCTGGGGACTATGGGGCCGAACTATATTTGACCGCGAGTACGGGGGGGCCATGACCAAAAATGCGGACGGGTACAACGTCGTCAATGAACCCACCACCTACAGTCTCGAGAAACTCAAATCCATCACTGGAAACCAGAGCTATGACCTGAGCTACATGATTGATTTTTTCCCTGACGCTCACAGCATCACGATCTACAACACCCATTCCAGAGAGGCCTTCGGCTCAGCAAATCTGCTAGAAAAATAGGCCACTACAAGCTAACAATGACTAAAAGGTACCCAGCATGGATCAACCTCACGACGTGAAGATTACCGAAGCGGACAGCGAAACGGTGGCTGCCCAAATCTCCCGCCACAGCATTGGGCTTCTGAGGGGCACCGCATTCACAGCACTTCTCATCATCTACGTGGCCTGGACCCTAGCAGTTGCCTTCCAAAGCTCAGTCCAATTTAGCGGGTCCGTGGCGCCCTATCTTGGCGCCCTAATTGGCTTGGCCTTCTTGATATCGCTGCCTGGACTTGGCTATCTCTGCACCGTGCGGGACAAGAACGGGAACTTCATGGCCCCCACTGTGATGGTTGTGCTGATTTTTATCAGCTATGGACTACTGGCTGGCGTTGTTCTCGTCTTGGGGCTGTCCTTGGCAATCGGAACATCCTCAACGGTGGGCGAGGCTTCCATGTGGGTGGGTATCCTGTCACCGATTCTGTCCGTCGCTCTGTCCATGCTCCTCGCCGGAATCGTCCGGACAAGACTGGTGTGGGAACCGCAATCAAAGAGACTCAAGACTGCCAAGTACTGGCTGTACCTTTCGCCGCCGTCGTTATTCCTGATTTGCCAGGTGCTGTACATTGTGGGCCGCCTCGTCGGATGAACTCAAAAGCCTTAAAAGCGAGAAACGGCGAGGCACCAGATGCGCGGTGTCTCGCTGTTTCTACTATCTGGTTTTCAGCCAATCACCTCGAAGATCGTAGCTAGGCCTTCTGGGTGCATGGGTAACAACTCGCCGCCCTCAGTGACGCCAGTGATGTCAGGGACGAGGAACTCCTTGCCACTGATGCTGGAGCCGCGGCTGACACGGCGAGCGTATGCATAGCTGTCCCGTAGGAGGTTCCCTTGCGGAAGCCCGCATGGGTCGCGCATGACCCCGAAATCACCATCGGTGCAAACAAAAGCGGCCCACTGACATCCCCTCTTCAGGTCTATCAGAGCAAGAGTTCCATAGAAACGACACCTGGTTCCGTTGACGTTGGATAGGTCCTGAATCCGATTCGCTCATAAGTGCGGATGGCGGGCGAATTCCCGGCGATGACATTTAGCGTGATTCTGGACGCTCCCAGTGCTTGAACCTTGGCCACGGCCAGCTCGACTAGAGTGGCGGCGAGCCTCTGACCTCGTTGTGCGGGATCGATGATGACCCGACCGATCCGGAATGTCTCGTCGTGCTGGGTGAGATCGAAATGGCCTACGGACATGCCGTTGCTGCTGCTCGCCCCAATCCATGCGCTGAGGTTCGGCTCGCTCTCCATCTCTGAGAGCTGCTCTGTCGTTAGTGGCCACCTCAAGCGTGGCCCAGTGAAAAGGTAAAGAGCCGCAGCATCTGGTACCCACTCAACTACCGTGGCAAGATCTGCTTCTTTTCGTGGCCGAATGGAGATCATAGATAAAGTCTCACACAGAGCTCCAAGCACCCGCAGGGGGTTCCCGTCAGCGACACATGGAGTAGCCTCGCCCCAACCCGAGTGCCAGCAGCCGTATTTCATCATTGCCAGTCTCGAAGGGCACAGGTATCGTGTCGAATGGAATGACCCCTTGGGCGAGAACCAAGTTACGGTAGGAGAAAATGATGCGTCGAGGAACCTCAACTGCGTTAATGACGGGACTTCTCATCGTGCTGCTCTTTCTCGTCTATATCCAAGTCCGGGTTCTTCCCACCGCGGTGGAGCAAGTGATTTCCACGTTCCCCGAGGTCAGCAACATCGCGGTTCCGGCCATCATCTGGGGAGTCCTGGCAATTGCCTGCTGGCAAGCTGTCGCCCTCATTGGATTGAAGATTGTCGCACTCGCCCGGAAGGACAAATTCGGGCCACCGGCCTATGGCTGGTTGCGCGCCATCGTCGGCTGTCTCCTTGCCTTCATAATTCTCGGGATCTCAGCTTTCATCGCATTGAACATCCTGGGTTACGGAACCCCAGGCGTCCTACTTTGCCTGATAGGTGGAGATCTCATAGCCCTGATCGGCGCCAGCTCTCTCTCACTCTTCCTCGGGACAAGGCCCTTCAGAGGGCACTACGCGCACGCCTGAACCATTCGGCCACGGCATCGGTTTGAGGCAAAACCTAATCTGAACCAAATAGCCGCAAGTGTCCCGCCAGGGGTTCCCCTCTGGAACTGCCATGGAGCGACTTTTCAGCTCCAGCGCGCGCATGAATCCACAGGCCGATATCCGACCGGCTTATGGGACAGGATTCAAAACCGCGCGCCTCACCAAAAGTTCCAGGGGTAGTCTTTCGCCATCAGGGTTTCAGGGCGATTCCTCGAGACGGCTGCCACAATCTTGGCAAGTGACGACTCCACTGTCGCCGCGCATGCACTAGAAGGCGTTCTCGTCAATGACTACTTCGATGACGTGCGAACCGACGAGATGCTCAATACGCTTTGGCTCTGCTCCCCGAGCCCGGGTGCGAAATACTCTGATGCCGAAGAACTTCGTATGGTGATAATTGAGACGCTCGAAAACTCAGCTACCCGCCCCTCTAGCGTTTCCCAATTCGCCCCTGTTATCAGGGAAGGTGGGAGGTATCCCAGGCGCTGGTATCTTCTTCGATGAGTAGCCCCTCGGAGGTGTAAAAATCGGGGCTGTTTCGATCTACGCCAAGGGCCCGGCAGTACTCGTTTAAACGGCTGAGTGGGAATCTGTCTCTAATTACTTTTGCCGTGTAGCTCTCAAGATTCTCGAACGGTAAGGGTTCTCCACTAATATCCCACTCCCATCGGGACTGGTAGCTGGCTTGGATCGACCGAAGATAGTTGGCCCCTGACTTGATCCAGAGCGAGGTGCCCCCGTAGCTGACAATCTGCTTGTTGCTGGTGATATGACGATGATGAGAACTACGGAAATGCAGGCAATCCAGCCGGGCTCCGATGACATTGGCTGTCCCTATATCCCCATCTTGGCTAAAAACAGCCGTCCACTGATCATCAGACGTTGCCACCAACAAGTGTTTCGGCGATACACCGGCCCCCGGTTCAAAACGGCCGAGCATAGTAGGGAGTGGCTCGTTCAAATTTGTGTAGCTGCGGCCACCGAGCCCATCCAACCATTCCCTTGTAGCCGCAGCGACTCGGTCGAAAGAGGCATTGACGTACCAGATGGGCTCCGTGAACGGCCGGTGCGCTCCACCGTAAAGCGATTCCGAGTCGCTAGATTTCGGATCCGATGGTCCAGGGCCTTCGATCTCAGTCAAGAGCTCGAAGAGCGCATCGGTCGGCTCTCCGTCTGGAAGTGCTTCAGCCAAAACTCTAATTTCCGGCAGCCATTCAGGTGGCGGCCCGATCCAACGTAAGATACCTGCAGCGTCAGCGAGTACATCGTCGTCCGGATCAATGAGCGCGCCTTTGATCCAATCCACCGAAGCTAGGCCGCGGGCCACCAGTCCCCAGCAGGCATACGCGCGTTGGGCGAAATCTTTGTTCCGCAGCGCTTCTTGATGAAGACGGATATATCCCTCAACATCATTGGTGAACGTAGATAGATCGGGGACCCCCCGTCTATCCGTTCCAGAAACATCCTGAGGCAATCGAAGTCCCTGAGCGAAGGTCGGCACTGAATTCATAGGCACAGTATGCCACGCCCGGATAGCGAACCCTTGCCTTCGTCCGACAGGGTTGAGCCAAGTCTAGCGATGGCCATAAACGAACGTCCCGTAGAGCGTTCCGCCTGCGGCCACGGAATGGATGTTCGAGGTCGCCTGAACTGGGTGCCATCCCCGGACAGCAATCAGGCGACAGGCAAGCTGGAAGAGCCATTTTGCTTCCAACTTTCCATCCGAACAAGCCACTCTTGGAGGAGGGTTGCGGTGATTTCATGTTGGTCAAGATGTGCGTTATGTCCTGCTCGGTCCAGAATCGCAATTGTAGACTGCAAGTAGTGGTCTGAAAGCTCCATCTGATCCTGAAAACCGACTACGTGGTCTTGTCGTCCCATGATGAAAACGGCGGGACCCTCAAACTTGGGTGCTCGTTCCTCCGGCTCGATAGACAGCGCGTAGCGTCCCGAAATCCGTTCGATCGCGGCTTGGTCGAATGCTCGCAATCCTGGCAGGACGGAATCGCGGAAGAGTGCCCAATTCTCGCTGGATTGGACGACCGCCATTGCCTCGTAGTCTGAGCGATCCACAGCATCCAGGGATTCCAGTAGGAGTTTGTCTTTTCGCAAGACAGTCTGCGACGGCACCGTTCGAGAGCCGTGCTCTGCCACTACCACCGGGCAAAGGAGCGCGATGCCTAATACCTGGTCGCCGAATTCGGCCGCAATGTGCCGGGCGATCATTCCGCCAAACGAATTTCCAAGGACGGCAAATTTTTCGGCGCCAAAGGTCCTGCGGGCGAATGCAACCACTGCCTCCGCGACGGCATCGGCACTATCAATCTGCGGCCCTGCTGCTGACATTCCCATGCCCGGTAGGTCAATGTAGACACGTTTCCATTCCCCCTGGGAAGCAAGTGCGGGATCAAGTCCAAGCAATAGGCGATGGTCGACGCAGAATCCATGGATTATCAGGATCGGGGTGCCTGACCCGTATTCAACAGAATGCATGGTTGAACGCTAGTAGCACCCGGCAACGCCAAACAGTTTGGGTCGTTAGGTCGCCGTGGCAGAAACCGCGATGGTTCATGCCTGATCAGCCCGTGGTCTCCATGCATACATGAGAGCTGTACTCCACCGCCCGTTCAAGGTTCCCGTTACTGGCTGGTGTGGATGGGTGATGCAGGCTATGTGGAAGTTCAGTGCAGTATTTTTTTAGCACGTACACCGACGGTGGCTCAGACACGACTGATCGGCAAACGAAGTGTTGGCTGCTCTCGGCGCGTCCAACCAAGAGATTCATAGAGGGCGAGCCCGTCTTCGCTGGCCGCAAGGTCAACTCTCGCAACGGCGGTTTCGTCACGAAACCAGCGGACAAGTGCTTCGACGCATGCGCGGGCATGTCCCTGGCGACGGTGGCCTTCGAGGGTGATCACGTTCGACAAGTGTCCGGTGACGGTGGCGCTACTCGATGGGGACGGCGGTGCCGTATGCACGTAGCCGAGTGCGGCTGCAACAGCTGTGTCAGCGACGTAGACGATGTACGCGCACGCGTCCACGTTCAAGTGCTCCGCGAACCACTTCGACGCTTCGTAACTCCATGCCGCTTCGGAGTGGCCCTCATGGCCCATGGCTTCGAACATCGCTGCCCGAAGTGCCACTAAGGTATTGACGTCATCGATTGTTGCCCGCTGAATCATAAGGTAAGTGTGCCAGAGCAACCGCATTGACAGCACAATGGAGAAAAGCCTCGAGCGGAGGGTCGTGCACCAGATCGGCTACTGGCTCAAGGGCATCTCAGCCGCTCAGTTCTTTCTGGCAAATTTCGTCCGCATATGCTTTTCTCACGCAACCTTCTGCGCCCGCTCAATTCGCGCTGCTTCCCGCCCAGGGTTAACCACTGACAGTCCGAAGCTTGATCGCCAACTGGCTTCCCTACCCCGCATCCCATGACCTAGACCAGGCAACCCGCAAACCATCCCGATGAGCGTTCCGCCTACGGAAACCTGCTCTGGCCGAGAATCACCCAGGAGTCAGCTTCAGTGCCAACATTGAAAGCTGCACGGTGATGGTCCCTCTTCGGGTGTCTATCGCAGCAAGAGTTCCATAGCCAAGACGCTGGGTTCCACTGACGTTGGAGTAGTTCTGAATCCGATTCGCTCATATGTGCGGATGGCGGGCGAATTTCCGGCGATGACATTTAGCGTGATGCGGGAGGCTCCTAGCGCTTGACCCTTGGCCACGGCCTGCGCGACGAGAAGCCCGGCGAGCCCTTGACCTCGTTGTGCCGGATCGATGATGACTCGACCGATCCGGAAGGAAACGCCGTGCTGGGTGAGATCGAAATGGCCTACGCGTTTGCCGTTGCTGTCGCTCGAGCCAATCCATGCGCTGAGGTTCGGGTTGCTCTCCATCTCTGAGAGCTTCTTTGTCGATAGTGGCCACGTCAAGCGTGATCCAGTGAATAGGTAGAGAGCCGCAGCATCGGGTACCCATCCAACTATCGTGTCGAGATCAGCTTCTTTTCGCTGCCGTATGGAGATCATAGATAAAGTCTCACACAGAGCTTCAAGCGCCCTTATGCCGTTCCCCAAACGGCGGGGCAGCCATACTTCCTGATCCCACTACTTGTCTGGGTTTTTTGGGGCAAACGGCTCCTGCTGCGCTGACGGGGAATCAGTGTTACCAATCATGGACCAGCGTGAGAGGTGGCAGTAGTAGGTTCCTGCCACATTTTGATGAAACGCGGCAGATTCTTTCCTTGCCCAGATTCGGAGGACAGCACAGTTGCCGGTGATGGTGATTCCTTCCAGAACTGAACCAAGTGCCGTTCCACTGAAGATTCCACGACCAAGTCAAAGGCTTCGTCGCGGCCCGTAGCGTGGAGCCTGACTCGGTAGCTGCCCTTCTCACCAGCCATGATCGTGCCGACGTCCTTCATATCCCAGTCAGTTGGCGTGTTGAAGTACGCTCGGCCCTCCGGGAGCCTCACGGACACCTCGTGGATGTCTTCCCAGCCTGGAGAGATGGACTCCGGTCTAGCTCGAAGGACCTCAACAGTGAGGTCAATGGGTCCTGAATAAATTCCAGTGGAGACCAACGGAACCGCCAGGCCAGTCTCCTGCATCTGCCCGCGCACGGCCGCCTGGAGGGCAGCTAAAGGGTCTACCGAAGGAAAGGGCTCCACGACGAAGTCCACGACATGACTCCAGGCATTAATCGCGAAAGTTGCCGATTCGAGCACGGGCTCTGCCTTTCAAGCAATTTGGAATGGGACATACCTGCTTTTATCGCTCGTATTGAATGTATACGACACTGGCCAGCACAAAGCGTATTGGCGTGTGAATCGGCGTCAGAGAGCATGATGGATCGGGTGATAACTTACATTATTTGTATCGCCTCAGGCCAAGAGGCACTGGCAGACGGGTTGTTCCACTCAGGCTTCCCTTACGGCCCCGTCCCCACGATACGCACTGCCTTGTCCTTTGTCGGCAGATAGGTTGGGATCATGCACAGTGTTTGGGATGCTGACGATTCGGGTGTGATGCGTTTGCCGTCGGGCCGATTACTGCGCGGCCGCGGCCTACATCAACAAATCCCCAGTGGAGCTACACCCGACTTCGCGGTCTACCTCCTGGGCAAGAGACCTTCCCCGTCCAAATGGGAAGCACGATGGGTGCTGTGGCCCGACTTTCCGCTGCCCAAGGACCGCGACGACGCGCGGGACGCGCTGCGTGAAGCCTGGCTTCGTTCCGAGAGAGAACGAGTCGAGATCTTTTGCGATGGCGGCCATGGGCGCACGGGCACCGCGCTGGCGTGTATCGCTGTGCTCGACGGCGTGCCCGCCGACAAGGCAGTGAAATTCGTTCGCGAGCAATACAACTCACGCGCAGTCGAGACACCGTGGCAACGCCGGTACGTCGCGCACTTCACCGCGGACTGACCCACTCGCCTGACGACCAGCCTCAAGAGGTCTGTCGCACAAGCCGTTCCTCAAAGGAACGTCGGCTCTACCAAGCCTTGAAAATTTGCTTGTGATCCCAGTGGCCCCTCTGTGGTCCGGCATATGGGACGTTTTCAAAGGTCTGTGCGAGACACCACGGGATGAACTTCTTCTGCGAGATCGCGGTCTTAGGTGGGTTTCCCTGCAATCTTCTGGAGTGCTTGCACGTGGGCTTCAAGGCGGATCGTCCTGCGCTCGTCAGGGATATCTAGGTGATCTGGCGCGCGTCGCGCCGGTCCACGGACGCGTTCTTCCCAGAAGAGACGTAACCGGCTGAGGCTAGGACCTTCACGTTCTTAGAGAGGGTCGCGTCAGAGACCTCCAGCGCATCCTGGAGTACGGCGAAATCAAGATTGTCAGCCTGGTGCAAGAGTCCACAGATCCTCAACCGCACGGGTGCATGGATGATGTTATCGAAACTACTCTCACTCACGTCCCAACACCTCCACGGCCGGGCAGACCCGGCGGCCCCTCTGGAGGACAGAGCGCTACGTTGTCAACTGCAATTTAGAACTGACCACTGCCGCAAACGGTCAAATCTAAATGCCGCCTGTGGTCAGTTTAGAGTTGCAGTTAACACAGAACAGCACGAATACTCAACACCAGCTCCGACCCAGCCAGATACCCAAAACCATACATCTCAATAATGGTTCCATTGATGGGAACGCCTATAGCCGCTTCTTACAATGCGAGTCAGTAGATCATCGCCGGGGCTGACCTCCCCGGGGAATCATGTCAAGA
The DNA here is from genome assembly GCF_040547105.1 of Arthrobacter sp. UYCu511. NCBI lineage: Bacteria > Bacillati > Actinomycetota > Actinomycetes > Micrococcales > Micrococcaceae > Arthrobacter > Arthrobacter sp. UYCu511. The sequence goes on from NZ_JBEPPB010000001.1 coordinate 511,928, forward strand.
TGCCCGCTTAGGTTTCTTCGTGGAATCATTTGATAGTGCCCGCAGGGCTGGTTGATTCTTGGCGCCTTGTTTTGCCGTTGTTAGTGTCAGCAGTTCGCTGGCGAGGTGTTGGAGCTGGCGTTGGATGGCGGCCGGGTTCAGCGGTTTGTTCTCCCTTGCCAGTTTTGTCTTGACTGCTTTCTTCACGGTCCCCGTGTCGGCCAGGACTTGTTGGTACGGGGTGGCCGGCAGGTCGTACTTCTTGGTGATCTTCGCCCCGGTGCGGACTTTCTTGACGAGTTTCTGCTGGGGACCGAAGTGGTTCGTCAACAGGCGTTGCAGCGCCCAAATCTGGTTCAGCAACTCCAGTTCTGCAGCGGTGTCGTAGCGGTGGTAGCCGACGGTCTGGCGGACGATGTGCCAGTTCTTCTGCTCCACATGCGCACCGTCATTCTTGTTCCCGGACCTAGACCTAGTGAACGTCAAATTCTCCTGCTCACACCAGCGAAACAACTCCCAATTGATGAACTCACTGCCGTTATCGCTATCGAGTCCAAGGATCGGAAACGGGAACGCCGCAGTGGCATCCTTGATGGCCGCAAACACCCATTTCTGGGCCTTGTTCTTCACCGACCGGGTCTCGGTCCATCCCGTGGCGATGTCAGTGATATCAAGGGTGAAACAGAACTCGCCCCGGGAATTGCCACCCTCATGACCAACTAAATCTATCTCGACAAAACCGGGGACAGCGTCGTCCCACTCGGCCCAGGTCCGCATCGGGATGGAGTCTTTGAGCAGCGTCCCGGGCTTGGTACGAGAGCGCCCGCGTGGGTCAAGCTTTCCCCGATCTCCTTTGAGCCGGCGATCGATCATGGCCGGGGCAATCCGTAACAACAATTGAGCTGTCACATCGTCAATATCCAGTTCCTTGAACCGGCGCAGCCGGGGCACAAGATCGGGTAAGGCCGCCGCCAGCAACCTGCCACAGGGTGTGCCCTGAACGGCCCAGCAAAACCTCAACGCCTCTATCACGGACTCCCCGTACAGCGGCGGCCGGGGCGGCCTCGCCTTCACCACCTTAAGCACCAGCGCCTGCCGTAACCCCTTACGCGCATGGTCCCGATGCCAGCCCGTCACCGCGCACAACTCATCCAAAATAGTCTTCTTAGCAGCCCGGCTCGAACGGGAATACCGAAGGGCACTGGCCTTCGTGATCGCCTGACGTTGACTCATCAAAAGCTCCATGGCTCACAGTGCCCCGCCAACAGATGCCAGCACGGCAGACGCGCCGCTACGCGGGCATTACCAAATGATTCTTCGATAACAGCTACGCGGGCATCTTTGATGAGTCAACGCGGGCACTGGGATAAGAAGACTTATGCTACTAATCATGAGAACTCTCAAGAGCGACGACGGACCTGATGATGACCACCGGCGGGACGCAGGGGTTAGTGATGCAACCGTCAAGGCACTGGGGAAACTCTCGGAAGCTTTAGAGGTGGTGGAGCACGCCCGCGGATATCTCTATGGATTCCATCGCTTAACAGGCAAAGCAGATTTAGCGCTCGGTGAAGCTGTTGAGCTTCTGCGAGAATCCGGTGCTGAGGCACTGGCCGAGCATCTGGAGCAAGAGCTAGTCGGTAGGAACGTCATCAATGGTCGTTGGACGTTCCAGATAGTAGAGGATTACGACGATGGGTATTACTCCGCGTTTAAAGAAGCCGAGTCTATGGCCAGGCATGAACTAGTCGAAGGGAAACGTCATCTCTTTGAAGCAGAGATGAAAGAGGGCCGGCGTACACACGGTCTACCCCACCACGAAGCCCTCCCCACCGAACAAGACACTCAATAAGAACTACCTAACAGTGGCATCAGCGATGAACACAGAATAAGAACAACTGTATTCGCGGTAAGTCCCAACACTATTGGATATATCCACAGTAGATTGAACTGTTATACCCTTGATACCAACGAAGGAGAACACTATGAGCACCAGTGAATACCCGACGCAACAACCAGAACCAACCGAAGGCGGCTACGGCACACCCACTCCGGAGCAAGAAATGCCCCCAGGTGTTGAGGCTGTCACCATGGAAACGCGAAAGCAAGCATCAACCAACGAAGAAAATCTCGAAGGGAAAGACCACAAGGGGTCCACCCACGAAAAACCAGATAGCGAAAACGCCCAACGAGACGATAAAAATAATCCGGATACCCTCCCTGATGGCTCTGGAACAAACCGAGAAGGTGCGGGTTCCGAGCATGGCCAAGAAGACGGCGACGAGTCCTTCAGTGCTGGCTGATCACTCTCACACCTTGAACGTTTGAACTCGTCCACCCATCATCAGGTCGTAAACAACCGTACGTTTGCTGAAATTTGAATAGATATGCAAGAACCCGAGCAGCGGTGGGCGGTGTCCAGCGGTCTTAGCAACATCGTCGTTGAGCATCTTGGTGAATACTTCTCGGGGTGTCAGGAATCCCAGGACGGCGCGGGGGGGGCGGTCGTTGCGCTCGTCCGCGATGGAGTCTAGATAGGGCTGGTGGCTGGTCAGCTCGATACCCTTGGGCAGATATTCCCTGATCAGCCCATTCGTGTTCTCATTCGACGGGCGTTACCACGCCGAGTGGGGGTGCGCGAAATACACCGGCAAGTCCGTAGCCAGCGTGAGTTGGGCGTGGCGGGCCATCTCGGTGCCTTGGTCCCACGTCAAGGACCCGCGCATCAACACCGGCAGGTCATTGACCAGATCTATGAGGACATCGGCGAGTCCGTCGGCCTTCTTACCTTCGGGCAGGCCCAGCATGATCAGGAACCTGCTGTTCCTCTCAACGAGGGTTGCGATGGCACTCTTGCTGCTTTTATCGACCATCAAATCACCCTCCCACGCGCTGGGAACACGGCGATCTGAGGCTTCCTCGGAACGGTCATCAATGCTGACCATGCCAATGATCCGTCCACCGTTGTGTTCACCCAGCGGCTTCACGGATTTACGCTTCGTACGCTTGGATTGCAGCAGGATTCCTGACTAGGCCAGCTCGCCCTTAGTCAGGGCGTAGATCCATCGGTAGATCGCTTCGTGGGAGACAGTGTGGCCTTCGACGTCGGGTGATTCCGTCATGGTCTCAACGCTGGCGTCTGTGGCTTCTAAACGCAAACGGCCTTACGATCTGCCGCGGCGCCCTCGACCTGGCCAGATCCACCTTCACCCGGGTTGCAAGAACCACATCTGTATCGATTTTCCGTGCCTACGGACGGCTTCGCCGGCGCTCGGCAGCACAGTCGGCACTCACCGGACGGTAGTCACGGGTCTTCGTCGAATTCCAGTGGCGTTCGCGCCAAATAATCGTGTGGTCCCGGCCAAGATCCGCGCCGATCTGCCGATCCGTCTTGCCAGCCAGTATACCTACAGCGATATCCGCGCGATCCAAAAACGACAACGCCCTACGACCCACCAGCAACTCCTCTACTCAACCAACTTGTTGCTTCGAGAGTATGACACCGCCTGCCCTCCGCAGGTCACTCTGGCTCTCCTAGGAACTGGTCGATGGTTAAGACTACTCACACCTACTCTGTCCGCTAGGAAGAGTGAATTGGTATTTGTGACGTCCTTGTGTTATCTAATAGTAACGAAATCTGAATTGATCCCCATCCGCGTCTTGAGGCAATAAAAAATTAAGGGAGCCTGCTGGCCATGTCGATGCTGCTATGAAATCCCAGGTACCTATAGGGTCCAGCCCTTTGCGCATTGCCGTCCTAGCCCATCTTCACCATCCGATCACCTCACCATTCGCAGGGGGTATGGAGTCCCACACTGCGCACCTGGTTACCGGATTGGTTGCTCAAGGTCATGAGGTAACACTCTTCGCTAAAGGCGGCAGTGTTGTTGACTGCCCTCTGGTCCCTGTTCTTGACGCTGGGTTCGTAGTGCGTGGGTACCCGGAGGACGAGAGGACTAACGAACAGCATGAGGTCCTCGACGGAGCCATGGAGCGAGCGGTGAAACTCATTCAGGCAGGTTGCTTTGACGCGGTGGTGAATAATTCATTAAGCCCTGTACCCCACCGTCTTTTGATGCAGTTACCTACCCTTCATGTTCTGCATACTCCGCCGCTACCCCGATTGATCGAGATGTTGAGGGATCCGGCCACAACGCTGCAGCAGTGGCACCGTTACGTTACTGTCTCCGAAGCCAATGCATGTCCTTGGCGAGAATGGCTACCGACCATTGAAATCGTTCACAATGGCATCGATTTGTCGCACTGGGACGAGTGGGCCGAGCCGAAACATTCAGTAGCGGCTTGGACCGGACGTATCGCAGCGGAGAAAGGTACCCACGTGGCAATTGCCGCAGCACGTGAAGCGTCCCTGAAATTGCGTATTGCCGGTCCCATCCACGACCAAGAGTACTTCCGGAGCCAGATTGAGCCGCAACTCGATGATGACATCATGTATTTGGGACACCTAAATCAACAAAAATTACAGCGCTTGATCGCTTCGTCCCAAGTATTTCTCTCCTCTCCTCTCTGGGAGGAACCGTTCGGACTCACCACGCTCGAAGCTATGGCCTGTGGAACCCCGGTGGCTGCGCTACCTGCCGGTGCTATGGCTGAACTCATTGGCACGACCGGAGGCGTTGTCGCTGACAGCCGCGACAGTAAGTCACTATCGGTGGCAGCGACCCGAGCCAAAGACATGGACCGTAAGCAGGTTCAGGCACGAGCCAGCAGGTTCGCTCTGGCTGGAATGATCGAAGGTTATGAGCGGATACTTCACTCTATGGTTCATCGTTCCTTCTCCCAAGCCTCAGAGGGGTCATGAACCGATACAAGGTTTCTTACTACGCCCATCATTTTGGTACTGGCCATCTGCGTCATGCCCAAAAAATTGCGGCCAGCAATTTGTTCGATCTTCAAGTCACCAGCACAGGTCCTCGTAACAACGCTCTGCTGAAGGGCAACTTGGAATATGTGAACCTAGTTCCAGATGTGATTGCTGCTATTCCTGAACCAGCATTGCCGCCCGGATCTTTCTTGCACTACGCCCCCACAGGCGAGCTCATTCAACAACGTTTTGCGGAACTCAACAGGGCGTGGAAACAATTCGCTCCGGATGTAGTGATGGTCGATGTTTCCGTAGAAGTCGCACTCTTCGCTCGATTGAGTGGCTATCGGGTTGCTTTCCGTCGGATGCCAGGCAATCGGAACGACCCGGCACACCAACTGGCGTACTCGTTGGCGGACACCATTTTCGGCTACTTTCCTGTCAGTTTGGAAGATCCCACGCATCTGGAGAAATTTGGTTACAAGACTCACTACCTTTCGGTGGCAGAGCCAAAGGATTCTTCGTTTTCCCCCGGTCATGACACTTCCTACACGCCGGGACAGCAGAAAGTGGTAGTGCAAACATCCTTAGCATCCGCGATTCCCTTAGAGCACCTGGCACGAGCCGCCGCTGCTTCGCCAGAATGGGACTGGGACGTTGTGGGTTCCGTGGAAGCAGATGCCACACCGCTTCCTTCAAATTTGAGACTCCACGGTGTTCTTTCGGATCCAATACCCATCATGCGCTCGGCTACAGTGATCATCAGTTCTGCTGGACACAACGCTGTGGTCGCTGCTGCGAACTGCCACAGACCCGTTCTGTTAGTGCCCGAAGAGCGCCCGTATGCGGAGCAACTGACCTTTGCAGTGGCTCTGCACAAACGTGCTGGTCTCGAGATGGTCGAAAACTGGTCTACATCGGTAGATTGGCCACGGATACTAGAACAGGCCGCAATCAGTGATCCACACGCGCTAGCAAAAACTCTTTTTATTCAGCCGACCAATTTCAATGAAAGACTGCTCGATCTCTTGCATGCAACGGCAACAGACGCCCAGACTTCCGTCATTTTCTAGTAAGCCGTCGAGATATGAGCTGCTTGAATTTCTTCAGCCGTGGGAATACGCCGCACAGTGAGGGAAGCCCTAGACGGTATCCAAGAAATCAATCCCAAACGGGCAAAAGCCCTCAACCAACCTTCCATGGGCCATACACTCCAGCGGGAGTGAAACAAACGCGCATTCTCAACAATCTCCAAGAAGTGGTTCAACGGCGGGTTATAGACCCCATGGTGCTGATGGAACACCGGTGCTTCTATGAACTTCACTGGGATCTTTGCCTCCCGGATTCGAAACGCGAAGTCAGTATCCTCTCCGCCGTATCCGGTATAACTCTCGTCGAACCCACCCACTTCGGCAAAGACAGTAGCGTGGATTGCGAAACCCAAAGACCAGAACATTGCGTGTCCGGACATGTTTGATTCCGTGGGGAGTCGATCACGGGTGTGATGTCTGATGGAGGCGGCGAGTAAAGACTTATCATCCGCTACCTGTGTGGACTCTAACGGCTTCGTCAAATATCGTGGCTCTGCCATGGCTAGGACAGTCTCCTCGCTCAATACCTGCATGAAAGTGCCGAACAAGTCCGACGATGGAATGGAATCCACGTCCAGGAAAATAAGGTTTGGTGTTCGGGCAGCCGCGGCAGCCCTATTCCGCGCTTGCGACAACGGCAAACCCGAACGAGACTCAGAGGAAGATATGTGGATGATGCGCAAAGGAACATCACAACGTATCGGAGCCGGACAGGAATCGTCCATATAAACGATCACCACCTCAGCAGGACGCAGCTTGGAGGCATTCACACCAGCCAACAAACGCCGTAGATGGTCCGCCCGACCATGCACTAAAACGAGCACTGAAAAATCACCTACTGTCCAGGTTTGCTCACCTGTCATAATCACCCTCTATTTCTTGTTGCGGACACCTTTGAACATGTCGGTGCTGGACTTCTATATTGAGTGCCTACAAGAGCTACCTTAGGTTGACGAGGTAGGGTCTTGAATACCGGACCAAGGACACGTGTTACAAATCGAGTCATTGTTGTTCCGCGTAATGGCCACGCTCCTACTCTTACTAGACTCGCTGAAGCCCGTAAAAATGCCTCCAAATTAACGGGAAAGTGGACGACATCGTCCTCGTCCCCATCGAGACACTGCCCGAAGAAGTGCATACCTCGCTTCGAAACCGCCAGGCACAACTCGTACGCTGACCTTGCGGTAACCACCTAAGACGAAAGGTAAAAAGAAAACTTTAGGTACGGTGAGTACTATGAACTTTTCATTCTAAACCGGTTCTTCTGCCCTATCTTTTATAATTCGTTGGTGCAGGGAGTTTAAGATCCGCTCGCAATCGAAAGCTACTGCAGCACCTGGGGTCAACGACAAGTCCTCTTGACGCGCCGAACGTTTCAGTTCAGAATCAAGCAGATTAAGTGCCTCCCGAGCTTGATCAAAATGTCGTTGCTCGGCCGTTCCCTTATCCCAAGAACTCATCAGAGATCCTACCGATTGCAAACACTCGCTCATGGGCTTGCAAGTATTTGGATGAAGTCGATTGTTAGAGTCGTTGCCCCAAATAACAGTGGAAAGAACCTCTGTAATATCACGAATATTAAAGGCAACGGCTTCCAAAGTATTCAGGTCTTCAAAGCTCTCAGTGACAAGCTGGTGACGGGAATGCAGGTAGGCACGGGGGTTACCTTTACGGCTTTCATCCGCGTGGTAGGCCGCTCCCCTAATCTCACTCACAGTAGTGTTAATAAGCCCTGAGCGTTGAGACCAATCTTCACGTTCCGGCGGCCAACTCTCCACCAAAGCACGAGCGATGTCCTCTAGCTGACCGACCAACAGATTCCTACCGCGAGAAACCAGCAATCGAGCGGCATCTATGGCCAAAGGCGGGAAGATCAGCAGATTCACGACCAATCCTACGGTGACCCCGAGGGCCATCTGCAGCGCGTACCCAACCGAGTACGAATCCGCATCCTGCCCACCAACGATCAAAACAAAGAGAACAGCCACGGGCACATAATCTTTGCCCACCCCCAAACGAGGGTCACCTGCTACCAAAACACCAGTCCTACCGCCAAAGAAATGCTGAGAATATTCGGAGTACCTGCTAAAAGAACCCCGGCGGCCAGTGCAATGCCTATAAAAAGTCCAGCCAACGTTTGCAATCCTGCTCGCACCGACCCCATCAATGTCGGATACATGCTAACCAAAGCGCCCAGCGGAGCGTAATACGGATATTTATCCGCCACTCCGGGCATGTAACGAGCTAGAATCCATGCCACTCCCACAGCCAGTGACGTTTTCGCGGCCAATAGCAGCCTCTGTCCTGCCAAGCTCGATTTCGCCCAAACTAAGAACCGTTTCCAAGTCTTCTTCACCACGGAAAACACCCACGTGACCCGAGTACCATTCGTTCACTCTCCATGTTTCGTTACAAAGACCCCACCTTCCCAAATGGTGGGATAGAAAATGCCATAGCGACCACTGTTTGAGCGGTAAAGCTGTTTCCTACGGGAAGCCCAGAGAAAAACTCAAGAATCCAGACCACAACTACCTAAGCACCATCATTATGTGGCGTCCTCATGCCGAGAGTCAACGGACTAAATCGCCCGGGTATAGGCACCTTGTACAGACTCCGGAACATCCCACTTGACCTGGACAGAGGGTGGCGAGCCGAAGACTCGTGACGTGAGAGTCAGTACTTACTAAACACGGACCCCGGGTCTACGTCTTCACGTTTAGAAGTAGACCCGCATTCCCCATTTTCCGACAAGAAAACTCTGAACTTTTAGTGCACGTTTGCTCAAATTGGTCCATCCCACAGGAGGTTCCCTTGCGGAACGCGACTGAAAGAGTCGTCGCGATGGCGCTGAGCTGGTTTCGATGACCCGTGTGCCTACCGGCTTTGCGATGTATCGTCCACCCCAGTTGGGGGCTACGTCGCCGCTTTCAGCGTCCTGGTGCTCGGGTTTTGATGTGCCACTGATTACATCTAGCCTGTTGTCATGTCGTATGACCTTGCCGTGTACATGCCGGAAGCACTTGACCTTGACGCCCTGACCGCTGTGGTCGATGAGTCCCCGGGGCTGCGACTAGAGGAAAGTGTTGACACAGACTTGTCCGGGCCCCAGTTCCTGCGCCTGCTCCGCGGTAAGAAAGCGGCCTACTGTTCCACCCTCGAAGGCCCTTTCGATGTCGAAGTAGATGACATTCCGGATGAGGTCACCGCCTCGGTCCTTGGCGTAGGAACCATGTACAGCATTCTGGTCGAAGGTAGCGATCCGGTCGCCATCCCCCATGCTGTCCGGTTCGCAAAACGCCTAGCCAAAGCAGGGCAAGGTGTGGCCATGGATCTTCAGACGGATGAGCTCTGGCCCAAAACCAGCATTCGCCGAGCAGTCAAACCCGAGAAAGACGCCATAGTCGACTTGGTAGAGGTGCGCTGGTACCACCTCATGGACGAAGCCCCAGACGACTTCCCGCAGCGATACCTTGACCTGGCCCGGCAAATCCTTCCCGAGGCGGTACCTACGCGCTTCGGCTCCTTTGAACCATTGCAGGGGAATCTGGCCAGGGATGGCGACTCAGCTTTCACTGCTGCTTTCGCAGACGAATATGGGAACAGTGTGTTTACGAAAGCTACGTTGCCGGTCTCAAGCAGCTTCTTCAACGGCGTGTTCGGTGGCAACACAGATCAAGACCGTGGCTACCGCGACGGCGACGTTCAGACAGTATCCCTCAGCGTCCACAGAGAAATACTGGAGGATCCTACGTGGCGCAAAGCCTTCGAACGATTCGTCGTCGCCGTGGCCACCGAACTGCGCAGCTTTTATACCACCGTGGAGGTGGACCCCGGCTGGCACTGGAACGGGCGCTCACTATGGACGACAGCATCCAAAACCCATCGGTACTACCAAACAACTAGTTCGGGTCGCTGGCAAGGTCTTGCCCCTCACCCGACCTGGTTGTCGTGGTTCTCTCCGCTGTACGCCGACCTCGTCCGGCCCCACCTACAAGGCACCCTTGTGGAATACCCCGATGGGTTGCTGCACATCTTCGGGGACGGGCCGCTGGACAGTCACGAGATCATCGAACGCTGGCCCAATGTGGCCCAGTGGCTACCCGCAGAGCTCACGGTCGTTGCAGACCCCAGTGACAAGGACCAATTCGCGGATTTCATGCCTGAAAGGCTCACCCAGATGCTGGTAGCACCGCCCACCAAGCCGAAGTTCATCTACGAGGTATATCGACCAGGCGAATGACCCGTATGCGAAGCAACAGTACAGAGCGATTCTGGGCACGGTTCCTCAAATTCTCGCAGCTGGACACATCCAAGATGCAAACTGCCAACCAATCGCTCTGGTTAGGAACAGAACGCCGCTAGGAGCCCAGGTGATCACAACGACGCCAAACCAAATCAAACCAGTCCCGCGGGAGGTTCGACTTACGGCACTCAGCTTATGGAAGACTGAACGTCATGTCTTTAGACGATGAGCTTGACCGGATCTTTGCCGCCAGGGACCGGAATAACATGCAGCCGACCATAGATGCAATGCTCCCTCTCTACGCATCCAATCCAGATAATGCACGAGTGCTCTACGAGGCAGGAGGAGCATACGACACCGGTGGCCAGGAAGAAGTGGCTCGGGGATTCTATGAGCGGGCTCTCGCTGCTGGGCTGGAAGGCGACCTGCTGCGCCGTTGTTATGTTCAGTACGGCTCAACGTTGAGGAACGTAGGCGAATACGAGAAGTCACTCGACGTCTTCGCAACCGCTCGCAACACATTTCCAGAATCGCCTGCTCTGGGCATTTTTGAAGCAATTACCCTCCACGCCGCAGGCCAACCAGATGCGGCCGTTGCAGCCCTGCTGGACTTGTTGGTGGATTTCGTTCGCACATCAGACATCGAGAGGTACAAACCAGCGATCAGCGGGAACGCAGCATATATCCGTTCACTGGGAAGAAACGGATCAGACGTCTCCACCTAATCCCGCAACAGGTTCCCTTATTTGGACGTCCGCTCACCCCGTAATCGGGATGCTGTGATCACGAGCACATCGACGGCTTGCAGAATGGTGTCGTAGAGGTCGCCACCAAGTAATCGATCGTTGAAGGCCCGCCCCACGTCGTCAAAGGAACCGGGCGTGGAGAACCGCAGATCATCAAAGTAATCGTGCTCCCGCTTTTCGGGAGCCACGTAATCCCAACGCATCAGTTCGTCGATGAGTTGCTCCCGGGTCAGCTGCCCCACAGCGTACCGTTGGCATACCTCGTAGGGGTCAGCGCCTGAGAATCCTTGCCGGACAGCGATCACCGTTCCTGCCGTTTTCAGTGCCGAAGACAAGCTGGGCTGGCTGATGCCCAGCGCTCTGGCCCATTCCCGCTGCGTACCACCCAGGGACGTCAGACGGGACAGCTCCCGCCGATAGTCCAGCTGGTTCAGGTGCACCTGCTGCCGTAGCGTCCTAGCGCGTCCCGCCTCTATAGAGTAATCAGTTATGGCCACTCCAGCCACCTCCTATAGAACACCCTATCAAGGGAGGGCAGAGGTATCTATATTCAGTCGAAATCCGACTAATTTGATGCGGACCGAAGGTTCAGTTCACCATCCTCACGTAGGAACCCCGCGCTACCGCGAGTCTTTCCGCAGAGGGTTCGAGCTGCAGGCACTGTACGGCCTCGCTTTCGGCACCAGCGGCCCGAGTGTTCTCTCTGTGGCCGCACGTCTCGAGGGACTTGGGGGTTACCAGGGGTTCAGCGTTATCTCGCTGTCCAGCGGCCCGCGTCCGGCTAACCATGCCATAAACAACCGCCGACTATCAGATGAATCGAGTCGCTCGGAGGCGGTTGCAAGCAATGCCGGAAGTTCCCAGTCCACATACTCATCCGGCCAACCCAACGGGCCGTAGCCCAGTCCGAGATCGACGTGGTGCATCTCCACCTCACGGAGCCTGTGTGCCGGGCAACCAGCCACACCGTAATGCCCTCCGCCAAGGAAATGCCCGTTGGGCCATCCTGCAGCAGTTGATTGCGTGAATACCACTTCGAGACGCTCCATGCTGAATTGGAGATCGGCGATGATCTCACCAGCTGACCGCGTGGCCCCATCTTAAATGTCGGTGCTGCGCTGTTGCTCACCACTTTGGTATTTAGGAACATCATGGCCACTCAGCGCACCTGACAGTCTTCGCGCATGGGCGTCCGCATTGCGAGCAAGATGGGTCCGTACATGGCCCACGGTCCATCCCGGCAGCCGACTTGCCGATTGGACGCCCTCGTTCGTTAGCTGGTACACGCGACGCATCAACCGCCCCTGCGCTTCACGGCACAATCGGGACGCCAGTTCCGGATTACTCTCAAGATCCACGAATACATCAACCTTTCTTGGCCACTCGATCACAGGCAACTCTGCCACAATCGCTCACAATGGCATGGGATGGGCAGACACGATCCAGATAAGACACCGATCAACCGTGCAGGGGTTGCTGTGTTGCACCATATTCTTCACCCCAGTAGGAGCGGATCCTAGGTATTCAAAGCGAAGTCCCGCCTGATAATCGATAGTCTGAAGGCATGCATCAGACCCGAAGAGCACCAACAGCTTCGACTCACGGCGCTGTTCTGCATGATGAGGTTCGCCCCGGCTGGTCGGCGGAGGTGGTCTCGTGGCTATTGGGATCACCCTTGAGCGGTCAGCGACTGGCAGTACTGGATCTCGGAGCCGGCACAGGACTGGGAACGCAGACCATCGCAACACTCGGACACTCCGTCACTGCAGTTGATTCCTCTGCAGACATGCTCTCCGCGCTCCGGACCTCCTGCCAGGAACTGCCCTCCGGAGTCGATGATCGCATCACGGCCGTTGGTGGATCGGCAGATTCTTGTTGATTACTACCCAGGAATCCGTGTAATCCTCAATACTCCACATGGACTTGTGAGCGTTATGGCCAGCGACCCCTTGCCGTTCAGCTACGACTACCTTGCCGAGCAAGTCTGAATTAGGACGTCCCGCAGAGGGTTCCCGCTAGCGGACGGCCGTGTGAGACTTGGGAGGTGAACGAAGATCTAGAGGGTTCCCTGCACCATATCGAGCTGTGGGTGCCGAGCCTTGAACGGGCCAAGGATGAATAGGGTTGGATTCTGACTCGTTTGGGATACTCGCCGGATCAGAATTGGGATCAAGGAATTAGTTGGCGGCGAGGTACGACCTATATTGTCGCCGAGGAATCCCCAGCACTGACCAGCAGAGAGCATGAACGTACAGCGCCGGGATTGAATCACTTGGCATTTCATGCTGGAAGTGAAGAAAAGGTCGATGCCCTAATGGTGGATAGCCAGCTCCATGGCTGGCGGCCGTTATTTGCAGAGAAGTACCCCCACGCTGGCGGTCCTGACAACTACGCTGCCTACCTAGTGAACTCCGACGGCTTCGAAGGCGAACTCATAGCCACCAAATGATCCAATTCGGTCCCGCCTATGTCCATAAGGTGTTGGGTTACCGGATGACTTGTCTGTGCGTCAGTTCCTCGGTGAGGTGGCGATTCCGTGTTTCAATCAATTTTTTGCATATAGCGGGCCAGGACCAGCTTCTCAACGAGTAGCCCGACGGGGCCGAAGGGTGCCGCGAACTCTATGCGGTCAATCATCGTGGTCCACTTCGCGTCCTGGTTGAACTCATGGATATGCCGGAACGACTTAAACGGGCCATTAACCTGTTCATCAACGAAGGAGTCTGGCGCCACCATTTGTGTGATCCGGCTTGTCATCCGCAGCGGAAGACCGAAATGCCATGCGCGCCACGTCACCTCTTCTCCCAACGAAATGAGTCCCGAAGTGACACCAGCGACAGCTTTTTCACGAGAGTGCGCCATCGAGTCCCTATGCGCGTCAATGCTGCGCGCCAAATCAAATAGCTGCGCTTTTGGCATGCTAAAAGGTGTCGTGCATTCGAAAGAAACGACCATGATCAGAGTATGTCAGGTAGTTCCGTCTTTGCCCGTATCGCGAGGCAATCACTGGCAAACAGCCATAGAAGCGGCTCCCGGTGGCATGAGATACCCACCCCAGCAGCTGGATGTATGGAACACCACGAGGTTGCCCCGCAGAAGGACAAGAGAGGAAAACTTTGACAAAGCATCCCGGTTCAAGATGGTGCTCTAAGCTGATCCACTGAAAAATGAGAATTTCGTCATTAGAACTACCACCGAAACGGACTGGCGCGAGATCCGGAAGCTTCGCCTGGAAATGATAAGTGACACCCCAATAGCATGCTCCGAGACTGAAGCTGATGCGTTGGCCGTGGATGAAACGGAGTGGCGTCGCCGTGGGGCACAAGGTTCCCGAGAAGGCTCCATCACCGTTGCTGCGATCGCTGAAAACGGAAACTGGCTAGGGACTATGGCCGCGTACATCGCCCACCCAAGTGTTGGGCCGCTGTTTGTAGGTGTCTATGTAACTCCGGATTTTCGAGGAACTGAACTAGGTCTAACAGACTCCTTGCTATCGGCGATTGAAGCGTGGGCCAGCAATAACGGTGGACGCCTTACTCTCCATGTGCACGAAGCCAACGGGCAAGCGCAAAAGGCCTATTCCAAGAGAGGCTTTGAGTTCACCGGTCACTCGGCTGAATACTCTTTAGATGCCAGCAGCCGTGAAGTAGAGATGACTAAGGAATTGATACCTACAGCAGTTTGATGCCGCCTCGATCCGCCGCGTTGAACCTGTGATTAGTAGCCCGTTCGAGGTTCCCCCGCGGAACATGGCGGGCTGACGTGGGTGCAAATCGAGTTTGCTCCCTAAACGCACCGCCGACCGACCGGCTTGCGGGACAATTCCACTGCGTCTATATGGCAAACTCTTGCTGGACTGGCTGCTGGCTTGTACAGCTCAACGTTCACAATCCGGGGATGGCGGTCGGCTTCGATTCTGCTCATAACCCGATAGGTCAGAAAAGGGGGCGTCGACGCCCTATCCCTCCAGCGTTGATTGCCTTCGCTAAGATCCGGAGTTGCTGAGCCTGTCTGCAAGATACCGGCGTGCTATATATCCAGCCATGGCAGGTACAGAAGCGAGGATGACATACTCCAGCCAGAGTGGGTGAATGACGGCTGGCTCAACGAGAATGAATGAACAGCAGACTGCCACGATCAGGAGACCGAATACCACGGTAGCGTTTGTGGTTGCAGGTTTCTTTCCGGTTTCTCGTTCAGTTTCGTTAAACCCGCCGACGGCGAAGCCAATGAGTGCCGTAGACATGACCAGTCCAATTACTGCCAAGAAAGTCATAAACTCCCTGAGAATAGTGTCCTCTCCACTAATGCGTAGTTACAACCGATTGGGTTCTCTTGCTGATACCTTGTAAATCCACTAGTGCTCGTGAAGAGAGTCAAGCTCGAAGACGATTCGGGTACAAGCTACGTATGGTGGGGCGTACCGGTGAGGGGACCCCCTCCGGGCAGGCTATAGGTGGTTTCTATTGGCAAGCCGCAGTCCAGTGGGTTTGAGGCTCCTCGCGCCCCGATCGTCAGGTTTTCCGCTACCAGTAGGCTACCCCGAACAGGCCGCTGACTCCTTAGCGTGAATTTCCCGGCAGATCTTCCCCCAGACCCCGATATGGCCACAAGGAACTCGAGCACGCTAGCTAGTACCCGGCAGACAGGGCTTCGTGGCAGCTAGCTCAGCGTGTCCCCAGATGATGGTTGCCTTGTGGCCCTTATGGTGGTCTGCACCGTGGCGAGAGTGGGAGTGGCCGGAACACTGCTAAAACCGAAACGAACGGCCGGAACTATCTCCGCTAAGGGTCCACAGCAGCACCCGCCCCACAGGATGGACGCGCTTTCAACTCTGCGCAAACCGGTGACACCGTAATATTCGCGTCTGCCTGGCGCTGCCGTTCCTGCCGTCCTGACGCCGGGGCTCAACAAGCGCGCCAGCGGGTTGATCAGGCTCAGCCAGCGGGGGTGAACTGCTATAGCCCGGGGAACTAAAGCCAGAAGCAGCCCTAGCCGGGTGCGCCCGCCAATGCTGGCACTTAGCCGCAGCGGACCTGCCTTTACGCTCAGTACCTCACCCCCGCCTGTTGACGGGCCCACCTTGGCGTGGACAGGTACCAGCAACACTTCCTCGAAAGTGTAGGTGGTTTCGATGAAGTTGGCGATTTCACGCTGGGGAGCCAGAAGCAGCCGCCGGCCCGATGGAAGTTCCACCATGACGTCAGCGAAGGCACCGTAGGGTGACTCGTCCCAGATCCCCACCACGGCGCGAAGTCCGCACTGGCTGCCGAACCCGGCAATGTGTCCTTGAAAAATCCAGCGCCCGCTCACAGTAACCATGGGGTCACCAGCTTCTCGCTCTCCTCCCACATTGCCCTGGCCAGATTCGCATCCTCGGCTTGCCGGCTGGTGCGGGCAGCTTTGGACTTGGCAAAGTATTCTCCTGAACGCCAGTCCTGACCAGGTTCACCTATGGCCAGCCAGACTAGAGTTTGTGCGCCCTGTGCCGGGGTCAGCATGTAAGAGCGCAAGCCACTGCCGTACAGAAAACGCAAAGAGCTCTTAGAGCCTGCCGAAAAGTTCGTCGCCACCCCGCCCGGGTGGAAGGCAGCAGAGCTCAAACCCTGTGTGTTGAACCGCCGGTGAAGTTCTTTGGTGAAAAGAATATTAGCCAGTTTGGCGTTGCCGTAAGCGCGGTTGGATGAGTACTTTTTAACCAGCTCAAGATCCGCAATATCCATTTTTCCAAACAATACATGGGCCACGCTGGAGGTGTTGATCACCTTGGCTGCGCTGGAGAGCAGCGTATCTTGCAGTAAGCGTGTCAGAAGAAAGGGCGCCAAGTGGTTGACTTGAAAGGTTTTCTCATGGCCGTCCGCCGTCAGTTCACGGCCCGCCATAATGCCCCCGGCATTATTGGCCAGGACATCTATTCTGGGATATTTTTCCTTCAGTGCTGCCGCTAACTCTGCTACTTGGTCGAGCAGGGAAAAATCGGCAATGAAATAATCGGCGCCAATATCCTGGGCCACGGCCCGGGTCCGCTGCGCAGAACGCCCAATGACAACAATGGTGTCCCCTGTCTGGGCCAGCGTCCTCGCCGCTGCCTCACCAATCCCGCTACTTGCTCCGGTGATGACGATGGTGCGTTGTTCCACAGTTTTTACTCCCAAAGTCAATGATTTGCCGGTGATTAGTCCGGCTACATTTACGCTATCTCACCGGCGCCGGATGGCTAGTTCCACGCCTATCCCGCCACGCACCCGCTTATTTTTTTGCGTGATTTCTAGTTTCTAACCCGAAATGAGTGCTGCGTTCCCACGGTGGCAAAAAAACAAGCAAAGAATGATGTGACTAGACCTTTTTTCAACTACACCTAGCATTCGAACAGAAGAGTCATTACTGTTGCAGCAAGTGCAGCAGGTCACAGTCATCCACCGTTAGCTGTGGCCTTGGCGGCACTTCTGGAGGTGCATAGGGGCACCTTTTTAGAAAACAGCTAAGGAAGGCACTCAGATGAGCGAGAACCAACCACTGACAGACGATTTCAAAACCGTCCCTGTGAGCGACTGGTCCGATTTGGGCCAGCAATTGTGGTCATATTTGACCGGGCGCGGAGCAGCAGTCAACTACAGCTTCATGGACATGACGGTTGAGGTCCCGCGTGACATTGGCCCTGACGCACCGCGGGCAACCTGGAAGTTCAATGGGACCATGCGGGTCACCACCAGCGACAATGCAAGCACACCAGATTCTCCTTCGAGCCCGTAGGAAAAAGACCATGCGCTTCGACATCGATGTTGAGTTTTCCGCTCATTTGCCGGCTGAAGACGGCAAGGAGAGCGCAACCGTCCACGGCAGCATCAAGGCTGCTGGTAAGCAGATTCATGTCACAACGGATAACGCGGCCTTGTTCCGGCTAGGATCTCGAAGAAACTTATCTGCCATCAAGGGGATGGCTGCGACGCTTGCTAGGCACGGCATTGTTGTGACAGTCACTGTGCCGGAAGGCACCATTGTCAGTCTCGGTGCGGTGGAGGTATCAGCCTTTCAGCGGCTGATAACAACATCGCCCCACATCAAGCCCGGCAAGTCAAACACTTGGGCAACGGTGGTCAAAGCACAGGCTTCTAGCAATTTCCAAGGGCGCCTTGCTCCGCCTACCACTCCCTTCCCGCTTGCCCCCACCTTTCAGCGCCTCTACCGAAGGAGCCCCACCACCACACACTACGCACGGGGCGGGGGCCGGCCCAGGCTCATATTTGTCCGGGACAGCGAGACATGGGATGGCAAGCCACCCAATGAGTACTCTCTCACCGAGGAAACCACTGTTATTGGTAGCGGTCCAGATGCCAACTTCAGGTTGCCGGAACTGGCAGGTAGCCATGGGAGCATCATTCACAATGAAAACGATGAATATGTTTTCTGGGCGGGCGATCCGGCAGGAACGCATGCCCATGGTCAGATCCTGCGCACGGGTGCGAGATTGTTGATGGGCCCGTGGCGGATGGTCTTCTTCCGGGAGGAATATGCAGACCACGGCCGGCCATACGGAGGAAGAACCGCTGGGGAGTTTGCCCGCCTCCAACGGCCTCAGTTTGACCCGCGCTCAGGCCAGCTTGAATACGATGCCATAGTTGGAATGGGTGACCCGCGGCAACCGAAAAAGTAGCACTCCCTAAACTCTGTCCCTGAACGCTAACGCCTTCAGGGACAGAGTTTTTGGGGTATCAAATCAACCATCCAGGCCCGATCTCAGGTCCTGGAACCACTGCTACTGCTACTGCTACTGACAGGCACTGCGAGTACGCAACTAGTCCGCGCTATTGAGAGATTCCATAAAGGCGAGGCTGTCAGTGCTGATATTGGCACGAGCCTTATCACGGCTGATACCCGGCTGCCCGTCACCAGCTTGAGCCCCGTAGTCACCAAAGTCCGCGTGAACAGCTCCCTCGATGACGGTGAACGTGCTATCCGCCGGCAATAGAGCCTTGGAGTTGTTGATCTTCTCTACTGTCGCCAATCCGTCATTGGATCCGGAAAGCGAGAGCACTTTCACCGGCACCGCACTCATGTCAGTGGCGGGATAGGAAGCGAACAGCAGTAGTCCTACTACCGGATCAGTGCTCGCGCCTGAGAAGGACTGTGCGTCAAGGGCGGAGACGGTGCCGCCCAGCGAGTGTCCGCCCACCACCCAGCGATCCACCTGACTGTGCATCGTTCGGGCGCCCTTGAAAGCGCCGGTGGCGAGGAAGGCGATACCCAACGGCTGTTTGGGGATGACTACGGTGAATCCTTCTTCGGCAAGCGGGCGCAGAGTAGCCACGTAGGCGCGTGCATCAACCCGGGCGCCGGGCTGGAAAAATAGGCCAAGCCGTTTTTCGCTGTGAGCAGGCGCCAAGACGATCTGATCCGATGTTTCGTTGACAGTGACGCGGGCGTCCGAGTGCATGGCCAGAAGCGAGGGTTCAATGGCTGCGGACGGTACCAGCCACCCTACGGCAGCCAACACCAGCGTGAACGCCACCACCCCCATCCAGCGCAAGGGCTTGAACCGCTCAGCTCTGGGCGATTGCCGCCAGAAGCGGATAGCCAACACCGAACTAACCACAAACACCACCACCAGGATAGTCGCGTAGGCAATCTGCCCATGTTTGAGCATGCTGCCGGTAAGAATCGCAGCTGCAACGCTCACAATGACACCCGCCAGGCACAAGATCCGTGCGGTCCACAACAGTGCGGCATCTGCCCGACGGGCCCCTGCCCGGGATCCTTGGGGCTCGCGCTTGCGCTTACCCTGGCGCTCGCTTGGGATCGGTTCATGGTCCGGACTGGTCATTTTTGACTCCCCTAAATTGCTTGATACGTGGTTGGTCATTGATGCTAGTCCTCCTAAGAGATTTCCTGCCGCTGTGGACCGTGAACTGAAAAATCTAGGCCCGGCCAGTGGAGCCGATCAGGAGAATGCGGTGGAGGGAAGATCCGGCTCATCGGCCATAATTGCGCTCACTATCCGCTGCGCCACGGCTGCTGGATCCAGCCCTTGCCCCAGACGTGGCGGCACACCGGAGATGGGGCGTGTGTGCAGACCGGTTTCCGTGTGGGGAGGCCGCACATCTAGAACCCGTATATGTTCCCGACGCAATTCCGCACCCATGGCGGCGCTAAAACCAGTCAAAGCGCACTTGGTAGCTGAGTATGCCGCCATCCCCTTCATCGGTTTCTCGGCAACGATGGCGCTAAGGTGCACCACCACTGAACCAGGTTTGAGCTGCGGGAGTAGATTCTTGAACAGCCGCACCGGAGCAATAAAATTGAGCAGCAACATCTGTTCGAAGGCGTCGTCATCCAATTGCGACAAGGGGCCAAAAGCAACCACACCGGCTGCATAAATGACACCGTCAAGACCGCCGCCCCTCGCAGCTGCCGCAGCCACAGCAGCGGCTCCGCTCGGCAATGTTAGATCCGCGGAAACCGTACCTATTACCGAATCACCCAGCTGGTCCGTCAAAGCAGCCAGCTTCTTTTCGTTGCGCCCCGCGAGGACCAGCCGAGCCCCCTGCAGGGAAAGCTGGCGGCTAATGGCGGAGCCCAATCCCCCGGTGGCGCCGACAACGAGCATCTTGGAATTGAGTAACTGTGTCATGGGCGATGGTATCAACACCTCACTACACAGGCAATGAGGATTATCCTTCTTGAATCCGCAGAGAAGCTAAACTGTCAGGCCAGCACCTGACGCTTGGAGGAAATCACTCCAGTATCAAAGCCTGCAAGGTGCAATCCGCCGTGGAAGCGGGCATGCTCAATTTTCACGCACCTGTCCATAACCACCTCAAGGCCTGCCGCCTCGGCCGTGGCCGCTACCTCTTCGTGCCATGCACCGAGTTGGAGCCAGAGTGTCTTGGCGCCTACGGCGATGGTTTCTTCCAGCACCGAGGGCAGGTCATCGTGACGGCGGAACACATCCACCAAATCAGGAACCTCGGGCAGATCGGCCAGAGTCTTGTACACCGGCTGCCCCAGAATCTCAGTGGCCACGGGGTTCACAAAGTAGACCCGGTAGCTGCTGGATGAGAGCAGGTACGTTGCCACGAAGTAGCTGGCCCGGGATGGTTTATCCGAGGCGCCCACAATGGCGATGGAAGTGGTCTTGCGCAAAATTCCAAGACGTTGGGGGGCCGTGGGGCTATTCCAGGTACGTTCTGCCGTGCTCATGCTTTTGCCCCCATTGTGCGGGATTCAATATATTCATGCTCGGAGGGCGCATCGCCGCCGGCCTCTACGGCCTGGGCCGCTGTGAGCGCCTGGTCCAAATCCCAGAGGATGTCAGCCACGTCCTCGAGTCCTACCGAGATCCGAATCAGGTCCTCCGGCACCCCGGCAGCTTCGAGCTGCTCCGCCGTGAGTTGTTGGTGTGTGGTGGATCCAGGATGCAGGACAAGGGTGCGCGAATCACCAATGTTGGCCAAATGGCTGGCCAACTGCAGAGCATCAATGAAGACCTTCCCCGCAGCACGCCCGCCCTTGACGCCGAAGGCAAAGACGGAGCCGACGCCGTTTTGCAGGTAGCGCTGTCCCCGCTCGTAGTGCGGGTGACTGGGCAGCCCGGCGAACTTTACCCAGGAAATCCGTGGGTCAGCTTCCAGCCAATTAGCCACTGCCAAGGCGTTGCGCAGGTGCTCGTCCATGCGCTGTGGCAGCGTCTCAACACCTTGCAACAGCTGAAAGGCAGACTGTGCGGAGAGTGCCGGGCCGATATCGCGCAGCTGTTCGGAGCGCAATTTGGTCAAGAAACCGTACTCGCCAAAGTTCCCCCACCAGGAGACATTGCCGTACGAGGGGACGGGTTCGGTCATGGAAGGGAACTTGCCGTTGCCCCAATTGAACCGTCCGGATTCCACCACGACCCCGCCCAAGGTGGTGCCGTGGCCGCCCAGGAATTTCGTGGCCGAATGGATCACAATGTCTGCGCCGAACTCCATGGGCCGGATCAGGTAAGGAGTACTCAAGGTGGCATCCACTACCAGCGGCACCCCGGCGGCGTGCGCCACGTCTGCCAGACCTGAGAGATCGGCGATGTCTCCGGAGGGGTTCGCGACAATTTCGGTGTACACCGCCTTCGTGTTCTCTTGGATAGCTGCGGCGAAGTCGCCGGGATCGTTCGAGTCAACGAAGGTGGTGTCAACGCCGAAGCGGCGCAGCGTCACATCCAGCTGGGTGATGGTGCCACCGTACAGCTTTGAAGATGCCACAATATGGTCCCCGGCCCCAGCCAATGCTGCAAAGGTGATGAACTCTGCTGCCATGCCGGAAGCGGTTGCCACGGCCCCAATCCCCCCTTCTAGGGAGGCGATACGCTCCTCAAAGGCTGCCACTGTGGGGTTGCCAATGCGGGAGTAGATGTTGCCGTACTTTTGCAGCGCAAATAGCTTCGCGGCATCGTCGGTGTCCTTGAAAACGAACGAGGTGGTTTGGTAGATGGGTACCGCACGGGCGCCGTGCTCGGCGTCGGGCGTGCCACCTGCATGGAGGGCCCGGGTACGGAAGCCAAAAGTGTGTTCGGTCATTGGAGACTTACCTTGTCATAGTTGCTGGCGGGAATGCGGAAGGCGCCCCTGTGGGTGCCGCTGTTGACGACGCGGCGCTCATGGCGATTCCTTCCCGAGGTACTGTTTGATGGCTGCGGAGATGCCAGCCAAAGATTCTTCATTCTGCAGCGAGGTGGTGTCTCCCAACGGTGTCCCCTGATACATTTGTGCCAGCAGCCGCCTCATAATTTTTCCGGAGCGAGTCTTGGGAACATCCGGAACCACCACAACGGCGGAGGGCTTGGCGATCGGACCAATCATGTGTGCCACCTGGGCTCGCAACTGCGTTTGAACTGCGGCACCACCGAGTTCACAGGATGGTGCCAGCACCACGAAGGCGACGACGGCGTGACCGGTCAAGGGGTCTGCCACCGGGGTCACCCCGGCTTCAACCACCACCGGATGGCTCACTAGGGCGGATTCGATCTCGATGGTGGAGAGCCGGTGTCCGGAAATATTGATGACGTCATCGATCCGGCCCAGAATCCAAATGTCACCGTCCTCGTCATAACGGGCGCCGTCACCGGCCAGGAAGTAGCCTTGCCGGGCGAACTTGCGCCAATAGGAATCCAGGTAGCGTTGTGGGTTTCCCCACACGGTCCGGGCCATAGCTGGGCCGGTTCCGTCCACCACAATCAAACCCTGCTCACCGCGCGAAACGTCAGTTCCGGCGTCGTCTACGATGCGCACGCTCACGCCGGGCAGGGGGCGTGAGGCACACCCGGGTTTGAAATTCGTATCGGAAGGACGCGGGGACAAAATCGTGGCCCCCGTCTCGGACTGCCACCACGTGTCCACCATAGGGACGGCGCCTGCACCTAGCTGATTGCGCAGCCACATCCACGCCTGAGGATTTACGGCCTCACCCACGGTGCCTAGCAGCCGGATCGAGGAAAGGTCGTAGTGGGATGGCACGCGGTCGGGAAACCAGCCCATGAGCGAGCGGACCAGTGTGGGCGCCGTGTAATAGCTGGTGACACCGTAACGTTCAATGATCTCAAAGTGCCGGCCAGGGTGCGGGGTGTTGGGGGTACCCTCGAAAATTACCTGGGTGACGCCGTTGGAGAGTGGGCCGTAGATCTCATAGGTATGTGCCGTGACCCAGGCGAGATCGGCCGTGCACCAGTGCACATCAGTATCCCGCAGGGCTGGATCGGGGTTGCTGAAGAGCAGTTCGTGAGTGTAGGAGGCCTGGGTCAGGTAGCCTCCGGTGGTGTGGACCAGGCCCTTGGGAGCGCCGGTGGTCCCGGAGGTGTACATGATAAACAGGGGGGTTTCGGCGTCGAAATGTTCGGCCGTGTGCTCCGTGCCGGCCTGTTCAAGAGCGTCATGCCACCAGATGTCCCGGCCGTGCGTCCACTCAACCGGTGAACCGGTGCGCTTGATAACCAACACATGCAAAATGGCGTTCTCCCCCGCCACCGCCACGTCCGCATTGGCTTTGACAGGGACGGCCTGCCCGCGGCGGAACTGCCCGTCGGTAGTGACCAACAGCTTCGCGCCGGTGTCCTCCACCCGGAACTTCAGCGCCTCGGCAGAGAAACCGCCAAAGACCAGGGAATGAATGGCGCCAAGGCGCGCCACGGCCAAGGTGATGACAATGGTTTCAACCAGGACCGGCAGGTAGATGACAACCCTGTCCCCCTTGACGATGCCCAGCGCCGTGAGGGCGTTCGCGGCCCGGCACACCTGATCCTGGAGTTCTTGATAGGTGACCTGGCGGCGATCCCCGGGTTCGCCCTCAAAAAACAGTGCCACCTTCTCGCCGTTGCCAGCGGCCACATGGCGGTCCACGCAGTTGACGGCTGCGTTGAGCTTGCCACCAGCTAACCACTCGATGCTCGGGACGCGCAAGGCGGATGTGGCAGAATCCGCAGAATCCGCAGCGGACTTGATGTTCGGCGAGGCCTGCGGGTCAGGTGCTTGGAGGTCAAGTGCCTGCGGGTCAAGTGCGGGGGTGAAGGTGTGGGTGGTATGCCACGGCTGGGCCCAGTCAAGCCGGCGTGCTTGCTGATCCCAAAACTCGAGCCGTTGCTGTTCAGCTGACGCAGGGCCCGCCGCCGCACCGGCTAGTACAGGGGACGCGCTCGGTGCAGGAGCCGGGGCAAGGGTGGAACTCATGTATTTCTCCATCTTTCCCGGAGCTGACACTTCCGGTGCGGGCGGGCGCGTAAAAGCGCTGCCTAAACTGGCAGTGTTGCGGATTCTTCGGCCCAGGTCCCTCAGCCGCGCAACATATATCTTCCACTACTAGAGCGCATGAACACAGAAGCAGACAAATTTGCGCAACCCAAAGAGACTATTCTCAGAACTACTACGTCTCATGGACAAGATTAGTGACACCGAATCGTTCATTCGTTCATCTAGTGGTATTTTCAGAGCCACCGCTGTACGTGGCACTCACGCAGGAAAAGGCCCTTGTTTCAGCCGGGCGCTCTGGACGCCGTGGAGGATCAGGTTCTTTCCGTCACAAGGGCACCAGCGCCGCTATTTGTCACAGACATGAATGGCGGAAGGCGCTTTCAGGTGGGCGAATCCCCCTTCTCTCTCCTGGCGGGAGAAAGGCTGAAACTGGGCCAGCCGGCGTCGGGCTTCAGAAGCTACAGGGCCTTTCGCGGAGGGCTTTCACTGCCCCAGGTCTCACGATCCATTGATTTACTCTCCTGATTTGATCCGGGACCTGTTGCGCACGGAACCATCCTGACGGTACGGCGCCCCACTGCCGGGCATGAGCTGGGTAGCCCTGATGTGCTCGTCGGTGGGGGCAGCGTCATTGAAGCAGACTTTGATCAGGCAGCCCAGCTGGCACCCGGAGCGATATCCCGTCCAGCATCTTCATCTCAACGGAGCGAACCGCTCGCCTGATCCAGGCTGGCCCGCACACGTGCCGTGAGTTGCGTGGGGAAAACCTACATCCGTAGCTGCTATAGCCGAATAGGCGTTGCCGACCGCCGCACCCCCCGAACACTGGCCATGCGGCCAGTATCACTAAGGGTGTGAGAGAAAATGTCGGTGGCGGCTGAGAAGATTGAGGGGCAGCATCAACAGACGGAGACTTCTCATGAGCACCTTGATTCAAAAATTCCTTGCCCTTTTTTCAACAACCGTTCAGGATCACCCGGAACCCGTTCAGGAACAGCTGTCCGCTGATGGGATGCCGCTTGCGGGACCCACCTACCTGCGTGAATTTGCCCACCGGCTAGGTCTCGAGGTGGACGATCTTTCCACCGCAGAACAGTCTGAGCTGAAGAGGCGCCTTGATGCTTCCATGGACTTTCGCGAACAAAACTACGATCTCATGTACCGGCAGGTCTACCAGCTAGGCCACGGGTTCTCACTCGCCGATGCGGAACGTGTCAGCACACAGATTAGTGAGATCTGTGCACAGCAAGAGGCACAGGCATATTTGGACTACCGTGAGAATGCCGTCGCAGCTGAGGCCCTGATGGGCGCTGCCTCGATCCTGCAAAACGAAGGCCAACACGGCGCAGCGGCACGCCTCTTTGCCCTCGCCGATGCCCGCCGCCACCGCAGCTCACAGCTAGGCGAAGCGTTGGAGAACAAACTGCCCTCGGAGCAAGATCAGGACCGGCAGAATCAGGAGCCGGAGCCCCAGGACGATGCCGGGGCAGCGTCAGTGGCGCCCAAGGTCGTCATCGGGCCGGAAGAGGGCTCTGGAGAAGGAACCGTTGATGTACATGAGCTGGATTCCAAGCCTGGCCTTGAAGGGCTCATGAATAAGAACACGTCTAAGGGGACAAAAGACACCAAAAAGGTCATCAAATAGGCCGCCTCTAGCATCACACATCATTGTGCTCGCCTATGATGTGTGCCACATACCAACAAGTAGGCTCCGTCACAACAGTTATGGTTGATGGCGGTGCCCGCAAGGGCTTCCCTTACTGACCCAAGCTAACGGCGGCACCGTGCACCACCCCATTTCTCCGGTATGCAGGAAGAAGTTCATGACTTTCGCTCACCCCCAGGCTCACAAGCTCATTCCGGCCGCCACAGTTTTGGCGGCCGCCCTTATTCTCTCCGGCTGCACGTCCGCAAAAACGAGCAACGACCCTAGCAAAGACGCTGGCGCCCCCGTCACAGGCGGAACCTTGGTGTACGCCTCCGGCGATGCCGAACCGTCCTGCCTAGATCCTCACGTAGGCGGTAACTACCCTCAAGCCTTAGTTGCGTCCCAGTATTTGGAGACCCTCTACACCAAGGACGCCGACGGGAAAATCATTCCGTGGTTGGCACAGGATTCCACCGTCACAGAGGACGGACTGAAGCGCATCGTGAAGATCCGCGACGGCATCAAGTTCACCGATGGTACGGCCCTTGACGCGGAGGCTGTGAAAGTCAACTTTGAGCACTTACTAAACCCCGAGACGGCCTCTTCCACGGGTTACCTGGCCTTGGGCAAGATTTCCTCCATGACAGCCGTGGACGCAACCACACTGGAAATCAAGCTCTCCTCACCGGATAACTCATTGCTTGAGTCCTTCTCGATGCCCTGGGTTGCCATCGAGTCACCCACCGCGCTGAAGCGTTCCAAGGCAGAAAACTGCGAATCCCCCGTAGGAACCGGGCCGTTCAAAGTGGAGTCTTGGAAGAAACAGGACGCAGTGAACCTGGTCCGAAACGCCGATTACGCGCTCCCCGTACCGGAAGCGGGCCACGCCGGCCCCGCCTACTTGGACGGCATCACCTGGCGGTTCATCCCCGAGGCTGCCACAAGGTTTGCGGCACTTCAGGCCGGTCAGGTGCAGGTGATTGACAACGCCCAGCCGGATGCAATTGCCGCTGCTAGCAAGGGCGCGTCCATCAAACATTTGGATGCGCCCCGCCCCGGCGCCGCCAATCGCATTGAGCTGAACTCCTCCAAGGCACCGTTCAACGACGAAAAGGTCCGGGAAGCCTTCGTCCACTCTGTCAACGTGGACGCTGGCATTGAGTCCCTGTTCTTCGGCACGGCCTCGCGTTCTTACTCACCGCTGTCAAGCGTTGAACCGCTGGCTTTCTCCGAGAAGTCACTGTTCTCCTACGATCCGGCCAAGGCTGGCGAGTTGCTCGATGCTGCGGGGTGGAAGGACCGCGACTCCGCGGGATACCGCATCAAGGACGGCAACCGCCTGACGCTGGCCTTCCCGGTGAGCACCAGCCAGTCCATCCCGGCTGAGCAGTCACTCTTCGAGCAAATGCAGGCCACGGCCAAAGAATCGGGCTTCGAGATCAAGATCAAGCTCCTGGACATCTCCAGCTGGTACGGGGATCTGGCGAAGAATGACTACAACTTGGTCTCGGCACCGTACACGAAGGTTGGCCCGAGCGTGCTGTCCATCCTGTTCCACTCCAAGTCCACCATCCCTGCCCCGTCCGGATACTTTGCCAACCTTTCCCAAGTCAAAGACCCCACGCTAGATGAGCTCCTTGACAGTGCCGGAACCACCAAGGACCCTGCGCAGCGCAAAGAACTCTACACCGAGGCACAAAAAATGGTCCTGGAGGGCTACTACTTGCTGCCCCTCTACGACCAGCAGAACCACTTCTTGTATTCCGAGAAATTGAAGGATGTTGGCACCACCACAGCCGTGGCCTCGCCAACTTTCTTCGATAGCTGGCTTGCCAACTAGGCATCAGCCGTGAGTCCCTCCGCAACCACCTCGACCCGGCAGGGCGGTGCCCTCAAGGCATCGCTTCGCTGGCTCCTGAGCACACTAGCTGGCGGCATCTTCGTGCTCTGGGCGGTTGCAACAGCCATCTTCTTTGGCATCCGGATGATTCCGGGCGACCCGGCGGCAGCCATCATGGGCGGCCCCGGCTCCCAGGCGTCCGCCGAGGCTCTCGAGGCGGCCCGGATTGAGTATGGTCTGGACCAGCCGCTGTTCGTGCAGTACTTTGGCCAGTTGCGGCGGCTGGCCGTGGGAGACCTGGGTACGTCCTATTCACTCAAGAGCCCAGTCTCAGAGGTGCTGGCTGAGATTGTTCCCTCCACCCTTGTCCTCGCCGGTCTCGCCTTGGTGGTGGCGTGGCTCATGGCCCTGCTTCTGGCCGTGTTGTCCACCCGTATTTCCGTGGTGGGTTCTGCCGTGGAGATCATCTCCGCCGCGGTCCCACACTTTTGGTTGGCCAGCGTGCTCATCATGATATTTTCGACGGCGCTGGGCTGGTTCCCGCCCGTCAGCACCAACACCCCGGGCGGGCTGGTGCTGCCAGTGGTCACCCTGGCCCTACCGTTGGCCGGATTTCTGGGCCAAGTTATGCGTGACAGTCTTGAAAAGGCTCAGCACTCGGCCTTCGCCCTGTCTGCCCGAGCCCGCGGAGAATCAGAGATCGGTGTGCTGCTGCGCCATTCGCTGCGTCACGCCGCACTGCCCGGTATTGCCTTATCCGGCTGGGCCTTGGGTTCGCTGTTGTCCGGGGCCGTGGTGGTTGAATCCATCTTTGCCCGGCCGGGACTGGGGCGAGCGCTTCTCTCCGCAGTGACCGCACGCGACATTCCGCTGGTGACCGGTGTGGCCCTTGTCTCTGCGGGTGCCTACGTGCTGATTATGGCTGTCTCCGACCTGGCCGAACGCCTGGTAGACCCGAGGATCGGGGAGCCATGAGTATTCATAATTCGATGCTGCCCCTGACGGATCCGGTACTGGTGTCCGCAGGTACCCGGGTGCCCCGCCCCGGCGCAACCTTGGCGCGGCGGTTGGTGCGCCGCCTGCCCACCGTAATAGCCGCCGTCGTACTTCTCTTTTTTATTCTCGCAGCCATAGCACCGTATCTTTTGGCGCCGGATGACCCCCTGGCCATCAACCCCGCCGCAGCGTTCTCCCCGCCGGGTCCGGGGCACTTACTGGGAACGGATGAGTCGGGGCGTGATATTTATTCGCGCATCATTCACGGTGCGCGGCCCTCCCTGCTCATTGGTGCTGCGGCGACTGCGGCAGGACTCGGCCTGGCCCTGGTGCTGGGTATTGCCGCCGGATTTGGTGGGCGGTGGCTGGACTTCGGGATAGGCCGCATCCTTGAGGTTCTTTTTGCCTTGCCCGGATTGTTGCTGGCGCTGGTGTTTATTGCCCTGGCCGGGCCGGGCGTGGGCACTACTGTGTTGGCGGTGGCGCTGACAACGGCTCCGGGGTACGCGCGGGTGATTCGCGGCCAAATCATCGCCTTACGCGCCTCCCCCATGGTGGAGGCCGCCACGGTGCTGGGGCGGAGCAGGTGGCGCATCCTCACGGCTCATATTCTGCCCAATGCGCTGGCACCGGTTGCTGTCCTGGCAACGCTGGGGTTGGGACAAGCGGTGCTCTGGGCAGCATCGTTGAGCTTTCTGGGGCTTGGTTCCCCACCGCCGGCACCGGAATGGGGCACCATGCTCTCGGCCGGGCGCACATACCTCTCGCTGGCGTGGTGGATGACGTTCTTCCCCGGATTGGCCATTGTTATACTGGCCGGCTCTGCCACCGTGCTCTCGCGCTCCATGAAGGCGGCAAGCTCACAATGACAACGCTCAAGCCTGTTCTTCAGGTCACGGACCTGAACGTTTCCTTCGGCCTGGACACCGTGGTGCGCGGCATTTCACTGACGGTAAATCCGGGTGAATGCCTGGCTCTTGTGGGTGAATCGGGGTCCGGCAAATCAGTCACGGCCCGGTCGCTGCTTGGCCTCGCCGGGCGCGGCGCCCACGTGCGCGCCAAGACGCTGTCCGTGGCCGGCTACGATGCCCAGAAATTATCCACGCGAGGTTGGCGGAAACTGCGTGGTGCGCACGTGGGCTTCATCTTGCAGGATGCCTTGACCTCGCTGGACCCTCTGCGCACTGTCGGGAAAGAGATTGAGGACGTACTGCGCCTGCACGGCTCCGCGTCCGGATCGCAGCGGGCGGCACGTGTCATTGAACTGCTGCAGGCGGTGGGTCTGGATGACCCGGTGCGCCGGGCGGGGCAACGTTCCGGGGAACTTTCCGGTGGCATGCGCCAGCGGGCGCTGATTGCCTCCGCCATTGCCATGGATCCGGCCCTCATCATTGCCGACGAGCCCACCACAGCCCTAGATGCCACGATTGCTGCAGCCGTACTGGGGCTGCTGCGTGATTTACGCCGCGGCGGGGCGGGAATGCTACTGATCAGCCACGATCTTGCCGCCGTTTCTGCGACCGCAGATTCCATCGCCGTGATGGCCAACGGGCGCATTGTGGAACAGGGCCCGCGCGCGCAGGTTCTGGAGGATCCGCAGCATCCTTACACCCGTGCTCTGCTTGCCGCCGCACCGTCGGGGAAGCCCCGTTTCACCCGGTTGTCCCCCAGTGCTGGTGCGCCCTCTTCTGCTCCGCAGCCCTCCGGAGCAGCCACCACAGCTCCCCCACTTGGGGCCGCGGATGCACAGCCGCTGCTGCGTGCGCGGGGGCTTGCGAAGTCCTTTCCCATGGCTGGTTCAGCGGATTTCCGGGCCGTTTCCTCCGTGGACTTTGAGCTTTTCCCGGCCCGAACCTTAGGTGTTGTGGGCGAGTCCGGCTCCGGGAAGACCACTACTGCTCGCATGGCTCTGGGATTATTGGTGCCCGACGCCGGATCCGTTGAGTTTTGCGGTGAGCCCTGGAGCGCTGCTGCTGAGTCAGCACGGCGTGCGCGCCGCCCATCTCTGGGCGCCATTTACCAAGATCCACTCTCCTCTTTTGACCCCCGCCTCTCGACAGCTTCTCTGCTGGCAGACTCCCTGAGTTTCGGGGCCACACGCAATCCCCGCAGCTACTCTGGCGAAATCTCACAATTGCTGGAAATGGTGGGGCTGCACCCGGACCTGGCACCCCGGAACCCGGCCACGCTCTCCGGCGGGCAGCGCCAACGCCTGGCTATTGCCCGCGCCTTGGCGCCGAAGCCCAAAGTGTTGATCTGTGATGAACCGGTCTCGGCATTGGATGTATCCATCCAGGCGCAGGTCCTTGACCTCCTTGATGAGCTGCAGCAAAGCCTCGGGTTGAGCTACTTGCTGATCTCTCATGACCTGGCCGTGATCCGGCATATGAGTGATGATGTCCTAGTCATGAAGGCAGGGGAAGTTGTTGAATCCGGCGCCACAGAGTCGGTGTTTACCAATCCTCAGCACAGCTATACGCGGGCGTTGCTCGCGGCAACGTCGAGTGAGTCCTGAAGAGCGTCAAGTACATGGCGCAGGATGTTGACCACACGTTAATGCTTTCTAGCTTCAAGGAGTCGGTCACCGTGCAGAAACTTCGGAAACTTCCCCGGTGGGCAATGATTCTCTCCTCTTGCGTGGCCGCCGTGGCCGTTGCATTTATTGTGTTGGGGCTGATCGCCGTACTGACAGGGGCAGGCACGGACAAAGTGCTCTTTAACGGTGTGGGAGCTTTGGCTTTCGGGATTGGCGCTTGGTCCATTGCCGTCAAAGGCAACCCCGAACTTTCCAGAGGCACCCATGCTGCACCTAATCGTCAAAGCCCCACACGCTGGTGAGCTCATGGGTTCCGCAGTACCTTTCGCATCTTGTAGTTGCTCAGCATCACCCCTCGGAGGACCGGGTGTTGCTCTGCTTCCACTCTGAAGCCGAAGCGTTCGAAGAAGGGCCGCGCCGCGATGCTCACGTTCGCGTAAAGAGTGGGCGTTCCATTGCTGCGTGACTGAGCTTTTACGCACGCCAGAAGTTGCTGAGCCACTCCACGGCGCTGGTGGCGGGGCGAAACGAACATCATGTCCAGGTCACCGTCCACGGTCACATCCGAGAACCCGGCAATTTAACCGCCGATCCTGGCAACAATACTGTTCCGTGCCGCCATCGCAGCGTGCCAAATCTGCAGGACATCCCACTCAGGCTGAGCCCACGCCTGTATTTGTTCCGGCATGTAATCTGCGGCGGCAGTCACGGTCACCGCCAAGATGAAGAGAGCCAGAGTTTCTGGCGCATCCGCAGGCTCCTACCCCCTGATGCTCACGGACTGGCCCTCGAAGGGCTACTGAGACTCCATTACCTCAGTGTCACAGTGCACTGACAGCGGGGGAAAGGAGTAGTTGGCAGCTAATTTCTGCGCAACTTAACTTCTACTTCACTTTCGGGTACAACTCTGCGCAGGCTACTTGGCGAGTTTCGCCCGGCGCTTGCTAAGGTGCCACCATGGCGCCGCTGAACGAGCTACGCCTTGCTGGCAGCTGCCAGTGCGCACAGCGAAAGTCAGCATGGGCCATCACCTCGTGATTGCTCACTGCGACAACGTAAATACACAGCTGCAGACCGTTCACCGATCCCGGAGTTCTGGGCTCCCACGCTGGTGCGCTCATTGCGGTGGCAGCCTCACGGGCTTTCTTACACATCCCCCAACCCTCCAGTTCACGTGGTGAGGGATTGCCGGCGCAGTGGGCGCATAGTTAGCGGTACCTGCAGTGGGCTGGCACACGATTCTGGTAACAATCTAGCCCGTTCGATGCTTTCCGTTCCCCGCCTACAACTTTAGGGTTGGCCTATGCGCCTGCCCCGAATATCACCTGCTTCACAATTGGTGTGGGTCTGCAGGGCTAGGATTGAAGCTGGCCGTTTCCACTACCTTCCGTAAGGAAAGCACATCATGCCCACCCCACATATGAACGTAGAGTCCTTCAACCTCGACCACCGCACGGTAGCGGCCCCCTACGTGCGCGTGGCCGACCGCAAGGAGCTGGCGCACGGCGATGTCATTACCAAATATGACGTGCGCTTCACCCAGCCCAATGTGGCCCATTTGGAGATGCCGGCAATCCATTCACTGGAACATCTGTTTGCCGAACACTCCCGGAACCACTCCTTTGCCGTGCTTGATTTCTCTCCCATGGGTTGCCAGACCGGCTACTATCTGATTTTGCAGGGTGAACCCGATCTGCCAGCCGTGATGGAGTTGATCGAGGCTACCCTGAGCAACGTCGTGGCAGCCACCGAGGTCCCTGCCGCCAACGAAATTCAGTGCGGCTGGGGAGCCAATCATTCCCTCGAGGGTGCCCAGGCGGCGGCCCGTGAATTCCTGGCCAAGCGTGACCAGTGGTCGCAGGTCAGCGCATGAGCCCGGTGGACTTCATCATCATTGCAGCTATGGACGAGGAAGTGGCCCCGTTCCTGGCACGCGCTACCTCCCATGGGGAAACAGTGCAGGTGGGCAACGCGATCCACCACCGGGTCACACTTGCTGGCCGAGACGCGCTGGTTGTCCGGGGTGGGGTTGGCCTAGTCAACGCAGCCTGTGCCGCCACCTCGGCCCTGCTGCTGGCCCACAAGAACACCGCCGGCGCCCCTGCCCCCCTTCTCATCAGCGCAGGCACCGCCGGCGGCTTGGGTGAGGACGTTCGGGTAGGCGACGTGGTGATCGCCACTGACACTATCAATGCCGACGCCGATGCCCGCGCCTTTGGCTACTTGCTGGGCCAAGTCCCTGGCATGCCAGTCTCTTACCCCGTGCCCGGGGCGCTCCGGCAGCTCAGCGCCGTCCAACCCAGTCAAGGCGGTTTGGTGCAGAGCATTCACCAAGGGTTAATGGTCTCCAGCTACACCTTCGTGGGCCACGAGCGTTCAGTGATTATCAAGGAAACGTTCGACGGCGTGCTGGCCACTGACATGGAATCCTCCGCCATCGCCCAGACCGCTTACTCCTTCAACGCCCCGTTCCTTGCGGTGCGCGGCGTCTCGGACTTGTGCGGACCTGCCTCTGACGCGGACTTCCTGGTCCACGTGGACGATGCCGCCGAGCGATCCGCCGAAGTTGTCATGGCCGTGGTTCAGTCATGGCTGGGCGCCGGTTCACCCCGCCCAGAGGCTGCTCCCACCACCTAACGCAGGCGCTGGGCGGGACCATCGCCTTGAACTAAGGTGGGCTCGATGGTGTTAGCCAGGGTTCCGATGCCGTCCCACGGCTCGGCGGCACCCAAACCCCGACGGCCTGCTCGCGCCGGATTGTTGCCCTGCCGGCAAGGAGCTTCCACGCCTTCTTTTTTGGTGCGAAGGGGTGTGCCCGGCGGTGCACGCCCTTAGTCTTAGGTGCAGGCAGTGACGCGCATCAGTTGGAAGGTAGGCGAGAGCCCCGTGGTTGGAATTCTCTGGTGGGCGGCCCTTCTCGCCGGTTTCGCTCTCCTTGCCCTAACGTGGAAGAGCCTCATCGGCACCCTGATCGTCACACGCCCGCACAATGACCGCATTTCCGATTCAGCCGCCCAGTTATCAACTGCGCTCTTTTCTCTGCTACGGCGGCCTGTGAAGAAATACCAGACCCTTGACAGGCTGCTGGCCTGGCAGGCGCCTCTGACACTGTTTATTCGGCTTGCCGTCTGGATGGTGCTGTTCTATTTTGCCTTTGCACTCATGCTTGTCCCCTTTGTCCATGGCGATCTGGCCCGGGCGCTGAGCGAATCCGGCTCGGGATTGTTCACGCTTGGTTACTCCCCGCCTGCCGGCCCCGGCAGCACAACGGTGGTTTATATGGCTGCCTTCACAGGGCTTGCTGTAGTGGCCCTGCAGATCGGGTATCTGCCAACCCTTTATGCAGCCGTCAACCGCAGGGAATCCGAGGTGACCTTACTTCGCTCCCGCGCGGGAACCCCGGCGTGGGGCCCGGAATTGCTTCTGCGCACAAGATTCGGGCTTTCTGGGCAAGGCAGCACCAAGGAACTTGAAGATCTCTACCGCTCATGGGAGCGGTGGGCGGCCGATGTTGCAGAGTCCCACAGCACCTACCTGACATTGTGCTGGTTCAGGTCCCCACTCCCGGACTCAAACTGGCTGATAGCCCTGCTTAGTGTCATGGACAGTGCGGCACTCCAGCTTTCCTTGAGCCCCAGCATCGCCCCCACCGTCAGAGCGCGGCTGCTGCTGCGCATGGGTTTTTCTTGTCTACAGCAAATAGCGGCCGCCATTTCCCTACCGGTAAACGACGACGTGGACCCAGACGGAGAAACCCAGCTGACCTTTGAAGAATTCAAAGAAGCTGTCAGCATGCTCAGCGCGGCTGGCTATCCTGTGGAGCAATCTGCGGAACAGGCGTGGCCACACTTTCGAGGCTGGCGGCTCAATTATGAGGACCTCACCTACCGGCTGGCCAGGACGATCGATGCCCCGGCTGCCCTCTGGAGCGGCCCCCGCAGGCTGGGCGCAGCACCGAGTCCACCCAAACGCCCCGCCAACCGGGTGGCCTCCGATGCTGGCCCAGACGATCCCCAGCGCTACACCACGCGCCCATGAGCGAGCACAAGGTGGTGGAACCTGTGAATCTAGCGGATCAGTCCCTATTCTTCCTGGCGGTCAAAGCGCCGGGGCAGGCTGGTGTGCCAGCTGTAGCGCGGTTCGAAGCCCAACAGGCGCCTCGCCTTTTCGATCGATAACAGGGTTTCCCGTCCCACAAGCTCACGGCGAAGCGGCACGTTCGGGAACACTTCCGCGGCGAGCTCGGCACTGGGCCGGAGCATAACGGTGTCGGCGTTGGCAATGATGAACGCCTCGAAACCGGGTTTCTCCCGATCAAGTGCCAGGGCCACAGCCTGCGCCCCGTCCCGCCCGTCAATGTAGCCCCACAAATTCCATTTGCGTGCCATCGGATCGGCGGCAAAATTCGGGAATGCCTCATAGTCCGACTCATCCATGACATTGGAAAACCGCAACGCCGAGATACTCAACTCCGGATCCCACCGCACCAGCTCACGGGCCAGCTGCTCCTCCAGATGTTTCACAAGCGAATACGTGCTCTCCGGACGGGCCGGATATTCCTCGTCAACGGGCAGGTAGGGCGGATCGATGTCAAAGGGTAGCCCCAGCACAGTCTCACTAGAGGCGTACACAATCCGCTTGACTCCGGCCCGCCGTGCCGCCTGAAACACGTTGTAGGTGGAGAGCATGTTGTTCTCGAACGTCGCAGCATCCGGGAGCAGCCCCGGTGCCGGGATAGCGCCAAGGTGCACCACGGCGTCGAACCCGCTATGCCTGTCATCAACTCCTAGGAGCGCGTCCAGCACCTGGCCGTAGTTGCGCAGGTCAACCATGAGGAAGTTTAGCCCACGCTCACCCACCCGATCCAGATTCAGCACCTCGTGCCCACCGCCGAGAAGCCCGCGAACCACGTGCCGGCCTAGTTTTCCGCTGCCACCAGTCACTGCAATTTTCATAAATCCACCTTTATTCTGACCAGCCCCACCATACTTTTGGCTCACCACAAATGAGCCGGACTGCTCACCAGCGTAGAACTTCCGCCCCGGCACGTCCACCATAGGCACCTGATGGCTTCCTGTAAATATGGCACCCCTGCGCCGTACTCTTCTCTAGCGCCGTTCAAGCTATGACTTGTCCTCCAATTCCAATACCATGCCCACAGAACGGGCCTGCAGCAGTTTCTTGCCACCCACACAGTCAACAAAGCCGAGGGCCACGAACCCCGCGACAGCCGGGCCCATAGTTCGGTTGGAACCACAGATGGGCGCGTGAGTGCCTCTGGTTTCATTGAGCTCTTGCGCACAGGCTCTGGCATTGAGGCAATGCGCCCACTGCCAGAAATTTCTGCTGAACTCTCTGCCCAGCGTGCAGAGCCGGTTGCCGCGCATTTTTCCGAGGGAGGTTCCGCGCAAAAGATTCCAATCCATCATCTCCTCACCGGCCGCGCATCGTCTCCCCCGGGGCTTCCTCACATCAAATTCTTGGTGGACAATGATGCCATGACGGAAATGTTTACAGCCCGCAGCCAAATCAAGTCCGAAGACCATGAAAGCGTAGAAGCGGCTGTCCGCAAGGCCACCGACGAGCTACTTAGCATCCTTGAGGCCCACGGAATCACCGCTACCTTTGCTGACATCGCCCAACTGGGGCATGCTGAATCCTGGGATGATGAAGGCCTGCGCTGGGCAGAAGTGAGCTGGCTGATCGAATCTAACGAGTGAGCCTCCGGTGACACGTCTGGAAGGGAAGTCCTCCTCCACGCTGCCTGATGGCGTCACATCTGATGCGCCCAACCAGGCTCAGCTATCCCTATTGAACGGGGCGTTCCGCCGTGCCATGCTGTGCAGATGCACCAGGAGGAATTATGCAGAAAATTGTGCCCAATATTTGGTGCCAAGGTAACGCGGACGAGGTAGGTAACTTCTACGCAGCCACCTTTCCGGACACATCCATGGAAGTGAGCGCCTCATACCCCGAGACGAACCTGCCGGACTTTCAACAGGCACTGGCCGGGCAGCCGCTGGTTGTCGATGTCACGCTCAGCGGATACAGAATCCGGCTGATCAATGCGGGAGGAGAATTCCGGCCCACACCAGCTATTTCCTTCATACTCAGCATGGATCCCGCCGCCCACGGTGGCGAAGCGGCCACGCGCGCAAACATCACGTCCATGTGGGCGGCGCTTGTAGATGGTGGCGAGGTGCGCATGGAGTTAGGCGAATATCCGCATAGCAAACTCTACGGCTGGGTGGAAGATCGCTACGGGGTGAATTGGCAAGTGATGATGACCGAGCCCACCCCGGAACCACGTCCGCTGGTAACCCCACAGTTCCTTTTTACAGGGGACGCTGCTCAGGCGCAGCTAGCCATGGATCTGTACACCGGCCTCTTTCCTGGGGCGAGGACCGGGGTGGTGGTTCCGCACGAAGGAGGCAACGGCGCCATCGTGTTTGCTGAGTTCGCTTTGGCTGGTCAGTGGTTCTCAGCAATGGATGGTGGCGCAGATCATCACTTCACGTTCTCGCCAGGGATCTCGCTCGAGGTCGATTGCGCAGACCAAGAGGAGATCGACACCTTGTGGGAAGCACTGAGCGCGGTGCCCGAGGCAGAGCAGTGCGGTTGGCTGAGCGACCGCTTCGGCGTAAGTTGGCAAATTGTGCCTCAAAATATGGGCGAGTTGATGCAGCGCCCAGGGGCCTATCAAAGAATGCTTGCCATGAAGAAGATTGTAGTGGCAGATTTGTGAGCCGGAACTGGCGGTGACCGGAGGCGGCTCTGGGGCAGAGATAACCACGCTCAGGTAAGCGTCTAGTCCTCCACCACCCGATCCGGCAGCTCTGGGCGGGTCTTGGCTAGTTCAGCTTTTGATGGATCCCCGGCGCCGGATCCAGCCGATTGCTCCTGTTGCTACAAAGAGCACTAGCCCAATTATTGCCAGCCAAAAAAGACCCTTAACCGCGAATCCCAAGACTGCCAAGATAAGCCAAATAATCAACAATCCAACTATCAGTCCCACAGCGTCACACTCCCAAATTCAGTGTTTTTACTCCGGTATGCGGACGCCCCTATTTCACCTAGAGAGTGGCTGCTACCTGTGCCTTAAGGCTAGACTCCGGGCCGAACAATATCAATGAGCCGACGAGACTGAACTAAAGTTCTCGCGAAATCGCTGGCTCTCTAGGGCATGTTCGGGTGCTTTGGCGCGGTGTCATGTGGAGTGCCATCCATACTCCGGTATTTTCCACCCCGGGCCATGGACGTCCTCTCAGTAGGTCGTTAGCATGAAAAACGGATCAGTTTTTAGCAAGCAAGTTTCTCATAAAAGTTTCATCCTCATAATTTCCAAGAACGTCAACCATTGAGAAGAAGGAACCCCATGAACCAGCATCAGTCCACTGAACCACAGCCCCAAGTACCTGACCCGTTCCCGGGGAGCCCGCAGCCGGATTTTCCACTCGATCCAACCGAACCAGTGGAACCCTTGGAACCCAATGGCCCCACCGCACCTGCCCCACCTGTGCCAGAACCAAATAATCCCAGCCAACCGGAGCCATTTTTCCCGCCAGCTCCCTCGGTGATTTAACCACCTCTAAAGAACCAGTTATCTTCTCAATTCCGAGGATCTTTGCGTTGGCTTGAGTGGCTGCATGCAGTGCCCGTTCGGGTGAGGCTTTTCCATGGCGGATAGTAGAGTCGATGTCTCGCCACGTGTTGTAATACGTGAGGAACGTCAGCGCTGAATCTGTTCCCCTGCCAAGCATGATGTCATTGGGCCAAGTTGTCTGCGTATCAAATTTCACGGGGGTGGGCAGGCCATGAATCCTCGCAGAAGATGGGCATGCTGGCTTCGTTCATCTCAGAAGTAACTGCGTGAGGCATTCCCCTTACGCCAGTAACACCTCCGGTAGCAGAAATTTTTACGGCTATGACGCCGTGGCCCGGGTTTAGCAGACCGTTCCTACGCGTTTCTTCGGGATTGTTACAGATCGGTACAATTTGTGGGCTCCGTGGCCTCCGGGATGGACAGCAGCGGACCGTAAGGAATCAGCGTGGGACCCAGAGAATCGCCACGGTCAATATCTTCCCCTACGCTCACTATCTCGTAGCCAGGCTCTCCGAAGCTACGGATGATTGTCACACCGGTGTTCATCCGGGTCAGCACCGCCTGTTTTGTCCGCCCCCTAAATCACCGATCACCAATGGGGCTACGCATGAAAATTGATACGAATTTCTCCGCCCACCGGCGCATCAATCTATACGGTGCGATCTGCCAAGACGGTGTCTGCACGGCCTGTCGGTGATTGCCTTACTCTGATCATTGTGACTTACCCTCACGATTCAAGATTTCCCCGCTAGATGTAGTGAACCGAACACTATAAAATCCTGCAGCACTACGTGCCGGGGCGCTGCCCGCGGCTATTTTGAGATCATCATTTTGGGGTAGATCAAATATCGATAGCTCTATGACCACTCCATTCATCATGGTCAGAGTTCCGCCCGTTGCACTAGCTGGGGCCCCGATCATGAACAGGGCCCCGCCGTCTAGCTCTCCACCATTGCAGATCTGAATGCCGACGGGGGCGAGGACAGCGCCATTGCAATAATCGTGAAATTTACCGGTGACTTTGATTTCATAATCACCATCACGGTTCGGTTCCCCCGAGAGCCAAACGCTGGATTCATCCAGTGTTCCTACGTTATGGAAGTTCGCTGCCGCTAATTCATCCTCCTGTGACGGGGCACAGCCAGCCAGCACAGAGAGAACAACCACCCCGACCGTGATTTTGCTGGACATCCAGCGCCTTGAAATCATTCACTATCCCCCACTTCCCTACAACCACCATAGACTGGGCACTCGAATTCAACGTCGATTTCGAGTGCAACACTGCTGGTTACGTAGTCACGGCCGCACAAGACAGCCCTACCACTGGGGCACATAGAGAGTCCAAATGCCTGTGTTCCACCTTTATGAAAGCGGGTTGCTGCGGTATTCGCCCCCGAAGACCGTACCGGCGCTGCTTGCCGTCATCCTCTCCCACCACCATGCCGAGGTGTTGGTCAGAGCAGGTACCGTGACGGTTCTAGATGAAGGTAAAATCAGCCAGCCGAAGTGGTCCCGTTGGTAAAGATTGTTGATGAAGAATCTCATCGAGGCAACGTCGCCACTTAGTGCTTGCTTCGAAGCCTGTTAATTCCTTGTACGGCAGCCGTAATTACCGAGCCAATGATGAAGCCGGCGAGGCAGGAGAACGCCGTATTAACGAGCCAACCCAGAACTGCGCCGGCGGAGCCGGTGGCATCATGGACCAGCATCTCCACGTGGTGAACGAACCCGTAGGGTGCATGCCAGCCCAAGTCATCCATACCTACTAAAATCAGGTGTCCGCCTACCCACAGCATGGCAACAATGCCCACCTTGCTCAGTATGGACATCACAATCGGCATCCCCTTGACCAGTCCACGGCCTACCTTTTGCGCAACGGCTGAACTCTTCTTGGCCAAGTGCAGGCCAATGTCATCCATCTTCACAATCAGGCCAACCACACCATAAACCACCACCGTCATGAGGAAGGCGATCAAGATGAGAATCAAGGTTCGGTTCAGGAAGCTCTCGTGGGCAACCTCGTTCAATGAGATGACCATGATTTCCGCGGAGAGCACCAGATCGGTTCGCACGGCAGCCCCAATAATGGCCTTTTCTTCACGTACCGCGCCGTTTGCACCTAGGCCATGATGCTTGATCGCTCCCATGGCTTCAAGAATTTTCTCAGCACCTTCGAACACCAAGTACGCGCCGCCGATCATCAAGATCGGTGTCAAGGCCCACGGGGCAAACTGTGAAAGAAGCAAGGCCACCGGCAAGATAATCAGAAGCTTGTTCCGGATGGATCCAACCGCGATCTTCCAGATAATGGGAAGCTCCCGTTTTGGCGATAATCCTTCAACATACTGCGGGGTGACCGCAGCATCATCAACAACCACGCCAAGTGACTTAACGCTGGCCTTACCAGCTCCCAAGGCAATGTCATCAAGGGAAGCGGCCGTGACCTTCACAAGGGCCGCTACGTCATCCAGAAGTGCTACGAGGCCACCGGCCATGCCGAAACTCCTTGTGTAGTATTTTTTTGACTAACCGAACGTATCCAGTCAAAGGACTCCCCTAAGCGATGGGAAATCCATCAGAAGTTTACAGCCCAGCGCGTTCAGTGCGATGGGACGGGGTCCTGCGAGTTAGCCAAATCTCTTGACTGGCTTGTGTCCACTGTGACTAGGAATACCTCGATCCAAAGTATTTAGGCGTACTGTATTAGTTATTTCGGCATGCCTAACTTAGGCTTTGGGCATGAGAGTAAATTACTTCAGATCTCCGCACCCCCTGCGGCTTTCCTTGGCAGCCGGGGCCCTCACGTGCGCATTGGCACTGACTTCCTGCACCCCCACAGCAAGTAATGTGAGTGTTGATGGCGAGAACCGCCCTGTGGTCCTGACCACTTTCACAGTCCTGGCCGACATTGCTGCGAACGTGGCGGGAAACAAGCTCACGGTGGAATCCATCACTAAGGTGGGGGCGGAAATTCATGGCTACGAGCCCACCCCGGGAGACATCCGCAGGGCAGCCAAGGCAGATCTGATCTTAGATAACGGCTTGGGCCTGGAGGCATGGTTTGAAAAATTCGTTCAGGACCTCGACGCGCCCCATGCCGTGGTTTCCGATGGCATAGAGATCATGGAAATTGCCGAGGACAAGTACAAGGACCTGCCCAATCCACATGCCTGGATGTCACCATCCAACGTCCAGGTCTACGTGGAGAACATGGTCAAGGCCTTCACAAAGCTGGACCCAGCCAACGGCACCTACTACCAAGCCAACGGCGCTGCCTACAAGGACAAATTGCAAGACGTCCAGGACCAGCTCATCAGGGATCTCTCGG
Organism: Arthrobacter sp. UYCu511; assembly: GCF_040547105.1. Classification (NCBI taxonomy): domain Bacteria; kingdom Bacillati; phylum Actinomycetota; class Actinomycetes; order Micrococcales; family Micrococcaceae; genus Arthrobacter; species Arthrobacter sp. UYCu511. Next base: position 554,475 of record NZ_JBEPPB010000001.1, read on the forward strand.
CACTGCCCACCAGCCAGCGGGCCTTGGTGAGCTGCGAGGGCGCCTTCTCCTACTTGGCTCGCGATGCCGGCCTGAGTGAAAGGTACATCTGGGCCGTCAACGCAGAACAGCAAGCCACGCCACAGCAAATCACCGGGACCATTGACTTTGTGCGCCGCAACAATGTTCCTGCGGTCTTTTGTGAATCAACGGTCTCCGCCGCGCCCATGGAGCGAGTTGTCGAGGCCACCGATGCCGTTTTTGGTGGCACGCTCTACGTCGATTCCCTCTCCGAACCTGACGGGCCCGTACCCACCTATTTGGACTTGATCCGACACGACGCGAAGGTCATCACTGAGGGTCTGACCGGTGTCAGCAACGGTGTGTTGCCATGAGTGCCACCATTGATGTTGACTCTGTCACCGTCAACTACGGAGACGTACCGGCGCTGGATGGCGCCACGCTGCGTCTGGACAAGGGCCGAATCTGTGGACTGGTGGGCATGAACGGCTCCGGAAAGTCCACTCTCTTCAAGGCCATTATGGGGCTGGTGAAGCCCGACGCCGGCGCGGTCACCATCGACGGCGGCTCACCAGCTGCGGCCAGACGCAGCGGAGCTATCAGCTACGTCCCCCAAAGTGAAGACGTGGACTGGCAGTTCCCGCTCTCTGTGCATGAGGTAGTCATGATGGGCCGCTATGGTCATATGGGCATGACCCGGCGGCCGCACAAGAAGGACAAACTGGCCGTGGCAGAGGCCTTGGACCGCGTGGAGCTCTCCGACTTCGCGCAGCGGCAGATTGGACAGCTCTCGGGCGGGCAGCGAAAGCGAGCCTTCGTGGCACGGGGCATTGCTCAAGGCGCCACCACCCTATTACTGGACGAGCCTTTTGCTGGAGTCGACAAGCGCTCAGAAGCCACCATCTGCGCCCTATTGAAGGAACTAGCTGCTGATGGGGCCGCCATTCTGCTCTCAACCCACGATCTCCACGCACTGCCGGAACTGGCTGACGAGGCGGTGTTGATCATGCGCCGCGTCCTAATGCACGGGGACCCCGCGGTGGTCCTGCAGCCGGAAAACCTTGCCCTTGCCTTTGGCTTAGACGTCATGAACCGAAACGAGATGGCTCTGTGAGTATTTTCGAGTTCCTACTGGATCCTTTCGACTTTGTCTTTATGCAACGTGCCCTGGCCGTTACGGTAATCGCCGCCGTGGTCTGCGCCGTACTATCCTGCTGGCTAGTTCTCATCGGCTGGTCCCTCATGGGCGATGCCGTCTCGCACGCGGTCCTTCCCGGAGTTGTCTTGGCTTACATAGCCGGGGTCCCCTTCGCTGTGGGTGCGGTGTTGTTCGGGTTCCTGGCCGTTGGACTTATCGGGGCCGTGAGGGACACGAGCAGGGTCAAGGAGGACGCTGCAATCGGCATAGTCTTCACTACGCTCTTTGCTCTGGGCCTGGTCCTGATCTCGGTCACGCCCAGCCAGAGCGATCTCACCCACATTATTTTTGGCAACCTTCTGGGTCTGAGCCACGAGGATCTTGTTCAGGTACTGGTGCTCGGTACCATCACCTTGGTTATCCTTATCCTCAAACACCGCGACTTCACCTTATTTGCTTTTGACCCAACCCACGCCCACGCAATTGGGCTCAACCCGCGCCTGCTCGGAGCCTTCCTGCTGGGGCTACTGGCGCTAACCTCAGTAGTGGCGTTGCAAGCCGTGGGCGTGGTGCTGGTGGTTGCCATGTTGATCATTCCAGGCGCCACCGCCTACTTGCTCACGGACCGATTTGGGAGGATGCTGGTTCTTGCGCCGACCATCTCAGCCGCGTGCGCCGTCGTCGGACTCTACGCGAGCTACTACCTGGATGCAGCCTCCGGCGGCATGGTGGTGTTGGTCCAGGGCGCGGCTTTTACGCTGGTCTACCTTTTTAGCCCGCGCCATGGCCTCGTAGCCACCCGGCTAGCCGCCGCCCGGCGAAGGAAGGCTGCGTCCGCACCCGAACAGCTCGCAAGAACGCACACTCTAGCTGGCTAATTCAGGGCTTCACGTACAGAATCTCTCCTGTTGACTTTCCGGTGTGCAAGTCCCAGTAGGCTTCGGCAATCAAATCGGGATCGAAGAAGGTCCCTGGCTGAACGGCGCCACCTATGGTCACCGTTCCAACCCTGATACCCTGCGTGGCGAGCTCATCGCCCAAGGTGAAGGTCAGGTTGCGGAGCCCGGCCTTGCTAATGGAGGCCGATGCCCTGGATGCAACAGGATTTAGAGCCAGCAATCCTCCCGTGAAAAGGATGGACCCTGTTCCACGTTCAATCATGGACGGAGCCACCAGCTGGGCGCAGCTCAGCGCCCCCACCACATTGATCGAAAAATCCCGGGCCAAATCCGAGGGGTCAAGAACGGTGGGGTTGGCAATGGTGTTGGCTCCGGCGTTGTAGACCAAGGCATCCAAGATTCCGTGTTCGGCGTGGATGCGGGCGAACGCCGTTTTCAGACTCTGCGCGTCGCTGGCATCAGCCACGATGCCGTGGGCTTCGATACCTGCATTCTTGAGCTCCGAAACGCGAAGCTGTAGTGACTGCAGGTTCCTCGCCAGCAGGATCACCGTGAAGCCGTTGGCACCAAACTTCCTGGCCACGCCGGCGCTTACGCCCGGACCGGAACCCATGATGGCCACAAACTTCTTGTTCATTTCTGCTGCTTTCATTTGATATGCCCGTGACGAGTTGATAACCAACGGAATGGAACTAAAGACGTTCAAGGCGTGGGCAGGCATTCCGAGTCATTCGCGTGGAGGGACTGAATTTTCAATGTATCACTGCAAAAGTACTTGTTTTGGAGCCCGTTGGCCCCTATCGGCAGATAGTTTGACTTCCGGCCCGGGCCCGCAGGAACCCTAGGCCCTATTCCCTTCTTGAGCGTGAGAATTTTCATCTGGCGGTTGAAATTTTTGTCAATAACCACGCCATCATTTTTGGGCACATGAAATTCCATCACGCGTCTTAGCGCACCTCGCCAAAGGTATATGTCAGCTTCTGCTGTATAGTCAGCGTATGCTGACTATTGCTTCCCGTGTTGATATCATGAACCGTTTGGGCCGCGCCATGTCGGATCCAACCCGCTCACGTATCCTGACGAGCCTGATCGAAGGCCCAGGATATCCGGGGCAGCTTGCCGTGGATTTGGGCCTGACCCGCTCCAATGTCTCGAATCACTTGAGTTGCTTGCGCGGGTGCGGCCTTGTTGCTGCTGTGCCGGAGGGACGGCAAACAAGGTATGAGATTGCTGATGAGCACCTCACTCGGGCATTGGTTGCTCTGGTGGATGTGGTGTTGGCAATAGACGACGGGCAGGGATGTCTTGAAGTGAATTGCGTTGTTCCGCTGTGTTGCGGCACCGAGGTTCAGGCATGAGGGTTCAGGCATGAGGGTTCAGGCATGAGCCGGGAATGTTGCGGATCTGAGGAACCTGACACTCGGGGGAATGCCACAGTGCGCAACGTTGCTTCGGGAAGTGCGCACCCTAAGGCCGCCACCGCATCAGCAGCTCTTCTGGGATCACAGGAGTTGCCCCGCGACACCGGGGAAGCCCCTGAGGCATTCACGCCTTGGTGGCAGGACGTTCACCTTCTAGTCCCGATCTCCGCCGGGCTCCTGCTTGGCATTGGCTATGGCTTGGAGTGGGCGGGAAACAAGCCCGCTAATACTGTTGTTCTGGCAGGCAGCCTAGTATTGGGCGCCTCAACATTTATCCCCGGGGCCATGCGACGGCTGCTGCGCGGGCGCCTGGGCGTAGGGCTGTTGATGAGTATTGCCGCCGCAGGAGCAGTCTTGCTGGGCCACGTAGGCGAAGCTGCGGCGCTGGCGTTCCTCTTCTCCATCGCTGAAGCCTTGGAAGACCGAGCTCTGGATAGTGCCCGCCACGGGCTACGTTCTCTGCTGTCCCTAGTCCCCGAAACGGCAACCATTTCACGCAGTTCGGGGCAGGTGGTCATTCCCGCCCGCGAGATCCGCGTGTTGGATCGACTGGTTGTTCGCCCAGGAGAGCGGGTGGCAACTGATGCAGTGGTCACCTCCGGAAGATCCAGCCTGGACACGTCCGCCATCACGGGCGAGTCAATTCCTGTAGAGGTTGCACCTGGAGAAGCAGTGCCTGCCGGAGCAATCAATGGCAGTGGCAGCCTGGAACTGGAAGCGAGTGCGGACGGGTATGAGAATTCCCTAACAACAATTGTGCGGCTCGTGGAAAATGCACAAGCCCGGAAGGGCGAGCGTGCCCGGATCGCGGACCGCATTGCCCGCCCCATGATCCCCGTGGTCTTGATTGTGGCCGGGTTGGTGGCACTGCTTGGCTCCCTGTTGGGCGAACCGAGTATCTGGATTGAACGTGCCTTGGTTGTCCTAGTCGCGGCATCCCCGTGCGCTCTGGCCATTGCCGTGCCGGTGACAGTAATTTCAGCCATTGGTGCGGCCAGCCGTTTTGGGGTGGTGATAAAATCCGGCGAGGCTTTTGAACAGCTCGGTGCCGTGAAGCTGGTGGCGTTCGATAAAACAGGCACTCTGACACGCAACATGCCCGAAGTTGTTGCGGTGGAGACGGTACCTGGTACTGATCGCAGCAGAGTTCTCGCCGTGGCATCCGCGCTAGAAATGCACAGCACCCACCCACTGGCAGCAGCCATTCTTGCCGAAACACCCACACCTCCGCCAGCCACTGACATTTTTGAGACCCCCGGAGAAGGGATCCGCGGAAATCTTGAGGGGGTCCCGGCCAGAATTGGCAGCCCTCGCTGGGTGGCGCCCGGGGCGTTGGCCGCGGCGTGCAGGCGGCTCGAATCCGAGGGCATGACAGTCATTGTTGTGGAAATCGCCGGATCCCCGGCGGGGCTGATCGGCATCCGCGACGAACTCAAGCCTGAAGCCGCTACCGCCATTGCCGAGCTCAACGCCCAAGGGGTCAGTACCGTGATGCTGACAGGTGATAATACCCGGACCGCTCAGGCGTTAGCCAGCCAGGCGGGTATTAGTGAGTATCTGGCCGAACAGCTCCCGGCAGATAAGGCCTACGCTCTGGAGGCCTACTCCACCCGCTACCGGACAGCAATGATCGGTGACGGCATCAACGATGCCCCCGCCTTGGCAGCCGCTGATGTGGGGATTGCTATGGGCGCCACCGGCTCGGCTGCTGCGATCGAAACCGCTGCGGTAGCCTTCACGGGGACAGATCTGCGGCTGATCCCCCAAGCGCTGGCCCATGCCCGCCGCGGACGGCGCATCATGACGGCCAACATTGCACTAGCCCTAGCCCTCATCATTATTCTGTTCCCTTTGGCTCTCTTTGGAGTGCTGGGCCTGGCCGGCGTAGTACTAGTTCACGAACTGGCCGAAGTAGTGGTGATTCTCAACGGGCTCAGGGCCGCGAAAGGCCGCGCTGTACTGCCTGCACTGGGGACCCAAAAGCTGCTCACCCCGTCCGGGGCGTGATCGCCATCGCTTGCTGACAGGTGTTTTGCCACCGTGGATTGTGGGAACCCTGGCATAATACTCGGCCTTATTGGCGCAGGCTCGAGCTAGGCACTGCGGGAATAGATCAGGTGGCAGCTGGAGACCTCCTAGCCGTCTGAGACTAAAAGGTTCTCCGCGATCCTTGTCCACGTGGTTCGGGTATCCTCACTGGCCAGCATGGCACCTATGCCCAAGAACTAAAACGGGAGGCCTGCTCAATACTGCGGGCACGGTCAAAGAGCTGAACTTTCCTCATGCTGTTTTGTGTTGTGCACTCAAAGGCGACGCTCATGAAAAGAAAATGCCAGCTGATGAGTGTTAGGACGCCAGCGCCTCATACCAGGGACACGATCCCTTATAAGAGCGTCAGTGCAAATCCCGCCGTCGCGGCGAGCACACAGGCCATCACAGTTCCCAAGGAATTGACCACCGCAAACCACGTCCGTCTGGACTGGATAAGCCTGACCGTTTCAAAGCTGGCTGTGCTGAACGTTGTGTAGCCGCCCAGCAGGCCAACCCCCAGAACTAGTCCCCAGCTCGAATCGGTGTAATGTCCAGCAACCAGACCAGTCAACAATCCCAGACACAGCGATCCACTGACGTTGATCAGTATGGTTCCCACTGGCAAAGCGGTGCGAGCCCGAGCCCTGACCAGCCCGTCAACAATAAACCTAAGACCGGCGCCAACACCCCCAGCCAGGGCAAGCAAAAGCACTGTCATTTGCTTTCCTTTCCGGTAATGGCCAAGACCCTACGTTTTCTAGCAGCAACGAAGCGATGATACTTTGCGCCCACCCAGATACCGAACAGCGCAGCCGCAACACCACCGACAATACTGAGGGTCACGTATGTCAGTGCTGCCACCGGTCTGTCGGCGTCGAAAAGGTGCATGGCATCTACGGCCAGGGTGCTGTAAGTGGTAAAAGCGCCCATGAACCCTGTTCCCACCAAGAGCCGCACAAACCGTGACCAGCCTAGGTCTGGACCGCGCCGGGACAGTCCCTCAAGCAACGCACCCAAGGCAAAAGCACCGCATACATTAATCAACAAGGTCGGCAGCGGCCAACCGCCAGGGACAGGAAGAGTAATGCTGAGACCGTATCTGGCCAAAGCACCGAAACATCCCCCCAGCATGACAAGCACTACGAATCCCGGGTGAAGATGAATTGAACGGTGCCGCGGACCAGGAGTGTCAACATCGCTGTCCACTGGGAGGCTATCCATCCCCGGGAGTGACTCTGGTTCCATGTTTTCCGATCTTGCTAGTGCCATTGAGAAGCATCCCTTGCGGCGTGCGGATCCAGCGGAATCACCAACACAGGACGGAGCTGACGGTGGGTTAGATGCACAGCAACCGATCCTAGGAGAAGTTGCTCCAAACGTGCACCCACCCCGCGCTCACGCGTTCCCACAACAATGAGGCAGGCAAAGACGTCCGCGGCGAGACGCCCCAGAGACCGGGCAGGCTCCCCAGCAAGACTCACAAAGGTCCATTTCACCTCGTCAGATCCCAGCTCCATGGCGATTACTTCCCGGATTGAGCTGGCCGTACCTTCGACGTCGTCCGGTTCATCTACCCCATCCGGATCGATCGGCGCCGATCTACTACCTGTTCCGTCATTGTCCTGGACCAAATACCGGGTGACATCCACGTAAGCAAACACGAGTTCTACGCCTAGACTGTACGCCAGATCCGCAGCTTGCCGGATCACGATCAGTGGCTGCCCTGGCACCACACCCACGAGAATGGGCCCCTTCAACTCAGTCCTGGACGCAGCCGCTGCCGATTCTTCAACCTTCTTTTGGTGATCACGCATCTCGAGTCCTTCCACCTTCCGTCAGGACGAGCCCGTAGGGCATCGTAGGGCTTGCATCAGCGATTTCCAGGAGCCGGTTGTATTTGGCTACTCGCTCCCCCCGGGCCGGCGCCCCGGATTTGAGTTGTCCACAGCCGGCGCCTACGGCCAGATCTGCCACAAAGGTATCCTCTGTCTCCCCGGACCGGTGTGAAACCATGGCGGAAAAGCCGCCCCGATCGGCAACGCTGAGCGTGTCAAGGGTTTCGGTCACGGTGCCGATTTGGTTGGGTTTGATTAAGACGGCGTTAGCTGCGCCGGTGCTGATACCCTCGCGGACCCTGTCAGGATTGGTGACGAACAGGTCATCTCCAACAACCTGCACCCGCTGCCCCAGAGCCGCGGTTAGTTCCGGCCACCCGTGTGGATCATCCTCAGCAAGCGGGTCTTCTAGGCTGCGAATAGGGTAGTCCGTGATCAGCTTCTGGTAGTACCCAGTCATTTGTGTAGGTGTGAAGCTGCGCCCGTTGAACGCGTACGTGCCGTCATGGTAGAAGTAGTTTGCAGCCGGATCCAGGGCGATTGAGACACCCTCGAGACCCAGAGTGTAGCCTGCATCGACTATGGCGGCCGTGATCAAATCCAGAGCTTCTTCAGGCCGCGATATTTCAGGGGCATAACCACCCTCATCCCCCAGCCCCGTGGAGAGGCCCTTGCGCCGCAGTGTTGCACTTAGTGCATGGTAGATTTCCGTGCCCCACCGGATACCCTCAGCCAACGTGGGGGCACCGGTGGGGGCGATCATGAATTCTTGGAAAGCCAGCGGGTTGGCGGCATGGGCTCCCCCGTTGAGGACGTTAAAATGAGGGACAGGGAGGCGTTCCGCCTTTCCCAAAGTGTGTGCAATCCATGCGTGCAGTGGATGGCGGGAGTGAGCTGCAAAGGCCCGTGCGCTGGCCATGGAAACCGCAACCACGGCGTTAGCTCCTAGCCGGGACTTCTCCGCCGTCCCATCCAAATCGCGCAGAGCCTCATCCACACCCCGTTGGGCACTCCAAGACTGGGAAAGCAACAGCTGGCGAATCTCAGCATTGATACCGTCCACGGCTTTAATAACCCCGCGCCCGGAGTAGGCTTGGCCGCCGTCGCGCAGTTCCAGAGCCTCATGGGCGCCGGTGGATGCCCCGGAAGGTGCCGAGGCCGTGGCAATGGTTCCATCCTTAGATGTGAGGGTGACGCGCAGCGTTGGGTAGCCGCGTGAATCGAGGATCTGCAGTGCGTGGACGTCGGTGAAAGATAACTCAGTCATGGTGATTACTCCAGTGTGCGGTGGGGGTTGGCAAGGACTGTAAGAATCCTGTTTTCACGTGCCTCCGTCCATGGCCAGTACGCTCGCTGCGTGGGCTGCTGCGCCGGGGTTAAGATAAATCCCACCCCGAGGGCATGGCACACAACCAGGCTGAAAGCTGTAGCGCAAGGGTTGCCCTGTAGGTAGATTTAGCCGCTCAACTTCATCCTCACTCAGGGAATCGATGAGCATGCACAGGGCGCGCAGTGAATTGCCGTGCCCAATCACCAAAACGTTGGAACCTGACACCAACACAGGCCTCAGGATTTTGCTCCAGAGACCCCGGACGCGTGTGACCACAGCATCTAGGGACTCTGTTTCCAAAATGGCGCTTGCTGGCATAGTAGCCAATGCCGGGCTGGCCCTGATGGACTCTAGTTGCCAGCCCGTCATGGGCGGAGGCGCCTGATGCATTGACCTGCGCCACTGGTGGAGGACCTCGGGGCCGAACTCACGCAGTAATTCTGTTCTGCTCCGCCCGGTCAAGGATCCGTAGTTACGTTCGTTGAGCTCCCACGCCCTCAACACAGGCACGGTGCCTGCTGGGAGCAGGCCGTTGACAAGATTGGCACTCTCCACAGCACGGCTCATGGTGGAAGAGAAAATTATTTGAGGGATAAATCCTAAGTCGGTGAGGGTTTCCCCCGCATGGCGGACTTCCTCACGGCCACGCGGTGTCAATACGGGATCAAGTAGGCCCGTAAAGCGACCCTGTGCATTGAGGGTGCTTTCTCCATGACGAAGAATAACAAGGGTGCCGACATTGGGCATAGCCCACCTACCTTTATCTAAGGTAGGAACCATCAGCCAGACGGCGGTTCGAGCTGCAACTGCGCTCCGGCGGGATCCATCACCACTTTAGACTCTACCTTTTTTGCCGCAACTAACGCCAGCCTCCGCGTTGGGCCAGCAGAGATGCCCGCGGAGCTGCTACAGAAAGTCAGAGTGGAGCCGGTATTCTGGGTCCATGACTTTCAACGAAGGTGCGCGGCTAGACCCCTCGCAAGGTGAAGATAGGCGCGGCCGTGGCAGCACCGCAGGTAAGGGCCGAGGCGCAAAGGTGGGCTTGGGTCTAGGCGGTGGCATTGTGGTGTTGATCGGTGCGCTGCTGGGAATAAACCCTGATCTGCTCACGGCGTTGATAGGTGATACAGGCAACCAGCCAGCCATCGAAGCGTCCAACGGGTCCGCATTGGAGAGTTGCCGAACAGGTCAGGACGCCAATGAGCGCCTTGACTGCAGGATTCTTGGCACAGCCAATTCGCTCAATAGCTTCTGGCCCGGTTACTTGGACCAGTATGGGGTGGGCTATTCCCTTCCCAAGACAGTGATCTTCAGCGGAAGCGTCAGCACTGCGTGCGGCGCGGCCAGCTCAGCCGTGGGTCCGTTCTACTGCCCCGGCGACAACAACGCCTACTTTGACCCGGACTTCTTTGCCCAGTTGGAAACCCAATTCGGCTCCTCGGGCGGGCCGCTTGCTCAGGAGTATGTGGTTGCCCACGAATTTGGTCACCACATACAGAACCTGACAGGCACCATTGGCAAGGCCCAACAGGGCCCCAAGGGCTCACAATCCGCAGCAGTCCGCACCGAACTGCAAGCAGATTGCTACGCCGGCATCTGGATGCGTTATGCCTCATCCCAACCCGCCCCTGGCAGCAACCAACCCTTCTTGAAGCCGCTGACTCAAAACGATCTCAACGATGCTCTTTCGGCAGCGTCCTCTGTTGGGGATGACCGGATTCAAAAGGCCGCCACCGGACGAACCAATCCAGAATCATGGACCCACGGCTCCAGCGAGCAGCGCCAAAAGTGGCTGTACACCGGCTACCAAAGTACCGATATGGCAGCCTGCGACACCTTCTCAGTGCCGAAGGTATAGCCGCATTAACTGCAGACGCGCGCTACGATTCCCGGAGCGGGGATGGATTTCAAAGGTCGCTTAGCGACCGAAGAAATCTTACTGCCCGCGAGGGAACTGTAGCGCGCGTCTTATGTGGTGACTAGATGTTGAAGCCCAGAGCACGCATCTGGTCGCGACCGTCGTCCGTGATCCGTTCCGGACCCCACGGCGGCATCCACACCCAGTTGATGCGCCATTCGTCAACGATGGGGCTGAGGGAGTTCTCCACCTGCTCCTCGATGACGTCCTGCAAGGGGCACGCCGCCGTGGTGAGCGTCATGTCCAACAGCACGGCACCATCGTCGCCGTAACGCAGGCCATAGAGCAGGCCCAGATCCACAATATTGACACCCAGTTCGGGGTCAATAACGTCCATGAGCGCCTCCTCGATGTCCTCGAGAGCGGTTTGGCCAGCAACCGGGGCTGCGCTTGTTTCGCTGATGTCAGTCATGATTCCATCCTAACGGTCGGTGGAGTAGCCGGCGATTAAGCCGAAGCCGTCTCTGCAACCTGGTAGCGGTCGTAGCCTTCTTCTTCCAAGCGGTCGGCAAGCTCGGGGCCGCCCTGCTCGGCGATGGCACCGTCAACGAAAACGTGAACGAAGTCCGGCTTGATGTAGCGCAGGATCCGGGTGTAGTGAGTGATGAGCACAGTGCCCAAACCGCCGGTTTCGATGGAGCGGTTGACACCCTCGGAGACAATCTTCAGCGCATCAACGTCAAGGCCTGAGTCGGTCTCATCAAGGATTGCGAACTTGGGGTGCAAGAGTTCGAGCTGGAGAATTTCGTGACGCTTCTTCTCGCCACCGGAGAAGCCTTCATTGACGTTGCGCTCGGCGAACTCAGGCTCGATGCGCAGTTTCGCCATGGCAGCCTTGACGTCCTTGGTCCAGGTGCGCAGCTTGGGTGCTTCGCCGTCGATTGCCGTCTTGGCGGTGCGCAGGAAGTTGGTCATGGTGACGCCGGGGATTTCCACGGGGTACTGCATGGCCAGGAACAGTCCGGCACGGGCACGCTGGTCAACACTCATCTGAAGAACATCTTCGCCGTCGAGGGTGATGGAGCCGCTGTCAACGGTGTAGCGGGGGTGCCCGGCAATGGTTGCCGCAAGGGTGGACTTGCCTGAGCCGTTGGGGCCCATGATGGCATGTGTTTCACCGGTGTTGATGGTCAGGCTGACACCCTTGAGGATGGCCTTGACGCCCTGCTCGGTCTCAATACTGACGTGCAGGTCCTTGATTTCCAGAGTAGACATACTCTATTTTCTCCTAAGAATTTTTGTATCTGTGGGCGAGCGACGCTACTGCGTGCTGACACCATTAAGAATGTTGGTGACGTCCACATAGACGTCGTCACCATGAACGGTCAATGAAAAGACAGGCACGGGCTCGAATGCGGGCAAGGTCAGCGGTTGACCTGATGTTAGGTCGAAAGAGCTGCCATGCGCCCAGCATTCAATGGTGCGCTCCTCCACGTCGCCTTCGCTGAGGGATATCTCTGCGTGTGAGCAGGTGTCCCCGATGGCATGAAGCTCCCCATAGGAGTCACGCACAATAGCGATGGGGTAATCGTCCACCTCAACTAAGAAGGCGGACTTCACCTCTACATCACTGTCCTTGCAGACAATGACGCCGGCGGGCGCGGAGGAATCACTCACAGTGCGGTCGCCTCAAGTTCACGTTCAACGGTCTCGCGCAGGCGCTCTTCAAGAGCCGGCACCTTGATCTGTTGGATGACCTCGTTCAGGAAGCCACGGACCACCAGACGGCGGGCCGATTCCTCGTCAATGCCACGAGCCTGCAGGTAGAACAGCTGCTCATCATCAAAGCGTCCCGTGGCACTTGCGTGTCCGGCACCCTCGATCATGCCTGTCTCGATTTCCAGGTTGGGCACGGAATCCGCACGGGCGCCCTTGGTCAGAATCAGGTTGCGGTTCATCTCATAGGTGTCAGTACCTTCAGCCTGCTTGCGGATCAGCACGTCGCCAATCCATACGGCGTGAGCATTCTCGCCCTGCAGGGCACCCTTATAGGTAACGCGTGACTTGCAGTTCTTGGTGGAGTGATCCACAAAGAGGCGCTGTTCCAAGTGCTGACCCGCATCAGCGAAGTAGAGGCCGTACATTTCTACCTCGGCACCGGTGCCGCTGTAGCGCGCGGCTGGGGTGGTGCGCAGCAAATTGCCGCCGAGGTTGATGACCACGTGCTTGACTTTCGCATCGCGGCCCACCTTGATGTGCTGAGCGCTGGCGTGCACGGCGTCGTCGTTCCAATCCTGGATGCTGACAACAGTCAAGTTGGCACCATCTTCGACAAGGATCTCCACGTTCTCCGAGAGCACTGCGGTGCCGCGGTGGTCAAGGACAACAACACCCGTGGCGAACTTCTTGGCGTGAACCACAATATGTGAGGCTGCGGGAATCTCGCCCTGGCCCGTCAGGGTCAAGGTGGTGACGTTCTCGGAATTGCCAACAAATTCAGCAGGCAAGGTGACAACGGTAGCTTCGGCAAAGTTTTCCCACGCGGCCGCGGCAACGCGGTCCTCGGGGATGCCTGCGGAACCGATGCGTGAGTCCTCGCGGCCCACGGTCTCAACCGTGACGCCGTCGGGCTTGTTGACTTCTACCAGCGGGGCGGGACCGTTAAGTTCTTGGCCCTTGACGCCAACACGATCAAGTCCGCGCATGCGCTTGAGCGGGGTGAAGCGCCATTCTTCTTCTCGACCCGTGATTACGGGGAAGTCGGCCAGCTTGTAGGAGGTCAGGCGGCCTGCGCGAGAGGAATCGGGAACGCCGACTCCTCCGCCATGACTGTCGCCACCGTGGCTGTGGGCCTTGGCAGCGGCGCCGCCCAGGGGGCCACTTTCAGGGTTGATCTCGGAGAGGCTTTCGCCTTCTTCGGTCATGCCCTTGATGAAGCCCTGCGTCCATACTTCGCCGGTTGTCTTTTCTTCTGTGAGCTCGGTCATTTAACCGACGGCCCCTTCCATCTGCAGTTCGATCAGGCGGTTCAGTTCAAGCGCGTATTCCATGGGGAGTTCCTTGGCGATCGGCTCGATGAAGCCGCGCACAATCATGGCCATGGCCTCGTCCTCGGGCATGCCGCGGGACTGCAGGTAGAACAACTGCTCTTCGCTGACCTTGGACACGGTGGCTTCGTGACCCATGGAGACTTCGTCTTCACGAACGTCAACATAGGGGTAGGTGTCCGAGCGGGAGTAGTTATCAACCAGCAGGGCATCACAGCGAACCGTGTTGGCCGAGTGGTGTGCACCCTCGCGGATCTGGACCAGGCCACGGTAAGCTGCGCGGCCACCGCCACGGGCGACCGACTTGGAGATGATGGAGGACTGCGTGTTAGGCGCAATGTGAACCATCTTGGAGCCGGTGTCCTGGTGCTGGCCTTCGCCGGCAAACGCAACCGAGAGCGTCTCGCCCTTGGCATGCTCGCCCACCAAGTAAACAGCCGGGTACTTCATGGTGACCTTAGAGCCGATGTTGCCATCAACCCATTCCATGGTGGCGCCTTCGTGTGCAATGGCCCGCTTGGTGACCAGGTTGTACACGTTGTTGGACCAGTTCTGGATGGTGGTGTAGCGAACGCGGGCGTTCTTCTTGACCACGATCTCGACAACGGCCGAGTGCAGGGAATCCGAGGTGTAGATCGGTGCCGTGCAGCCTTCGATGTAGTGCACGTAGCTGTCTTCATCGGCAATGATGAGCGTGCGCTCAAACTGGCCCATGTTCTCGGTGTTGATACGGAAGTACGCCTGCAGCGGGATTTCCACGCGAACGCCCTTGGGGACGTAAACGAAGGAACCGCCGGACCAGACTGCCGTGTTCAATGAGGCGAACTTGTTATCGCCCACAGGGATCATGGTGCCAAAGTACTCCTGGAAAATCTCCGGGTGTTCCCGCAGGGCAGTGTCGGTGTCGGTGAAGATGACGCCCTGCTCCTCTAGGTCCTCGCGGATCTGGTGGTACACAACCTCGGACTCGTACTGGGCGGTGACGCCACCCACCAAGCGGTTGCGCTCGGCTTCCGGGATACCCAGCTTCTCGTAGGTGTTCCGGATGTCCTCGGGGAGCTCTTCCCAGCTGCCAGCCTGCTTCTCCGTGGAGCGCACAAAGTACTTGATGTTATCGAAGTCAATGCCGGAGAGGTCTGCACCCCAGGTGGGCATGGGCTTGCGATCAAAGTACTTCAAACCCTTCAGGCGCATATCCAGCATCCATGCTGGTTCGCCCTTCTTGGCCGAGATATCACGAACGACTTCTTCGCTGAGGCCGCGGCGTGCGTTATCGCTGGCCTCGTTTTTGTCGGACCAGCCGAACGCGTAATTTCCCAAACCATCCAGTTCGGGGTTTCTTTCGAGGATGTCGTGGTTGGTGGCATCCACCACGTCACCATGAGCGCTTACATCCTGCGCTAATTGATCCGTCATCACGGCCTTTCTTGCTGATGTTTGGAAATTGAGTCCACGGGGCTTTTCATGCCGGCAGGTATGACCGCTAGTTTGCGGACCACTGCCCGCCCCGTTGGCACATGTGTAGTGCACACGTGCCCCCCACTTGCCATAGTGGAGAGCCTGCGCACGTCGACGCCAATCAACCGGGAGAAAACCTCGGTCTCGGCATCGCAAAATTGAGGAAAGGAACTGGCAAGTTCCTGAATGGGGCAATGCCCCTGGCACAACTGCTCCGCTGCCATGGCGCTTCCGCTGTTGAGCGAGTTTGAGGTGGCAACGAAGCGATCCGCGTTCAGCGCCGCCGCCAAGGCCTTGGAGCGTGCGGCTACGTCCATGCCAGCAGCATCTACGAGCGGTTGGTACTTCGCCTCCATGCGGGCAAAGCGACGTTGAGCAAAATCCACTACACCTGCGTCACCCCGAAGCTCGGAGATCTCATTGAGTGCCTGTGCGGCAATCTGCAGATAATCCTCACCGATCTCTGTCTGGCCACGCCGTGAGACAACATAGCGGCGGGCAGGACGGCCGGCACCGCTTTTTGCGTTGCTGACCAGCTTGACCTCTATGAGTCCTTCACGAGTCAAGGTATCCAGGTGCCGGCGAACGGCTGCGGGCGTCAGTCCCAAGACGGCACCCAATTGGGCTGCGCTGACAGGACCTTGTTCCAGGACGGCAGTCATGACACGGTCTCGGGTACGTTCATCAGGTTCGGCGCCGGGCGCAAGCCCACGCGTTACTGGCTGATTCATTGACACCTCCACGCAGTCGATATTTCGCACACCATTAGATAAGACAAGTATGCCGTAATTGAGGAGTCACTGCCACTAAGGTGAGCCTACCCACGGCGGGTTCCACGGTGCGGAAAATCAACGCTCCCGGCAAAGCTCCCAATTGCTTCGCGTACAATGGCCGCGTGAGAAAGACACTAAACCCTGCCCTGATCATCCGCGGGCTTATCAAAGACGTTGGGCCCGTACCCGCATTAGATGGCCGGATGAAGCGCGTAGTTTCCAATATTAGCCTCACGGCCCACTTTGGTCAGGTAACGGCATTACTCGGCGCAAATGGTGCCGGAAAAACCACCACGATTGAATGTGCACAAGGCCTGCAAACACGGACCGGAGGCCAGATTTCCCTCCTAGGCCAGGACCCTGAAACGGCCGACGCCGGACTACGCGCCAGAGTTGGTGTGATGCTCCAAGACGGCGGACTGCCACCTGCCGCCCGGCCCGTCGCCTTGCTGCATCATGTGGCTGGCCTCTACGCGACCCCGCTCCCAGTTGATGCACTGGTGGACCGGCTCGGGATTAGTGAGTTTGCCGACACCTCCATCCGCCGCCTGTCCGGCGGCCAGAAGCAACGCGTGGCTCTCGCCGCCAGCCTCCTGGGGAACCCTGAGGTCTTGTTTTTGGATGAGCCCAGCGCGGGCCTTGACCCTGCCTCACGCATCATGGTCTTTGAGCTGATCCGCGAGCTGCGCGATGCAGGTAAAGCCATTATTCTCACCACGCACCTCCTTGACGACGCGCAACGCCTCGCCGACTACGTTTACATCGTAGACAAGGGTGAATCAGTAGCCAGCGGAACCGTCCAGGAACTACTTCAAACCTCCACGGAATCACTGAGACACCGCGCCATGACCTTTGAGGCATCACCACGCCTGGATGTGACTGCACTGCTACGGCCGCAGCTGGAATGCACCGAGACCCGTCCCGGCAGCTATGTCCTCTCCGGCCAGTTGGAGCCATCAGATCTGGCCCGTTTTGGTTCTTGGTGTCAGCGTCTGGACGTCATGCCGACCTCCGTACACCTGGCCTCCCAATCCCTGGAAGACGTCTTTTTGGCCATCTCCGAGGGATCCATGCCACAGGCCCCCGCCTCCTCCGAAACCAACCCGCAGACCATGGGAATTTCATGAGCACGCTTTTCCACAATGCCGCTCCGGCACAACCCGCCACACTAGCTAGGCGAATCCTGAACCAGGGCAGGTACGAGGCCGGCACCATGCTGCGCAACGGCGAACAGCTGGTCCTCATGGTGGTGATGCCCCTGCTCGGGCTCTTAGCCTTGGTGTTCACTCCCCTGCTCGATGGCATGGGCCACCCTCGCGTTGCCATCGCCGCACCCGGCATCCTTGCGCTCTGCGCCTTGTCCACAGCCTTCACCGGCCAGGGCATCGCCACAGGCTTTGATCGGCGCTACGGTGTGCTGCGGTTCATGTCCACAACACCGCTGGGCAAGGGCGGGCTCATTGCCGGCAAAGTCATTGCCGTGCTCGTTTCGCTGGCCCTGCAGGTGGTTCTCATTTCAGCGGTGGCCGCATTCATGGGCTGGCGTCCGCCCCTGATAGGTGTGCTGCTGGGCATCCCCCTGTTGATCCTAGGCGCAGCCGCGTTCACTGCCTTGGGTCTACTGATCGCCGGCACCGTGCGCCCCGAGGCGACTCTGGCCATCACCAACCTCGGGTGGATATTGTTTGCCGCCCTTGGCGGGATTGTACTGCCCGCGGCAAAGTTCTCCAGCTCTCTTGATGGAATTGTGCAGTGGCTGCCCTCAGGAGCCCTGGGCAATTTAATGCGTGCGGCACTGATTGAAAGCCGCCTCGATCTGTGGGGGCTCCTTGTTTTGTTGGCATGGGGTGTGGCAGCCGCCATTGCCGCCGTCAAATGGTTCAAATGGAATTGAAAGGCGTCACTGAAGTGAGTCAAAGCAGCACCGTAACAGCCCTGCGCAACTTTACCCAAAAGCTGCCGAGCACGCTCACGCCCGCCATCAAGCGGCTAAGCGTGGCATCCCTGATTGGCCAGGGCATCCTGATTGTCTCGGGCGGCGTTGTCCGAGTCACAGGCTCCGGCCTGGGCTGCCCCACCTGGCCCAAATGCACGGCTGATTCCTTGACCAATACGGCGGAAATGGGCATTCACGGCCTCATCGAGTTCGTGAACCGCACGCTGACTTTCGCCTTGGCCGCTGTGGGGCTGGTCCTGCTGATCATGCTGTGGAATCTGCGCAAGGAGCGCAAGGACCTGTTTTGGCTGGCGTTTGGCCTGCTGGCCGTCATCCCCGCCCAGGCCATCATTGGTGGTGTCACCGTGCTGACAGGCCTGAATCCCTACGTGGTGAGCCTGCACTTCCTGGTCTCGGCCGCGCTCGTTGTGGTCTCCATGCTGCTTGTCAACAGATGCTACGGGCGAACCGGTGTTACGGGGCCTACTACCATTGCGCGCGCCCGGCCGCTGGTCCGTCAGCTCAGCGTTATTGCCGCCATCGCCAGCTACCTTGCAGTAATCCTGGGCACCCTGGTCACCGGCTCCGGTCCGCACTCGGGCGATTCCACGTCACCGCGCATGGAACTCAACGGCTACTTTGTCACGCGCCTGCACGCTGTCCCCGTCTATGTTCTCGTAGCAACTGCCCTTGTGCTGGTCATCCTTCTGTGGCGCAACGGCAAGGACAGTGTTGTGCGCAATGCGGCCCTGCTGTTGTTCGTCTCGGTACTTTTCCAAGGCTTCATTGGCTACTGGCAGTACTTCACAGGCATCCCGATCCTGCTCGTGATTGTCCACATGTTGGGCGCCTCCCTCATGCTCAGCGTTGCCACCAACATGGTGGACGTGGCACTGCGCCGAGGCAAGAATTCTGTGGCGGCCTAGGCCTCACTGCGCCACCCCTGCACCTCCTTAACCAGCCATGCACGACGGCGGCCGGCACCTTCTCCTTGAGGTGGCCGGCCTCTTTTGTGCTCCCTTCGGCACAGTCACACGCCTTGACCGCTTAGGTCACCTAGGCCGCTTAGGCCGCCACTACCCTGCCAGGCCTGGGTTGTAGCGGCAGGACTCTCGAGCGGTGTTGGGCGCGAGCCACGCTCACCGCGTGCGTGTGATCCGACCAGTTCCCGTGCGCGGCAGTGCTTAAGCTATAACGGCCGGAGCCTCCCTAGTGGGAGGCGCCGGCCGTTATATGTACGTGCGTGTGAAGACGTGCGTAAAAGGACCAGTGTCACTTAGCGCATGAGTGCGGAACCAACAAAGGGATCTACTGCCAGGGACAGGAACAGCAGCGTCAAGTAGCTGATAGAAACGTGAAAAACCTTCATGGCATTCTTCTTGGTGACGAGGTCCTTCTTCGAGTTGCTGTAGAGGGTGTGGGCCTCGTACAAGAACCAGGCGCCGGCTCCCAGAGCCGCAACGGTGTAGACAATTCCTGCGCCACCGAGTGGAATCATGAGCAGCGAACACGCCACCATGGCCCAGGTGTAGAGAACTACCTGGACGGCCACCGTGCGTGACCCCGCCACGGCACCGAGCATGGGCACGTTGACGGCGTTGTAATCGTCGCTGTACCGCATAGACAAGGGCCAGTAATGCGGCGGGGTCCAGAGGAAAATGACCATGAACAAGATGATGGCCGGCCACTGCACGGAGTTAGTCACGGCCGCCCACGCAATAAGGACGGGGAAGCATCCGGCAGCCCCACCCCAAACAATATTCTGGGAGGTGCGGCGCTTGAGGATGAGGGAGTAGACCACCACGTACACGAAGATGGCACCGATCCCCAACATACCGGTGAGCGGGTTGACGCTCCACAACATCGCCACAGCAACAACCGTCAAAATCCAGGAGAAAATGAGCGCTTCACGCGGGGTGATGACACCCGTCACGAGGGGGCGCTTGGAGGTTCGGTTCATCACCTTGTCAATGTCGCGGTCAATGTAGCAGTTGAAGGCACCGGCAGCACCGGCAGCCAGTGCACCGCCCACCATGGTGGCGACCATGAGCCACAGGCCGGGAACCCCGCCCTGGCCGGAAAAGCCCTGCGCATAAAACATGGTGGGCAGGGTTGTGACCAGAAGAAGCTCCACAACCCGGGGCTTGGTCAGCGCCACATACCCCTTGGCCTTGTCCGAAAAGCTCACCGCAACTTTGGCCGAAGCCTGCGTTGTTGGGGTATGTGTCGCACTCACGAGAAATGTCACCATGTTTTCATTGTTGTATCTGTGCCGGCGAATCCTGACCGGCAGTTAGTGCACCGACTTATCAACGGTGGCACCGTGCCTGCGCGCGTAGAAGCCGCGGGCGCGTTTAACCTTTGCTCAATCATAGCCGCTTGAGCGGGTGCAGCGTGAAAATAGCGAATGTCCAAGTTTACGCCGCGTTCTCGCAACATGTGAAAATGAATCACACCCCCCGCCGCTATATCGTGTAGCTTTAGAAAATCCTGACGGCTTGGAATTTATAGTGGTCTGAACCACCCATAGGACTAAGCTGGGAATTACTTTAATGCGATGACGCAGGGCGGACCTGCCAGAGAGGGCCGGAAAACTTCGGTTGACCGACCGGACGGCTTGGACCGTACCTGCCCTATTTATGCCCCTAACGAGAGGGACCTGTCAGTGTCAAATCTGGATTTGCCAACGTTCACATGGACCGCCACCGACCAGCGCGCAGTGGACACCGCACGCATTTTGGCCGCTGACGCCGTAGAGAAGGTCGGCAACGGCCACCCCGGAACGGCCATGTCTTTGGCCCCTGCAGCATACTTGCTCTTCCAAAAGGTCATGCGGATTGATCCCAAGAACCCCGATTGGATTGGCCGCGACCGCTTCATTCTTTCCCCCGGTCACACCTCGCTGACACTTTATGTACAGCTGTTCCTCTCCGGTTACGGTCTGGAGCTCTCTGACTTAGAAGCCCTGCGTACCTGGGGTTCCTTGACCCCCGGGCACCCCGAATACAAGCACACGGCCGGCGTGGAAATCACCACCGGACCGTTGGGCCAGGGCCTGGCATCAGCAGTGGGCTTCGCCTACTCGCAGCGCCGTATGCGCGGCATGCTCGATCCCGAAGCAGCCCCCGGCACCAGCCCCTTCGACCACACTGTGTGGGTTATTGCCTCTGATGGTGATCTCCAAGAAGGCGTCACGAGCGAAGCGTCCAGCCTTGCCGGCCACCAGGAACTGGGCAACATGGTTGTTGTGTACGATTCCAACCACATCTCCATTGAAGATGACACCAACATCGCCTACTCCGAAGATGTACTCAAGCGCTACGAGGCCTACGGCTGGCATGTCCAGCGGGTGGACTGGACCAAGACCGGTGAATACGTAGAAGACGTTGCAGAATTGCATGGCGCCCTGGCAGCAGCGAAGGCAGAGACAACCAAGCCCTCACTGATCTCACTGCGCACCATCATCGGCTACCCGGCCCCCAAGAAGCAGAACACGGGAGCCATCCACGGCTCCGCTCTGGGCGCAGCCGAAGTTGCTGCCGTCAAGGAAGCTCTGGGCTTTGATCCCGAACAGCACTTCGCTGTGGAACCCGCCGTCTTGGATCACACCCGCCAGTTGCTCGAGCGGGGCGCTGCCACCCACGAAGAGTGGAACACCAGCTTCACTGCCTGGGCCGAGGCAAACCCGGAGAATGCTGCCCTGCTCGAACGCATTGAAAAGAAGGAACTGCCGGCCGGCTGGGAAGAAAACCTGCCGGTCTTTGAAGGCGGCAAGGATGTTTCAACCCGTGCAGCCTCCGGCAAGGTCTTGAACGCCATTGGCGGTGTCCTCCCCGAGCTCTGGGGTGGTTCCTGTGACCTGGCAGGTTCGAACAACACCACCATTGAAGGCACCGGCTCTTTTGTGCCCGCCTCCAAGCAGACCGAGACCTGGTCCGGTGGCCCCTACGGCCGTGTTTTGCACTTTGGTATCCGTGAGCACGCTGCCGCCTCTATTGTGAACGGCATCCACCTGAGCGGGCCCACTCGTGCCTTCTCCGGTACGTTCTTGATCTTCAGCGACTACCAGCGCCCGGCCATCCGCCTCTCAGCCCTCATGGGGGTACCGTCCATTTATGTCTGGACGCACGATTCCATTGGCCTGGGCGAGGACGGCCCCACCCACCAGCCTGTGGAGCAGCTCTCGAGCTTGCGCGCCATCCCGGGCCTGGATGTGGTGCGCCCCGGTGACTCCAACGAGGTCTCGGCCTCCTGGAAGAAGATCTTGGAGACCACGGAGAACCCTGCCGGTATTGTGTTGACTCGCCAGAACATCCCCACCTACGTGCGCGGCACGGGAGCAGCCACTGCCACCGATTTCGCCTCTGCGGATCTAGTGGCCAAGGGCGGCTACGTCCTGGCCGAAGCTGTGTCCAACGGCGCCGTGGTTACCCCTGCGGTCATCTTGATCGCTACGGGTTCCGAGGTCCAGCTGGCCGTTGAGGCCCGTGAGGCTTTGGCTGCGCAGGGCATTGCTGCCCGCGTTGTCTCCATGCCATGTGTGGAGTGGTTCAAGGCTCAGAGCCCCGAATACCGGGATTCAGTTCTGCCTGCCGGTATCAAGGCTCGTGTCTCTGTTGAAGCCGGCCTTGCTCTTGGCTGGCGTGAATTTGTTGGCGATGCTGGCCGCTCCATCTCTCTGGAACACTTCGGCGCCTCCGCTGATTACAAGGTTTTGTTTGAAAAGTTCGGCATCACTACGGAAGCAGTCACGGCTGCTGCCAAGGACTCCATCGCTGCGGCCAGCGCCTAAGCGGCGAAGCCGTTCCCTGCGGTGTGGGGGCGCTGTTCTTGCAGCTCCCCACACCGCATCACACCATTTTGCCCGCTGCCGTCGGTTCGCACCGGCGGCAGCGGGAATAGATTATCTCGCCTGCAGTGCTGATAGATGCAGGGCCTTCACCTCAAGGAAGTAGCAAAATGACGAATTCAACTCCCACTGCCGCACTCTCCGCCGCTGGCGTCTCCATCTGGCTAGATGACCTGTCCCGCGACCGCCTCAACAGCGGTAGCTTGGCCAAGCTCATCGAGGAGAAGAACGTTGTTGGTGTGACCACCAACCCCAGCATTTTTGAAGCCGCCATCACCAAGAGCAATGACTACCAGGCAGAGCTGAAGAAGTTCTCGGCAGCCGGTATTGGCGCCGAAGACGCTGTCTTTGAGATCACCACCTCCGATGTTGCCGACGGTTGCGATCTGTTCGCCCCCATTGCCAGCGCAACCAAGGGTGTTGATGGCCGTGTCTCGATCGAGGTTGACCCCCGCAAAGCGTGGGATACCGAAGGCACCTTCGCCGAGGCCAAGCGCCTCTACGCCAAGGTCAACAAGAGCAACGTTTACATCAAGATCCCCGCAACATTGGAAGGCTTGGAAGCAATTACGGCAACCTTGGGTGAAGGCATTAGCGTCAACGTCACGTTGATCTTCTCACTGGAGCGCTACCGGGCCGTTGTCAACGCATTCTTGAGTGGGCTTGAACTGGCCAAGGCCAACGGTCACAACTTGGCTGATATCCATTCGGTGGCGTCCTTCTTCGTATCCCGCGTAGACCTGGAAATCGACGGCCGCCTGGACGCCCTGGGCACCGAAGAAGCAGCTGCCCTCAAGGGTAAGGCTGGCCTCGCCAACGCCCGCCTGGCGTACCAGGTCTTCGAGGAGATCTTCTCCTCCGAGCGTTGGGCCTTGCTGGCCGACGCCGGCGCACTCCCCCAGCGCCCCCTCTGGGCCTCCACCGGTGTGAAGAACCCGGCCTACCCCGACACCTTGTATGTCACCGAACTGGTAGCCACCAACGTGGTCAACACCATGCCGGAGAAGACCCTGGACGCCACGTTCGATCACGGCGTTGTCACAGGTGACACCATCACCGGCACCTACGAAGATGCCAACGCGCTGCTGAACCAGCTCGAGCGCCTGGGCATCTCCTACAACGAGGTTGTAGCTTTGCTTGAAACTGAAGGTCTGGACAAGTTCGTTGCCAGCTGGAAGGAACTCTTGAACCATGTTCAGGACGCCCTTGACGCTGCCGGTTCGGAAGGCTAACCGCCATGACATCATTGGCATTCGCGGCCACAGGCGCCGCAAAGGACGCTGGAGCCAGCCAGCTGCTGACACTGGTGGCAGACCAAGTTGCCTCACGGATCTTCGCTAAGGATGCCACGTTGTGGGGTCGAGAAGCCGAGGCTGAGTCTGCAATTCGTCTTGGCTGGGTAGAAGCGCCTGAGGTTAGCGCACCTCTGCTCGAAGAGATCACTGCCTTGCGTGAGGAATTGCGTGCGGAGGGCATTAACCACTTTGTGCTGTGCGGCATGGGCGGATCTTCACTGGCTCCTGAGGTCATTACGGCCACAGCAGGCGTGGAACTCACCGTCCTGGACAGCACCGATCCTGACCAGGTCCGGGCAGCTGTCAGCGACCGCCTGACTACCACAGCCATTGTGGTCTCCTCCAAATCGGGATCAACGCTGGAAACAGATTCCCAGCGCCGCATCTTCGAACAGGAGTTCACGGCCGCCGGCATTGACGCCAAGTCCCGCATCATCATTGTGACCGATCCGGGTTCTCCCCTGGATGGCGCTGCACGCGAAGCCGGTTACCGCAAGGTTTTCAACGCAGATCCCAATGTGGGCGGACGCTACTCGGGCCTGACCGCTTTTGGCCTGGTGCCTTCGGGCCTGGCCGGGGCTGACATTTCAGCTCTGCTGAACTCTGCTGAGGAAGCTGGCGAAATGCTGCGCGATGACGACGTCGATAACGTCGGTCTGCGTCTTGGAGCGGCTCTGGGCGGTACCTCGCCGCTGCGCAACAAGATTGTGATCGTGGATGAGGGCTCGGGCATTGTGGGCTTCGCCGATTGGGCCGAGCAGCTCATCGCCGAGTCCACCGGCAAACAGGGCACGGGTGTGCTGCCCGTGGTGGCAGATCCGAACTCCCCCGAGGTCACCAGCGGTGCCGCCGATGTTCTTGTGGTCCGGCTGGTGGGTGGGGATTCCGAGACCGAACTTCGTGAGAACGAGGTCAGTATTGCCGGTGATCTAGGTGCTCAGATGATGGTGTGGGAATTCGCCACTGCTGTTGCGGGGCGCCTGCTGGGCATCAATCCTTTTGACCAGCCTGATGTTGAGGCTGCCAAGGAGGCCGCCCGTGGTTTGCTGGACGCTACCCCTGAGGCCACCGCGGCACTGTTCACCGATGGTGCCGTTGAGGTTCGCAGCGCAAACAACGACGCCGGATGGCTGGCCGGGGCGGCAACTCTCCCCCAGGCACTGACTGCTTTGGCAGACACGCTCGGCGCAGACGGCTACCTCAGCGTTCAGGCGTACCTGGACCGGCTGGCTTACGCCCCCTTGGAATCCGTACGCAATGACCTCGCCGCGCTGACCTCACGCCCTGTCACTTTTGGCTGGGGCCCGCGCTTCCTGCACTCCACCGGCCAGTTCCACAAGGGCGGCCCAGCCGTTGGCGTGTTCTTGCAGGTCACGGGTGCTGCGACCACCGATTTGGCTATTCCTGACCGACCGTTTAGCTTTGGGGAGCTCATTTCCGCCCAAGCCGCTGGTGATGCAGCCGTGCTGGCAGATCACGGACGCCCCGTGCTTCGTCTACACCTGCTGGATGTGGCTGCTGGCGTTGCACAACTCAAGACTGCGGTAGCCACACTTGCTGGCCGCCACTTAGACGCATAAGGCTACTCTCCAACAGATGTCCACCTCTGCCTCAAACCACAATGAAAACCCGCTCCGGGACAGCCGCGATCGCCGGCTGTCCCGGGTTGCGGGCCCATCGTCTCTGGTGCTCTTTGGAGTGACCGGGGACTTGTCGCGCAAGAAACTCATGCCAGCCGTGTATGACCTCGCCAACCGCGGCCTGTTGCCGCCCAGTTTTGCTTTGGTGGGCTTTGCCCGCCGCCGCTGGGATGACGAAGATTTCGCCGCTGAGGTCAAGGCCTCAGTGGAAGCACATTGCCGTACGCCCTTTGATGAAGCGGTGTGGAACCAGCTGAGCGAAGGTATCCGATTCGTGCAGGGCGAATTCGATGACCATGATGCCTTTGAACGGCTCAAGGACACCTTGGCCGAACTGGACCGGACACGTGGCACGCGCGGTAACCATGCCTTCTACCTCTCAATCCCGCCGAAGGCTTTTGAGCTTGTCTGCCGCCGCCTCTCAGAACACGGGCTGGCACAGAGCGCAGATACCTCGTGGCGCCGGGTGGTCATTGAAAAGCCGTTTGGGCACAACCTTTCCTCAGCGCGGGACCTGAACAACATTGTAGAATCGGTATTTCCCGCTGACTCCGTCTTCCGAATTGACCACTATTTGGGCAAGGAAACGGTACAGAATATCTTGGCGCTACGCTTCGCCAACCAGTTCTTTGAGCCCTTGTGGAACGCAAATTATGTGGATCACGTCCAGATCACCATGGCGGAGGACATTGGCACGGGAGGCCGTGCAGGCTATTACGACGGCGTGGGTGCTGCCCGCGATGTCA
Organism: Arthrobacter sp. UYCu511; assembly: GCF_040547105.1. Taxonomy (NCBI): domain Bacteria; kingdom Bacillati; phylum Actinomycetota; class Actinomycetes; order Micrococcales; family Micrococcaceae; genus Arthrobacter; species Arthrobacter sp. UYCu511. The sequence continues at coordinate 580,731 of NZ_JBEPPB010000001.1, forward strand.
TCCAGAACCACCTGCTTCAGTTGCTGGCGTTAACGGCCATGGAAGAGCCCATCTCCTTTGATGCGGATCATCTGCGGGCCGAGAAGGAAAAAGTCCTGGCAGCCGTCAAGTTGCCCAAGGACCTGTCCAAGCATTCTGCCCGCGGCCAGTTCTCCGGCGGCTGGCAAGGTGGTGAGCACGTTTTGGGCTACCTGGAAGAAGAGGGCATCCCGGCAGACTCCATGACCGAGACCTTCGCCGCGCTCCGACTCGACATCAACACCAGGCGCTGGTCAGGTGTGCCGTTCTACTTGCGTGCAGGTAAGCGGCTGGGCCGCCGTGTGACGGAAATCGCTGTGGTCTTCAAGCGCGCACCCAACCTTTTGTTCACTGATCATGCGGAGGATGACTTCGGCCAGAATGCTGTGGTGATCCGTGTCCAGCCGGATGAGGGTGTGACGATTCGCTTCGGTTCCAAGGTGCCCGGCACTCAAATGGAGGTTCGCGATGTAACCATGGACTTTGGTTACGGACACGCATTCACCGAATCCAGCCCTGAAGCTTATGAACGGCTCATCCTTGACGTGCTGCTCGGTGAACCTCCCTTGTTCCCGCGCCATGAGGAAGTTGAACTCTCGTGGAAGATCCTGGATCCCTTCGAGGAGTTCTGGGCCGCCGAAGGCACCCAGCCGGAGCCTTACGAACCGGGCAGTTGGGGCCCTGCCTCTGCCGATGAATTGTTGAAACAAGATGGAAGGACGTGGCGTAGGCCGTGATAGTTGACCTGCCTGACACAACTACCTCCAAGATCACCAAGATGATCGTCAAACTGCGTGAGCAAGGTGGCGTTGTGGCCCTTGGACGGGTGTTGACCCTTGTGGTCATCACCGAACTGGGAAACGAAGAGGATGCTATTGCAGCAGCCAACCTCGCCAGCCGTGAACACCCGTGCCGGATCATAGTACTCGCTGCCGGATCAGCAGCGGCTGCCACACGGTTGGATGCTGAAATCCGGGTGGGTGGAGACGCCGGCGCTTCCGAGGTCATTGTGCTGCACGGGCATGGCGAGTTGGCTGCCGAGAACGAATCCCTCGTCTCCGGCCTGCTGCTCCCTGACGCTCCCATTGTGGCGTGGTGGCCCAACCAGGCACCGGCAAAACCCAGCGAATCCCCCGTGGGACGTATTGCGCACCGGAGGATCACTGATTCCGCCAATGCTGCGGACCCCCGGGCGGCCCTGAGCAATATTGCCCAAACCTATGCGGCAGGTGACACCGATCTCGCATGGACGCGCCTGACCAATTGGCGCATTCAGTTGGCCGCAGCATTGGATGGCTTTGATGCCTCGGACCCCATTACCCGTATCCATGTTGAGGGTGCCATTGATTCCCCCAGTACTCTACTGCTGGCGGCCTGGCTACACATGGCATTGGAAGTGCCCATCACCGTTAAGGACGATACTCGCGGAACAGGTATTCGTACAGTCGTCTTGGAGCGTCTGAAGGGGACAGTGGAGCTGACCCGCCCCGCCACCACCGATGCTGTGCTCACTCAGCCTGGCCAGCCCGTCCAGCACATCGCGTTGCCCCGGCGTTCCTTGCAGGATTGCCTGGCAGAAGAGTTGCGCCGGCTGGATCCCGATGAAGTATTTGGTGAAGTGGTCACCGACGGCTTGAGAAAGCTATTGTCAGAAGAAGAGGTAATGCAGGCATGAGTTCCAATGTGCGCGTGACACCCCACCCGTCATTTGATGTTCTGGCAGCCACCACGGCCGCCCGGCTGATCACACGGTTGTTGGATGTGCAAGGTGATCGTGGTGAAGCCACCGTGGTCCTTACCGGTGGATCCGTTGGCATAGCCACGTTGCGCGAAGTGGCCAAGTCACCGGCACGGTTGGCAGTGGATTGGGGCAAGGTCAACATCTGGTTCGGTGACGAACGTTTTGTTGAGACCAATTCACCAGACCGCAACTGCGGCCAAGCGGCTCAGGCTCTGCTGGATCAGATTCCAGTTGATCCGGCACGTGTTCACATCATGGCTGCCTCGGACACCGTGGCCAGTCTTGATGAAGCTGTTCAGAAGTATGCGGCGGAGCTGGCGGCAGCCGCCAAGACAGAATGGCTAAAGGACGACGACGCACCAGAGCAGGAGCCCGTAGTCCCCCGCTTTGATGTTTTGTTGCTGGGTCTGGGACCGGATGCACACATTGCCTCGCTCTTCCCGGATATGGCTGGCATCCGCACCAAGGGGGTCTCTGTGGTGGGGGTAACCAACTCACCCAAGCCACCGGCGTCGCGCGTGTCATTGACACTGGAAACCATCAACTCTGCCCAGGAAATCTGGATTGTTGCTGCCGGGGCGGACAAGGCTGCAGCGGTGGGATTGGGCCTAGCTGGTGCCAACGAAGTTCAGGTACCAGCATCCGGTGCTCGGGGCTTGGTAAAAACTTTGTGGTTGCTAGATGAGGCAGCTGCGGCGAAGGTTCCCAGCGCCCTCATGCGCCGCGAAAACTAGCCCTGCATCGCTCCACGCGGGAGAGAAGCGCAGAGCGGAAACAAAAGAGAAGGTCCCCACCAGCGTGATGCCGGTGGGGACCTTCTGCCTTTGATGCTGATCGGTTAGGCGCCGATGTTGCCGTAGGACATGATCAGGCCCAAGCCAATGATGACCACGCCCCATACAATGCCCAGGACCACCGTGAAGCGGTTCAGGTTGCGCTCGGCCACACCGGATGAGCCCAAGTTGGAACTCATGCCGCCGCCAAACATGTCAGAGAGACCGCCGCCACGGCCCTTGTGCAGCAAGATCAGCAGGGTCAACAGCAAGCTGGTGACACCCAAAAGGATCTGCAGGGCGATTTGTAGTGCTTCCACGAGTGGCCTTTCGAACATGATGATGGTGAAACTCAAGTATGTGTGCGGTACCAGCCCAAAGCGTGCAACAACGTGCAGCGGTGGCTGTGTCCGCAACCAAGTCTAGCCGTGTACACCCACTCAACGCGAATGGACACGACATATGACACTGGTTTGATGGGCCCACGCGACCGAGGGTCCCGCCGCGAGCTTGCGAGCGGACCAGGGTCGTGATGGGCCCATCACGACCGAGGGTCCCGCCGCGAGCTTGCGAGCGGGAGGGAGGTCGTGGGGACTATTTGGTTACGAGATGGTTTTCAAAGCGGGCAATGTTGGCAAACTCGCCGGCATCGAGGCTGGCACCGCCCACCAGGACACCGTCAACATCGCGCTCGGCCATGATGGCTCCCACGTTGTTGGCCTTGACCGAACCGCCATAGAGCAGGCGCGTCTTGGCAGCTGTTTCGGCACCGAACAACTCTGCCAGTTCGGCACGGATAGCAGCACACATTTCCTGTGCGTCCTCCGGTCCTGCAACCTCTCCTGTACCAATGGCCCAGACGGGCTCGTACGCAATCACAAGCTGTGCGGCCTGTTCTGCACTCAAACCTGCAACACCGCCGCGGATCTGCTCGAGTGTGTGGGCTACATGGGTGCCTGCCTTGCGGATTTCCAGACCTTCGCCGGCGCACAGCACGGGTGTCACGTTATTGCGAAACGCTGCCTGAACCTTCGCGTTGAGCAAGGCATCGCTCTCGCCATGAATTTCGCGGCGTTCGCTGTGGCCAACCAGCACATAGGCGCAACCGAGCTTGTTCAGGAAAGCACCAGAAATGTCACCGGTGTAGGCGCCTGAATCTTTATCGGAGAGATCCTGTCCGCCGTAGACCAGCTTGAGCTTGTCTCCCTGAACTAGGGTTTGCACGCCGCGCAGGTCGGTGAAGGGAGGGAAGACGGCAACTTCCACCCGGTCAAAATCATGGCGGGCGTCGGAGAGGGTCCAAGCCAGTTTTTGCAGGAGGGTGATGCCCTGGACATGGTCCATGTTCATCTTCCAGTTGCCTGCAATCAGCGGCGTCCGGTCAAAATTGCCGTTTGTTGAAGTAGTCATCGCTTCTCTCGTTTCTTGCGTTACAAAAGGGTGGTGGCGAGGAGTCCCCGCCACCACCCGGGTGGGCCTAGCGGTCCAGTGCAACCAAACCGGGGAGTTCCTTGCCTTCAAGGAACTCCAAGCTTGCGCCGCCACCGGTGGAGATGTGGCCAAACGCGTCATCAGCAAAGCCCAATGAACGCACGGCTGCAGCTGAATCACCGCCACCAACAACGTTGAAGCCGCCATTGCCGGTATTGCTGGCCAAGGCTGCGGCTACTGCTTTGGTTCCTGCGGCAAACGCAGGGAATTCAAAGACACCCATGGGGCCGTTCCAGAAGACTGTCTTGGCACCGGAAATAGAGGCGGCAAAGGCTGCCCCGGATTCCGGACCAATATCCAGGCCAAGCCCGCCTGCACCAAAGCTGCTGGCTTCGATGGCGTGGGCAGCAACCACCTCATGGGCGGCATCTGCGGAGAACCCGGCAGCCACCACAACATCGGTGGGCAAAACAAAGGACGTTCCCGCGGCTTGTGCACGGGCCAGGTAGTCCTGAACCACAGGGATCTGATCAAGTTCTAGCAACGAGGCGCCAACCTTGTGCCCTTGGGCGGCAAGGAAGGTGAACAGCATGCCGCCACCCACCAGGATGGAGTCAGCCTTGCCAATCAGGTTGTCAATGACTGCCAACTTATCGGAGACCTTGGATCCGCCCAGGACAACCACGTAGGGGCGCTCGGATTCGGTGGTCAGCTTGCGCAGAACCTCCAATTCCGTACGCACCAGATCGCCCTGGTAGGACGGGAGAACCTTGGCGATGTCGTAAACACTTGCATGCTTGCGGTGCACAGCACCGAAAGCGTCGTCTACATAGGCGCCATTAGTCCCCGTCAGCGCGGCGAGCTCGGCAGCGAAAGCCGCCCGTTCGCCGTCGTTCTTGGACGTCTCGCGCGCATCAAAGCGCACATTCTCCAGTACCAGTACCGAACCGTCAGCCAATGCGGCAGCAGCTGCCGTGGCGGCGGGGCCGGTGGTGTCGGCAGCGAGCGTGGCATTGAGTCCGGGAGCCAGTTCGCTCAGACGAGCCACTGCCGGCGCCAGTGAGTACTTGGCTTCCGGGGCGCCCTTGGGCCGGCCCAGATGGGCACAAACCAGGACGCGTGCACCGGCCGCAGCAAGGGCGTTAATAACGGGCAGGGAGGCTTTGATGCGTCCGTCATCTGTGACGTTAGAGCCGTCGAGCGGCACGTTCAGGTCACTTCTGACCAGTACGTACCGCCCGCGGACACCTTCATCGACGAGTTCGCTGAGGGTGTGGAGTGTCATTCGTATCCTTAGAGCTTGGAGGCGACGAGCTCGGTCAAGTCGACCAGGCGGTTGGAGTAGCCCCACTCGTTGTCGTACCAGGAAACAACCTTGACCTGGTTGCCGATGACCTTGGTCAAGCCCGAGTCGAAGATCGAGGAGGACGGGTCGCCAACAATGTCAGAGGACACGATGGGGTCTTCGGTGTAGGTCAGGTAGCCGGCAAGCTTACCCTCAGCAGCAGCAGCCTTGTAGGCGGCGTTGACTTCTTCAACGGTGACCTCGCGGCTCACAGTTGCGGTCAGGTCAGTTGCTGAGCCTGTGGGGACGGGTACGCGGATGGCGTAGCCATCGAGCTTGCCCTTGAGTTCGGGCAGAACCAGGCCAATAGCCTTGGCGGCACCGGTGGAGGTCGGGATCATGTTGATGGCAGCACCTCGGGCACGGCGGAGATCGCTGTGCGGGCCGTCCTGCAGGTTCTGATCGGCAGTGTAAGCGTGGATGGTGGTCATGAGACCGCGCTCCAGGCCAAAGTTGTCGTTCAAGACCTTGGCCAGCGGGCCCAGGCAGTTGGTGGTGCAGGATGCGTTGGAGATGATGTGGTGTGTTGCCGGATCGTACAGATCGTCGTTGACGCCCAAAACGATCGTGATGTCTTCATCGGATGCCGGAGCGGAGATGAGGACCTTCTTGGCGCCAGCATCAATGTGCTTCTGTGCGGCAGCGGCCTTGGTGAAGAAACCGGTGGATTCGATGACGATGTCAACGCCAAGCTCGCCCCAAGGAAGGTTGGCGGGATCGCGCTCAGCCAAAACGGTGATGGTCTTGCCATCAACAACGAGGTGGCCGTCAACAACCTCAACTGAAACGGACAGGCGGCCGTTCACGGAGTCGTACTTGAGCAGATGAGCCAAGGCTTCGGGGCTGGTCAAGTCATTTACTGCAACAATTTCAATGTCTGCACCCTGTGCCAATGCGGCGCGGAAGTAGTTACGGCCAATACGGCCGAACCCGTTGATACCAATACGAGTAGTCACTTGTTCTCTCTCCTTGGTGCTCCATTGAGCACACGTAGACAGGTTGAAGTTCAGCTTCAACCACTATTTCCCGCACGACGTTGGGCAGAGATTCTTATACTGGGCAGCTAGTGAAGCGTGCACCGTGATACATATTACGTTCTATGGGACCCGCTCCGTTAATCTTACGGAGCGGGCGTCCATATATTGGTCATTTTGGGGCCCTGCGGGCAGGCCACACATGACGGTTTTTGTACTGCCTACGGCAGGATCAGCCCTGTTGCGTTCTTGCGTGCAGCATCAAAGCGCTTGGCCACATCCGCCCAGTTCACAATGTTCCAGAATGCCTTGACATAGTCAGCCTTGACGTTGACATAGTCCAGGTAGAAGGCGTGCTCCCACATGTCCAGCATCAGCAACGGCGTGGTGGCTACGGGGATGTTGCCCTGCTGGTCGAAGAGCTGCTCGATGATCATGTTTCCACCGAGGCCTTCAAAGGACAGCAGCGCCCAGCCGGAGCCCTGGATGCCCATGGCTGCTGCGGTGAAGTGTGCGCGGAACGCGTCGAAGGAGCCAAAGGCGTCGTCGATCGCTGCGGCCAACTCGCCTTCGGGCTTGTCCCCGCCCTCGGGTGAGAGGTTGTTCCAGAAGATGGAGTGGTTGGTGTGACCACCGAGGTGGAAGGCCAGGTCCTTGGAGAACCTGTTGATGTTGGCGAAGTTGTTGCTTTCGCGTGCCTCTGCCAGCTGCTCCAGTGCCTGGTTGGCGCCCGCGACGTAAGCCGCGTGGTGCTTGCTGTGGTGCAGTTCCATGATGCGGGCGGAAATATTCGGCTCCAGAGCAGCGTAGTCATAGCTGAGTTCCGGAAGTGTGTACTTAGTCACTGTTCCTCCATTGCGATTCTTCATATTTTTTGCCAGCTGAAAGCACCGGCACGGTAAAGCGGCCCATACTGGACCGAACTTCACCTCTACTCTTTCATACTAGGACGTTCACCCGTCGAGCATGTCGAAAGTGACATTGGACTCAGTGCCGGGAACTCCTAAATCTTTGGCTTTTTTATCGGCCATGGCCAACAGCCGCCGGATTCGTCCCGCAATGGCGTCCTTGGTCAGCGGCGGATCAGCCAAGCGCCCTAGCTCATCGAGGCTGGCTTGTTTGTGGGCCACGCGCAGTTCCCCGGCATATTTGAGGTGATCAGGGACGTCCTCCCCCAAAATTTCCAAGGCCCGTTCCACCCTGGCACCGGCTGCAACAGCGGCCTGTGCTGAACGGCGCAGATTGGCGTCGTCAAAGTTGGCCAAACGGTTTGCTGTGGCACGCACTTCCTTACGCATGCGCCGTTCTTCCCAGACCAAAAAAGTGTCATGGGCGCCCATGCGCACCAGTAGTGCAGCGATGGTGTCGCCGTCCCGAATGACAACCCGGTCAATTCCCCGTACATCGCGGGCCTTCGCGGCAATGTCCAGGCGGCGGGCGGCGCCCACCAGGGCAAGGGCGGCTTCCGGTCCGGGGCAAGTGACCTCCAGGGACGAGGAGCGCCCCGGTTCCGTCAGAGAGCCATGGGCCAGGAACGCTCCCCGCCAAACAGCCTCAGCATCTGCTGTGGAGCCATTGACCACGGCAGATGGCAGCCCGCGGACGGGGCGTCCCCTTCCGTCGAGGAGACCACTTTGCCGGGCCAGAGCTTCACCGTCGCGCACCACCCGCACCACGTAGCGGCTTCCGCGGCGCAAGCCACCTCCTGAGATCACCACGATCTCACTTTGGTGACCATACATTTCTGCAATGGCAACGCGTAGCCGCCTGGCAGTTGCTGCCGTGTCCACCTCAGCTTCGATCACAATCTTGCCGGCGATGATGTGCAGGCCGCCGGCGAAGCGTAGCAGCGCAGAGACTTCCGCCTTGCGCACCGATGACTTTTTTACGTCAAGCCGGGACAATTCCTCTTTTACCGCAGCGGTTAGCGCCATGATTCATCCTCCACTGTTCACGTTCATTTCTGACCACCAAAGATATCCCGGTAGGCCGCTGCAAGCCGCAACGGGTCATGGACCGCATCGCCCGCTGAACTTCCCACCTTACCGAACACCACCCGTGCGCCAATCATTGCGGCTGCTTGCTTGAACTCTTCGGCGTCCCCAATAGAGCCTGGATCAGCCAGCACCACGTCAACACGAAATTCCGGAGCATACCGGGAAATGACGTGCAGGTGATCAGCCGCATTCATGCCGGTTGCCTCCTGATCGTTGACGTCCAGGTTCATGGTGATAAGCCGCTTGGCTTGAGTGGTGCACAGGGCCTGACGCATCTCCGGGAGGAGCAGGTGTGGCAGCACAGAGGTGTACCAGGATCCCGGCCCCAGAATCACCCAGTCTGCGTTGTGAATTGCGCTGACAGCCTCACGGCAGGCTGGGGCGTTCTCCGGTACGAGACGCACATTTTCCACTTCACCGGCTTTGGCGAGCAGTGACTGGCCGCTTATTAGAGCACCAGGGACACCATTGCCGCGCACCTCGCCTTCAATCGTGAGGGGAACACTGGCCATGGGCAGCACTTCACCCCGGGCCCCTAGCAGCGCCCCGGCCCAGCGCAGCCCTGCTACGGGGTCTCCGAGTAATTCCCAGAGTGTGACAATGAGCAGGTTCCCCAACGCATGGTTATCGAGGGATCCGCTGACGCCTTCACGGGAGGTAAAGCGATGTTGCATGACATCACGCCAGGTCCTCCCCCAGTCCGTGTCATCGCACAGGGCGGACAGTGCCATGCGCAGATCCCCTGGCGGCAAGACACCCAATTCTTCGCGCAGACGGCCGGAGGATCCGCCGTCGTCAGCAACAGTGACCACAGCGGTGACTTGACTCGTGACCAGGCGCAAGGCGGAGAGCGATGCTGCCAAGCCGTGCCCGCCACCCAGCGCAGCAACTTTGACCTCTGAATCTGAGGCAGGGAGCTTATTCGCGGAAGGGATGATCGGCAAAATGCCCGTGTACACGCTTACTCCCTGCCCAGATCACGATGGCGGATGCTGGTGGTGACGCGTGGGAGCTGGCTCAGACGTTTGGCGAGCTCAATTGCAACTGCCACTGAGCGGTGCTTGCCGCCGGTACAGCCCACAGCAATGGTGGCGTAGTGCTTGTTCTCACGGCGGTAGCCATCAAAGACGGGCTCGAGCATGTGCACAAACCGCTCCACGAAGTCTTCGGCACCGTTGTCGTTGAGCACAAAGTTGCTGACGGCTTCATCCTGCCCGGTCAGTGGCCGCAGCTGCGGTATCCAGTGCGGGTTGGGAATGAACCGGACATCGGCCACGTAGTTGGCGTCCACAGGGAGGCCATACTTGAAGCCGAAGCTCATGATGGTCAGGCTCAGAACCACGGGACCTGATTCCGAGAACAGCTCCGTGACGGCAGTGCCCAGCTGGTGCACATTCATGACGGAGGTGTCCAGGATCATTTCTGCCTGGTCCTTCATTTCGGCCAAGAGCAACCGTTCGGCCGCAATGCCGTCGGTGATGCGCCCGTCCTTTTGGAGCGGGTGCGGGCGCCGGCCTTGTTCGAATCGGCGCACCAGCGTGTCGTCACTGGCGTCTAGGAATAGGACCCGGTAGCTGATCCCTGCCGCGGAGAGCGCGTTCAGGGAATCCCGGATGTCGGCAAAGAGCGCCTTGCCGCGAACATCAACCACCACGGCGAGCTTGGGAAGTGCAGCAGGCATGCGTGAGACAAGCTCGGCCAGTGCTGCGAGCATCTGCGGTGGGAGGTTTTCAATGACAAACCAGCCTTGGTCTTCCAGCGCGTTGGCTGCTGTGCTGCGTCCGGCACCGGACATGCCGGTGACCACGAGAAGCTCGGATTCCACAGGCTTGATGGGGGTGAGCTCGCTGTCGTTGGCGGCAGTGGGTTCTTGCTGTTGGGTCATTGCTCTTCCCTGTCGGTTGTTGGCGTGCACGTAGTATCATCCCAGCCTACTGGCCGCGGGGCCCGCATTGAACGAAGCGAAATGTGGGAGGACAGTTGGCGCTACTGGCCGCGGGGCCCGCATTGAACGAAGTGAAATGTGGGCTAATCGAGAATTTCGCCCGTGGTCATGTTGACGGCCGGTGCCTGTGGTTGCTCTTTTTCTTGCGCGGCCACGGTGTTGTGAATGGCCTGAGCGAGCACGGGTCCAATCCCCTTGGCCTGCCCCAGTTCCTCTAACGAGGCAGCCCGCACCTTCTTCAAAGAGCCAAAGTGTGCCAGAAGGGTTTTCTGCTTGGCTGCACCCAGTCCCGGCACGGTGTCCAGGATTGATGCTGTCATGGCTTTGCCGCGTTTGGCGCGGTGGAAGGTGATGGCGAATCGGTGGGCCTCGTCGCGGATGCGTTGCAGCAGGTACAGGCCTTCGGAGGAGCGCGGGAGAATGACCGGGAAATCACTCTCGGGAACCCATACCTCTTCCAGCCGCTTGGCCAGGCCAACCACTGCAACATCCGTGATGCCCAGGTCTGCTAGGGCGCGCGAGGCCGCATTGACTTGGGGCACACCGCCGTCAACAACCACCAGGTTGGGCGGGTAGGCGAACTTGGATTTAGGCGTCTGGGCGGCCATCTCGTCTATGTCACCGCCTGGGTCAGCAACAACATCCAGAGCAAGCCCACCAGCGTGAACTAAAGCCCCCGCGCCACCATCATGGCGCCCTAGACCGGCCGCAATTTCACCGCTCGTCCCCACGGCTTGGGCGCGAAGTTCCTTTTCCGCCAGATAGTTGCGGAAACGCCGCGTGATGACGTCATACATTGAGGCGGTGTCGTCGATCGCGGCGTCACCGTTGATGGCGAATTTGCGGTATTCGCTCTTCTTGGCCAGACCATCTTCGACCACCACCATGGAGGCCACAACATTGGTGCCTTGGACGTGTGAGATGTCATAGCACTCGATCCGTAGCAACGGCATAGGCAGTTCAAGGGCTTCCTGCAGCTCTTGCAGCGCGAGTGACCGGGTGGTCAGGTCGCCGGCGCGGCGGGACTTGTGCAAGATCATGGCCTGGCGCGCATTCGCCTGCACGGTATCCATTAGGGCAGCCTTTTCGCCGCGTTGGGGGACTTTGATGGAGACCTTGCCTTGGCGCAGCCCAGCGAGCCACTGGGCCAACTCCTCATGGTTTGTGGGCAGCTCAGGCACCAGGATCTGGCGCGGGATGGCACCTTGTTCGGCATCTTCACCGCCATAAACTTGCTGCATGAGATGTTCCCAAAGCTGGGCATCAGTGGCGTCCTCAACTTTTTCAACCACCCAGCCGCGCTGTCCGCGGATGCGTCCACCACGGACATAGAAGACTTGGACCGCGGCTTCCAGCTCATCTTGTTCGACGGCGAAAATATCCGCGTTGGTGTCCTCGGTCAGCACCACAGCGTTGCGTTCAAAGACCTTTTTCAGGGCGATGATGTCATCGCGCAACCGGGCGGCTTGTTCATAGTCGAGCTCGGCCACGGCGGCAGCCATCTTCTTCTCCAACGTGCTGATGAAGCGTTTGGCTTCTCCGCCCATGAAGTCACAGAAGTCCTGTGCCAGATCCTTATGCTCTTCAACGCTGATGCGGCCAACGCAGGGGGCGGCGCACTTGTCGATGTAGCCGAGCAGGCAAGGACGGCCACTGCGCTCGGCACGGCGCAGCACCCCAACACTGCAGCTGCGTACAGGAAAGACGCGCAACAAGGTATCCATGGTTTCGCGGATGGCACCCGCCGTGTAGGGCCCGAAGTAGCGGGTTCCTTTGCGCCGTTCCCCACGCATCACCTGCACACGCGGGAACTTTTCACTCATAGAGACGGCTAGGTAGGGATAGGTTTTATCGTCCCGGAACGCCAGATTGTAGCGGGGGGCGAATTCCTTGATCCACGTGTATTCAAGCTGCAAGGCTTCCAACTCGCTGCCCACAATGGTCCATTGCACGCTCGCTGCGTGGTGGACCATGGCGTGGGTTTTGGGCAGCAGGGTGGCCGGATTGGCGAAGTAGGAGTTCAGGCGGGAGCGGAGGTTTTTCGCCTTGCCTACATAGATGATGCGCCCGTGTTCGTCACGGAAGCGGTAAACACCTGGATCCGTGGGGATTTCTCCGGGTGCGGGCCGGTAAGTTGCTGGATTTGCCACAAGTCCATCCTAGGCGCACGCGAGTACTGTGCGAGATACGTGCGAGCGGTGGGAGCAGGCTGGGTGGGCCCACAGACGCGAGGGCCCCACCACGAGCGCGCGAGCGGTGGGAGCAGGCTGGGTGGGCCCACAGACGCGAGGGCCCCACCACGAGCGTGCGAGCGGTGTCACCAGGCTGGGTGGGCCCACAGACGCGAGGGCCCCACCACGAGCGTGCGAGCGGTGGGAGCGTCTGGGGACTATTCGATGCTGGGGCTCTGGTTGTACTTGGGGCTGCGTTCTTGGCTAGTCAGTTCAGCAATGGCGTCCATGATGGTGTCGGTTACCAGGCGGCGCGCCGGAAGGGAATGGTCCGGCCCGGTCTTCTCAAAGTACAGCGGCTTGCCGAACCGCAGCGTGAACCGTGCGGGCCGGAAGCCTTTGCTGCCGGCGGGTTGCAGTTTTTCGGTGCCGATAATCCCTACGGGCACCACGGGGGCACCTGTGGTGAGAGCCAGCCAGCCCACACCGGTTCGGCCGCGGTACAAAATGCCGTCACGTGAGCGGGTGCCCTCGGGGTAGATGCCCACACCTTCATTGCGACCCAGGATTTCCAGAAGTGTTTTGAGCGCCTGCACGCTCGCAGCTTGTTCCCCGCGTTCCACAGGGATGGAATTCACTGACTCGAAGAAGGACTTCATGAGTTTGCCCTTGACGCCCTTGCCCGTGAAATATTCAGCCTTGGCGAAGAAGGATACGGGACGCGGGGTCAGTGCCTGCACAATGACCGAGTCGAAGAAGGAGAGGTGGTTGGGTGCCACAATGAAAGGCCCGTCCTTGGGCACATTGTCGAGGCCTTCAACCGTGGGGCGGCACAGGGTGGCGATAGTGCCGCGCGTCAGAAGACGGGTTGCGTCATACAGCGCCATGGCCGGCCTCCTTGGCTGCATTTGTGCCGGACAGTTGGGCGGCTAGTTCCTCTGCGGAATGTACGACGGCGGCAACTCCTGCCGCTTCCAGCTCGCCTTCAGCGGCAAACCCCCAAGCGACGCCAATGCAGTTAATGCCGTTACTGCTGGCACCGTGCACGTCCTGGTGCCTGTCCCCCACCATGATGGCGTCCACAACAGCGCCGGTATGCAAGTCAGCGCGGGTATTCAAGTCTGTGCCGGGGATGGCATCCAGCGCAGCAAAAGCGGCGCTGTCCGCCAGCGCTGCGGCAATGATTTCTGCCTTGCCCGCCCGGTAGTCGGGGTCTCCCGGCCTCAGGTTTTCGTCACTATGGGACCCGCGGATGATGTGAAAATATGTGTCGAGTCCGTGGAGGGCCAGCAGTTCCTTGGCCAGCGGCTCGGGTTTTTGCGTGGCTACGGCGAGGTAGACGCCAGCGTCTTTTAGTTGCACCAGAAGGTTCTCGATGCCCGCATACACCACGGACATGGCCATACCGTGTTCCATGTACCAACCGCGGTAGACGGCAATGACCTCGTCAACGTGCTCGTGAGGAACACCCAGAAAATTGATGAGCCCGTCAGCAAGTTTGGGCCCGATCATCGACTTGAGCACGTCGGGGCCAGGAACCGGCAACCCCTTTGCTGCCAGAGCATATTCCAAGCCGCCGGTGATGCCTCCTGCGGGGTCCACAAGGGTTCCGTCAAGGTCAAAGAGGACCACCGAGGGCAGGCGTTGACGTTGGATGACCGTATTTATGGCAGGGGTTACTGTACTCACGTCCATAGTTTCTCACGACCCCACCCCGCAGGGCCGCATCCATGCACCTGCGGGCATATCTTCAGGTGCGGGCGCCCGCCTTAGAGAACTTCGCGCAGGAAGGTTGCCGTGTAACTGGTCTCACTCTTGGCAACCTTTTCAGGGCTGCCCGTGGCCACCACCTTTCCCCCACCGGTGCCGCCGTCGGGGCCCAGATCCACAATCCAGTCAGCGCTTTTAATAACATCCAAGTTGTGTTCAATGACAATGACGGTGTTGCCCTTGTCCACCAGCCCCTGCAGCACGAGCAAGAGTTTGCGGATGTCCTCAAAGTGCAGGCCAGTGGTGGGCTCGTCCAGCACATAAATACTGCGCCCGTTGGAGCGCTTCTGCAACTCTGCCGCCAGCTTCACTCGCTGCGCTTCACCGCCAGAAAGCGTAGTGGAGGCCTGCCCCAGCCGCACATAACCCAGGCCGACGTCGACCAGGGTACGCAGGTGCCGGGCGATGGGCGTGAATGCGGCAAAGAACTCTGCACCCTCCTCGATGGGCATGTTCAGCACATCGGCAATGGACTTGCCCTTGTAGTGCACCTCGAGAGTTTCGCGGTTGTAGCGGGCGCCGTGGCACACTTCGCAAGGAACGTACACATCCGGCAGGAAGTTCATTTCAATCTTCAACGTGCCGTCACCCGTGCAGGCCTCGCAGCGCCCGCCTTTGACGTTGAAGGAGAACCGGCCGGGCTGGTAGCCGCGCATCTTGGATTCGTTGGTCTCAGCGAAAAGCTTGCGGATGTTATCAAATACGCCTGTGTAAGTGGCAGGGTTGGAGCGCGGCGTGCGCCCGATGGGGCTCTGGTCAACATGGACCACCTTATCGAGGTGTTCCAGGCCATCGATGCGCAGGTGCCGCCCGGCAACCTGCTTGGCGCCGTTGAGCTTGTTGGCCAGCACCTTGTACAGGATCTCGTTGACCAGCGTTGACTTGCCGGAGCCACTGACACCGGTGACAGCCGTCAGCACACCCAGCGGGAACTTCACATCAATGTTGAGCAGGTTGTTCTCCCGTGCACCCACCACGGCAAGTTCCCGGGATTTGTCATACTTGCGCCGCTTGGCGGGCAAGGCAATGGACTTGCGCCCAGACAGGTAGTCACCGGTCAGGGAGCGGGTGTTCGCGAGAAGATCGGGCAGGGACCCTGAATGCACCACTTCGCCACCGTGCTCACCGGCGCCGGGGCCAATGTCCACGATCCAGTCGGCTTCCTTGATGGTGTCCTCATCGTGTTCCACAACAATGAGCGTATTCCCGAGGTCGCGCAACCTGGTGAGCGTTTCAATGAGGCGGCGGTTATCGCGCTGGTGCAGTCCAATGGAGGGCTCATCCAAAACGTAGAGCACACCCACCAGTCCGGAGCCGATCTGGGTGGCTAGGCGGATGCGCTGGGCTTCGCCGCCGGAGAGGGTGGCTGAGGCGCGTTCCAGGTTCAGGTATTCCAAACCCACATCCAGCAGGAACTTCAGCCGGGCCTGGATTTCCTTCAGCACCTGGCTGGCGATCTGCGCTTCGCGACCAGTCAAGACCAGGTTGGAGAGGAAGTCAAAGCAGTCGCGCATGGACAGGGCGCAGACTTCGGCAATGTTCTTCTCGTTGATCAGCACAGAGAGGGAAGCCGGGTTAAGGCGCGCACCACCGCAGGCAGGGCACGGGATTTGGCGCATGTACTCTTCGTAGCGGTCACGGGCCGAATCCGATTCGGTCTCCATGTGTTTGCGCTGAATATACTGGACGGCACCTTCAAAGCCGGTGCTGTATTTGCGTTCGCGGCCAAAGCGGTTCTTGTACTGAACCACCACCTTGTGGTCCTTGCCGTACAGGATAGCTGTGCGTGAGGCGGTATCGAGCTTGTTCCACGGGGTCTCCATCTTGAAATCCAGCTCCGTGGCCAGACCTTCAAGGAGTCTGTTCCAGTATTCGGTGGTGGCAGTACCCAGCGACCACGGCGCAATGGCGCCTTCGCGCAAGGACAGGAACGGGTTGGGAACCACCAGTTCCTCGTCCACCTCCAGCTTGGTACCAATACCGCTACACGCGCTGCAGGCACCAAAGGGGTTGTTGAAGGAGAAGGATCGTGGTTCAATCTCGTCGATGGCCAGCGGGTGTTCGTTGGGGCAGGCCAGGTTCTCGGAGAAGGAACGGATCCGTCCGGCGTCGCCTTCCTCTAGATCCACAAGTTCCACCAAGACCCGGCCGTCAGCCAGCCCCAGCGCAGTTTCCACAGAGTCCGTGAGGCGCTGCTGGATGCCATCCTTAACCACCAGACGGTCCACTACCACCTCAATGGTGTGTTTGAAGGTCTTCTTCAGTTTGGGCGGCTCGCTGAGCTGAATTTGCTCACCGTCCACCTTGGCCCGGGAGTATCCTTTGGCGGTGAGCTCCCGGAACAACTCCACGAACTCGCCCTTGCGGTCCCGCACCACGGGGGCCAGAACCTGAAAGCGGGTGCCTTCTGCCATCTCAAGGAGTTGGTCAACAATCTGCTGCGGTGTCTGCTTCGCAATTGGTTCCCCACAGACGGGGCAGTGCGGGGTACCCACACGCGCCCAGAGCAGACGCATGTAGTCATAGATCTCGGTAATGGTGCCCACGGTGGACCGCGGGTTTTTCGAGGTGGACTTTTGGTCAATGGACACGGCCGGGGAAAGGCCTTCAATGAAGTCAACATCGGGCTTGTCCACCTGCCCCAGGAACTGCCGGGCATAGGCTGAAAGTGACTCAACGTAGCGGCGCTGACCTTCAGCAAAAATGGTGTCGAAAGCCAGTGAGGATTTACCCGAACCGGAAAGGCCCGTGAAGACGATCATGGCGTCGCGGGGCAGATCCACGTCAATGTTGCGCAGGTTGTTCTCCCTGGCGCCTTTCACGATCAGGCGCGAGAGATCCGGCCGCTTGGGCGCAGCTACCTTAGCTGGGCCGCCAGGGGCTTCAGTACTTACAGGGGTTACTGGGGTTTCTGGGGTTACAGACTGGGCCATTGTTTCCTTCACATCACTGGCTGCCACACCGTCAGCGGCCGCCTCTCACGCTTGGCCGTCCGCAGTGCGCTCACAACAGGGCCGCGAGTCCGGCGCACGTTGCTTTCACTCATTAGTATAATCGAAAGTTCGTTCGAACGCGCGCCCGGGTCTGGCCCGGTTTCCGCCCGCTTCTAGAGTTTTGGTGGGCTAGCTGCGCTCCAGGGCAGCCGTGAGAATACGCAGCGCCTTGGCTTGAGAGACGCCCAGCTCACGCACGACGGCGGCGAAGGCCTCCGCGGCTTCCGCCACCTGGGCGGCAATCTTGTCCCCGCCGGAGGCGATGGCTGTGCCACTGCGTCCAGCTGTGAGAACAATGCCGGCCTGCTCAAGTTCGCGGTAGGCACGGGCCACGGTGTTCGCTGCTACACCCAGATCTGTTGCCAGTGCCCGCACCGAGGGGAGCTTGGTCCCGACCGCGAGGTCACCCGAGGACGCCAGGTCCAGAATCCGGAGCCGAACCTGTTCAAAGGGCGGCACCGTCGATTCCGTATCCAGGCGCCACCGGTGCATCAAAATATCCATGGAATTCACGTCTGACTCACCTCTTCGACCAACGGTTCACCAAATTGGCTCATGTATAGATCGTAGTAGAATCCTTGGCCCGCCAAAAGCTGTTCATGGCTGCCTTGTTCAATGATTTCTCCGTGGTTCATGACCAAGATTAGATCCGCGTCGCGAATCGTGGAGAGCCGGTGGGCAATGACAAAACTCGTCCGGTTGGCGCGAAGCCTGTTCATGGCTTGGCGGATCATGACCTCGGTGCGGGTATCAACCGAGCTCGTGGCCTCGTCCAGAATCAAAATTCCCGGATTGGCGATCCAGGCACGGGCTATGGTCATGAGCTGGCGTTGACCCTGACTGAGCCCACCGCCGTCGTCGGTCAACACCGTGTCATAGCCATCGGGCAAAGATCGCACAAAATGGTCAACATGGGTGGCCTCGGCAGCTTCCTGGATCTCTGCGTCAGTGGCGTCGAGCTTGCCGTAGGCCAGGTTGTCCCTGATGGTTCCGCCAAACAGCCACGCGTCTTGCAAGACCATGCCGAATTGGCTGCGCAGGTCATCGCGCGTCAGGTGGGCGGTGTTGACCCCGTCCACGGTGATAGCGCCTGAATCAATTTCATAGAAACGCATGAGCAGGTTCACCAGCGTGGTTTTTCCAGCACCTGTGGGACCCACTATTGCCACAGTCTCGCCCGGCTCAGCCACCAGGGAAAGATCCTTAATCAAGGGCTCCTGCGGGTTGTAGGCGAAGTTGACATGCTCGAAGACGACGCGGCCGGCTGCGTTGCCGAGCTTGGCGGCCGGGCTGTGGTCCGGGCGTTGCTCCTTCGCATCCAGCAGCTCAAAGACGCGTTCGGCAGAGGCCACCCCGGATTGTAGGAGGTTGATCATGCTGGCAAGTTGGGCCATGGGCTGACTGAACTGGCGTGAGTACTGGATGAATGCCTGAACACTGCCAATGGTCAGCGTTCCCTGAGCAACCTGAATACCGCCAAGCACGGCCACCACCACATAGTTCAGGTTGGCCACAAAGTTGGTGCTGGGCATGATGATGCCGGAAATGAACTGCGCCTTGGCGCTGGATTCGTAGAGGTAGTCATTAGTTACCCGGAACTTTTCAATTGCCGCTTCCTGCTGGCCGAAGGCCTTGACAATCTCGTGGCCGGTAAACATCTCCTCAACGTGGCCGTTCAAATCGCCCGTACTTTTCCACTGTGCGGCGAACTGTACCTGCGAGCGCTTGGCGATCAAGACGGTCAGGAAAGCGATGATGGGCACCGTCAGTAAGGAGATGCCGGCCAGGATCGGGGAGATGGAGAACATCATGCCCAGTACCCCAAAGACCGTCAGTACGGCTATGAGGATCTGGGTCAGCGTCTGGTTGAGGGTTTGGGCGAAGTTGTCAATGTCATTGGTGACGCGGGAGAGCACGTCTCCTCGGGATTCTTGTTGGAAGTGTGACATGGGGAGGCGGTCCAGCTTGTCCTCGATGTCTCGCCGGAGCCGGTACATGGCTCGTTGGACTATGCCCGTGGTCATGTACCCCTGGGACCAGTTGAAGAAGAACGCCGCTACGTAGAGGGAGAGGACAACCATGAGTATGGCGCCGAGTGCGGCTAGGTCCATGCCTTGTCCGGGGACAACGTTCATGGCGCTGAGCATGTCTGCTAGTTGCCCTTGTCCGCTGGCCCGTAGTTGCTCCACAGCTTGGGCCTTGGTGGTGCCGGCGGGAAATTGTTGGAGCATCTTGCCCACAACGCCGTCAAAGATGATGTCTGTTGCGTTGCCGAGGATCTTCGGCGCCACCACTGAGAGGGCGACGGAGATGGCGGCCATGAACACAACAAAGACAATCCGCATCTTATCTGGTGCCATGAGGCCCAGAATTCTTTTCAGGCTGGGCCCGAAGGACAGTGCTTTTTGTGGAGGGCCGCCACCGCGGCCGCCTCGCATCATGCTCATGCCGGGGTCTCCTGTTCTTGTGCGTCCTCAGCGTTGATCTGGGAGGTGACGATCTCTTGGTAGGTGGGGCAGGAGAGCAGGAGTTCTTCGTGAGTACCCTGCCCCACCAGCTTTCCTTCATCGAGCACCAGGATGTTATCCGCGTCCTTGACGGTGCCCACCCGTTGGGCAACCACTAAGACGGCGGCATCCCGGGTGACAGGCTTGAGAGCCATACGCAGTTTCGCGTCAGTGACATAGTCCAGAGCAGAAAAGCTATCGTCAAATAAGTAGACGGCGGGTTGGGCCGCTATGGCACGTGCAATGCACAGGCGTTGGCGCTGTCCACCGGAGACGTTGGAGCCGCCTTGTTCAATGGGAGCTTCGAGCCCTTCTGGCAAATTGCGCACAAAGTCGGCAGCTTGCGCCGTTTCCAGCGCCTGCCACAGTTGCTCATCCGTTGCCTGTGGGTTTCCCATGCGAATGTTACTTGCCACTGTGCCGCTGAAAAGATAAGCCCTTTGCGGCACCAAGCCAATGGAGCTGCGTAGTGTGGCAAGGCTCAGTGCCTTGACGTCATACCCGCCAAGTTCTATGGACCCTTGGGTGGTATCAAGCAATCTGGGGATGAGGTTCACCAGTGTGGACTTTCCGCTACCAGTGGAGCCGATGATGGCCGTGGTGGTTCCTGGCCCTGCGTTGAAACTGACGCCAGAGAGGACAGGGCTCTGAGCCCCGGGATAACTGAAGGTAGCATCGTGGACCCGCAACACGCCGTCGAGCCGGTCAAGGGAGATGGCATTGGGCGCATCCATGACGGTGGGCTCGGTGGTCAGGACCTCGGTGATGCGTTCTGCACTGACGGCCGCCCGCGGGATCATCATGAACATGAACATGGCCATCATGACAGCCATAAGGATTTGCATGATGTAGCTCAAGAACGCTGTGAGCGCCCCAATCTGCATCTGGCCGGCATCAATGCGTTGTCCACCAAACCACAAAACGCCCACACTGGTGATGTTCACAACAAAGAAGATGGTGGGGAACATCAAGGCCATGAGCCGTCCGGCCCGCAGTTGGGACGTGGTCAGGGCGCCATTGGCGGTGGCGAAGCGTTGGGCCTCATAGTCGCGCCGGCCAAAGGCGCGGATGACACTAATGCCGGTGATTTGCTCCCGCAGCACACCGTTAATGTCATCCAATTGGCGCTGCACTTTACGGAAAGTGGGGACCAGCACCCGGACAATCAAGGAGATTGCAATAATCAGCACGGGCAAGATCACCAGCAGCAATCCGGAGAGCGGCACATCCTGCGCCATGGCAAGAACAATCCCACCGATGCACATGATGGGGGCCGTGACCATCAAGGTGAAGGACATCAGGGTCAGCATCTGCACTTGCTGGACGTCGTTGGTGGTGCGGGTAATGAGGGAGGGCGCCCCAATGGTGCCCATCTCCTGCGAGGAAAATGACTCCACCTTATTGAACAGATCCCGCCGGATTTGCCGGCCCACCCCCATGGCGAGCCTGGCGCTCAGGAACGTTGCCGCAATGGCACACACCACCTGCCCGGCCGTAATCAGCAGCATCCACAGGCCCAGGTTCATGATGACGTCAATCTGGCCCTTGACCACGCCGTCATCAATGATGTCCGCATTGAGCGTTGGAAGGTACAGCGAAGCGAGAGTGGAGAGGAATTGCAGCACCACAATGGCTATCAAGGGACCCTTGTGGGGCGCCAGATTGCGGGCTATGAGTTGAAACAGCACAAATCCTCCTGTGGTTCCGTTCGGTCACGTTAGTTCACACTGCTCATAATTTACTCCCCTCGCCGTGTCATTGCCTGTGAGAGCATCGCGCATCTTGCAGGTGTGGCGATTCCGCTCATCGCAACGCCCATTGCGGAGCCAACCAGGGCCTGGAACTACACCACTGGCTTAGCCGTACAGCTCAAACGCCACGGCTCCACCAGAAGTGACCATCTCTGTCTGCTTGCGGGCCTGAACATCCACAGCTTCCTCACTCAGCGCTCGCAGGTATTGGCTGTGTTCTGCCAGCGACGCGCAGGCTTTTTCAATGCTGGCAGCTGACACCGGCTGGGCATGGGTGGGGTGTGGAGACATGATGGCCACCCACTTGCTTTTGTGCCGCGGCAGGCCCTCGGCCAGTAGTTCGGGGAAGATCCATTCATTGTCAGCATCCCCTACGGCATCCAGGACAGCCCGGCCCACTGCCCTGTGATCGGCGGAGTTCCACCGCCCCGGTCCCCACTCATCCCGGTGATTCAGGCTCAACACCACATCTGGGCGGACCCGGCGAATCTCCCGGGCCAAGTCGCGGCGCAACCCCAGCCCCTCTTCGATCCGCCCGTCAGGATAATCCAGGAACACTAAATCGCTCACACCTACCCGGGCACAGGCGTTCTGCTGTTCCATGACACGCAGCGGCCCCGACTCTTCCGGGTGCATGCCTGCAATGCCGGCTTCCCCACGAGTCGCCAACACGTAGCTGACCTGTTTTCCGGCGGTGATCCATTCCGCCACCGCCGCCGCCATCCCATATTCGGGATCATCCGGGTGTGCCACGAGCACCAGGGCCCGCTGCCAGTCCTGGGGAAACTCTTGCATTTCACTCATTGTTTCTCTCCCACCATAAAGATCCGCCGGAACGGAAAAATTGTGCCACATTCACCCGGCGGATAGGCCGCCACCAAAAGAGGTTCGAACATTTGTTCGAATTTGATCATTTCTTCCGCACCCAGAGCTGCCGCCACTGGCCTCAAGGCGGTGCCCCGGACCCAGCCCAACACCGTGGACTCCCCCGGCAATAGATGGTTGTACGTTGTCTCCCATACATCTGCTGTGGCCCCGTTGCTCAGCAACAGCTCCTGGTATTCAGAGGGTTCCGCCACCGCATCATGGTGGCCCAACACACCGTCCAGCTGTTTGCGCCAGCGCGGACTGCCTGCCAATTCCCGGAGCAACACGTGCGACGGCGAGCCAAAGTTCCCCGGGACCTGCACTGCCAGCCACGCACCAGGGCGCAGTTCTGCCACCCACTGCGCCATGAGGTCGCGGTGCCCTGGCACCCATTGCAAGGCGGCATTGGACACCACCACATCAACTGGTGGAGCCCCGGCGGCTATGGCTGGTCCAGCGAACCCGCCGGACCCCGGCCGCCAGGCAGTGATATCGCCCTGCACGAACGCCAGCCCCGGCTCTAGCTGAGCTGGACGCCGGTGAGTTGCGGGCGGGAGAGAGGGGCCGCCGTCGTGCGCCGGATCAGGCGTGAGAGTAGAAGCAGGAGAAGGCAGAAGCGTGCGGGCCTGGGCAATCATGGCCGCGGAGCTGTCTAGTCCCAGGACGCTGGCCCCGGGCCAGCGCTGCGCGAGCGTTGCACTGAGCGTTCCTGGCCCGCAGCCCAAATCCACCACGGATCGCGGCGCCGTTGCCCCGATCCGGAAGGTCAGGTCAAAGAAGGGCCGGCTGCGAAAATCACTGAAGTGGCCGTACACGTCCGGTTCCCACAGAAATGTTCCATCACCCATGCCGTTATCCTCCCATAGCGCCGAGCACCTAAGCTGGGATGACCATGAATCTTCTTGAACAGCTTGCCACCCTAAATCCGCAGACCTCCTCCGACGACGATATTTTGGACGCGTTTTTGGAGTGGACCCTTGACCGGGGGTTGGAGCTGTACCCGGCACAGGAGGAAGCAGCGCTGGAGCTGGTGAGCGGGAACAACGTGATTTTGTCCACCCCCACAGGCTCGGGCAAGTCAATGGTGGCCATTGCAGCGCACTTCAACGCCATGGCCCGCGGCGCTGCCAGCTACTACACGGCACCCATCAAGGCGCTGGTCTCGGAAAAGTTCTTTGCCTTGTGCGAGATCTTCGGTGCCGAGAACGTGGGCATGATCACCGGCGATTCCTCCGTGAACCAAGACGCACCGATCATTTGCTGCACTGCTGAGATTCTGGCGAACATCGCCCTGCGCGAGGGTGAGGATGCCGACGTTGGCGTGGTCATCATGGATGAGTTCCACTACTATTCGGACCCGCAGCGCGGCTGGGCCTGGCAACTGCCGCTACTGGAGCTCCCGCAGTCCCAGTTCCTGCTCATGAGCGCCACCCTCGGGGATGTGAGCCGTTTTGAACGCGAGCTGACGGAGCTGACCAACCGGGACACCACCACCGTCTCCTCCGGCGAGCGCCCCATCCCCCTGCATTACTACTACGTGCAGACAGGCATCCACGAGACCTTGGAAGAACTGCTCGCTACGAAGCAAGTCCCCGTCTATGTTGTGCACTTCAGCCAGGCTGAGGCCATTGACCGGGCGCAGACCCTCATGAGCATCAACGTGTGTACGCGGGAGGAAAAGGACAAGATTGGTGAGCTCATAGCGGGCTTTCGCTTCTCCGCCGGCTTCGGCAAAACCCTCAACCGCCTGGTCCGTCACGGGATTGGTGTCCACCACGCCGGCATGCTGCCCAAGTACCGCCGCCTGGTGGAGCAACTGGCCCAAGCAGGTCTGATGAAGGTCATCTGCGGTACCGACACTTTGGGTGTGGGTATCAACGTGCCCATCCGTACCGTGCTGCTGACAGCCCTGAGCAAGTACGACGGTATCAAGACCCGCATCTTGCAGGTGCGCGAGTTCCAACAGATCGCCGGGCGTGCCGGACGTGCCGGGTATGACACCGCCGGGACCGTCATTGTCCAAGCCCCCGAGCACGTGATTGAAAACGCCAAGTCCATGGCAAAGGCGGTTGCCAAGTTTGGCGACGACCAAAAGAAGCTACGCCAGGTAGTGAAGAAGAAGCCCATGACAGGCTTTGTCAGCTGGGGTGAACCCACCTTCACCCGCCTGGCCGAATCCGTGCCTGAACCGCTGACCTCCAGCTTCACCGTTACCCACGCCATGTTGCTGAACCTGCTAGAACGCCCCGGCGATCCTTTCCAGGCTGCCAAGGCGCTACTGACCGAAAACCATGAGTCCCCGTCCAAACAGAGGGTGCTGATCCGCAAGGCCATCGGCATGTACCGGGAGCTCCTGGGTGCCGGCGTGGTGGAGCGTATCCCCGAGAATGAGCTGGAATCCGACGGACGCACGGTCCGCCTCACCGTCCATCTGCAAATGAACTTTGCGCTGAACCAGCCGCTGTCGCCGTTTGCGCTCGCAGCCCTTGACCTGCTCGACGCCGAGTCGCCTAGCTACGCGCTGGATGTTATCTCCGTGATTGAATCGACGCTGGAGAAGCCACGTCAAATACTCTCAGCCCAGCTCAAGCGTGAACGCACCGAAAAGGTCGCTGACATGAAGGCTCAGGGCATTGAGTATGACGAGCGGATGGCCATCCTCGACGAGGTCACCTACCCCATGCCCTTGGCCGAGCTGCTTTTTGGTGCCTTTGACGTGTACCGGAAGGCCTCGCCGTGGATGGGTGACTTTGAGCTGAGCCCGAAGTCGATCATCCGTGACATGTATGAGCGGGCCATGAACTTTGGTGAGTACGTGCAGTACTATTCACTGGCCCGTTCCGAGGGTATTGTGCTGCGCTACCTCACCGACGCTTACAAGGCGCTGCGCCAAACCGTCCCCCAAGATGCGCTTCGCGAAGACCTCGAGGACATCATCTCGTGGCTGGGCGAGCTGGTCCGCCAGGTGGACTCCAGCCTGCTCGATGAGTGGGAGAAAATGACTAGTGGCCAGGATACTGACAGTGCCACCTTCCTCGAAGAAACAGCCCTGCCGCCGGCCCCGCCGCGTTTGACCGATAACGCACGTGCGTTCCGGGTCATGGTCCGCAACGAGATGTTCCGCCGCGTAGAGCTTGCTGCGGATGATGACGTTCAGGCTTTGGGTGCGCTCGATTCCGATCGCGGCTGGGACGCCGACCGTTGGGCCGACGCACTGGATGACTACTGGGACGAGCATGAATACATTGAGGCAGGCCCGGCCGCCCGTGGCCCGGCGCTGCTGCATATAGCCCCGTCAGCTGAGAGCTGGTCCGTGCGCCAAACCATTGTTGACCCCGCAGGAAACCATGATTGGCATATGCACGCCACGGTGGATCTTGAGGCGTCAAATGAGGCAGGTGCCGCCGTGGTACATTTTCAGGAATTCAGCAGGATGTAAGCTGCACGATAAGCTAAATTCATGAACTTGCTACGCACCGCTGCGCCCGCCGATGTCCCCGCTATCCTTGGCATGATTCACGATCTGGCTGCTTATGAAAAAGAGCCCGACGCCGTGAAAAACACCGAAGAGATGCTGCACGCCAATCTCTTCGGTGCGAATCCGCAAATCTACGCGCACGTGGCGGACTCCCCTGTTGCCGGAGAACCGATTGTGGGGTTCGCCCTCTGGTTCCTGAACTACTCCACGTGGGAGGGTACGCACGGGATCTATCTCGAGGACCTGTATGTGCGGCCCGAGGCGCGGGGCGGCGGCTACGGAAAAATGCTGTTGCAAAACCTGGCCCAGATTGCTGTGGAACGCGGCTATGCGCGGGTGGAGTGGAGCGTTCTGGATTGGAACGAGCCCTCCATTAACTTCTATAAGTCATTCGGAGCAGCGCCCATGGACGGCTGGCACGTGTTCCGTTTGGACGGGTCCGCGCTGAACACCTTCGGGGCTGCCAGCACTGCGGCGGAGGTTTCGGTATGAGGTCCTCAGATTCCTACACGATCCGTGGTGTGCGCATGCGCGACCACCGCTTTACCGTCCCCCTAGACCATGGGAACCCGGATGGTGCGAGCATTGAGATCTTTGCCCGCGAATTGGAGGACGCCCGGACCGAAGCGGGCGCACTGCCCTGGCTGCTGTTCCTGCAGGGCGGACCCGGTGGCCGTGGCAACAGGCCCGCCGGGCTCAGCGGCTGGCTGGCTGAAGCCACCAAACATTTCCGTGTGCTCATGTTGGATCAGCGCGGCACCGGGCTTTCCACCCCGGCCACCCGCCAGACCCTGCCACTTCTCGGTTCGGTTGAGGACCAAGCAGACTACCTCTCGCACTTCCGCGCCGATGACATTGTTGCCGACGCCGAGATGATCCGCGCCGAACTCGGCTCCGGACCGTGGAGCTTGTTTGGCCAAAGCTATGGCGGCTTCTGCATCCTCACGTACCTCTCCTTCGCCCCCGGTGGTGTGCGCGAGGCTCTCGTCACCGGCGGCTTGGGCCCGTTGACCGGACCCGCCGACCAGGTTTACCAGGCCACGTTTGCCCGTCTGCGCAGCCGCAACGCCGAATACTTTGCCAAGTACCCGGCGGACCGCCCCCTCCTGACACGGCTCATGCGCCACGTTGTGGCCGTGTCCGAATACCTGCCCACAGGTGAACGGCTCACGCCCGAACGCGTGCAAATGCTGGGCAACTTCCTGGGCGGCAACACCCGCTTCGATGCCCTCCATTACCTGCTTGAGGACGCATTTGTGCCCACGCCAGAGGGCGATCGGCTCTCCGACGCGTTCTTAGCCCAGGTCAGCGCCTATGTCAGCCGCGCTGCCAATCCGCTGTACGCCGTGATGCACGAATCAATTTATGTACAAGGTTCGGCCAGCAATTGGGCGGCAGCACGGGTGTTGCGTGAACATCCCGACTTCCACCCCGATGCTGATGAGCCGCTGCTGACGGGTGAGGCAGTGTACCCCTGGTACTTCGCGCAGGACCCGGCACTTGAACCCCTAGCGGAGCTCGCAGAACTGCTGGCGGCCCGGACGGAAGGGTGGGGTGCCCTCTACGATGTGGCACAACTGGGGCGCAACACCGTACCCGTGGCTGCCGCCGTCTACAGCGACGATATCTTCGTGGACCGGGAAATCGCTCTCGCCACGGCCGCCGCCGTCAAGGGGCTGCAAGTCTGGGAAACCGCTGACTTCCACCACGATGGCATTGCTGATGATGGTGAGGGCATCTTCGCCAGACTACTGGGCATGGTCCGCGCCTAAGCGTCATAGGTGGTAGAGGCCCCTTAGCTAGCTGAGACCTTCGAGGCCTCATCCCCGGTATCAGCAGAGTCAGAGGGCTGGCTGCAGCCGAGGCGCGGGTTCTCTAGTTCCCCCACCTTAGAGGATCGCTGCGCGGGGCACAGGTCCCTGGATTGTCCAGAGAGAGACTCGGCGCAGAGTTGTTCGAACACACTCCCACCACTTGCGAAGTCAACCCAGCGTCACCGGGTGCATCGCCAAGTGTGGCAAGCGATACGTGCCCTGGGTCAGTTTACTGTGCTGTCAACGAGTTCAGCCCCCAATGGTGGACTTTGACGTCAATCCCTCGCAGCGAAAGCTCAGGTTATCCGGGTATACCCAGCCCTAACGAACGATTTCTACTGACAATTGTTGCGTTCGAGTGCCAGCGTCATTTGGGGGAGGAATGAGAGGGTAGAAATCTAGCCCGTGGCTGCCCGTGACACCCTGAATCCGGGCTAGTGGGTCCTCCAGCGCTCTAGAGCCACGTATCCCATTCGGACCGGGTAGCCCCCTGGCTAATCAAGGGTGGATTCAGGCTTGACACTAAGCAGCTATGTTCTTTTCCTGCATGGTGAGATTGCAACCATCCAAGCTACTAGATTGTGGTCGTTGCACGTTCAACAGTGTGAGATATGTATGCCGAGCTGGGAAATACCGCCCCACTGCTGAACCCTGCGCCACCACGGGGTGTGGGGGTTCAACCCCTAAAGAAGGCACGAACACGCGGTGGCATGCACGGGACGTGCAGCCTGGGAGCGATGCTCTCCTCGAGGATCCCTATTCCTGCGCTGCCGTTTAAAGCGCATCGGAGAGCGGCGGCCGCATTCTGAACCGGCCGATGAATACCAGTGCTCCCGCGTGGCTAATTCTCCAACAGTGTCCGCCTCATTACAGTGGGACAAGAACCACTTTTTTGAACTCTGCAATCGCAACACCAAGGGCACGCGTGACGTGCAGACAAGACAAGGAGCTATCCATGAAAGCGAAATTGGCCTTCGCAGCCGGACTGGCCGTGGGATATGTTGTGGGCACCCGCGTGGGCCGCCGCGGCTACGAGAACTTGAAGAACAATGCGCGCGCGGTATGGGAGATGGACGCTGTCCAAGAGACCATCGAACATGTGCAAACCACCGTCAAGGACGAAACTGGAAAAATAGCTACCCGTCTTCTTCACCCGGGGGAAAACAGCTCACCCATTGCATCCTCCTCCCCTGAAACAGAGTCAAAGCGGCACAGCGGGCTCCCAGACGTGGACACTGACCCGGCCCTGAACGATGACTTGGGCCAGGATTGGACAGATGAAGGCGGCGCGCTGCCCTCGGGTCCAGCGGCCTGACGGCACCGCCTAATTCCGCTCAACGGTGTCAGCCACCTTCAGAATATTACGGCGGAAACGAGCCGTGACCTGATCCAACAAGGTAAGAATGCGCAACCGGGATGCAGCGGGGTTTGAGGCCAATCACGGCGTTCATTGCCGATGCATCCAGCGCTGCCCGGTAGCACCTTAATCTTTTCTGCTCATAATCTGTCCCAACCGCGGCGGCAACGGTGGAGATGAACTCTACGACGACAGTGCGGGTAAATCCGCTGAGACGTGAGAAAGCTAACCCAGGACTTCGACTCGACTGCCCTCGGTCAGCTGATTAGTCAGGGACGGTAGCCCGGACATGCCGATAATGACGGTCACCCGGGTAGATGCGAGCGAAAAATTTCGCGCAAGGGCGCTGATCCTCTGCCGGATAGTTCAGGTAACGGGCAAAGCGCCACGGCAAAGGTTCCAATGGGTGCGGCGGATTACCGTCAGATCAGGGCTACACATCTGAGCTGCCGTAAGTCCATGCCTTTGCGGCGTGTTCTGGAAAGCCCCAACTCATGAAGCATCTGCATCATGGAATGATTTTTCTGGAGCTGACGGACAGAAGGCGCTGCTGGAGTGCTGCCCATATCCTCTACAGGTCCAGTGCAACTTCCAGCCCTGGCGCCAACGATGGAACATCTGGCCTATCCCCGGCAGTAACCGTGCTGTTGTAGGCAGCACGCTTCCCCCGGGCGTCCTCAAGCGCACGTTCGCCACCGGCGTCGCCCTCCCATACCCATTTGGACGGCCTAGGCCAAGAAAAACACGATAACGCCGTCATGCCCATCAATGATCAGCACCAGAAGTGTCGCTACCGACACGTATTCGCGCCCTGCCCCAACGCGTGGCGTGCCCGCTATCAGGAGGACATCCAGACCCCGGCAAGCAAAATGGTGAGGATGTGGGGGCCAGTAGGAAAATCCCTGCAGCCACAGCAATCCCCAGTGTCAGGCGCAGTAGGGTCTGAAACCCGGTCCTGACTGAGCCCATAAAGGTGGGAGTTCACAAAAACACGTGTTGGTTATCACTGCCAGGGGCCCACGTTAGCGGCTAGGTTGACCAATTGTACTGGTCCTAAATCGCTTCTTGACACTCTTTGCCGAGGTTGAGGTGTACTACGCCCATAGATCGCACCGGTACAACCGGCGCCAACGCTTCCGCCGTAAATAAACGGCCAACAATATTCCTGACGCGGTTCAGCCATACTCAACTCCCTGCCCGTTCCTCTTTGCATATATAGGGAGACAGTCACAGAGCAGCCGCACATTACCTTGACCGCTTATACCCCTAGGGGGTATAATGAGTTTGTTGTCAGTGAAGTAGTTTGTCTCGGCTCAGGAGCATTCCGGCCGCCACTGCCGTTCAACCCCAACACATCATTCATCCTCATTCGAAGGAATTCACTGACATGTGTGGAACCGACACCCGCAAAGACCTCAACCTGACCCCAGCCACTGATACCGGCTGCAGGTGCTGCACTTCCGACCCAACAGCCTTAGTGTCAGGTGCCGCAGTTCCGAGCGAAGCTGCCAGCACACGTTACGCCTTGGAGGGCCTGACATGCGGGCATTGCGTGAAAACTGTGGAAACGGCTATCTCAGCCGTGCCAGGAGTGGAATCGGCCGCCGTTGAACTGGTGGCCGGCGGCATCTCTACACTATCCGTCACCGGTGGCGCCGGCCGGGAATCGGTGCGAGCCGCCGTCGAAAGCGCTGGGTACTCCCTGACCCGAAGCTAACCAGCTGCCGATTATTTGTGCACCGCCGAGCAAGGAGAGTCATGGAGAAGAACAGCAACCCCACTGCCCACCAATCAACCGGCACTGCACCGAAAGAGGGCAATCACTCCAGCACAAGTCCCACTATGATGGATCACTCATCGATGAAACATACGGGCATGGATCATGATGACCATGCCGTGCATGGCGGGGGCCAACATGCCGGGCACAGCACCGCCATGTTCAAGAACCGCTTCTGGCTGACCTTGATCCTTTCCATCCCTGTCGTGTTCTTCAGCCCCATGTTTGGGCACCTCCTGGGCTACACCGTCCCGGCGTTCCCCGGTTCGGCTTGGATCCCGCCACTGTTGGGCACAGTGATCTTCTTCTACGGCGGCCAGCCATTCCTCAAAGGTGGGTGGCAGGAAATCAAGTCCCGCCAGCCGGCCATGATGCTGCTGATCTCCATGGCCATCACGGTGGCGTTCATTGCGTCTTGGGTGACGAGCCTGGGCATTGGCGGATTCGACTTGGACTTTTGGTGGGAGCTGGCGCTGCTGGTGGCCA
Organism: Arthrobacter sp. UYCu511; assembly: GCF_040547105.1. Lineage (NCBI taxonomy): Bacteria > Bacillati > Actinomycetota > Actinomycetes > Micrococcales > Micrococcaceae > Arthrobacter > Arthrobacter sp. UYCu511. The sequence goes on from NZ_JBEPPB010000001.1 coordinate 611,926, forward strand.
TCATGCTGCTGGGGCACTGGATCGAAATGCGGGCATTGGGCTCGGCCCGGGGCGCCCTTGACGCCCTCGCCGCGCTATTGCCGGATGAGGCCGAACGGGTTACCGACGGCGGCACCGAAACCATCAGCATCGCCGAACTGAACCCCGGGGACATTGTTCTGGTCCGACCCGGGGCCCGGTTGCCGGCCGACGGCGAAATCACCGACGGATCCGCGGAAGTGGACGAGTCCATGATTACCGGCGAATCCAAGACCATCTCCAGGACGGTTGGCGACCCCGTGGTGGCAGGGACCGTTGCCACCGATAATTCCCTGCGGGTGAAAGTGACCGCCGTCGGCGATGACACAGCGTTGGCCGGAATCCAGCGGCTGGTGGCTCAGGCACAATCCTCCACGTCCCGGGCACAAGCCCTGGCCGACCGTGCCGCCGCGTTCTTGTTCTACTTCGCCGCCGGGTCCGGCGTCATCACTTTCATCGTTTGGTCGCTGCTGGGCAGCATTCCAGATGCCGTGACCCGCACGGTGACAGTGCTCGTCATTGCCTGCCCTCACGCCCTGGGCCTTGCCATTCCATTGGTCATTGCTATCTCCACCGAACGCGCAGCCAAGGCTGGGGTATTGATCAAGGACAGGATGGCACTGGAGCGGATGCGCACCATCGATGTGGTCCTCTTCGACAAGACCGGAACCCTGACCAAGGGCGAACCTGCACTGACGGACGTTGCGGCCCTTGAAGAACTGACCACGGATGAATTGCTGGCACTGGCCGCCGCTGTGGAATCCGACAGTGAACACCCCGTGGCCCGAGCCATTATTGCAGCCGCGAACAAGACCGGCACACCAGCCATGGCAGCCACCGGTTTCCAATCGATGACCGGCCGCGGTGTCCAGGCCACCATTGACGGTTCCACCGTGGCCGTCGGCGGTCCGGCACTGCTGAAGGAACTCGCTCTGGCCGAACCGGAGCGGATCAAGACCGCAACAACGCGCTGGATGGACAGAGGGGCTTCAATTCTGCACGTCATCAAAGACGGTGCCGTGATCGGTGCCGTCGCGCTAGAAGACGAAGTCCGTGAGGAATCCCGGCAGGCCGTCCACGCCCTGCAATCCCGCGGCATCAAAGTTGCCATGATCACCGGTGACGCCCAGCAAGTCGCCGCCACCGTGGCCGCGGAGCTGGTCATCGACGAGGTCTTCGCCGAAGTCCTGCCCCAAGACAAGGACCAGAAAGTGACCGAACTCCAAAGCCGCGGCATGAAGGTGGCCATGGTCGGCGACGGCGTCAATGATGCACCTGCCTTGGCCAGAGCAGAAGTTGGCATCGCGATCGGCGCCGGAACGGACGTCGCCATGGAATCAGCCGGGGTGATCTTGGCTGGTAATGATCCCCGCGCTGTACTCTCCGCCGTGGACCTCTCCAAAGCCAGCTACCGCAAGATGTGGCAAAACCTGATCTGGGCCACGGGCTACAACATCATCTCAGTCCCACTGGCTGCCGGAGTGCTCGCCGGCGTCGGCTTCGTGCTCTCACCAGCGGCCGGGGCTGTGCTTATGTCCTTGTCCACCATCGTTGTGGCCCTGAACGCCCAACTGCTGCGCCGGCTTAAGCTCGACCCGGCTGAAGTGAGCTAACCCCTAACTCACCGGAACCATCCAGTTCGCTCCGGTACACTACACAACGACTGAGACTGCCAAACCACCAGAGAGGATCCCGCCATGAACGCGTCAAGCACGCTGCGACTGCCGGTATTCTTGCTGCGTTGGGTGGGCCTAATCACGCTGGCGGCCGCTATTGTGGGCGGCCTTCTGGGTATGCACGTCATCGGCAGCGCACAGGCTGCACCGATGGCGTCCGTGCACATCAGCACCGCTGCCGCTTCAGCTGCTGCCGACGTGGCTGGGGCTCCTGCTCGTGCACACCCCGCAGCATCACTAACCATGTCAGTCGCCGACCATGCCGAGGTTGCGGCAGTGGCCTCCCTCCACGGAAACATGAATGTGTGTGGGTGTTCACCCTTGGGATGTGAGATGCCCATGGCCAGCCACGGAGATTGCATCCCCTTCGCCGGGGCGGCTACGCCAGCGGCCCCGCAACCGGGCCTCGTGCCCGACCCTGCCGCCGGGCCCACCGTATCGGGCCATGAGGGATACAAATGCGCAGGGCGCGTTCTGGACCCGCCGTCCTTGACTCAACTCTCCATCAGCCGGACGTAAACCGCTCGATTCTGACCTGTCACCGAGTGACAGGTCCTCGTTAGCGCACCCCGCCGAGGGGTGACGTCCATTTGTAGTGAAATTTTTGAGTTGAGGACTGTTTACTGTGAAAAAAATTCTAACCGTTTCCGCCGCCGCACTAGCCGCCGTTATTGCTCTGTCCGGTTGTTCCACCAGCCCCGATGCAGGCTCTATGGAAGGCATGGACCATGGCAGCTCGGCCATGTCCACCGCACATTCCCCTGCCATAGGCGCCGAACACAACGCGGCGGATGCAATGTTCGCGCAAATGATGCTGCCTCACCACTCCCAAGCAGTGGAGATGAGTGAGATCATGTTGGCAAAGCCCAGCCTGGACGCAAAAGTCATCGCTTTGGCCAAGGATATCAAGACTGCCCAAGCCCCTGAAATCGCCACTATGACCAGTTTCCTGAGCATTTGGGGTGAGCCGACCACCATGACCGGCGATCACTCCATGGCGGGTATGATGACCAGCGCCGACCTGGACAAACTCAAGGCAGCTCAAGGCAACGAAGCCGCAAGAATGTTCCTGACCCAGATGACCGCCCATCATGAAGGGGCCTTAGAAATGGCCAAGACCGAAGTCGCCGACGGCAAGAACGCCGACGCCGTCACCTTGGCCAAGTCGATTGTTTCCAGCCAAGAGGCCGAAATTAATGACATGAAAGAGCTACTAGCAGCCCTCTAAAATGTCACCCGGGCAACTGTCGGTGGCGGTCAGAATCAGCTTTCGACCGCCACCGGCCACAGCTTTCCCACTTCCTTCTGGAGATTTCTGATGACCCCCAAAGCGCTCTTTTCGCACACACACCTCCCGCTGATCAGCGCGGCCCTGCTCGTGCCATTTGCTCTGACCGGTTGCACAACAACGGCCACCACTGCAGTTTCTCCTGACCCTGCACCAGCTTCTACCGGACACGTGCATGGGATCTTTGTGGATCCTGTATCCACGCAGATCCTGCTCGCCACCCATGACGGTCTCTACGACGCCACCGGACCCACCATGACCAAGATTGGCACCCAGACCGTTGACTTGATGGGGTTCACCACAACCGCCGATCCGCTGGTTTTCTATGCCTCCGGGCATCCCGGACCCGGCTCAACACTGCCTGACCCCGTGGGACTGATCCGTTCCGTCGATGCCGGCAAAACGTGGGAACCTCTCTCGCGCGGTGGCCAGTCAGACTTCCACGCTCTCAGCAGCACTGAGCACGGGCTCGTCGCCTTTGACGGAAAATTGTGGACCAGCGCAGACGGCCTCACATGGACCACATCAACGGCGAGCTTTGCCCCGGCAGTCTTGGCAGGAAACCCGGCCACCCCAATAGTGTTGGCCACCACCCAAGAAGGCTTGAAACGCTCCACCGACAGCGGAAGAACCTGGAGCGCAGTCCCGGGCGCCCCACTGATGCAGTTCGTATCCTTCGCCATCGGAACAGCTACAACAGGCTCGGCTCCAACACAGGTGGTTGGTATCACTCCGGGCGGTAATGTCCAGATCTCCAACGATGCCGGGCTGACATGGACTTCCACAGGGAAGGTTGCTGGGCAGGTCCAAGCGGTCACCGCAGTGGCCGGTACAGCCGGCACACCAAGTATCTGGGTAACTGCAGCTGATGGTATGCAACGCTCGTCCGACGGCGGAGCCACCTTCGCCCCAACCACTCCCTAAGGTCGTGAGCATGGGGGAGTTCTTTGCCACCAACACCCCTGACGATGCCCTGAAAGCTGAAATAGGCATCCGGCCTGTCCAATCCCAAGGAGCCGGGAAATCTTCGCCGTTTGCTGACCGGGGCCCGCTTTCTCGTCGTGGGCTCGGCGCTGGAGCAGCACGCGGCATCCGTGTTTGGCTTGGGCTGGAGACCTTGGATTGGCCCCAGACTCACCGCCGTCCTTGCCCTGTGCAGAGGCTGAGCCACTGGCGACCTGACCCACTAGCGACCTGCCCCACTATCGACCTCAGACTAGTGCGCCCGCACATTCGCGTGGTCAACATCAACGGGGCAGCCATTCTCATCGCCTGGGGCCTGACGATGCGCACCGGCCTATGGATGAAGTGTATCTATCAATTACAAAACCTCGCCGGCACCTTCATCACCCCCGTCTAACCGGAAACCAATTAAAGGATTTCATTATGAACACCACCCCCACCCGGCGCTCCTTCCTAAGACTGTCCGTAGCCGCTACAGCCATAGCCGCACTCAGCGCCTGCACTCCCCCACCGGCGGCATCCGGAGCGAACCGGATCCTGCCCACGGATCCGTTGATCGCAGACTTCGAAGCCGCCCGGGTCACTTCCGGGAGGACCATCAGCGCAACGCTAGCACCGGCACCACTGACCACCACGCTGGCTAGTAAAACCATCTCCACCGCCGGGTATAACGGCGCCCTCGTGGCGCCCACCCTGCGCGGCTCGGTGGGCGACCAACTCAACGTCACCATTGCAAACAAACTCAGTAACGGCACCAGTGTGCACTGGCACGGCTTAGCCCTGCGTAACAATGACGACGGCGTTCCCGGCCTGACCCAAGACGCCTTCGCCCCCGGTTCCCAGAACAGCTACGACTTCAAACTGCCCCACCCTGGCACCTACTGGTATCACTCGCATGTGGAAATGCAGCGCGAACAAGCCCTCTACGGGGCGCTCATCATCGACGATCCCAACGAGACACTTGTCTATGACAAAGAATGGGTAATCGTCCTAGACGACTGGCTCGACGGCGTTACCGGCACTCCCGATGGTGTTCTGAAGGAACTTTCCCAAGGCGTGAGCACAGGTATGGGAGGGGGCGGCATGCCCATGAGGCACATGCTCATGGGGACCTCCAGCGAATTCTTGGGCGGAGACGCGGGCGACGTTGCCTACCCCTTCCATCTTTTCAACGGCAAGGCCCCGGAACACCCGGAAACATTCGTGGCCAAATCGGGCGAAAAAGTCCGTCTGCGCATCATCAACGCCGCCGGGGATACCGCCTACCGTGTGGGGATCCCAGGTCAGCAGCTGACCCTAACCCACACCGACGGGTTCCGCATCAAGCACACCGAGGTGGACGCCGTCGTCCTCGGTATGGGTGAACGCATCGATGCCCTCATCACCGTCAAGGAAGGCTTTACTGCCCTTCTCGCTCTGGCAGAGGGGAAAGGACAAATGAGCTACGGGCTCATCTCCACCGGTACTGGAACCACGCCTACCTGGGAGTCCCTGCCTGGCACCCTGAGCGGCACCGTGGTCGACGGCGGCCAACTCACCGCAGACCCCTCCGTGACACTGCCCGCCAAGAAACCCGACCGGACTTACGAACTGCGCCTGACGGGCGGAATGATGAAGTACGACTGGGGCATCAACGGCCACCGATTCGACATGACCAAACAGTTTGAGAACGCTTTCGACCTCAAAGCTGGAGAACGGGTGGAAGTGAAGTTCATCAACGAAACCATGATGTGGCACCCCATGCACATCCACGGTCACACGTTCCAAATCGGGACTGACGGGTCGCGGAAGGACACTGTCATCGTCCGGCCCAAGCAGACTGTGACCGTCCAGTTCGATGCCGACAATCCCGGCCAGTGGCTCTTCCACTGCCACAACGCTTACCACGCCGAACGTGGAATGATGGGTGTTTTCTCCTACCTCAGCTAACATCCAACCATCATGAATCCCACAATACCGACCACTGTGTGTGGGGCGTACCCGCAGGCTGGTTGAAACAGGACTTCTGGCAGGATCAAGCGGTAACCAGGCACAACTTTGTTGAACCGGCATTGGAAATTCGAAGAAGTGGGAACCACAAAACTGAGCTGTGCCGCAAACAATAAGACCCAAGCCTCGGAGTCGGGACAGCTCAAGGATGCACCGGTAAGTGCGCGCTGGGAAACAGATTAGTACCAAAGAGTCTCCGCTTGTGACTCAAACTGCTGCTGTTGAAACCTTGGCTGCACAATTTGCTCCGATAATGGTGCTCAGCCAGCCAGCTTTGCGAGCACACGAGTGAAGGCTATGAACCTGTACTAAGTATTTCTGGTCCACTTCATCTGCTATTTTGAGCGCATGAGCGAACTAGTGGGCTTCCATGACAATGAACCGCACACACCTAATATCGCCGGGCGCCTGAACTGGTTGCGGGCCGGTGTTCTCGGCGCCAACGACGGCATAGTATCCGTCGCCGCCACCGTCGTGGGAGTCGCCGGCGTGACCAACTCACCCACCCCCATTCTTGTCGCTGGAATCGCCGCACTGGTTGGCGGCGCTGTTTCCATGGCATTAGGTGAATACGTGTCCGTGAGTAGCCAGCGGGACAGCCAACGGGCCCTTATCGAGAAGGAACGCCGCGAACTGGCTGAAGATCCTGAAGCTGAATTGGCGGAACTCACCGAGATCTACCGCACCCAAGGCCTCAGCGAAGCCACTGCAACACAGGTGGCCCTTGAGCTCACCGCCCACGATGCTTTATCAGCACATCTGGCCGCTGAACTGAACATCAGCGAGCATGAAGAAGTCAATCCATGGCAGGCAGCTTATGCCTCGGCAGCCGCATTTACTGTTGGCGCAATCCTGCCCCTGATAGCCATCTTGCTACCGCCAGCGGAATGGCGGATCCCCGTAACGTTCTTGGCGGTACTGTTCGCCCTCGCCCTGACGGGAACGGTGAGTGCTTCCATCGGAGGCAGCTCCAAAACCACCTCTGCACTGCGCCTAGTAGTTGGCGGCGCCCTGGCACTAGCGGCGACCTACGGAATCGGCACCGCCCTCGGCGCAAGCGGAATCATCTAAACACCCCCCCCAAGACTGTCCAGATGTTGCCTAGACGTATCCGTCTGGCTCTTCTATTCCCGGAACTGGTGGCCGGATTGCTGCGGCCACCGTTGGTGGAATGCAGGGCCAAGGGATAGCCCCAGTCATCGCGGACCAAAACGGTGGGCAATAGTTCGGTGCACAGCCCCCGCCCGTCGCACCTGGTCCAGTCGATGTGGAGCATTTCGTTCATGTTGTCCTCCTGGTTTGCCTCAGGCAGGCTCCCCTGCCGGCATGCTGGTGAATGACGCGCGAGATGTTCCAAAAATTCGCTTTACCGTTCGGCCCGCACACCCGTTCCCACGCCGTGGAAGGTCACCATCAGGGTGCCAACAGTTCATCAATGTCAAAAGGTTTAGCCAAATAGTCCTCCGCACCGCTGTTCAGCCCTCCAACACAGTCTGCAGGATCACTCAGGGCCGAGAGGATGAGCGCCGGCGTAGCTTCTTAGCAACGGACATGCGATGGCTGAACCAAGGTCGGCAACAGTGAGAGCGTTAGTGCAGTTGGCTGTGGCGAGGAAATCCGACGGCGCTAAGCACGTCCTTGGCCTGAAGACGGAAGCGCGGTGTTCATTTCCGGTTTCTCCCCCGGGAGATGGCAAGACCACGGCCAGCGGGAAGAGATTCAGCATGATGCGCAACAAAACGTTGCCCCATGGGGCGGTTGCCACCCATGAGCCAAGATAGTTTCCCGGGGTGATCGACATTGGCGCTGCCGCGTTAACTGATTGACAGCTCTGGTGACATAGCTTACGCTGAGCGCATCCGGCCACTACCGTGAACGGTCCAGCCATATTGTTGTGGATTATATGCCACAGTGAATTGGGGAACCTCGCATGAAAAATCGCATTGCTTCGTTCGGGATTAGTCTCCCTGAAGCGTGGGCGCTTGATGACTGCGGGCGAGGTTCCCGGACGTCCCAACCCTTTAGCGGATCGTCATCCGTGGCCTCAGCTGTACGTTCTGTCTCGCACCGTTCGAAAACCATTGCCATAGACTGGACACCGGCGTGAGTCGCATCGTCGTTGTCGAGGATGAGCCCATCCTCGCCCGGCTCCTAGGCCGAATCCTCAGCGGAGCCGGCCACACGGTCACGGTGGCTGGCACTGTAGCTGATGCCCTCAAAACCATCAGGACTGTTGACCCGCACTTGATCATTTTGGATCTGGTGTTGCCAGATGGCCGCGGCGAGGATGTTCTGGCCGAACTAATGCAATCCCGTCCTGCGAGTCAGGTTTTGGTGCTCTCATCCATGACACAGGTGGCTACCCGGGTGGGTGTTTTGGAGGGCGGTGCGGTGGATTTCTTGGCCAAACCGTTTGCCAACGCCGAACTGTTGGCCCGGGTTCACGCCCGCATTCGAACGGCCGCCCCGCCCTTAGCAGTCCCCCGCTACCTTCGAAGAGCTGGCGTCGAGATAGATGTCCAGCAACGCGAGCTCGTCTCTGATGGGCGCCGCATCTCACTAACCCAACGCGAGTTCGTGCTCCTAACCCACCTCCTTCAGCGGGCGCCCGAGACATGTACCAGGGCCGAGCTTCTTGAGCGCGTCTGGGGCACCAGCTACGACACCGGGACAAACGTGGTTGACGTCTGTGTGCGCCGGCTGCGATCCAAACTCTCACAGGACCAAATTGAAACGGTGCGTAATGTTGGATATAGGATCGCGATCTAAAGCAGTCCTCGCCGCCGCGTGGGTGGTGTTCGCGGGCGTGAACTGTTACCTCACCTTTGTGCTGCCTGGCAAGGAAACCATCCCCTTTCATCTGGTATGGGCTAGTTTCGCGCTGCTTTACGGACTCTGCCCGTGGCCACGGCGTGCCACCATGATTGCCTTCTTCGTTGTCACAACAGTGACTGGTGCAGCCCTGGTGGGCCATGCCATTGCAGGGAACATCGAATGGGAAGAATGTACCGAGATCTTCTTGATGGCCGGTATTATGGCGCTGTTGATCTGGCATGTTGACCGTCAGTGGAATTCTCAGTCCCAACTGCGCGCACTGCAGCAGGCTGACCGCCACCGCAGTCAACAGCGGGAAAATGCCGCTCGGTTCGGTTCGCATGAGGTACGCACGCGCCTGACAATCGCTAGGGGCTACGCGCAACTCATCGCCGATCAGTCCACCGAGCCGACGGTGCGCGAGGACGCCGAGCTGGTGGTAGCCGAGCTCATTAAGGCGTCAGCGTTGGCAACCAACTTACTAACCCTGGTCCGGGTTGTGGAGCCGCCGAACACCGAGCCGGTCGACGTCGACAGGATGCTGGCCGTGATCTTGCGCCGATGGGCTATCACCGCCGACAGGAATTGGAGTTCCCGGAGTGAAGCTGGCACCGTCCTGGGCGACAATGAGCGACTCGAGGCAATAATGGACTGCCTGATCGAGAATGCGGTCAGGTTCACCGGCCCAGGAGACACCATCGCTGTAACAGCCGACCCCCTAGGCAGCGAGCTGGTGCTGACTGTCAGCGATACCGGAGCAGGCATCCCAGAGGCGGATCTGGGCTCCATTTTCGAGGTCTTTCAGACCGGGTCCGCTGCCGGCGAGCGAGCTGGGAGCGGTTTGGGTCTGGCCATCGTCAAGACCGTCACGGAGGCCCGTGGCGGCACCGTCTCCGTGGCCAGCACGCTTGGCCACGGCACCACATTTACCTTGCGGTTACCGCTACTATCTGTGCCGCCATCCCCGCTTGGGAAAACCGTCTCAGCCTCGGCTGACCCTGATCCCCTTGATGAGTCGGTCAATTTACTCAGCTGAGATTGGGACCTTCACGAGTACACAGGTCTGACTCCTGGTGCCTCCCCACGGCTGGGCACCGGCACGGTTCACTTTGCCACCACCACATCAATCACGGCCGCGGGCTGCTCGAGCTCGTTGATTCGGACGGCGACTGTGATTTTCCACATTCCAGCGACTGGCAGGTCCATTTCTGCTTGGTAGCTTCCCTCCGTCTCCCCTGGTTTGACTGTGGCAGCCAGCGGTCCAAGGCTCTGGTTTGGTTCCGCCACGCTTACTTGAGGCAGACTGAAGGGACTTAGAGGATCCCCACCAACGTCAGTGATGGTAAAGAGCAGTACGTTCGTACCCGCCTTACCAGCGCTGAAGGTGCCGGTGAGATGCCCAGTTCCAAGGTCAACGAGTATTTCAGTTCCTGACGGGTCCAGCACCTCGAGCGTCCGCGGATTCTGCAACGTCAGTGCTGAGGTGAGCCCAAGCACCATTACTATCCCAATAGCCTCAAGACGCACGGCAAGGGCTAAGCGGGACCAAGCTTTTCCCTTAATTCCCTCGTTTACCAGACGTGGGAGAAGTCCAAAACGGTTCCATGCCGCAAATCCTCCAATCACAGCCACGATTGCCAACTTGACCATCAACAACCGACCGTAGGAGCTTCCAACAAGAGTTGCCACCGAACCAACCATCACCACGGCCATGATTGTCCCCGAAATGCCCAGCAGCACCACCAGTCCTCCAGCCAACGTGGAGAATCTGCCCAAGACCATGGCGGCCAGTGCAGGGTCACCTTTGTGCCGCCGGGCACGGGCTAGATGCAGTACCAGTCCTACGAGGCCGCCTAGCCAAACTGCTGCCGTCGCGGCGTGAACCAGGTCCGAGCCCATCACCAGCCAGCCGGGTTCGTACGCCTGAGTGTGGCCGATGGGTAGAACAGAAAACAGAGCCACACCTGCCCCCACCGTTGCCGTCCAGCTAGAGCCCGCTCCCGGAATTCTGGATGCCAACAGCATCAGCAGTACCCCGGCAAGGGCAAAGACAAGGGTTAACCCCTGCCCCCCGGACCACCCGATTCCCCAGACGGCTGGATCAGCCAGATCTCCAAGACCCGAACCTCTCTCCCGCACCGCGCTGAGGGGCACGAGCAAGGTGTAGGCGCTGATGGCGAGGAATCCAGCCACCCAAGGTAGTGGACGAGCCGCCACAGTGGTCCGGGCAACGAAGAGATCGAAAGCCGTGAGTCCTATAAGGACGAACAAACCCAGATAACCAAAGGCGTTGAGTACTCCGTAGAGCAGGTCCACCCCTCCGGAGGCATCCGGGACGACAGCCGGAACCCCTGCGCCGGCCCTCCCGACGCTGAACGAGAGCACACCGGAAATGGGATGGGAGTCATCTGAGATGACGCGCCAGCTGAGCCTGTAGCTACCGTTGGCAAGTTTTGGCGGCAGGGTAGCCGTGACCGTGGCGTCCAGTTGGTCTACGTGCAGGATTTGGTGTCCGCCACTGCTTTCGTAGAGCTGGAAACCGTCAAGGACAGGGGCCACGGTTTCGCCGAAAACAAACTCCACCGAAGCGGGAGCTCTGGTGAGGGCTGCGCCATCGGCAGGCAGGGAGTACAGCAGCGCTGCGTGCGCCAAGACTGGCGTGGGTGGGACCACCAAAGCGAGCGACAGCATGGCGAACAGCAACGCGAGCAAGCGGCGGGCATTTAGTTTCGGTGCCCTAACTTTCTGCCAGCGCATTTGACGGGATGGTTCTCTGAGCACGATCGTCTCCTCGTCCTGTATGACTGAGCCCATGCAGGCAGCGTACCCCGCCGCCCAACCCACACGTGCGGGTTGGGCGGCGGGGTACGCTGCAGTGGTGCTAGTTGCCAGTTGTGAAGCTCCAGGTCACGGGTGCCAGCAGGTTGCCTGCAGCATCCTTGATCCCGTTGCCCAGGGTGAGCGTGTACTTGGTGTTCGCCAACAGTGTGCCTGTCGGGTTCAGCGTTGCCACCCTGGTTGTTCCGGAGTAGCTGACGACTGACGGGAAGACGGCGCCGTTGGAGCTCCGCTTGATGGTGAAATTCCCGTTGGCCGCGGCCGTGGCGGGCAATCCTGTGACTGCCTCGCTGAAGGTTGCGGTGATGTTTGCTGTCCGGCTGACCCTGGTGGCGTTGACCGCAGGGGTTCTATTTGTCACCGTTGGGGCGGGACCGGTGATGAAGGTCCACGTCTTGGCGGTGAGCGGGTTGCCTGCCACGTCCTTGACCGCGTTGCTCAGAGACAAGGTGTAAGTCTTATCGCTGACCAGTGGTGCGTCAGGAGTCAGTGTGGCAACCCTGGTGGTGGCGTTGTAACTGACCTTCGAGGCGATGGTTGCCGTTCCCAGCTTCAGGGTGAAGTTGGGGGTGCTGGCAGCGGTGGTGGGCATGCCCGTCACCGCTTCGCTGAAGGTGGCACTCAACGGGGTCCGTTTGGTGGCCGTTCCCAGTCCAACACCGGTGGCTCCGGCGGCAGGATTAGTGCTGGTCACCGTTGGGGCGGGACCGGTGATGAAGGTCCACGTCTTGGCGGTGAGCGGGTTGCCTGCCACGTCCTTGACCGCGTTGCTCAGAGATAAGGTGTAAGTCCTATCGCTGACCAGTGGCGCGTCAGGAGTCAGTGTGGCAACCCGGGTGGTGGCGTTGTAACTGACCTTCGAGGCGATGGTTGCCGTTCCCAGCTTCAGGGTGAAGTTGGGGGTGCTGGCAGCGGTGGTGGGCAGGCCCGTCACCGCTTCGCTGAAGGTGGCACTCAACGGGGTCCGTTTGGTGGCCGTTCCCAGTCCGACACCGGTGGCTCCGGCGGCAGGATTAGTGCTGGTCACCGTTGGGGCGGGACCTGTGATGAAGGTCCAGCTTGTCGGTGCCAATGAACCGCCTGAGACGCTCTTGATGGCCGTGGTCAACGAGAGGGTGTAGGGCTTGTCAGTGGCCAAGGCCGACGTTGGGGTCAGGGTTGCCGTTCGCGTTGCCGCGTTGTAGCTCACCGAGGCCGCAACGGCCGTGGTGCCCTGCTTCAGTAGGAACGTGGAGTTACTGACGCCCGTGACAGCCTCGTTGAAGGTGACTGTTGGCTTGACGTTGTTCGCCACGCTTGTGGCACCAGCTGCAGGGTTCTGGCTGGTCACCTTAGGGACTGTGGCAACGGTGGTGGCAGTGAGCACAGGCACTGACACGGTGTTTCCGGCCGCGTTCCAGGCTGTCACCCTGTAGGCGTATTCTCCGGTGCCGGCGGTCTTGTCGGTGTACGTGGTGACGTTCGCCAGGGTGGCAGCAATCTGGGCGTACGTACCAGCCGTTCCGTTGGTAAGTGGCGCACGCTCAATTTTGTAGCCGATCTCGTTCTTCGCATTGCCCCACGAGGTGGGATCCGTGATCGAAACTGGGGTCCCATCAGTCCAGCTCAGCAACACCTCATTAGCGGCTCTGGTGAAGCTCAGTACAGAAGCATCAGCCAGGGTGCGTGGGGTGCTGACCGCGATGGGCCTCATCATGTCCATTTCCTCGTGACTGAGGATGTGGCAGTGCCACACATATTCCCAGCCGAAGTTGGTCATGACATTAGTGATGGGGTCGATCGGGTTGCCGTTGGTGTCGGTGTTGTTGAACCCTGCCTCGTAGCCATTCACGCCGGTGATGGAGCCCTTGGCGCCTAGAGGCATCATCGGGTTCAATGGCCGGTTGCTGTCCGGGATGGCGAACGGGAGTTTCGGCAGGATGGGGCGGACCGCCACGATGGTGTCCTCCAATGGGCTGACACGCACGGTATCCTTCCAGCCGATTTCGCCAGGTTCAGGCGGGAGGATGATGTTATCCCACGTGACCCTGTTGAGCAGTTGCACGTCATTGAGGTGGAAGTGCAGCGGGTGGGTGTCCACACCGTTGTGGGTGATCTTCCATATCTGTGTGCCATCAGCGCTAGTGGATATGGGTGCCACCTTGAGGCTGTTGATCCCCTTGGTGCCATCTAGTAATTCCGTGGCAGGGTTGACGTACGGGTAGAGGATTATGTTTTGCAGAAGCGGAGTTGCCCCTGGCGCCTCCAACCCGATGTTGCCGCTCATGCGCCCCCACTCATCAAAGTTGGCCGCATTCATCTCGTCGTGGACACTCTTGCCTTGGATGGGAACACTGAGCTGCGGGCCAGCCAAGGTATCAAACTTGAACTGTTCGCCTCCCTGTTCGGCGATGCGGGCGAAGCCGTCGCACTTCGCTGCGGGGTTAACCGCTGCGTTGCAGTAACCGCTGCCAACAAACGTCGATCCGTATGCCTGGTTGTAGGCGGCTTGGCCAACCACAATGGGGTTCTGACTGGATTCAAAAACTCCGGCGGGATTTCCCGCTGCATCGGTGTGGTGATCGAACGCCGCCATTAGCTTGCCCATCTGGTCAGCCGTGGTATTCGGCCGGTCGAAGGCAAGTGCAGGTGCCGCGTTCGAGACCTTGACCTGCATGACTGAGCGAGTGTCAGGTCCGTAGCCAGGCAGAGTAGAGGGTGCGCCAGCCGGGAACATGTCCGGTGCACCGGTGTAGTAGTCGTAGCCTGGGATTCGGCCCGGGAACGCGGCCGGTGCATCGTTGTACAGAATCAGCGTCTTGCCTCTGTAGGCCGAGAAGTCAACGATCACGTCGGCACGTTCTGCCGGGGCGAGCAGCAGCGAGTGCTGGTCCACGTTGCCCACATCGAATCTGGTGGCGTCCATGATGAACGTTGTCTCATGGGCGGGAACCACAGCCGGGGTAGGTAGGAAGCCCCCCTCGTTGCCGATCTGGATCCAGTCGGGGCCCTTGGGGCTCTTTGCGGTGTCCGGAGTAGGCATGACCACCGGGTCGGTCTGTGCCAGGGAGAGCTCGCTGGCCTTCAGGGCAACCTCGGTACCGGTTGCGGGATCGGCCACGTACCACGAAAGGTTCCAGAACCTATCGTCGGAGCCATTGAGGATCCGGAAACGGTAGGACTTGGGGTCCATGGTGGTGGTGGGATACGCGGTACCGTTCACAACAGGGGTGTCATGGAAGGCCTCCATGCCCACAGAGTTGTTCGGTGTGGACGGGATCAAGGCAGGCTCACAGAAGTCAGCCACGTTCGTGTCGCAATCAGGTTCGTAGTAGGGGTTGGCAATGGGCGGGTACTTGGCGTCTTTGGCCGGTGGCCAGAACCACGGTCCGTAGAACCAGCGGCCGAATGCGCTCATGCCGCTGGCGTCGCCCGGGTTCTGGGCGGGCATGTAGACGTGCGGCTGCCAGAGGTTGCCCTCTCCGCCCCACTTCTTCGCATCCCATGTGGGGTCCAGCTGGGCCATCCTTGTTGCGCTGGGCACGAAGGTCTTGTCCTGGATGGTCAGTGGGATCCCCATTCCGAGCCCTTCAAGAGCTCCTCCGGGGGCCATCAGCTTTTGCTCGGCGTCGTCAGTGATCATGTAGCCTGCTTCTTCACCGGCGTACACGTTCAAGCGGGTGATGCCCCACGCATGGTCGTGGTAAAACATCATTCGGGCGCTCTGCTGATTGGTGTAGAAGAACGTTTCGGCACCGGGCCCGGGGTCCGGCATGTCCGGGACGTTGCTGACGCTGACGCCCTTGGGATACGCGGTGTTCTCACCGGTTGGGGTGACCCACTGGTGCGGTGTGCCGTCGCTGATCCACGGGGTAATGCCTCCGTGCAGGTGCAAGGTGGCACGGTTTTCAGAGAAACACGTGTCCGGTTTCGGCGTCTCCCCGCACATGGGATTGCGTACACCGTCCAGAACGCTTTGCTCGTCTGCCGCCATGTCTTCTGGAACCTTGGTGACGGGGTTGAGAGTCATCATCTTGGGGCCCGCACCTGCACCCATCACCGAGGTGTCGACCGGCAGGAACAGATCGCCGCCTTTACCGGTGGGGAGGAGATTACGGAACAGAACACGGACGGGCTTGTTCTTCGTGGCGAGTATGGTTGGGCCGAGGTAATGCGGGTTGTCCACGCCGTTGAAGCTGATGGGGCTGTCGGGGAGAGCCGGGTCAATGTTGGCGTTGCCGAGGGTTACGTTCTTACCCGGGACAACGCTGGTTGAGAGCTGGACATAACCGCGAAGAAGGGTGGCCGGCAGATCACGGTGGAACTTCATCCGGTACTGCACCACTGCTATTTCGTAATAGTCCGTGCCTGGGTAGGTGGTGGTGTCGGGCACTGCGACCGGAATGTACTGACCTAGGTCGTTGGCATTTGCCTCGCCTTGGCCTGGCAGTGTGTCCACGAACTTCTTGATTCCGGGGGTGAGGTACCCGGCGCCGGGTGTGGTTACAACGATCTCGGTGACTGAGCCCTTGACAGCAACTTTGGCTGTTCCGCTTGCGCCCTTGTCGGCAACGCCCACGGTGTCTGCAATGGTCACGGTCGGCGCTGAGAGGTAGCCTGCACCACCGGAGGTCATGTCGATCCGGGTGACGCCAATGGTGGCCACAACCGTGGCCCGCGTTGTGGGTTCGGTCTTACTGGCATCCGTGACGGTTACCGTTGGAGCCGAGGTGTAGCCACTGCCGGCGACGGCTATTTCAACGCCGGTGACTACGCCATTGGCGTCCATGGTTGCGCTGGCAGTTGCCTGCACGCCGTCGGCCAGGTCAGGCTTGGAGATGTTTACCAACGGCTGGGCTGCATAGCCCTTGCCTCCATCGGTCAGTTTCAAGTCATCAACTGTACCGCTGGCCAGCGCCGTTGCCTCCGAGCCGGGAGCAGGGTCGCCGCCTGTCAGAGTCACTGTGGGTGCGGTGAAGCCGTAACCCGTCTCGTTGACGTCTATGCCGGTGATGACGCCGGTGGCGATCTTCGCGGTGGCCTTAGCCATTGTGGTGGGGGTGACTCCGGCAGTCGTGATTGTCACCGCGGGCGGAACCGCGTAGCCGGCGCCTGGGCTGGTTACGCTCACACCTGAGATGGCTCCGGTCTTCGGGTCCACCGAGGCCGTTGCCTCGGCCCCCGTTCCCGGGTCGGTGATGGTCGGTGTGACATCAGCACCAAAGGAATAAGTGCGGTCGTGGGAGAAGTCCGGATAGTTCGTAGCTCCCAGCTTGATCGCCGAGTCCTTGGCCGGGGGAACGTTGGCGGCCATCGTCGTATCGCCGCTTGCTGGCGTGCTCAAGGTGTCACCGTTGGCGGGAGCTCCGGTGTCCACCGGAATCCCCTGCCCGTAAAAGCCGATCACGTCGTTTTTCTGTACAGTCACAGCTGGCACGGAGTAGGTTGTGACCTCTCCGGTGGTCACGGCTGGTACCGGAACCTGCAGCTGGTCGCTGGCGTATACGACTGTGTATTCTCCCGCAGTGCCGGTAGGTCGCAGCACCAAGGCGTGGAACAGGTTGCCAGCTGAGGTGGTTGGACTCCCGCCAGCATTGCCCTGGTTCCAGCTCTGGAAGTCGTGGAGAGTGCCAGCGGGCAGTTTCGTATGGTCAAGGACCACCAGTACCGGGCCTAGTGTGCCAGTTGGCTTAGCGTAGTCGGTGGCGTAACTACGCTCGGTCAGCGGGTTGCCATACAGGACCGGGGTGGGGGTTCCGACGCCGATGCTCACCATTGCGTCTGCCAGAGTTTGCGGGCTGTTTGCCCAGTTAGGGTAGGGCCCGAAGTAGTGCGGCACTTTCGTCGAATCGGTGGCGCTCGAGGGGACCGCGGCCTCCGCAGCAACGGGACCGGAGAAATTGTTCAGTCCTCCCAGCGCTCCCATGCTGCCGGCCAGCAGAGCGAACGTCAAAATGACGGCCGGTCTGCGCAATCGGCGCCTCGGGGCCCGGTGGAAGGGGTGGTGGACGGGTGTTTGCATGATGATTCCCCTAACAAACGGAGCACGGGATTCCGGGCTATATGTGACGAGTCTCATCCAGCACGCGTCAGAAGGGGCTGTTTATGACACAAGTGTCATCTAGGCACGCGCTCTACCCAATAATGTCTACACAATCGATGCCGTACTGGGCTTCAGGCCCCGTTAGCCAAAGTTGCACGCAACAGTACTGAATAAGGAGCTCGATGATTGCTTTTTTCAGGGATACAGCTAATAGTTCTGCCATGCTGGCCAAGCCTGCGACCGTTTTTATGGAGGAAAAAGTTAGGGCTGGCTAAGGGTCTTCTTAGGTGGACAGCCATGAGCGTGCCCCGATTATCTAAGAACATGGCGCGGTGCGACGGACTCCCACAACCGCCGTCCCAGATCCGCATCATGGCATGGCAGAACTGCTCATTTTGTTCCTTGCCACCGTCCCAAGACGGAGGATAATTGAGATTAGAGGTTATTCCACTGCTTCCATGGATCGGGCAGAGGACATAAATGAGCGTAGGGGCTGACGGTGGTGGGAAGGTCACCATGCTGTGGAGGGCGAACACTCGGGAGTTGTCATTGGGTGGGGTGGCCGTTGCCCTGCTGTTGATTAGCGCGTGCAGCGCTCCCCCTCAAGCTCCCGCGCCGTCGTCGCCCTCTTCCGTTGCGATATCCACGGCAACGGTAACCTCCGCTGCCGCCCCCGCGCCATCCGCCCCCGGGCCATCCAACTCCGCGCCATCCGCGAGCACCGTCGGTGCCAGCGGCGATGAGCCTGCGAGAGGCAGCGGGGCGAACAACGGCAGCTCACTCGCCTGGGTGCCTCCGGGACCAGTTGACCCCGCCGATCCCCCGCAAGCTCAGTGGTATGTGTTGCTACAGAACAAGGACTGTGCCAGCTTGGACATGGCCGTCAGCCCACGCAAGGCCAGTAGTGCTGATGGATTCGCCCTGTGGAGTGCCGTGAGCTCAATCTGCCGTGCCGTCGAGCAAGGCGACGCCTCCGGATGGAGGGACGCTGCAACTAGGCTGTCCGCACTGATCCAGCCTGGCCCTGAACGGTGCCTGGACAGGACCGCCTACAACCTTGTGGCATCATTTCTCGCCGCGCACGCCCAAAACCCCACAGAATCTCCGCCGCCATGGAATGGGTCCAGCACAGCGTGCCCGTTGGGCTTAGCCGGGCTGGATGCCCTCGACGGCCAAGGACCCACGGGCAAGCCCTCGAGTGGACTCGCTGGCGGCCGGTTCCAGCTGGCCGGGCGCTTTGTGGACGTAGTCACGGTGATGGTTGGCGGTCAGCCGGTGGGGGTCGAGGCAGACCCTGCACGGCCGGGACACTGGATGGTGGTGATTCCCCCGGCCGCCGTGGCAGGCCAGGTCCAGGTGACGGCCGCCGGTTCTGGCGGACCGATCCCCGGCTCTCTGACATTCACATACCTCCGGGATCCGGAGGCAACCACCGCGCCTGAGCCACCACGTGGCATTTCCACCACCACGCCAAACATTGCCAGCAGTACCCCGCAGACATCAAAAGGCAGTGGCTGACGGGTGCCAACCGAAGTGAAAGCTCAGGCCATGGGGCCGGGCGACGGCGCAGGACCCGACGGTCCGGGAGTTCCACTGAGCAACCTAGTGAGCTCAGGGGCGTCACCGCCACTGCCGTGGATGGCGGTCTGCAGGTACTGAGCAAGCGCACCCATTTCCTCCGATGAGCCCCGGGTGGGGCCTGCGAACCACAATTCCCCCCTCGGGCTAGCCAATACCCGCCTCCAGTAGGCAACAGCGAACGCCGCCGGCAAACGCAGGTAGAGGGCCCGCAGATTAGCCGGGACCTGCGTGTTTCCGCTAGCCTGCAGGGCCCGGAAAGCCTGAGCTGTGGCATGCACCATCAAGCGCAGAGTTTCCCTGTCGGCAGCCAACCGGGGCGCATCAGTGCCGAACTTGTACAGTGCGTAGGCCATGGGGACAATGAAGGCGGCGTGAGCCAGAAGCCAGCCGGGCATATCGGTGGCGATCGCGGCCGGAAAACCGGCTTCTTCCATCACTTTTTTCAGGCCCAGCGTGCGCTGCGAAATAGCGCCGCCCGGCTCAGCCAGCATTGTCTTTTGCTGTTTGATCAGGACATATCGGGTTATTGCCCCGTCTTGGACGCCGCCAGCGGCCGGGAAGCCCAGCAAGACACGGCCGCCCAGTGCCTGGACAAGCTGGCCTTCGAGCCCAGCGGTGTTACCCATAAACAACACGTCGAATCCGTCGTCCATGATGCCCAGCACCGGCAAGGCGCTTGTGAGCTGCCCTGCCCGGACAGCGACCACTACGACGTCGTACCTGTCTTCCACGCCAAGCGCACCTATTGCCCTGATTGGCAATGCGATTTGCTCCCGTGACTCAGAGTCAGCCACAACCAGCCCTGCATCTTGGAGCTGAGCCAGTCTCTGGCCGCGGGCCAGCATCACCACCTCGTGTCCGGCGCCCATCAGCTTTGCCGCGTATACACTGCCGATCACTCCGGCTCCCAGCACGAGAATCCTCATGAGCTGTCCCTTTCCTCAAGCGACACTGTCAAAACCACAGGCGGCCCGCCTCCCGGCGTCGTTTCCCCAGCCAAACCCCGCAGGGCCCACAAGCTTAAGGTGTTAATTGCCACAGTATGCCTGCCGGGCGCGGAGTTCCACCATCAATTCCGGCCCAATCGACGCCCAATAGTGTCTTCGAGGAACCCTCGTACCCACTTCGCGTGCACTTTGGAACCTCGTGGTGGTTCTCAGTCCTTTGGGCTGGTTTCTAGCGTTGCTGCTGCGGCATGCACACCCATTCCTCTAAGCTCTGTCGCCCCCGAGCAACTGACATTGGTCAGATCGTCGACGCCGGTTGTCCTGGCGCGCCCGGGGTCCTTTTCGGTGGCATGAATAAGGCCGAGACACACGCCGCGGTGGAACTTATCGAAGCCGCCAATCCGGAACTGGTGCGCGCCGCGGTCCAGACGCGGATGAAGAGTGCCTTACCTGAAAATAGCAAGCTCAAACCCACAACACGTAGACGCCCAGTCCCCATTGGCTTCTATGAGCCGCCAATCGAACGCGGCATTCCTTGCGATGGTCGGCCAAGGACCGGTTCCGCTTACCTGCGAGCGCTACCGCACCGGCATCCAACGGGAACCGGCACGTGCGGCAGCCCGGCGTCGAGCTTCATGTTCTTGACAAGCTGGGGGGCGGGGCATCCTGGGCGGGCGCCGAATCCGGACCAATATGACCAAAAGTCCCCTTGTGGTTACCAATACGACCAAAAGATTGATGGCGGGCCCGAACGAACGGAACATGAAAACAGAACCGCAAAGTGTTCCAGATCACAAGGGAGTGAATCATGTTCCGTTCTTCACCGCTCAATTCAGGGTCCGTCAGCCGCCGCCAGGCACTGGGTTTCGGCGTCCTCGGCGCAGCTACCCTCGCAGCAGCGCTAACCGGATGCGGCAGCACCAACGCCGACAAGCCGGCCGCCAACGCCGTCCCCGAAGGCTTCCCCAGCTACTATCCCGCCGACTACTCGAAGATCGTGGACGCGTCGAAGGCCGAAGGTGGCAAGCTCACCATCTACTCCAACACCGATCAGGAAAACTGGGCACCCATCCTGCGGGATTTCAAGGCCAAGTACCCGTGGACGCAGGTCTCCGCCGACAACCTGGACAGCGACGAGGTGTTCCAGCGCCAGTTGAGCGAGATGGCGACGGGCAAGGCACCCGCGGACATGCTGGTCTCCAACGCCGTCCAGGCATGGGCCAGCTATGGAGAGAAGTCGGACACCCTGATGGAGTACGACTCCCCCGAAACCAAGCAGCTTCCGGACTACGCACAGCTAATGCCGAACGTTTGGGCCATGTCATTGGACCCGGTGGGCATCGCTTACAACACCGCGCTCATGAAGGAGGCACCCACCAGTATTGCGGGCCTGGCCAAAACTGTCACCGCGGATGCGGCCGGCTACAAGAACAAGATCACCACGCGCGATGTGAAGGGTGCATGGGGCTTCACCGTCTCGCATGCCTTCGCCAAGGGAAGCTCCGACGCATGGACAGGTCTGGACGAGATTCTGCCCTCCGCCCGGCCGGAATCATCCTCCGGAACCCAGAAGGAAAAGATTCTATCCGGCGAATACGTGGCCGGGTTCTTCATCAGCTCCGCCGTGGGTTACCCCGCGGAAAAAGCCAGCGGCGGGCTGGTCAAGTTTGTTCTGCCCACCGACGGGACGGTGGTGCTGGGCCGCGGCATCGGCATCACCCCGAAGGCCCCCCACCCGGCCACGGCCAAGCTGTTCTTGGACTTTGTGCTTTCCGAGACCGGCCAGAACGCCGTTGCCGAAGGAGGGCTCAGCTCCTACCGCGACAACGTGGAACTCAGCGAGGGCCGCCACACGTACCAGGAAGTGGAAAAGCTGGCCGGTAAGGACGGCATCATCCGCGTCCCCTACACCGTGGTGCCGGATGCCGAAGTCACAGCCTTTGTTTCCAAGTGGAACGCGCAGCTGGGCAGCTGACACCCTCCGAGATCTCTCCAGCGACCAGGCAGGCCAAGCAATGACCATCACCCGCACCAAACGTGCAACCTCGCATCCGGTTGGCCGTTCCACCCTGCCGGCGCCGAAATACCCACGGGTCTTCGGCGTCGACAGGGGCCGGATCGTGCAATACGGCGTATTCATCCTTTTGGCGCTTTTTGTGCTTGCGCCAATTGTGCCCATCCTCTACCAGTCCTTCCGCGACCGGCCTCTCTACGAAGCCGGCGGGCTCCTGACGCCTAGCAACTATACGCGGCTGTTCACCGACGCCGGCTTCGGCCAGGTCATCTTGAACACGGCCATCTTCGCCGTCGGCACCACCGTGCTCACCCTCCTGATCGCCATCCCCATGGCGGTGTTGGTGGTACGCACCAAGCTCCCGTTCGGGCGGCTGCTGGGCCTGTCCATGCAATGGCCGTTCTTCATCTCCACCCTGATCCTCGGCTTCGGCTGGATCACCCTGTACGGCCCGGCCGGATTCATCAGCGTCCAGGTCCGCCAGTTCCTGGGCTTCCTGCCATGGAACCTGTATTCCCTGGGCGGCATGGCGGTCACCGAGGCCGTGGGCCTGGCCCCGATCGCCTATGTTTTCTGCGCCAACGCCCTGCGCCAGTCCGACGCATCATTGGAAAGTGCCGCCCGCGTCTGCGGCGCCGGACCCCTGCGCATCCTGTTCAAGGTGGTGGTGCCGATGCTGCGTCCGCCCATCGTCTACAGCTCCATCCTGGTGTTCAGCATGTCACTGGAAACCCTCAGCGTACCGCTGCTTTACGGCACACCCGTGCGGATCGAGGTGTTCTCCACGTTCCTGTACACCAACGGGCTGCAGTCCATCCAGCCCGACTACGGCATCCTCGGCGCGGCCTCCACCATCATCCTGGCCGTCACCATCGGCACCGTCGCCATCCAGGCCAAGGTGCTCAAGAACGCCCGGCGCTTCATCTCCGTCAGGGGCAAGGCAACGCGCCCCCGGCTGCTGGACCTGGGCAAGTTCAAGTGGGTGGCCGCCGTCGCGATCGTCATTTACATTGTGTTCGGCGCCTTGCTGCCCATTCTGGGTCTGGTGTTCCGCTCCTTCACCATGATCTTCACCCCGCTGGCGAACCCGTTCGACTCGCTGACGCTCTCCAACTACGAGCGCGTCTTCACGTTCCCGGTCTACGTCCAGTCCATCACCAACAGCGTCATCATCGCCGCCGTGGGCGCAACGCTCGTGAGCATACTGGCACTGCTGGCCGTCCTCGTGGCACGCCGCTCACCGTTCAGGTTTGCCCGCAGCGTGGAGTACCTGGCCTTGATTCCGCAGGCCATGCCCGGCATCATCGTGGGCATCGGCTTCTTCTGGGTCTTCGCGCTCATGCCCGGCGGCGGTCTGGTGCAAGGCACCCTGATGGCGGTCATCATCGCTTTCGGACTGCGTGCACTCCCGACGGCGTTCGGCTCCATTGCCCCGGCCATCATGCAGATTGGCCACGAGCTCGACGACGCCGCCCGCACCTCGGGTGCCGACTGGTTCGGGGCCTTCTTCCGCATCCTGCGCACGTTGCTAAAGCCGGCCTTTGTGGGCGCGCTCATCCTGGTCTTCGTGACCATGATGAAGGAATACTCCGCCGCGCTGTTCCTCTCCTCCGCCAACACCGGCGTCATCGGCACCACCATGCTCGACCTCTGGGTCCAAGGCAACACCGGCTCCGTTGCCGCACTGGCCACCATCCAAATTGCCATAACCGCAGTGTTCGTCGCCGTGGCGAACCTGTTCATGAAGGGACACTCCGATGCCTGAAGTACACGTAAAGGACCTGCACAAAAAGTTTGGCGACGTTACCGTGCTGGACGACATCAATTTCACCATCAAGGAAGGTGAGTTCTTCACGCTCCTTGGCCCCAGTGGCTGCGGGAAATCCACCACACTGAACAGCATTGCCGGACTAGAATCCCCTACCTCGGGCTCCATCACCGTGGGCGGCGTGCCGTTCGTTGACACTGCGCACAAACTGTATGTTCCCACCGAGGAACGCAACTTGGGCATGGTGTTCCAGTCCTACGCCCTCTGGCCGCACATGACGGTGGAACAAAACCTGGTGATGCCGCTGGCCATCCGCAAAGTCTCCAAGGAAGAGAAGGCTTCCCGCATCCACGAAGCCCTCGACACCGTGGGCCTGGCACATCTGAAGGACCGCTTCCCGCACCAGCTCTCCGGCGGCCAGCAGCAGCGCGTGGCCCTGGCCCGCGCACTGGTCTACTCTCCATCGGTCCTGCTCCTGGATGAGCCACTCTCCAACCTGGATGCCAAGCTGCGCGAACAGTCCCGGGCCTGGCTCAAGCGCCTGCAGGTGGACCTGGGCATCACCACCGTTTATGTGACGCACGATCAGGACGAGGCGCTCTCACTCAGCGACCGGATCGCCGTCATGTTTGAGGGCAAGATGGCGCAGATCGGCACCCCTGCTGAAATCTATGAAAAGCCCGCCACAGCCGCCGTCGCCGCCTTTGTGGGCAGCTGCAACTTCTTCACCGGTTCCTTGACGGCGATCAGCGGCGGCACGGCGACCGTCCGCCTCGACAACACCGGGCTGGAGGTCAAAGTGGCCAGCACCCTGGCCTTGAAGCCGGGCGACGCCGTCACGGTGGCAGTGCGCCCCGAACGCCTGCGCATCACCTCCTCCTCCGATGCCGCCGGCACCAACGTGCTGGAAACCACCGTGCTGACCCGCTCCTATGTGGGCTCGCGTTACGAATACGGACTGCAGCTGGGCAGCAATGTAGTCCAGGTGGTCTCCCCCGTTGGGGACCTCGACGGCGGTGTGCGGCTGGTCTTTGAGCCCGAAGATGCGCTGTTGTACCCGGGCGCCGACGTCCCCTCGGCCGAAGCACAAGAACTCATGACAGTGGCGGCATGAGCCGCCGGCCATGAATGCTTCCGGCCAGGCGCCCCGGCAGGTTCCCCGGCCTGGGCGCCTGGCCGTCATGCTAGTACTGGCGCACGCCGTCGTCATTCAGTCCATCACCTTTGGCATGCGCCCCACCCTCTCCTACGCCGTCCTGGATGCGGGCGGATCCCAGGCCCTGCTGGGCGTGCTGGTGGCGGCGTTTGCCGTGCCGGCGCTCATACTGGCATTGCCCGCAGGGCACATCATCGACCGCACCGGCGAGCGCGCTTCCCTGATCGCCGGCGCGGCGGCGCTGATCGCTGCAGTGCTGCTGGCGCTTCTGGGCGGCGGTGCGGTGCCGGTGCTACTGCTGGCCACCATGTTCCTTGGCGTGGGCCAACTGCTCTCCGTCATTGGCGAGCAGGCCATCGTGGCCAACACCACCAGCCGCGGGCAATTCGACTCCAAATTCGGCCACTTCACCTTTGCGTCATCACTGGGCCAAACCATCGGCCCACTGCTCCTGGCACTTCCGGGCGGCACTTTGGAGACACCGCCCATTCTGGCCATCTTCACGGTATGCGGCGCGCTGGCCGTGGTGTTGCTGGGCATTTCCTTGTTCATCAAAAGCTCGAAGCGGGCACCTTCCACGGGTCAACGTGCACGCATGCGCCCCTCGGTGGCGGCGCTGCTGCGCACCCCCGGAATCCTGCGGGCACTGCTGGCCGGCAGCCTGGTCCTTGCCTCCGTGGACCTGTTTCTGGCATACCTTCCGGCGCTCGGGCACGAACGCGGCATTGCTGCCGGAATGGTCAGCGCCATGCTCGTGGCGAGGTCCTTGTTCTCCATGTTCTCTCGGCTGTTCCTTGGTCCCATGGTGAAGGCTTTTGGCCGCCGCCGGCTCATGGTGTCCAGCATTGCGCTGTCCTCCGTGGCGCTTCTTCTCTTTGCCCTGCCCCTGCAACTGTCCATACTGATCATGCTGGCTGCCATTTACGGCTTCGCCATTGGCACCTGCCAGCCCATCACCATGTCCTGGATTGCCGAGCTGGCGGATGCCGGCACACGCGGCCTGGCCATGTCGCTGCGGCTGGCCAGCAACCGGCTCGGCCAGACACTGCTGCCCACCGCACTGGGCGCACTATCAGCGGTGGCCGGGGTTGGCGGCGTCTTCATCGGCACCGGAATCATGCTTGCCGGGGCGGCTTGGTCAGGGGCCGCCGTCGGACAAGCCGCAGAAGAGGAGAGTGCCGATGAACCCGCAGGCTGAGCCCCCACCGCTCTCGCAGACCGCCGCCCGCAAACGCGGTCCCCGGCACATTTTCTGGCAAAATGGGGGAATGCGACGACGGATAACATTGCGGACCCAGCTCCTGCTGCTGCAAATGGTCATTGTCCTTATCACAGTAGTGGGCACCGGCGGCGTTGCCATCCTTACCCAGCAACACCAGCTCCGCGCCAATTATCAGGACCGGATGGTCGGCGTCGCACAATCGGTGGCCGAGAATCCAGTGATCGTTGAGGCCTTTAACACCCGCGATCCCAGCAGCATCATCCAGCCCATCACGGAGCTGATCAGCAAGTCCTCAGGGATTGCGTACGCAGTGGTCATGAACGCGGATGGCATCCGTTATTCGCATCCCGACCCGTCCAAGATTGGCAAGCATGTCTCCACGGATGCTGCAGAAGTACTCTCCGGGGACATCTTTGTGGGAACGCAGACGGGAACGATGGGCACGTCGTGGCGGGTCAAAGTACCCATTTTCAGTGCAGGGCATGCGGTGATCGGGGCGGTGTCTGTGGGGGTGCTGGAGTCGGACCTGCGTAATGAATACCTCTCCAATGCCACCTGGCTGTTCGTCACGATCGGGGTCGCGGCGATCTTTGGCGTGGTTGGCGCGGCGTGGGTGACCGCCGTGATCCGCAAGCGCATCTTCGGCCTGGAACCGGAGCAGATCGCTGGACTGCTGGAGGAGCGCGAAGCCATCCTGCATGGGGTGCGTGAAGGCGTGCTGGCCGTTGACAACCGCGGACGCATTGCCCTGATCAACGACGCCGCTGTGCATCTGCTCTCCCTCGGCGACAAGCCTGATGTAGTGGGCAAACTGGCCCGGGAGACCTTGGACGGCTCCTTGGTGGAGCTGTTGAAGGACGACGGCGCTGAACAGTCACTCATACTCTCCGGCGAGCGGGTGCTGCTGGTGCGCCGGGACGTGTCAAAGATCGGCGGCCGGGAGATCGGCTCCATCCTCATCTTGCGGGACAACACGGACTTGCACGGGTTGCTGCGCGATCTCGACGGCGTGCAGGGCCTTGCTGACGGGCTGCGCGCCCAAGCACACGGCTTTGCCAACAAGCTGCACGTCATTTCCGGGCTGCTGGAGCTGGGCCGTGTGGAGCAGGCGGTCTCCTACATTTCGCATGCGCGCGCGGGCGGGGCGCTCACGCGATTAGCCGGCCAGTCCGGTATCCGGGAGTTGGAAGTTGCCGCACTGCTACTCATGAAGCAGGTCCGTGCCGATGAACTCGGCATCGACATCACCATCGAGGACGCCTCTGCACTGCCGGCACTATCCGCGTGCGCCTCCGCGGAGACCCTGCGCGAGGACCTCCTCACGATCATCGGAAATCTGATTGACAATGCCGTCGAGGCCACGGGCTCTGGCGGGCGGATATCGGTACTGATGGCTTACTTGGCCGGCTCCGGTGAAGTTTCCATCTCAGTGTCCGACTCCGGGGAGGGCATCGCCCCCGAGTTGCGGGACCGTGTCTTTGCGTCCGGATACTCATCCAAGGCGGCCCTTCCGGGCGCCTTGTCCACCGGGCGCGGCATCGGCCTGACACTGGTGAAGCGGATCGCCGCCCGGCATGGTGGGGTTGTTGACATTAAGGAGGGGCTGGAAAGCACTAGAACCGGTGGCTCGTCCCCGAGCGGGGCCTTCGGCGCCCGAATCACGGTGTATCTGCCA
The DNA here is from genome assembly GCF_040547105.1 of Arthrobacter sp. UYCu511. Lineage (NCBI taxonomy): Bacteria > Bacillati > Actinomycetota > Actinomycetes > Micrococcales > Micrococcaceae > Arthrobacter > Arthrobacter sp. UYCu511. The sequence continues at coordinate 639,897 of NZ_JBEPPB010000001.1, forward strand.
ATCGACCCCGAGAACCTGATGTCCGAACGGCTACTTGACGCCGAGCCGGTGGAGCCGGCATGAGCACAATACTGAGAGTTGTGATCGTCGAAGATGACATTGGCGTGGCGCTCATCAATCGTGAATTTGTTTCCTCCCACCAAGGCTTCACCGTGGTGGGAGTAGCTCACTCGGGCGGAGAGGCGCTAGAACTCATTGGACGCCTGAAACCTGATGTGGTCCTGCTGGACTTTTACCTTCCAGATTTCTCTGGCCTGGAGGTCCTTTCCCGGCTCAGCCCGGAGCTAGTGAGTTCCATGGAAGTCATCGCCGTCACGGCCGCCCGCGACGTGGACAGCGTCCGGCTTGCCAGGGCGCGGGGCGTGCGGCATTATCTGGTCAAACCTTTCATGGCGTCGGCACTCTTTGAACGGCTGGAGGAAGTGGCACAGCAAATCGACACCTTGCGGCTCAGCTCACGCGGCAGACTGCTGGACCAACGCAGCGTGGATGCGCTCATTGCCAGCACGGCCGAGCGCTATGCCCCGCCACCGAAAGGCCTCTCCGAAGTCACGCTACAGCGGGTGCACCTGGCGCTGCAGGCGGCAGGCACCGATGTCTCGGCGGCTGAATTGGCGGAACTGGTGGGCATGTCACGGGTGGGTGTGAGGCGCTATTTGGAGCATCTGGTGGACATTGGCCGGGCCACTCTCACACCGCGGTATGGGGGCGGGCGGCCGGAGAACCGGTACAGCGCGGCGTCCTGACACTCGTGATCGGGCTCGCCTGCCTTGATCGGGAAAGTGCCATATCCCCCACACCGGGTCCGTCATTATCGGTGCCGGAAAGCTCCCTGATCCATCGCTAGCCCACCATGATTTCTGGCTCACATCAGCATGGGAGGTGAGGACGTCACAGCAGCCGAACTCCCCGCCAGACTCCTAGGAGCACACTTTCCCAGTCAGGAGCCTCCAGTGGACCCTGACTGTTTCAGCGAGGACTTCCAATAGCGCAGGACATGCCAGATGCGATACAGAGACCCCTCACGCGCGGCGCAAAGAGCACCACCGTTGCTGGCTCAGTTGCCACCTATGACGAGTCAAAGACGGGCTCGGTCGGGGAGCGCACGCCTGACGAAAATTTCTGATTGACGGTGTAGGCGGCGTTTGCACCTAGTAGTTTCAGCGTAGTTTTCAGCAGCCAGGAAACGGTCCCTGACGCTGATGGCGAGTACATTTTGAGCGGGCTCTCTGCGGGCAAATGACCCTCGTTTATCCCTGCTGTTGGCACCTGGTCACCCTTTAGAATTTACTTGATCCTGGTGGTCATCGGTTGGGTTATCGTTCAAGGGATAGGCGCTGCTCCGTCGGTGGGGTGACTTTCGGTTGGATAGCTATGGCGTGTGGGCGGATGCGTTCGCCGGCATTCGGCATAATTAGTTCAGTGGTTTCTGGTCCTCGTTCGGAATTGGTGGTGTACATGGTGGCAGTTGGAGGCGTTCCTTTTGACTACTTTCCTAGGTTTTCAGACGAAGAGCGGACAGTGTGCCGGGACGATATGTGTGAGGGGTCCATGACAAGTGCCGTCGATGACGCCGGCTTAGGGGCAGGGTCGTTATGATGAGCCGGTCCGGTGAGTGCTCCGGGGAGTTAGTAGCCCGTGCCAACGGGGACGGGATTGTCCATCTCTGGGCTGTTCTGGACTTATCAATTCGATTGGCGGAGGTATTGTTCGCCTCCGGGGCCGGCGCCGAAGAAGCGACGACAACTATGAGTATTGTTGCTGAAAGTTACGGAGTGGGTGGGACTACTGCGGATGTGACGCACACCATGTTGACGTTGACGTGGACGGACCCGGATACTCACGAGTCGGTTTCGCGCAGACGTATTATTCGGGAGAGGGGACTTGATTATGCGCGGCTGGCTTCTGCTGCGGCACTGATCACACGAATCAGTGATAGAAAGATTGGCATCGAAGCAGCCCGCCGGCGCTTGTCTGTGATTCTTTCGGGACCACCGCAGGTTCCCAGGCTGTTGCGCAGAGCTGGCTGGAGCCTGATTGGTGCGGGTGCTGCAGTACTTTTTGGGGGTGGATGGCTGGTTGCCGCTGTAGCTTTTGGTGCTTCGTTTGTGCTGGAGGCGATCAGTACCGGGCTAGGGTTTCGTCGTGTACCGGTTTTTTATCAAAGCGTGCTCGGTGGAGTCATTGGTCCTGTTGCTGCCGCGCTTGTCCACTATATTGATCCAGATGCTTCATCTTCTTTGGTTGTTGTGGCCACGATTGTTGTATTGCTGGCTGGGGTCACCACGTTCGGTGCGGTCCAAGATACGCTGACGGGTTTCTACGTCACTGGCCTTGCCCGGATGACTGAAGCCGTCGTGATCACTGTTGGGATCGCAGCCGGGATAATTGGGACCTCGCTGTTACTGGCACGAGTCGGGGTGCCCTTGGTGATTAGCGTCAGCGAAGCACGATCTTCCCATGGGCCTACGGTCACGATCGTGGCCGCCATCGTTATCGTGGTCGGTTTTGCTTTGGCAGCCCAATTACCGTGGCGGGCTCTGGGCGCCGTGGTCGTTCTTGGCGCCGCTACAGAGTTCTTTTACTTATTGTCCATTGCAGCCGGGGCTGGAACCGTTTGGGGTTCGGCCCTGACCGCTGTGGTGATCGGCGCTCTTGCCTCGCTATCGGCTCGGCTGACTCGCACTCCTCCTCTGCCCACAGTGGTGACATCCCTCGTTCCTCTGCTACCTGGCTTTGTACTCTTCAACGGTCTCATGCAGGTTGCTGACGGGTCTGTGACCGGTTTGCTGGGCATGTTCACTGCGGCGGCGGTTGCTGGAGCTCTTGCTGCTGGCGCTATTTTGGGGCAGTTCCTTATAGATCTCGCCGTCTCGCCGGTTCGGGGCCCACGCCGTGTCACGGGTCCACTACTGGCCTTGCCCGCACGGTTCTCACGAAAACGCTCCCAGCGACGGGACAGTGAAGCCCCTCATTGAGGGGAGTTCGCCAGTACCTGGGTCGGGGAAGGCCTCCCAAGCAGTGCCGCATGATCCACGACGCCGCTGATGCCCTAAGGTGGTGTTGAAAGTTATCCAGCATGGGGTGATGACAGTCCTACGGCACCGGGTGGGAGAATTGCGTATATGGATCCGTTGATTGCAACGAGCGTCATTTTGATAGCGGCCATCATTATTTTCATCTGGAACAAATTTCCTCCTGCGGTTGTCGCCCTCGCAGTGGCGTTGGTGTTGTTCTTTTCTGGAACAGTGACTTTTGAGCAGGCCATTATCGGGTTCAGTGACCCGTCAGAGGAAACGCGTAACTAAACCTTTCCCCCACGTCACTTCGAAAGCGAGAACCTCCCCTCGCCCAAGCCTCAGGATCCACTGAACGACGTACCCTGCGCGCTAAGAGTCCACTGTGTAGCCCGCACCATCTGGCTCACTCACCCGTTCTGATGCCTAAGATGGTTCCAATCAAAAGTGGTGCCGCAATTCCAAGGCTCGTAAGATCCAGCTAGCGAAATCCGTACAATCCCCCCGGAACTGCCACCAGGAAGAAACCCAGCAGTGGTGCCGAGAAACGCGCGACGAAGAATGATAATGCGTTCATCGTGGTAGCGGCAATCGCTGTTGGTGGTGGCACACCCCACGATTTGAACATGGCTACACGCAGCGCCATATCACTCGGTGGCGGCGCCAACGCCTCCATCGACGTCGCACGATAAACCGAGACACCCGGAATAAAAAACCTACAGCATCGCGCTCGCCCCTTGCCGCACCACTAAGACTGCAACAAGTGAGGTGGATCCGGTCCTTGCAGCCAGTGTAAAAGCAGATCTCGCCATGTCACGGACAACGCTGCAGATAGGGTTCCGTTTGCGTATGAAGGCCACACAGGCCAGCGTTTGAACTAGGAAACAATCGCTCCATGTCGAAGTCCGGACTGTCTCACACGAGGCTTTCCTACCACTGGACTTACGCTGTGCCTACGGTAGAACTGGTTAAGTCAGGAATAATGCTCCAAGCCAAGTGTACGAACAGTAAATCAGTGAAGCTTTTGGGTGAACGTGCCGGTGGTCGGAACACTGCCATGGTCAGCATCGACGATCGGTCCGAGCAACCGTCAGATCGCCTTGTTCCCGGTGCGTGTGAAAAGGATCTGGTGGCCAGCAAGGGCGGCAAGAGTGTTATCGGGACGCCGATGGAGCGGCACAGCAGCTTGGAACTTGCTGTGCCTGTCGGCGGGCAAGAGGGTCCGACCGTCTCGCCGAATTCCCGATCGATCGTGCCACTGGCCTGCTCGCCCTGAGGCGTGATTCTTTGGCGTGGGATCAGGATACGGAGATGGCCTTCCACGCCGAACTGACACTGGCTATTGATTTTCTCGTGAACTTCGCGCAGGCCCACGCACTGTCGGAACGACCTTCGAATACGAACCCGAATGGGCTGATCCCGGAGTACATGCCAAGACATCGAGCTGACGAGTCACCAGCCCTATATGGACTCTATTTGCCGATCAGCACAACGATCGGCCCCTGGCAGTTCTAGAATTCCTGACACCAAGGACAGCATTTAGCAAGCTACTCAACGACTATGTAACTAAGCCGGCTTGACACCGCCAACGCTCTCCCGCGGACTTGGATCCAAGAATGCGGGGCGTTGGGCGAGCAATCCAGGGTGCCCCACCAACCACGCCACCTTGACTTTGGCCGCGCTCCACCCCTTTGGCTTCTTCCCAGGTCCGATCCCACAGCCTGTTCCTTATCGCGATGCGAGGTAACGAGCGGGGCATCCAAGTCCAGACTGAGCGGCTCCACAGCTGCGGCGGTCAACGCCGGGCCCCGGTCCTCGCGGGCTTGACAGACCGGGGAGTTTAACCCGCCCCACAACGTCTGGAATCCGTAAGCGAAGAGATCTAGGTTGGCCACGCTACGCTGAATGGAGCGAGAGATCGTAGAATTTGAGGTGTTCTTGCCAAACACGCTCGGCCTGCTTCGCAGGATGTACAGATCACAGCCATGCTCTCCACCGTGGGCCAGTATGAGAGCCAAGGACCCAAAATCGCCCTGGGGGAGGTAGTGGGCGCGGGCCTTGACGAACTGACTCAACCTGTCCTCACACCATCGGTGGAATCCCAGCGCGTCCACGAGAGACGTCAATACGTTTGACCCGGCCTGTCAGATCAGCTGCTGACCAGTCGTGGCGAGAGTAATGGCAGCGGAAAAACTCCGGTCTAGGCTGCAGTGTCCACCGGTCCGGCCGGAGCCGTGAGCATGAAAAGGCGCTTTCCGAGGTCTCGGGTCACTGACCAGAGGACGCCTCGCGCATAGATGACACGGGACTAAGCCGTATCGGGCCTCGCGCGTTCTCAGCTTCTACTGCCATGCCTTTCTGAGTGGCCGTGAGCTCGCCACGGGACGCCATCTCTGCTGCAACACGACGGACCTCGCCCATGCTCTCGCGCCAAGCGTCGCCGTCACCGCACACTACTCTGGCGACCTCACTCGGGCAGATCGAGGAGTTAGCGCGCTTGCGTAGTAAGGCTCGAATGGTCGCAGAAATTCTTTCATCGAATGCTGTAGGTTCGCTCTTTTCCCACCAAGGTTGACCGCGTTCACCTAATGCGATCTTTGCATCGTTAACTCGTGCACGAGCATCGTCTTGACGGGACTTGACGGCGCGTCGAGCGGCCATGAGTTCATCGACCAATTCCTGACGCAGTTTTGGAGGAATGCCAGGATCGCTCGCTCGCCACTTCCTGCCCTTGATAATGAGGTAGTGTCCGTCCTGAGTGACTTCCCCAGTCTTCTCATTCGGCACAGCCTGCCCCTCCCTACTAACTATTATGGCGTTGTTCCAGCGCCATCAGTTCGTTGAATATCTCACCATAATACTGTCCGTGTTTTGCTGGCAAACTCCGAATATCTGGTAATACGACGCTGAGCTGTTAGCCTTGCACCGCACCGGCAACGCACTATCATTCATGTAGACCCTTGTAATCAGTCGCCCCCACCGGTGGCTCAGCATTATTCGACACTGCATTGGAGCCCCCATTACCGACGTAAACGCTTCACATGATGTCTACTACGGCAATCCCGCCACAGACGACGACATTGAACTAATCGAGGAAAGCCTGCCGTCCGTCGCTGCCCGCTTCAAGAATAGGGCGGACGTTGTCCTGCATAAGGGCCGGTATGTCCTGCTCAACCGTGACCGCACACCCAACCAGGCCATGGTGGATGACTTGTTGTTCATCCGCGAGACTCTTGAAAAGGCCGGGCTGAGCTACCTGCTGGTGCGCGGCAACGACGAACGTCCGGTGATCTCGGTCGATTGGGAGGACCGAGCTTTGTTGCGTGAGGCTCTCGTCGAGGCCTCCGCCGACGAACCGTTCTATTCATTGACGGTGGACACCCGTAAAAAGTCCGCGGTGTTGGTGGCTGACGGGATAGTCGCCAGGAATAACAGGTCTCGGATTCTCCGCCTGTACCGGCCGCGATGGGAGCCCGGGGGCGGACTCACTTACGGAGCGGCGCTTGGGGTTCAAATTGAGCTGTGGAGCTTTAACGGAGAGGAGTTGGTGCTGCCCATCGAAAACTCGCTGACCCGGCGCACACTGTTGGCACAGGACGCCGTGCGCGGTACCGTGAAGAAGTATGGTCACGTCTGGCCGACCATTGAGAATATGTTCGCTGATCACGCCTCCGACATCGGCTTCGACATTGACTTAGTCTTCTCCTGGGTTGACGGCAGCTCACCTGAGTACATTGCTGCCCGGCGCGCCCGGATGCAGGGCGTGGTGGTGGGTGAGGGTGACGACCATGAGGCACGCTTCCGGCAGATCGACGAGCTCAAATATGCGCTGCGCTCCATTTACACCTTCGCGCCGTGGATTCGGCGCATCTTTATCGCCACGGACTCCCCCACCCCGGTCTGGTTGGACGAGCATCCTTCGGTGACGGTGGTCCGCAGTGAGGAGTTCTTCGCCGACCCTTCAGTACTTCCAACGCACAATTCGCAGGCCGTTGAATGCCAGCTGCACCACATAGACGGCCTGTCCGAACATTTCCTCTACTCCAATGACGACATGTTCTTTGGCCGACCCGTCAGCCCTGACATGTTCTTCACCCCCGGAGGGATCACGAAGTTCATCGAAGCTGAGACGAGAATCGGATTGGGCGAGAACGACGCCGAGCGCAGCGGTTTTGAGAACGCGGCCCGGGTCAACCGCAAATTGCTTTGGGATAGGTTCGGGCGCATCACGACCCGGCACCTGGAACACACGGCCGCACCGCTGCGCCGCAGTGTCATGGCGGAAATGGAGCACGAGTTTCAAGCTGAATTCAGGGCCACCGCGGCCAGCACCTTCCGGGCTGCGGAGAACATTTCCGTCACCAATTCTCTGTACCACTACTACGGGCTACTCACGGGCACGGCAACGATCCAGACAGATGCCAAGGTGAAATATGTGGACACGACGGCGCGGGCCGGCTTGAGGTGCCTGCCGAAACTGCTTGCCAAGCGAAACATGGACTTCTTCTGCCTCAATGACGGCAGTTTCCCCGAGGTACCCGCGGAGGAACGCGCCGAATTGGTGACCGATTTCCTGCAGAAGTATTTCCCTATTGCGGCACCGTGGGAAAAGTGACACGCTCGCCCCAGCCGACCGTCACAGCAGCAGAGGTTTAGTGCGGCCCCGGCCCACGCCGTCGTGCCTGCACTGGGATGCCCCTAGTGCGCACTGCGTGGTCAGGGATGCGCACCCCAGCTGCAGCGAGGCGTTGCTGTGTCTGCTCCGCACTGACCTGCTCGCCAACGGTGGGACCAGAGCCCAATGGCACGGTGGAATGGACGACGGTGTGCTCGTAGATGTGGACTAGGTTGTAGGCCTGCCCGCCATCGCGGCCGCGGGTGCCGCCTGCCGGCATGTTCAGGTCCTGCGTGTAGCACGTGGCGGAGGCAACAGATACCGGGATCCCGGCGAACATGGCGGTGGTCGAGTAATGCAGGTGGCCGGCCAGGATGGTGCGCACATCCGAGCCGCGCAACACAGCCGCCAGCTCGGACTGCCGGCGCAGCTCAACGAGCACGGCGAGGTCCAGCACGCTGGGCACCGGCGGGTGGTGGAGTGCCAGGATGGTGCCGTCAGGGGCAGGCGTGGCGAGTTCCCCGGCCAGCCACTCCAGCTGCTCGGCGTCGACCTCACCGTGGTGGAAGCCCGGCACCGATGTATCCAGGGTGATGACCCGCAGTCCATTCAGGAAGTAACGGTGGTTCACTGGGGCGCCGCTTGCCGGCTCCCTCAGTAGGCCTGCGCGGAAGTTTCTGCGATGGTCATGGTTCCCCACGGCCCAGATCACCTGTGCGCCCATGTTTTGGCAGGCTGGCTCCACAATCCCGCGCAGCTTGGCGTAGGCTTCGGGCTCACCCTTATCGGCGAGATCGCCGGTAAAGATGACTGCCTCCGGCCGGGCACCTGATAACGCAATCTGCGCAAAGATTTGGCGCAGCCGCTGCTCACTGTCCACCGCCCCGTACAGCATGCCCCGTCCACCCACCAGGTGGATGTCGCTCATGTGAAGCAGGAAATGACGCGGTCGGGGGTGTTCGGCCTCAATGAAGTCCATGACTGCCTTAATGGTCGGGTGGATGCGGCGTTCACCGTGTACCTCTCATGTACCTCCATCCAATCACTTCCCACATGAATTCCGGGTCAACAGAGCAGTAAATTTGCGACAACGTCTGAGGCTGCGCGAACGTTGACCAATGATGGAGCACCGGAAAACAAGTCCTATAGCGTGCCGAGAGGCTATCAATTTCGCGGCGAGGGAACCGCCTGCGATGGAGCCCGCGGCCCACAGCTCACGTCAATGTAACGGAACAGAACGCCGTGACGGCTAGCAGAACGCGGATGGCCACAAATGCGAAGATCATGGTTCTTCCCCTGTCAGAACTGAGCACTGGGGCCCTTCTTCACTCACACTACGCACGTGCGATTGAACCTTAAGGAAATCACCCTGCGGCAGGACGGCTCCGCGGCCACCCCGGGACGAGAGTTGGTCCGGCAGTTGGCAACCCTACGTGCTATCAGGGGCGAGAGCACTTGGACGGCAACCCGCAACGATGTAGCCCAGCGGCCTTCACTCCGCCGTGGATCTAGAGACAATACGCAAAAACTATGCTGTATCTTTCTCCTCTTGGGGGCTTTTCTTGTTGCTTCTGCCACGGTAAGCGTCCTGTTATCTCCAATTCGAGGGACCCGCTGAAGAAAGTTCCAATGAGCACGACTGCTGCTAGGACAGCGAGGGTTTCCATCGAGGATGTGACTGCTACTGTGCGGATAATATCGGCCGCGACTAAGAGCTCGAGGCCGAGAAGAATCGACCGGCCGAGGACCCGCCGGAATTGCTGATACACCTCGCATTCGCGACGAATAAGGCGGGAAAACGCGAAAAGAGCGGCAAGCAACGTTCCCATAATGACGGAAGCGAAGCCAACGCATCAACCGCACGGCCGGTTGAATCAATCAGATGTTGAAAACCAGCCATATTCGTCTTTTTCCGGGTCCAAGCGCCACTCCTCCAACGGTAAATGTGAAAGCTTCTGCATGGAACGGGCTTTAACCCGGACAAGCTAGAAGGCGCAACAATCGACCAGCGGGATGAGGTCCGGAACTGCCAGTTGAGCATGAGGATGTCATGAAATGCCAAATTAGGTATACCTCGGTGGGCATCCTCTACCCACAGGGCTTGGGCATAGGAAAGCTAGCGAAACGTGTGCGCTTACTACTCAGCTGTCACAGTGACCAACTATTTTCTGCTCATTTTCATAATCAATCATTGGAGACGCGGAAACGATCGAATCATCTCTATGCTCGACAAAACGGTCATCGGCACCAACGTTACCTTTTTGATAGCCCCTTAAGGATTAAGTATTGGGGTTGTTGGCCTGTCGGTCCCGGCATGATTGAATCCCCCAGTTGTTGATGATCAGGGGGGTGTTGTCACCGGGATTCGATAGGCGCCTGGGGATCGCTAATGGGGACCGGACCAGCACAGGGAAGGAACGCGTGGGTCAGCCGTAACGAAAGATGCCGAGCCTTGCCGCCGTAGGACATGCCAACGCTAGTTTCACAGGACTATTTCTGGGAGGTTTGCGGTGATCAAAGGACATGAACTCGTCTACATTTTTAACGGTGTTGATGTCGGCAAGAGCAATCATCACGTGGTCGCTATCGGCCGAGCCGTCAAGAAACTCCTGGACCGGGCACTTCCCGAAGACGAGGCGAAGCTGCACGCCATCATCAGAGCTGTAGCCGGCAAGGGCACAGTGTTGCTAGTCGTGGATCAGCCCTCGACCATTGGTGCGCTGCCGGTAGCTGTAGCCAAGCCGAGGGCATCTTGGTTGGTTACATTCCAGGTTTGGCGATGCGCCGCATCGCCGATCTGCATCCCGGAGAAGCCAAGACCGATGCACGGGATGCAGCCATAATTGCCGACGCTGCCCGGTCCCTGCCGCACACGCTGCGTTCGGTCGTCATCGCTGATGAACAAGCCGCTGAGCTATCCATGCTCTGCGGTTTTGGCGACGATCTGGCCAAGCAGGCCACCGCGACCTCGAACCGGATCCGGGGCCTACTCACCCAGATCCACCCCGCCCTGGAACGGGTCATCGGGCCGCATCTGGATCATCCAGCCATGGTCGAGCTGCTGATCAAATACCCATCCCCGGACAAGCTCCGCAAAGCAGGCCTAACCCGTGTCAGCGCACTAATGTAACGCCATGCACCACGGGCCGGGAACCGCTGGACCACAGATCTCTTCGCCGCCTTGGATGAGCAAACGGTCGTGGTCTCAGGGACCGGGGCTGCCAGCATTGTCCTGCCCCAGCTCGCGGGCATGCTCAAGCAGCTGAGGACCTCTCGGACCGAGGTCCTCAAACAGGTCGATTCCCTCGTGGACGCCCACCCTCAACACCAACGTCCTGACTTCGATGCCAGCGGTCGGGGTCAGGAGGGAAGCACGCATCATCACCGAGGTGATCGGCAAGGAATTCCAGAGCGCCGGCCACCTCGCCTCCTACGCCGGGCTGGCACCGGTGACGTGGCGTTCCGGGACCTCGATCCGCGGCGATCACCCCTCAAAGAAAGGCAACAAGTCCTGAAGCGGGCGTTCTTCCTCTCCGCGTTCGCGGCCTTGAAAGACCCACTCTCACGGGCCTACTACGACAAGAAACGAGCCAAAGGGAAACGACACAACCAGGCCCTGATCGCCCTCGCACGCAGGCGCTGCGACGTGCTCTTCGCGATGCTCCGCGACGGAGCCCTCTACGACGCACCGACCATCAAAACTACATAGCCACTCAAAGAAAGCAGTTGCCGGACACACCCCGGCAGTCACTACTCCCTGCCCAAAAATACTTCAACAATATTTTGGCAGAAAAACAGTCAAACCCCTTGACGAAAAACATAGTGTCCTCTAAAAAATCCCATAACCCCACAGGTACCCGGCATCCAGATACTTAACACTTTCTCCAGATATTGCGAGGGACACTCCCATGACATCACTATCGTCTCGCCCGAAAGTCGACGGTCGCCAGACCAGCACAAAAAATTCGGGCTAGGACTCTGTCTACCACTACCGCCGTCCAAGCCTAAGGGCACGTTGAAGGGTACCGGTTCCTGCCTGGCGCGGGTCAGGCCGGGATCGAGGTACCGGACCCAGCACCCTCCACTATTTGGCTGACGCGAACTGGCTCGAGCCGGACCACGACATGCTTGGACACGGGAGTGTTGCTTCCTTCCGCCACAAATTCCAGCGGAACCAGCACGTTCGCTTCCGGATAGTACGCTGCCGCGCAGCCCCGGGCACTGGGATACGCCACCACCCGGTAATTGTGTAACACCCGTTCCTTGTTGTCCGCATACTCGCCGTGAATATCCACGTATTGGCCATCCGCAATACCCAGAGCGAGCAGGTCCGCAGGATTTACGAACACCACCTCGCGGCCATTCTTGATCCCCCGGTACCGGTCACTGTGCCCGTAGATAGTGGTGTTGAACTGATCATGTGAACGCATGGTCTGTAAAATTAATCGCCCCGGTGGGCACTGGACGTGTTCCAATTCGTTCACCGTGAACATGGCCTTGCCGGTTGCGGTATGGAAGGTCCGTGAATCTCGCGGGCCGTTGGCCATCACAAATCCACCTTCTTGTCGGATCCGCTGGTTATAGTCCTCGCAACCATCCACCACGTGCGAAATATGATCGCGGATCACGTCATAGTTCTTCTCGAAACCGGCCCAGTCCACGTTCACTTTTTCCCCCAGCGTGGCCCGGGCCAGCCGGGAGACGATCGCGACCTCGGAGAGAAGGTTCGGAGCCACCGGTTCCACCTGGCCCCAGGACGGATGGACCGCACACACCGTGTCTTCTACGGAGACGAACTGCTCTCCGCTGTCCTGCCGGTCGATTTCTGTCCTGCCCACAGTGGGTAATATGAGGGCTTCTTGTCCCACCACGGTGTGGGATCTGTTGAGCTTGGTAGAAATCTGGACTGTCATTTCCAGGTTCTCCATCGCCGCCTCCGCGGCGTGGGTGTCGGATATCGCTGCCACTAGGTTCCCGCCCATCGCCACGAAAACCTTCATAAAGCCTTGGCGCATTTTCTGGATGGTTTGTACGGCGTCAGTTCCATGCTTGCGGGGTGGATTGAAGCCAAACTCCTGCTCTAGCGCATCCAGGAACACCGGTGACATCTGTTCCCAAATGCCCATGGTGCGATCCCCCTGTACGTTGCTGTGCCCTCGGATGGGGGATGCGCCAGCGCCAGGTTTGCCAATATTGCCGCGCAGCAGCAGCAAGTTGACGATCTCCTTGATGGCGGCCACTCCCTTCTTCTGTTGAGTCAGGCCCATAGCCCAAGTGATGATGACCCGGTCCGCTTTGAGGTAGCGCGCGGTCAATTCGTCGACCTCCGCTACGGAGAGTCCGGTGGATTGGAGCACCGCATCCTCATCAAGACGTAACAGATGAGCTTTGAGCTCTTCCAACCCCTCACAGTGGGCCTCAATGAATTCCCGGTCCAGCACCATTCCAGGATTCGCTTCCTCCGCTTCCAAGACGCGCTTGGAGACCGCTTGCAGCAGCGCCATGTCCCCGCCCAAACGGATCTGCACAAACTGATCCGCTATATCCGTGCCGCGCCCAATGATGCCTTTGATTTCCTGCGGATTCTTGTAGCGCCGCAGACCGGCCTCGGGCAGCGGATTGACAGCAACAATCGCTGCACCATTGTTCTTAGCCCCTTCTAAGGCTGTGAGCATCCTAGGGTGGTTGGTGCCCGGGTTCTGGCCCATAATGATGATCAGATCAGACTTGCCGAAGTCGTCATAGGAGATGGTACTCTTACCGATGCCCAACGTTTCTCCCATGGCCCAGCCCGTGGACTCATGGCACATGTTGGAGCAGTCCGGCAGGTTGTTGGTGCCGAAGGCGCGCACGAATAGTTGGTAAGCGAACGCCGCCTCATTGGAAGTGCGCCCACTCGTGTAAAAAACTGCCTCATCCGCAGATGCCAAGCTGTTCAGTTTCTTTGCGAGAATTGAGAACGCCTCATCCCAACTCACTGGCCGGTAGCGATCCTCACCAGCTGGCTTGTACACCGGCTCGGTGAGACGGCCCTGCTGACCCAACCAGTACTCCGACTTCTGGCGCAATTCATTCACCGAATGTTCTGCCCAGAAGTTCGACGCCACCGTGATTGGAGTGGCTTCCCATGTGACCGCCTTGGCCCCGTTCTCACAGAACTCGAAAGTCTTGCGTTGGTCGGGATCAGGCCATGCACAACTCATGCAGTCGAATCCATCCTTCTGGTTCATCGCCAGCAGTGTCTTACGGCTCCTGTCCACACCCATATCCCTGAGTGCCGGACCCATTGAGTGCAGAACACCAGGCACTCCTGCCGCCCAGGTCTTCGGCGCCCCGACCTCAACGGCATCTTCCCTGGGCTCATCCATACGAGGAGAGGTTTTACGTACCATGGTCCACTTCCCAATTTTTGACACTGTCTGTGACTCACAACATCTAAACTAGGCATAACAGTTATTCACAGACCTCGCAAGCATTACCTCAAGTTACTACCTGTGTAGGTGCGTCCAACCCAGCATCGGTGCTGAACCAAACATTGGTCAGACCCCAACGCCGTACACCCAGCTAATTTGGCAGGTCAAAATATCTCTCTGGTCCAACAATGACGGGTGTGCATTGTTTAGCAGGTCGATGTTGTGTGATCCGCTCAAGTTTCACATCAACGCGTGCCGGGTCCGCATGCGATGAACTCCTTTCCGGTCATAAAGTCCTGGAAGTAATAGCCGGATTCCTCGCCTAGGACAAAGTGAAAGTGCCCCTGGAGTTGTTACCTCTACACACGCGTGCCAATTTCCCCGCTGGAAAAGCTGTCGCAGGGACGCGAAATTCGTGCTCTGGCATCTGAGATTTGGAGGCATATGCTTCTTACTATGGCGACTTTAAATACTAATGACGGACCCGATGACAGCCACCAGCGGAGGGCTGGGGTGAGCGACGCTACGGTACAAGCCTTGGGAAAGCTTTCGGAAGCATTGGAGGTGGTGGAGCATGCCAGGGGCTATCTTTACGGGTTTCATCGTCTTTCCGGTAAGGCAGATTTGGCGTTGGGTGAGGCTGTTGATCTTCTCCGTGAAGCTGGGGCTGAGTCATTAGCGGCGAATTTGGAGCAACGAATTGTTGGCCGTAATGTCATCAACGGTCGATGGACGTTCCAAATAGTCGAGGACTACGACGATGGGTATTACTCAGCGTTCAAGGAAGCAGAATCAATGGTGCGGCAGCAGTTGGTGGACGGGAAACGCCACCTGTTTGAGGCTGAGATGAAGGAAGAACGGCGTTCCCACGGTCTAGCCCATCACCAAGCCCGGCCAACAGAACAAAAAGACCGATAAAACCCTGACCAACGGGCCTTTGGAGTGACTAGTTGTCCCGGAAACGTCGTGGCGGGGGCGCTGAGCCTCGTCGCGTCCAAGCCGCGTGAACCAGTCTCGCCCATTGAGTGGATGCCCCTTCAAATACAGGTGCACTTGTGGCAGAGTCAGGTTGCCCAGTAATTTGTAGAATGGAGAGAACCATCATGATCGAAATGTTGCATAACGCAGGTATCAAGAGCGAGTACGCCTACGCCGGGGGTTTCGCCTCCATCGCGCTCTCCGTCGGCTCGTGGCTGGTCAGCCGCGCCAGGTCGGACCATTCCAAAGCACAATCAGACAGGTGGGGAATTTTTATTGGCCATTGGGCACCCACGTTCTTCGCACTAGGAATCGCACTAAAACTGGAGGAAAGGTAATAACGAAACCTCACCAGCTGCGAATTCCCATGAGGTCAGCACCGTCCAACGGGGTCGCGCACCGGACATTTCCGGCCCGGTATTTCTGACTGCTGCCAAAGCTCGGACACGACTCCCTTTCTGGGTAGCCGACAGGGCTTTCTATGTGGTCAGGAGTGCACACCGTGCTCGACGTATTTCACTGCTCCTGCCGAGTCTAATGTGGCTCTTCCGAATGCAGGGTGTAGTCCAGGTTGCCGTGTGTGGTTTCCGGGGCGGGGAACTCGTTTGGGCGTAGGTGAGGGCCTTGGTAGAGAATCAGATTGTCTAAGATCTCGTTTTCTACAGCAAGGCCCTCGTGTTCAACGCTACCTTCCAATGCCCTGACCTGACTACTTTCTGCGGCCTTGACGGGCTTGGCTTGGAAGCGACTGGGCAGTTCCTTGCTGCAGATCGTGCCGTGATTGCCTGTCGTGTGGTGGCCACGGATCAGTGGTGCCGTAAGTGTGGCTGTGAGGGTATTCCGCGTAACACTGTGACGCGGGAGCTCGGCCATGAACCTTTCGGTTGGCGGCCGACGACTTTGCTGGTCCGGATCCGCCGCTATCGGTGTACCGGGTGTGGTCATGTCTGGCGGCAAGACACGTCCCAGGCGGCTGAACCCAGATCGAAGCTTTCCCGCCGTGGCCTTGTATGGGCGTTGGAGGGCATTGTGTGTCAACACCTCACCGTTGCTCGTGTCGCCGAGGGGCTGGGCGTGTCTTGGAATACCGCGAACAAGGCTGTGTTGGCCGAAGGGCGGCGGGTGCTGATCGATGATCCGCACCGTTTCGAGGGAGTAAAGATCATCGGTGTTGACGAGCACGTGTGGCGCCACACCCGGCATGGGGACAAGTACGTCACCGTCATCATCGATCTCACCCCGGTGAGGGATAAGACTGGCCCGTCACGGCTGTTGGATATGGTCGAGGGCCGCTCCAAGCAAGTCTTCGCTACCTGGCTGAAACAACGGTCCCAAGCGTGGCGGGACGGGGTGGAAGTCGCGGCTATGGATGGGTTCTCCGGGTTCAAAAGTGCTGCCGCCGAGGAACTGCCCGCCGCTGTTGCTGTCATGGACCCGTTCCACGTAGTCCGTCTTGCTGGCGACGCTCTCGATGACTGCCGTCGCCGGGTGCAGCAGAGCACGTGTGGGCACCGGGGACGGGCCGGGGATCCGCTCTACAAGGCCAGGCTGACGCTGCATACCGGTGACGGGTTGCTGACCGAGAAGCAACAACAGCGAATCACTGATCTGTTTGCTGAGGAGAAGCATGTAGAGGTCGAAGCGACGTGGGGTGCGTATCAGCGCATGATCGCCGCCTACCGGGAGAAAGACCAAGCCCAGGGAAAGAAGCTCATGCAAGCCCTCATTGACTCCCTCAGCACCGGGGTCCCTACGGCCCTCAAGGAACTGAAAAAGATGGGTGGAACACTCAAACGCAGGGCAGCCGACATACTCGCTTACTTCGACCGGCCAGGGACCTCCAATGGCCCCACCGAAGCGATTAAATGCCGATGTCGGCATTTGATCGCATATGCCGATGTTTGGGTTATGCCGACTTCGATGAGGAATCGCTTGTCCTGTACAGGTTTCCCTGTGCTTTTGTCGGCATAGTTGGAGGGGTTCGAGCCATGGGAGGATCTTGGACTTGGGCGTATGAATGAATGTCAGGAACGATTTCGAAAGCCTTGATTATTCGGGCACTGCATTCCCCATCACCTACTCGGCCGCGGGTGTTAGATGCGAGCCGACCCACGCCGTTGCGGATACCTAGATAAAGTCACTATCCACTGACTACCCAGATTGCTAGAAGACATAGTGAAGCCAGCTAGTACTTCATGGATGACCTATACTCTGCGACAGAGATGATCCCCGAATATGCCGACCCCAATTCCTTGGCACCCGCTCGTGACAAGGATGTTGAAACAATGTCGGCATAACCCAAACATCGGCATATGCGATTAATGGACGATTGGAACACCTCCGCGGCTCTGCCCTCGGCTTCCGGAACGTCACCAACTACGTTGCCAGATCCTTGCTGGAATCCGGCGGGTTCAGACCGAAACTACACTCTGGATTCTGAAGAGCCTCTAATGTCTTCTCCGTCAGGAGTTTTCCCAGCCAGGGCAACATCTTTCTGGCTGTAGGACTGCGGACCTGAACTTCGATCCTTACCCACCGCGACTTTACAATCAATCATCGCCCGAACATTCACAGAAGAATTCGTGCAGCACAGCCGCACTGAGAGATTCTTTTTTTACGTCACGGGGGGAGAAACTGTCGCATTCCAATCAGGAATAGGCGACGCCAACCAAAGGTCCAGAGTATTCGAGGAACTCATCGGTGTCACACTCGCTGCACCTCGGCCCTCACGTATTTGCGCACGGGAGAGGGGTGGCTGTATTCGGCCACCGTCATCGACCTGTGCACCCGCATGATCGTCGGCTGGGCCATGGCAGATCACATGCGCGCCTCCCTCTGTGTCAGCGCGCTGGAAATGGCCAGAGACAGGGCCATCTGCAAGCAAACGGAATTTTTCATTCAGATTATGCCGAGGAATCAGTTAAACCGAGTGACGAGCTCCTCACCGCGTCATTCCGGTGATCAGGGATATAGTCCTCGGCTTAACATTCTGGCTCACTTTCGTCCCATACGGAGTAACTCCATCACAAAGGTATGAGCAGTACCCCGGACTTCAGCGCCGTCCCCGTGCTGACCGAAGCGAAACAAGCACTAAATGGGCTGCCGCGCCCGTCCCATGACGGCTTCGCACACGAGGGCTGGCCTGACCATTGCCAAACATGAAAGTTCGACAACAGCAATAATCCACGAATCATTAAGCCGAGAAACTAGATGTGAATCCGCGGAAACACAGGTCCGCAGAGCCGTCACTCGGTTTAAAGGATTCCTCGGCATAATCGCTGTTAAACCGAATTCGGCTTAATTCAGACCAAGGGGCTCAATACACCTCCCTCGAACTGGGGGCTTGGTGTACCGGAAATAATATCCGCCAGTCGATGGGATTAGCCGGTGTGTGTTGGGATTGCCGTGGCTGAATCAGCGCTCTCGTCCCTGAAGAACGAGTTCTACCACCACTACAGCTTTGATACCCGCCAGGCCGCCAGACAGACCACCATGCACTATATCGAGGCCTTCTACAACCGGTGGAGACCACACAGCCATAACGACGGACTACCGCCGGCAACAGCCATGGCCACCTTCACTACCCAAAACCACAAACAACGCGCGGCGCCTAACCAAAAAAGAAACTAACCAACGTCCCAGATCCTTGACACACCTCAAAGCTGTCTGCGTGGTTGTCCATGGACAGTCCGTTATGGGGGTTGTAGAGTTTGAGATGAGAAACCTCGTGGTTTATTGCCTAAGCAAATGGCAGGGTTCACCCCTTTCATTCTGGCTAAAAGCTTGTAGGAGTTTGTCATGGCGATTCATCCCTTATTACACAATCTTGATGAGTTTATTGTCGATGTGGAAGATTCTTTGGAATGCCCCGTGTGCCACACGTCCGCTGACCTCATCATTGAATCCCTCCAACCCCACCAGCCACGCAGGCCCGGGATGGTGGAGGTGGAGTACAGTTGCGGGCGCTGCGATTCCTATTCCGCCCACACAGCCAGTGTGCAGGCCGTCGCTAAAGTCCTGCAGAACACCCCTGCCGTCTGCGACAGTTCGGGAGTGCTCAAGTTTGGCGAACACTACATCCACTGTGGCGAACCCATGGAAGATACAAACCCCCTAGCAGCCCCGATGCCCAGACCGAGCAATGATCCGCATGCAGAACCACATGGTGCACCCCTGGCCTCCATGTTGCGGTGCCAGTGCGGATTCCATATCCAGATAGATCATCCTTCCCCGAAAGAGCTCTGACATGGAACTGGAATCCAAACAACCCCTACATAATGCGAATCCCGGGACCGGGATAAGTGTGGTTGCGCAGTCCTCAAGCCAGCATCCCTGTGACTGGGGACGCGCCTTGGCGGGTGTCGTCAGCCAGCTGGTCGAGCAGATCATGGACACCACCGGGATCGATCCCTGTCACGAACCCGCCGGGCTGGACCTGTCCCTGCACATCAGCGACCTGCCCGGAGGCAAGAGGATCACCGCAACCTGGCAGCCGGATCCCTCAGCAACAGAGAACTCTTCCAGAACCGGGGAAATCTTCGCAGCGTCGACGTCTAAAAAATAGGCTTTTTGGCATTAAGTCTGCTCCTCAGTAGTCAAAGGTTGTCTTGCTGCGCGCCGGCATCGTGCCATTGCCGGGTTCCTAGGGCCAAGGCGGTGTCAGGTCCGTACAGGCTGGAGGCCAGCATGATGGCGATAGCTTTTAATTGCTCCATACCGCGGCGGGGCAGCCCGTCAAGGTCTGAGCGCCATACGTCGAGGGTTGAGGAGAATATGGCCCTAACCTAGGTCGCGGCGCAGGTCTTGATCCGTTCGACATCGGCCCGCTCGGGCAAACACTTGACCGACACCGCAGCGATGTCGTGTTCGAGGCTCTTTTGGAAGCTGCGCAGTTGATAGGCGCGCCTTGGGATGGGTGCTGGCTGCACGCCAACGGATTATCCGCAGCACGGAGGACTTGTGGTCGGCCAGATGTAGCGCTTCCAGCGTGCCGATCAGTCCGGCGGCAGGACCCCCGGAATGGCCAGTAAGTCAACATCCCACGCCGTGGCCGGCAGCTCTTCAGCCATCAACGCCACCAACAGTTCGGACTTGGAGGGAAAGTAATAAAAGAGCAACTTCTTGGCAGCGCCGGCGGATTGGGCGATTGAGGTGCCATTGAATCCGTTGTGAGCCATGAGCTCCTCGGCGGCATCCAAGATCAGCGTCCGCGCATCGTCACCGGTCCTCGAGCCTGCCTGCCCCTGTTTTACGCTCACTGCGCCCTCCAGTCTGTGGTCTCCATGGTTCCGGTATCGGGTTGAGGGGCCGGATAGATCCGAACCCTTCAATTCCGTCACCTACCGCCCAGCATCCGCCCCTGCAGGCCGACAACCGTGCGGTGTCGGGGTCTTGCCACTGACGGGCGGTCGTGGTGCTGGCGGTTTCACTCGCGGCCCTCATGCCCGCAGACATCACCAATGCGGTGACGCCGATTGTAACGATGTCGCGCACCCATGCAGTGACTGACATTCCCGTCATGGCGGTGAAAGCAAGCACCCACGGCGAGATAAAGAGCAACACGCCCAGAATTCCCTGTGATGATTCCATCGACTGCAGACGCGGCGCCGATGGATTGATCCGCGCGGCAAAGATTGTCAGCACCCCCAGTATGATCAACGTCGTTGTCGTCTTTGCATCCCTCCGCGTCCAGATCGCCGCGAAGACTGCATACAAACGAGCGGCCGCAGCCACCCCGTTCCGCCATGCGGTGCGCCGCTTCATCGAACTCAACCTCCTCAAATATCGCTCATTGACACTTGCTGGTGCACTCCTCATTGACCAGCTGGTCAAGAGTCCTGACCCGTCGAATTAGACCTCGGCACCACCACCGAAGGCCCCTCCCGCGTGGCTGGCCTGCTTGAGGCTTTTGCTACTGTGGCGACACTGCCCGGCCGCCGACTCCTTCTCGGATGCGCGGGACACCAAGGATTCCCGGGAGCTGAACAACGAAGTGAGCACCGGTCCGTCGAACTCCTCCACTGGGGCACCACCGGCAGCAGGGACCTGTCATGAGGTTTCCAACCTTCACGCCGGGACCTCGAGCAAAGTCCTGTCTCACTGCAGTCCCCGAGCGTTGACAGCTTCGCTGGCCCTGCGGTGCAGGTGTCGCGGGCGAGATACCGTCCTGAATACCACAACTGACGGAACCTTCCCATCCTTTGTCCCCCAGCTGTGTCCTCTCGTATAGTCCGGTGGTGCCGTGTGTGGTGAAGCCCGGATAATTGTTGCACTTTGCAGTGGCCAGATGGTGGGGGATGCTACGTGCGCAGGCATTGGTGCCCCAAAAATAGTGCCTGGAAAATGAGGTGGACCGCTGTGTCAACTGACCACGACATGTGACCATCCGATGTCAAGCAATCCGAGGACAGCTTGCTAGCGGCGGTCCAGTCCGTCCAAGCCTGCGACATACTTAGTACTGTTCAGGAACTCGATGAAACTCAGGACCTGGAAGAGAGCCAAGGCCCCTCAGCAGAATTTATCGACGAAGAACTCATCGTTCAAGTCATGTCACCGTCCGAAGACGAATTCATCTGCTGCTTGTCCTTCCTGGTCCACCACCGCTCACAAATAGCACGCCAGAGCTACGGCACCGGGTGCGAAGGCTAGACAAACACGGCAAACCTGACCTATGAAGGGCAGCGCCTTGGACGCAGTGAGCTCCGGCGAGTCCTAGACCCCTAACGGCGGAAGTATCTTCTCCAACGAATTGACGGTGTCGGGCATCCAGACAAAAGATGGAATGTGTCAGGACCCTTCAACGAATCCAGGGAGGATCCTGACATACTCTAAATCAGATTTTTGGCCCTTACCGTGGGCAACGAACGTCCTGACTCGAGCGTGGGCAGTAGAAGGAATCTGGTCACACTGGACTGGTGTTCTCCGCCTTGGAGCCCTTGGAGCCTTGGAGCCTTGGAGCCTTGGACAGTATCAAACTGAACCTTATGGTTATCCTCGAGAGATCGGTAACCGGAGCTATCGATAGCGCTGTAGTGGGCAAAGACGTCCGCCGTGCTTTCATTAGGGGCAATGAAACCAAAGCCCGTCTCTGCTTTGAATCAATTAACTGTGCTTGTAGCTATGACTACATTCATGCATTAATCCTTCATCCACCGCTAGGTCACTGACTGCGGCGGACCGCATCGCCCGTGACCCCCAATGTATGGGCCAGGAGATCGGACGGGCAAGAAAAATCGCGCTATCGCAGCGGGGCCTAAACGGCTATTCGGAAGCTTTGGCCAAGGGTCGTCCTAGTGTGGGCTAAGACCCCCAAGACGCTCTAGCCTGGGGATGCGGGAGCCGTCAGCACCAAACTGTCCCCGAGCAGTCGAACTCCGCAGCCATTGAGCGCCCGGTCCAAGCAAGCCACCACAGTTGGAGTGCCGCCGGTAGGCCGTCGTCTTGCCAACATCATCTTCGAGCACGTCGATATACCTACTAGTCCCGTTCATTTCCTTCCTGCGCACGCCTGGAGCAAGAAGCATAACTCCGGCGGTCCGTTGTTGAATCCAAAAACGGGCGATGGCTCGAGAAAAAGCGCCCACTGCAGCTCGCACCCATGGTGACAGAGCATGGGGCCTCCCGGTGTCCAGGAGCCGGAAGGATGGCCCGGTCCCACATTCTCCAAGGACAGTCAGGACCGTAAGGCGGTCCCAGCCCATCTTGGCAGTGTCCAGCGGTTCAATGAGCTCACCGCTACGAAAGTGATGGTTCCGGAAATGGCGCGGACTAACAACACTCCCTCACAGATCCCTTCGTTCGGGAACAGGGCGAGAGCCTGGGTGTCGAAGCCGCGCCAGAACCCGATGCTGTGAGTCCGGTAATGAACGGGGAACATTTTCTGACCTGGCTCACATCCGTGCACACGAAGTAACCCCGATAGGCTGCCGAGGCTGACCTGGACGGTTTGGAAGGATCCGTTGATTTGCCGAATGTTCACGGTGGTGTTGTGACCAGGCTGCAGACTTCACACCGCTACTGGCAGCGACTATCCTCGGTCTTCTCTTGCGGCTGGTGATGGTGGTTCTTGCGGTGGACTTCGAAACCAGCCGACTGCTCCTGTTCCATCGGGCCGTCCGCGGAGGGGAAGTGTGAGGATCAATGTCTCCCCCGCAACGACGGGGAAGGCCCAAGTCAGCGCGGTCTCCCCTGTTCCGTCAGCGATTGCGCGGCCCTCCAGAGCGCTCTTGATGTCTGGAATGGTGTCCGTCAAGATTGGTCTGCTCCACCAAATCATTTGGTGCCCGCTAAAGCTGCATGAAATGAGGGCGTTCCGCACGGGCCTAGTCGGTACCTTGGGTGTCGGCGCAGGGATTCTTATCTGGGGAACGGTCTCCTCTTTGAGCACCGTGTTGAGCTACATCGGGATTCCCTGTTCATAGCTCTGGGCATTGATCCTGTGATTCGTTGGCTGGAACGCAAACACCTACCGCATCCAGCGGCTGTCGTCGTCGTCCTTGCAGGCCTGTTGGTTGTCACTGCCGGTATTCTCTTTCTGGTCATTCCCCGCATAATTGAGCAGACCCAGAATCTAATCGAGCAAGCTCCCATCATTGTGGCTCAGGTCTGCGCAAGGGGCTGGGTCAAGCACATTCAGCAGCTGCTCGGCGGGTTTCTGGACGTCAATGCGCTGGTCAAGAGCACCGGAGACTTTCTCAGCGATCCAAAAAACTTCGTCACCATCGGTGGAGGACTGCTGGCCGTGGGCGAAGGTGTGGCTGGAGGCGTGACCGGGCTGCTCCTCATCGTTGTCCTCACGCTCTATTTCATCATTTCCTTGCGTGGCATGAAGAAGGCCCTTTATCAGCTGGTGCCAGCGAGCCGACGGAAAAATTTGTTGAAGTAGCCGAGGACATTTCAGGGGCTGTGAGCAGCTATGTCATTGGACAACTGATCCTTGTCGTGCTCAATGGTGTTCTCTCCGCCGTTGTTTTGACCATCGTCAGTGCGCCCGTCCCT
Source organism: Arthrobacter sp. UYCu511 (assembly GCF_040547105.1). NCBI lineage: Bacteria > Bacillati > Actinomycetota > Actinomycetes > Micrococcales > Micrococcaceae > Arthrobacter > Arthrobacter sp. UYCu511. The sequence continues at coordinate 663,917 of NZ_JBEPPB010000001.1, forward strand.
TTGCTTTTATCCCTGCTCACCTTCCTTGGTGCCCTCGTTCCTCTGGTGGGAACAGTCGCCTCAGCGGTGATCATCATCTTGGTGTGTCTGGTCGCCTCACCGCAGACAGCACGGATCGTGGGCATCTACTATTTGATCTACAGGCAAGTGGAGGCCTACATTCTGACTCCAAGGATCATGCACCAAACCATTTCCGTCCCTGGTGCTCTAGTGGTCACTACCGCTATCACCCGGGGGCGCTGGCGGGTATCCTCGGAGCCCTGGTCGCCATCCCGCTTGACGCTTCGGCTCTGATCATCATCCGCAGATTCCTCATTCCACGGCAAAAAGCACGATAACTCCTCACACGGACGGGCTTCTTAGATATTCTGGGAGCCAGCACCTCATCCGATAGTCGGGTCATCATTGTCGTTCTGACTGCACGCTCGCTCTTTTTCGCGATCACTACCCCAGCGATCAGCACCACATCAGGTTGTACCGTTAGCGTGCGTGCACATTCCTGCAGCGCCAACGCGGTGTCACTTTCCCGTCCGAACACCAGCACCCTGACAACGGTGTTGTTGCAGAAGGGGTCCGCTTCCCCGATCCCGGAGTTTGCACAGGATGGACGCGCTGGTGCGCCGTCGACCGAAGCTACCTGACCCGAGGAACCCAGCAGCCAACCAATCAAAAACCGCTCCTGCAACTCTTCTACTGACTGCTATGCCCAGCGGCTTCTTGTGGACGGTGTCTTCAGGGTGCCAAGTATTAACCCACGGCCCACCACTTCAGCACACAAGGCACCCCTGTCTGTAGCTAGCGGCTTTTCTTAGGTATCCCGTGAGGAACCCCCGCCATTCTTTGATACTTTCTGTGTATTAACCGAGGACATTCTATGAGTTCTGCCGATCCCTTGACCGCCTGCCGCGATATGGCTATGGTCAAAAAAGGTGATCCAAACAGTGCAATTGCCCCGGCCGCCCTGCTATTACCCATGGAGTGGCCGCCGCGGAAAGTGGCGTGTTCCATGAATCAGCAACTGCCGGATTGCCCTTCGGGAGTCATCGACGCCTCAGGTTCGATCCTGAATCTTTTCGTGCTACTACAAGCAGGCGACTGCTTGAAACGGCTACCGAGCCGCCCTGAACTTCCAGTGCTCACCCAGACCCCAAACACTGGGATGCACGACCCCGGGTCGCAGGAACTGGCTCATTCCAAGACCCTTGCAGTGGGTTGCATGAGACGGGATCGTGTGAGCCAACTGGCATTCCGTGCCACAGCAATGCTGCACTCCTCAGAATTTTTGTTTGGCTCGGGAGCCGTTGTTGGGGCGAGGTCATCAGGAAATCGACTCGGAATTCGTCTGGGACTCCTTGAAAGCCCGGACATTTTAGGAGAGGGCCGTTCTGGTCTAGTTAGCTGTGAAGTTGGCTGCGAAGACTGGTGACCATGAAGATACCTGTCATTTTCTTTGTTTGACTGACCGAAGAAGGATGAAAAATGTTTAAGCGACCACGCAGTGAAGCGGCCAACGATGTTGCGGCCGTTGTCTATGGGATCGACCGGATGGTGAAGAACGTCGAGACGGGGCGCTTCGAGCGGAGTTTGGCGGGCTTGAGCGCTATTGGGGCCCTGGTTACCTCAGCTGAGATTTATTTTGAACACGACAGCGCCAGCTTTGGCAACAAGTGGATGTGGGTTCCTGTTGCCCTCGGTCCGGTAGGGGCAGCGGCGGGCTTCGCCGGGGTATTTAGCCGTCGGCTGGCAAAGACCGTGCTGCCTGTGGTCTCTGCGATTATCGTTGCCAATGGTCTGCAGGGGACTTATCTGCACGCACGAGGCATTCACCAAAAGCCTGGGGGCTTCAAGAATTTTCGCTACAACATGGAGATGGGGCCACCTTTGATGGCGCCGTTGTTGGTAACGATGGTGGGCGGGATGGGGATTCTGGCTGCGGTTTTGAGGCGGGAAAAGTGAGCGGGCTGCCGCTGAATGAAAATGCCGGGAGCGGACGGTTCCCGGGTTTCGATGTGATGGGCCAGGAAAAGCATTGGGATGAGGTGACGAGCGCCGTCGTCGTTTCGCGGTTGGGCATGCCGCCGGATATCCGCTTCTTTAACGCCGCCGAGGAGGCGACTGCCACGGCCCTGTGCGATCAGTTGCTTGACCAGCGCGAGCCGCCACGGGTGCCGGTGGTCAACATGGTTGATGCTCGGCTGGCTGAGGATCAGACGGACGGTTGGCACTACGAAGGGATGGCACCTGACGGGCAATCGTGGCGCGACTCCCTGTCCGCGCTTGACGAGGATGCCATGGAGCACAGCGGTTGTGCCTTTGCTGAGGCTGCGTGGGAGACCCAGACAGCAATTCTTCAGGCAGTCCAAGATTTGGGGGCCGAGGATTGGCATGGAATCCCGGCATTACGGGTGTGGAGTCTGTGGACCCGCTACGCATGCACAGCGTTCTACTCCCACCCGTGGGCTTGGGAAGAGATAGGATTCGCCGGTCCCGCCTATCCACGCGGCTACAAAAATATCGGCGTCAACAAGCTGGAACCGTTCGAGGTCGCCGACGCCCATCCTGCTCAGGACCCACTGCGAAAGGGAACCTCATGAACCGCGTCCGGGAACGTAACGAATCGGCTTGGCTGCTGCCGGCCGGGCCCGGCATCAACCACCGTCTGCGTGATGACATGCGCATATTTGATGACAGCGACGAGGTTGACGTTGTCATTGTTGGGTGTGGTGCTGGCGGCTCCACGATGGCGCAGCGTCTGGCCCGGGCTGGCTGGAGTGTTGTGGCCATGGACGCTGGCCCGTTTTGGGATCCGGAGAAGGATTGGGTCTCGGACGAAGCAGGTTCCCACCACTTGTATTGGACGGAGCCGCGTGTGATCGGTGGGGCGGATCCGGTGCCGCTGGGATCCAACAACTCCGGCCGCGGGGTGGGCGGTTCGATGATTCATTACGCCGGCTACACCCCCCGTTTCCACCCCAGTGACTTCCGCATCAACAGTGCAGACGGAGTAGGGGCAGACTGGCCCATTGACTACGAGGACCTCAAGCCCTTCTACTCAGACATCGAGGCGGAACTGCCGGTGGCCGGTGAGGGCTGGCCGTGGGGGGACCCTCACTCATACCCGCAACGTCCGCACCCGGTGTCCGGCAATGGAGACATGTTTCTCCGGGGCGCCCTCGCGTGCGGTATCACCGCCAAAGTGGGGCCTGTGGCTATCAGCAACGGCCGTTTCGGCAACCGGCCGCACTGCATTTACCGCGGCTTTTGTTTGCAAGGCTGCAAGGTGAACGCCAAAGCCTCCCCGCTGATTACGCATATTCCGGATGCCCTGGCACATGGGGCCGAGGTCCGTGCGGACTCGATGGTGACCCGCATCGAGGTGGACCAGCACACCGGCAAGGCTACCGGTGTGCACTACAACCGGCAAGGGCGCCAACGCTTCCAGCGGGCCAAGACGGTGGTTGTTGCAGGCTACTCCATCGAGACACCCCGTCTGTTGCTCAATTCGACATCCACCCGCTTCCCCGAGGGCTTGTGCAACGACTTCGACTTGGTAGGCCGCTACTTGATGGTTCAAGGAGCACCGCAGACCGCCGGACGCTTCGATGACGAGGTCAGGATGTTCAAGGCGCCCCCGCCGGAAGTCAGCACCGAAGAATTCTACGAAACGGACCCTAGCAAAAACTACAAGCGGGGATTTTCGATCCAAACGGTGTCACCACTGCCCATCACCTGGGCCGAGCATGTCGCCGCACAAGGACACTGGGGCGCCGGGTTACGCCAGTACATGAGCGACTACGTGCACTGGTCCTGCCTGGGGGCACTGTGCGAGTTCCTGCCGCTGCCCGAGAACCGGGTCATCCTCTCCAGTGAGTTGGACCGCCATGGGCTGCCCGTGGCCCAGTTCAACTACTCCCGGTGCGAGAATGACCGGGCGCTGATGAAGGCAGCCCAATCCGTGATGGAGAGTATCCTACAGGCTGCCGGGGCGGATGAGGTCATCACCATCAACCGCTATGCCCACCTTGTCGGGGGGGCACGGATGGGAGCCGATGAACACAGCGGCGTGGTCGACGGCGACTGTCGCAGCTTCGCCGTACCGAACCTGTACATCACCGATGGAAGCGTGCTGCCCACTGAAGGCAGCGCGAACCCGGCGCTGACCATCATGGCCATCGCGGCCCGAGTCGCCGACAGGATGACCAGCGGCAACCATGCAAGGCAAGGAGGCCGGTCATGATGGACGCCATCATCGACCATATAGAGACCAGGGTGTACACGGTTCCCACCGACAGTCCTGAAGCGGACGGCACCATCGCGTGGGATTCGACCACCATGGTGCTGGTGCGTATCAGCTCAGGCAGCACTACCGGAATGGGCTGGACCTATGGTGCGCCGGCCTGCGGGCAGGTCGTCAGCGACGTTCTGGCACCAATCATCACGGGACGAAGTGCGCTGGACATTGGTGGCTGCTGGGAGGTAATGGTCAAGGCGGTGCGCAACAGCGCCCGGCAGGGCGCCATTGGCTACGCTATTTCCGCAGTGGACATCGCGCTATGGGACCTGAAGGCACGGTTGCTGGAACTGCCACTGCACAAACTGCTAGGCGCTGTCAGGGACAAAGTCCCGGTCTATGGCAGCGGCGGCTTTACCACCTACACGCCCGAACAATTGGAGACCCAGCTGGGCGGCTGGGCACACGGGCAACACATCCCCCGCGTGAAAATCAAAATTGGTGAATCGTGGGGCACCGAACCGGAACGGGACCTCGCCCGAATGCGCCAGGCACGGCACGTGATCGGCGAGGACGTTGAACTTTTCGTCGACGCCAACGGCGGCTACACACGCAAACAAGCCATCCGCGTGATGGAAGCTGCCAACGATCTTGATGTGCGCTGGTTTGAAGAGCCCGTCTCCTCGGATGACTTGGCTGGGCTGCGTGAAATCCGTGATGCGATCAGCGCTGACGTCACGGCCGGTGAATACGGGTTCGATCTGGTGTATTTCCGCCGCATGTGCGATGCGCAGTCCGTGGACTGCCTCCAAATCGATGCCTCCCGGTGCGGAGGCATCACCGAATGGCTGCGTGCCGCCGCCGTTGCCGCCTCCCACGGGCTCGAGGTGTCCGGGCATTGCGGCCCCCACCTCCACGCCCACGTCGCCGCCGCAACACCGAATCTGCGCCACCTTGAGTGGTTCCACGACCACGTGCGAATCGAGACAATGTTCTTCGACGGCACCTTGAATCCCCAAGGCGGCACCATCACCCCCGACAGTTCAGCCCCGGGCAACGGACTGACCCTGCGTAGCAGCGACATCGAAGAATTCCGGGTGCGATAGGAACGCAGCAACCAGCCCATCACCAGCAAGGAGCAGGAATGAACACGGCACCCGCAGGACGCCAAATCGAACTCCGCCACGGCGTGTCAGTGTCTGGATGTCTTCCACGACCTCTTACGTCCCCTGGCCATCCGCCAGCTCCTCGATGGCCGGTGGGCCGACTCGGACGCAGTGGTTCGGTTGATGATCCCGCAATACCACTTTGTCGATTTTCTGGACTTGGCGCTCGGGGAGATTTGGCACTACGGTTCCGGAGCCGCCCAATTACCGGATCGCCTGGCAGGCATGCTGGCAGACCTGAAGACGGCGGCCCTGCCCGAATACCAGGACGATCTTCAGCGGTGGGGTCGAACGAGTTTGCCCTGGCAGTGACGGCCAGGGTGGTCAGCTGGACCAGCTTGGAACCCTAAAACCATAAGTCACCACCATGTGCCAGCACAGCGCTGGCAGAAAGCAGGCATCCCATGGATACTCCACAAGTTGTTGTGATCACCGGGGCAAGCGCCGGCATCGGTCGGGCGACGGCGCAAGCGTTCGGACGGCGTGGCGCCAAGGTAGGGTTGCTCGCCCGGGGCCAGGCAGGGCTGGACGGGGCAAAGAAAGACGTCGAGACCGCCGGTGGTCAGGCCCTGGCCATCCCCACCGACGTCTCCGACTACGCTCAAGTAGAAGCGGCAGCCGATGCCGTTGAAAAGGCTTTTGGGCCGATTGATGTTTGGATCAACGTGGCCTTCACCTCCGTCTTCGCGCCTTTCCTGAAGATTAAGCCGGACGAGTTCAAACGCGTGACCGAGGTCTCTTACCTGGGTTTCGTCTATGGAACCCATGTGGCACTCTCCAGGATGGTCCCGGCCGGGCACGGCACCATCGTTCAAGTCGGATCCGCCCTCGGGGCTCGGAGCATCCCGCTGCAATCCGCCTACTGCGGAGCCAAGCATGCTGTGAATGGGTTCACGTCCACGATTCGCACGGAACTACTCCACGATAAATCCGACGTACACATCACCATCGTACAAATGCCGGCAGTGAACACACCGCAGTTCTCTTGGGTGCTGTCACGGCTGCCAAATCATCCCCAACCCGTGCCGCCGATCTACCAGCCCGAGATCGCGGCCCGCGGCGTGGTGTTCGCAGCAGACCACCCCCAGCGAAAGCAATACTGGGTCGGCGCGTCCACGGTGGTGACCATCTTCGCCAACAAGTTTGCCGCACCCCTGCTGGACCTGTATCTGTCTCGGACCGGGTTCAAGTCCCAGCAAACCGATAAGAAAGCTCCCGCCGACGCTCCCCAGAATCTCTGGGAGCCCGCGGACGGAGTCGACGGCCGGGATTTCGGCGCCCACGGCGTCTTCGATGACAGGGCGCACTCCCATGCACCCCAGCTGTGGTTCTCCCACCACGCCCGGCTTTCCACCGGCGGGGGTGTAGCTGCCGGTCTGGGGCTCGCGGGCCTGTTGATACGCAGGCTCGTGCGATGACTCCCGGCCAGCATTCCATCTTCGCTGGGCTGCCCGGACCCGTCAACCCCGTGGCGGTCCAGGCACTGACACCCGATGAAAGTCTCAGGACCCTGCGCGCGAAATTGATGCACGGATTCGGTCCGGGGGCGAGCGAGGACACCGTGATGGCTTTCACCCGCGACCGAGAGGTCGTTGGAGGACGACTCACGGTGGTAGGGCTTGAAGAACTCGCCGCACACACGGCTCGGGCGCGCGGGGACACCACCAACCTGCTGGGCCAGGTGATACGTTCGGCCCGGAAGACAGAGATGGTATTGGGTGTTGTCTTGGTCGCTAGCGTCAGGGCGGTCAGCATCCTGCGTCGACGCCACCACCGCGGACTTTAGGAAACCGCGGACCGTGGGAGCAGTATGGGGCGCTGCCAACGGTGTTGACCGTTGGCAGCGCCCCGCAGTGTTTTTCTAGGTTGTTCCCCACGGCTTGGCGAGCCGTGCTGAGCATTCCAGCATGAGCGCATGAACGAAGGCTTGGGGAAGGTTGCCGCGCAGCTGGCGCTGGGTCACGTCGAATTCCTCCGAGAACAAGCCGGAGGGACCGCAGGCGGCTCGGTTTCGTTCAAACCACCGCGTGGCTTCGACTTCCCGTCCTTGTTGGTGTTGGGCCAAGGCCATGGTGAACCCGCAGAGCAGGAAGGCACCTTCGGCATCCTCCAGCGGGCCCGGTCCCTGACGGAAGCGGTAGAGGAAGTTGTCGGTACCGAGTTCTTCCTCCAGCGCGTGCAGCGTCGCCAGGGTGCGGGGGTCATCCGCTGAGACCCCTCCCCGGATCGGTGGCAACAAGAGTGCGGAATCGTTGCGTTCGTCATCGGGGGCCCGCTGCCATCGGCCGCTGGAATGCGTCGAGGTGGCTGCCGTCTCCGCCAGGATCCGTTCGGCCAAAGCCAGCCAGTCGCCCATCCGGGAGCTGGGGGCTCCGTGGTTGCTGATCGCCCGCAGCCCTGCCACACAGATGAGTCGGCTTTCCGTCCAGTTCTTGTCATCGAGTTCCCATATCCCCGCCTCGGGATCCTGCCAGCGGGCAGCGATGGCGTTAGCTGCTGTCTCGGCTGCTCGCCAGCCGTCGGCATCGAGGTGGTCGTGGCTGGCTGCGGCTGAGAACAGCAACAGTGACTCCCCCAGGGCATCGAGCTGGAATTGCGCGTTGACATGGTTGCCAGCGATATCCGATCCACCAGGATAGCCGGGCAGTTTAAGCATCCGCTGGTCAGGGACAGGACCGCCGAGGGTGGTGTAGGCCGGTTTCAGGTTGGGTCCGTCTTCCAACAGCCGCTCGGAAACGAATCGGACCGCATCATCGAGCAGCGGGTGCGGGCCGGCGGCCGCGACGGCTTCCCCGGTGAAGCACTGGTCCCTGATCCACACATACCTGTAGTCGTAGTTGCGGCCTTGTTTGGCCCGCTCCGGCAAACTCATGGTCGCCGCAGCGACCATGCCGCCACCGGAGCTTGTCAGTCCTCGCAGGACCGCGTAGGCGTGGCGGGCATCTCGGGGAGTAAGAGTCTCGGCAAGTTCGGGAACCGCGTCCTTCCACGCAGCCGCCGTGGCTTTCCAGGCCGTGTCAGGATCAACTAGTTCCGCGGGCAGCTCCCCTTCGCTGAGTTCCAGCACAAAGTCATGGTGTTCACCGGCCCGAACAGTGAGATCCATGGCCAGCGCCGGTGATCCGTTGCCGGTGGCTGGGCGAGCATCGTCGGCCCCTAGCCACCGCACTCGCAATGAACCCGTGCGTCCTGTCCAGATCCCATCCTCGCGTGTCAGGGAACGGAGGCCGCTGTGGCCAAACCCAGCCCTGGGGTCTAGGACAACGCGGACGTGAGCATCGCCGTCGACCGCCACAACCCGGCGCAGCACCACTGCCCGGCCAGGCTCTGCGGGAAACGCCAGCGCTTCTCTGCATTCGATGATGCCGGTCTCGGTGACCCACCGGCTGTGCCAGATCAATGTCCCGTCTTCGTAGTAGCCGCCCCAAACGAACCGGCCACGGGGGGTGATGGCGTAGCTGCCGTGCCCGCCTATCAGGGAGGAAAACACTGCATCGGAGTCCCAGCGCGGCACACACATCCAGACAAAGTCACCTTTGGGCCCGACCAGGATCCCACGTTCCCCGTCGGCTATCAGCGCGTACTCCCGCAGTACGTGCGGTGCGAACTGCCAGCTTTCCTTCGTCTCCACCATGATCAATCGTCCTCACTTCCGATATGCCTCAATACGCGTTTTAAATGCCTGCGGCATTGGCATAAAATTGTTGGTCTTCACGCCAGCCACCCTGACCTTGGCCGATATCCTTATAGTCTTCGACGAATTCAATTGCACAGACCCACTTGACCATTTTGAAACCCAGCTGAGTTTCAAGTCTGACCCGTACAGGGGCGCCGTGTTCGATGGGCAGGGGTTCCCCATTCATCTCCAGTGCAAGGATCGATTGTGGATTTCGGGCCAGATGCACCGGGATGGTGCCGTAGAAGAATCCGTAGCGGCCTTCGCCTTCGGTCAGGCCTTTGTCATCAAAGGCATAGAACACGACATGCTTCGCACTCTCCAGAGGTTCAACAAGGTCAATGATGCTTGCCAGCGGAACACCGCCCCATTGCGCGACGGCAGTCCAGCCCTGGATGCAGTTGTGCTTGGTGATTTGTGAGTGGTCTCCCACTCCCCGCAACTGTTCCAATGACAAGGACACCGGATGACGGACCAGTCCGCCGATCGGCAAACTGTAGCCATTGAACCCGTCCTGGGCCAAGTGTTCGTACTCTGTGCTGGTGGGCGGATAGCCATTGACCCGGAAGTAGGGCGAGATGTCCCTGCTGCGGAACCGCTGGCGCGAGAGGAATGATTTAGATATTGCCCGTTCGAAAGGGTTGACCATAATCCCCAACAGTCGCTGCGTCCGACGGCGATAACGCAGAGAAAACCAAGTAATGATCACATGAAGCACAAGGATCAAGAACAAACCGGCGCAGCCGATGATGATCGCTGTGGTGCCGTTCGCCTCCGGGTTTGCCAACACAATGCTGGCCGCCTCCCGCGGCACATCGTGCACCAACACCATAGAGACGTGAATCACCGTGAACACTGCGAAAGCAACGAGCCCGAGGAAGTGCAAGCTGCGGGCACCCTGCTTTCCGTGAAACAGCTTGCCGTACCACGGGAAGCGGGCGAGCACGGACGGGGACATGGCAGCACCTGTGAGGATCTGGAACGGGGCCAGCAGGAAAATGATCACGAAGTAAGCCAGCTTTTGGGCCGGTTCGAACGGCTCCCCAGGAATTTTAGGTGGGATTTGGAAGTGGAGGTAGGTGCCGATGGACTTGATGGAGTCAGGGATGATGGACCAGTGCGTGGGGATTAGGTAGTGCCAATACCCGGTGGCAAAAACCATCACTAGGTAGACCACCCCGGTCAGGATCCAGAACTGGACACTCATGAAGTGCCAATGCCTGCCCAACCCAATGTTCTTTTTCCCCGGCAGGGCGACCACCGGGTTCCAGGCCTCCTCTTCATCCAGGGACGACCACGGCTTACGAGAATCCTTTCCATACATTTTTTTCGAGAACCGCGCCCATTCCCGACCCGGCGGACAATCGTCATACCAGTACAGCTTCGGGAACGCAGAAAGCACTTCCAGCCCGCTACGGGCTAGCAACAGGAGAAAGAAGAGGTTCAGGAAGTGAGTTACAGCCACCCACCACGGGAAGAATGCTGGCATGCCGATTCCAATCCTTTCGTGCCACTCTGTCTGGCAGAGGTTCTGTCTAACGCGCCGTACCTGTGAACGAGCCTGCCCCCAGACCCTCACCGGCCAGTCCCCAATCCAACACCAACCGGGGTCAGCGTCCGCAGGCCCCGTACTCCCCCGGGCCTGTGGAGCAACCCACCGTTCTACTTATCCTTATCCTTGTTGTCTTGGCCGATGTGGAGTTTCCCCTTGACCCGCTCAATGCCCTCCGACACGAGGGCCTCGGCGGAATCACGGATAACGCCAAGTTCAAAGGGATCCCCCTTCAGGAGCGCTTCACCGGTATTCTTGGCAAACTCGGCCGTGATGTGTGGCGGGAGCGGGGGGACGTTCCTGCTCGTATAGGCATCGATGAGAGTGATACCACGGTGCGCGAACGCCGCATCCCAGGCAGCCGCCACGTCGTCGTCGTGCTTAACACGGATCCCCCGAAACCCGAGCAGTTCAGCCCACCCGGCGTAGTCTACGGATTCGACGTCTTGGGACGTTTCCCACACCGGATTGGCGTCTTCAGTGCGCATCTCCCAGGACACCTGGGTCAGATCATTGTTGTGCAGGACCATGATGATCAGTTGCGGGTTGTCCCATTCCTTCATGTACTTCTTAATCGTGATGAGTTCGTTCATCCCCAGCATCTGGAACGCCCCGTCACCGATGGTGCAGATGACGGGCCGCTCAGGATAGGCAAACTTTGCCGCCACCGCATACGGCATGGCCGCCAGCATGGTTGCCAGACGCCCGGAAAGATCCCCCATCATGCCATTGCGGAAGCGAATATGGTGACCATACCAATCGGCAGTGCTGCCAGCGTCCGCCGTGACAATGGCCTGCGGGGGCAGGCGTTTGTTCAGCTCATGGTAGACACGCCTCGGGTTGACGCCGTCCTCGTAGGCCAGCATCGCCTGGGCTTCCATCTCGTTTTCCCACTCGATCATCTCCTTGGCGACGTTTTCCTGCCACGAAAGATCCGTCTTCGCGTCTAAGTGCGGGATGAGCACCATCAATGTTGCTTTCACATCGCCCCAGAGATTCAACTCAGTAGGATAACGCAACCCCATTTGTTCCGGCTTCAGATCGACCTGGATTGCCCTGGCCTGCCCGCTCGGCGGCAGGAACTGGCTGTAGGGGTAGTTGGTCCCCAGGAAAACCAGGGTGTCGCAATCCTTCATCTGGCGCATGCTCGGACGGGTGCCCAACAGACCCAGCTGCTGGCTGTGGTGTGGAACGTCCGAAGGAACCACCTGCTTGGCACGAAGCGTAGTGATCACGCCAGCCCCAGCAAGCCGTGCCGCTTCAAGGACTTCATCGGTTGCACCGTTGGTGCCATGGCCCACGAGGAACGTCACCTTGGCTCCGGCATTGATGATGGCCGCCGCTTTCACGATCTCAGCTTCAGGGGGAACGATGGAAATCGAAGGAGCCACAGCGCTGGAGCGCGATACCCAGTTGGCCGGGGAAAGCTCCGCCATCTTCATGCCCTGGACATCATGGGGAAGAATGACCACCGCTGGCCCAAGCCGGACCCGCGCCGTTCGGAACGCAGTGTCAACTACAGCCTGGGCCTGCTCCGGTGAAACGATGGTCTGAACATAGACCGCAACATCAGACAAGGTCCGTTCAAGATTGCTCTCCTGCTGCGTGAACGTCCCCAGTGACGGCAGGCCTTGTTGCCCGATGATGGCGACCACTGGTTGGTTGTCCATCTTCGCATCGTAGAGCCCATTCAACAGGTGAAAAGCCCCCGGGCTTGAGGTCGCAATGCACACCCCCACCTCACCCGTGAACTTGGCATACGCCGTGGCCATCAGCGAACAAATCTCCTCATGGGTGGGACGGACATACTTTAGTCCATGGCCCTTACGTTGGGCCTTGCCGAGAGCACCATCAAACTCACCAATCCCGTCCCCAGGGAAAGCGAACACCCGGCTCACACCCCAGTCCTGAATTCTTTGAATCACGAAGTCGCTTACCGTTTCCATCTCACACCACTTTCACATCGGATTTCAGCTCGAATCGAAGCGGCCTAACGTGCAGTTGCTGGGATCCCGGGCCATGAAGGTTGCAGCTCTGCAGTATGTAGTGCCCACTGGGAAATCGGGCCGATCAGCTGCAAGCGCATCTGGTACATAAGGGAACCCGTCTCCACAGTGCTAAATCCTTGGGCAACACTGCCGGAGCTGGGGCAAATGCACCGCTTGCAACACCTGATTTTGACGATAGCCACATCTGCTCAAGCGGTCAAGGAGAATCTCCTGGCCCCGCAGGCAGCCCGCGGGCGGTGTGCACTCAGAGGGTATTACCGACCCCCGGGCGAAAGCCTTGGGCGGACTGCGCCACGTCCACAGGGCCACTGCGACTGGAGCCTGACGCAATGCGTCGTTCAGGGGCTATGCCGACTACATGCAGACACCAAATTTGCCGAGGTAGTAAACGACTGGCGCAACACAGCACACACAACGACGTGGCAATCATGTGCGCCGAGGCCATGCTGTGGTGGTGGTACCACCGCTCATTGATCAGCGATGCGCTTCCGATGCGCGAGAGTGCGGTCCTGGACATCATGACAGAGCAATCAGCCAAACCACACACCTTGACCCCGCTCGACGATTTCCTTGCACGACTGGATGGCGCTGCGGAACCTAATGATCTAACCATGCGCTCATGGCCGATCAAATGAGCTGGGCGGCCATAACATTGACACACTCTTGGTTCTCTGCTCGGCAAGGCACTGCAATGCGGCTGTCGAGCTTACGATTACAGAGCCTTGCCCGCAAGAGTTTGTCAAAGCTATATGGCGTAAAATCACGATTAATCTTGCGGATTCCGCAGAGAAAAGCATGACGAAAGGAAATCGACGTGAGCATGTCAGGAATGCCTAAACTCGCTACTGCCGATGGCATGAGCAGTGGAATAAGCGGACGACGACGATTGTCAGCACATGAGCAGAGTGCTGCGAAAGGCACGGCTCTGATGTATCTTGAGGCGCTGCGGGCAGGTTACGGTTTGTGCCAAGCCCTTAAACCAAACTTCATCGCAGCAAAAATCCTCCGACACCGGATTGACGGCAGGGCCACAATATTTGTGCGCGTTCTCGGTGGCAGGCATTTGTTGCAAGCGGCAGTCATCTTCCTCGCACCCCGCTCAGCCTGCCTCCATCGAACTGGGGCTGTCGTGGACCTGATACATGCATCCACCATGCTGATTCTGGCGCTCACCGACGCTCGAAGACGCAAGGCAGCCTTGGCTGACGCCGCTGCCGCCGTTCTCTTAGCCACAGCCGAACTGCTGGCCAGTACCTCCCAACGCCACCTTCCTCTTCAAGGAAAAAACAATGAAACTGTGTGAGTTAACTTGGTGAGTTCTTTGATCGCTGCCCATCGCCCGCTGGGTCATCGGGCCGGAGCGCCTATAGTCAAAAGTCAGAAACCGCTCCACGCCAAGGCACGTCATCACCCCTCGCCAGCGCTGTTTGCTTTCCAAAGCTCCACGGAACTGCTGATGAAATGTGCCGACCCGGTTTGGATTTAGTCTTGGCTTCCTCCTCTAAGGAGAAAATAGCAGCTGTTGCGCCAGACTCTAGACGCCGATGACCCGTTCTTCGCCGCCGCGAGTTTCTCCGATGCGGATAGGGGGAGACCTACACCCGACATTATCGCCGCAGCCCTGGATACCGCCGGGGTATATGCCAACCATGCCATCTTCATAGGTGACGGCATGCGGGGCGCTGCGGCAGCGGTGGAACCAGCGATGCTGAATTGCCCGACGACGTCACCTTGGTGGTCCACCGTGCCGGCCAGATACCGCTAGAAGGTCTAGATTCCGGTGGGATGGGACAGCCGATGTCTAGGTCTCGGCGTCCATAAAATGCAAGACGGAAAGCTGCAACTGTCGAGAATTGCGCCGACCAAGAGACGAAAATCGAAGCTGCGACTGGTTTCACACAGGCGCAACTTTCGTTAGTCTGTGCGTGTGGGCTGGTGCCGCATCCAAGCATCGCCGAGAAAACGTCATCTTGTGAAGATGGCAGGACTTGGTTTGCAACGATCCCGGGGCTAAGGACTTTTTGATCTTGGGAAACCGAATCGTGTCAGCTGACAGGTAGCGGACCCGAACTGGTCGAACCCGTCAGCTCACGAGGCTTTGTCAGTCTGTAGTTCATCTCAGTGCCTGGTGTTTCTGCGCGAGAACTTCTCACGCTTCATGGACCAGTCCGGGCCGCCTTCAAAAACCTCAGGTACCGACTCCGATACTGCCGCGTCCACATTTTTTTGGTGACATCTTCCAGGAGTTGTCCAATATGGTGTTCCTCGTGCGGGTCCTCAAAAAGCTCCAGCGATGGCTGGATCCCGGTTGGGCGAAGATCGGTCACGAGGATCCCGGCGCGCACGTGTTTGACCACTCGGACTGACTCCCACGGACGGTCTTGCGCTCCAACCGCGCAATCGCAGCCAGGACCGTGAGCCCGAACCGTATCCCCGTCACGGACATAACTGAGTAACTCTTGAAGCTGCAACCGTACATCCGTGTTCTTACCGTTGGCCTTCTCACAGAACAGCCTGTCCACCGCGCCGAGTGCATCAAGCCGCCATGCCTCATTTTGATCGGTGGCACTAACCCGCACGTAACCGCCCATCTGAACTTTGTGTCCAGCCATTCTTAGACCCTCAACCAGTTCTGTCCAACATTGCCTGAAGGGCAACCTGATTGACATGACCGTATGACAATCTCGAACTGTTCGCTCGGGTGCACCATGATCAACGCAACTCAGCCCCGGTCAGACTCTCGGAGATGAGGTGGCCAAGCATAAACTGCGAGGACAGCAACCAATCCAACCGCTGAGCAGCTGCGGAATTCGAACCGTAACTTCTTGACGAAACAGCCAGTCAAAGATTTTCGCAGAATTAGCAATGAAATCTATTGCTGCAAGTCAGAGAATGTTAAGAGTTCAAAACCTTCGTCAGTTATCAAACCTTTTAACCCCGTTTAAACTTCCCCAACCAAACAGGCGCAGCAACTGCCCCCGCGGGTCGCAACAACATCGACCCGCGGGGGCAAGCGCACGCACCATTAGTCGTGGCCGGCTTCACGCATCTGGCGCAGTTCCTTCTTCAGATCCCCTACCTCATCGCGCAGCCTGGCGGCCAGTTCAAAGTGGAGATCAGCGGCGGCACCATGCATCTGTGCCGTTAGTTCCTCGATCAGGTCCATCAATTCCTTCGCAGGGCGGGAGGCGGTGCTGCCAGAGGCCTTCTTCTTGCCACCCTTTCCACCTGTTTCACGCTTGAGACGTGCCTCCTCCAGCAGGGCTGCAGTGTCCGCGTCTTCCCTAGCCAATTGGTCGGTAATATCGGCAATCTTCTTACGCAACGGCTGCGGATCAATACCGTGTAATTTGTTGTAGCTGACCTGAATTTCTCGGCGCCGGTTGGTCTCGTCAATGGCGAACTGCATGGAGGCCGTGATCCGGTCTGCGTACATATGCACCTCGCCAGAGACGTTACGGGCTGCACGCCCAATGGTCTGAATCAGTGACGTGGAAGAACGCAAGAACCCTTCCTTATCCGCGTCAAGGATGCTGACCAGGGAAACCTCGGGCAAATCAAGGCCCTCACGCAGCAAGTTAATCCCCACCAACACATCAAAAACGCCCATGCGGAGTTCACGCAGCAGTTCCACCCGTCGCAAGGTGTCAACATCGGAGTGCAGGTACTGGACCTTGATGCCATTGCCTAAGAGGTAGTCCGTGAGATCCTCGGACATGCGCTTGGTCAAGGTGGTCACCAGCACGCGCTCATTTTTTGCTGTACGTTTGCGGATCTCTCCCAGCAAGTCATTGATCTGGTCCTGAGACGGCTTCACAATAATCTGGGGGTCAATCAGTCCCGTGGGGCGGATGATCTGCTGCACGTAGCCGTCCGAAACCCCCAGCTCGTACTTTCCGGGAGTGGCCGAGAGGTACACGGTCTGGCCAATGCGTTCCTGGAATTCATCCCATTTCAGTGGCCTGTTATCCATGGCGGAGGGCAACCTGAAGCCGTGGTCTACAAGGGTGCGCTTGCGGGACATGTCCCCTTCATACATGGCCCCGATCTGCGGAACCGTCACATGGGATTCGTCAATGACCAGCAGAAAGTCATCCGGGAAGTAGTCAATCAAGCAATGCGGGGCGCTGCCCTGATCACGGCCGTCAATGTGCCGCGAATAGTTTTCAATGCCGTTGCAGAAACCCATCTGCTCCATCATTTCCAGATCATACGTGGTGCGCATGCGCAGCCGCTGCGCTTCAAGGAGCTTGTTCTGGCTTTCAAGTTCTTTAGTTCGTGCAGCCAGCTCATCCTCAATTTGTTTGACGGCACGAGCCATGCGGTCAGGCCCGGCTACGTAGTGAGATGCCGGGAAGACATACATCTCGTTTTCTTCCCTGATGATTTGCCCTGTTAAAGGGTGCAGGGTGTAGATGCTTTCAATCTCGTCCCCAAAAAACTCCACCCTGAGGGCCTGTTCCTCATACATGGGGATAATTTCTACGGTGTCCCCCCGGACGCGGAAGGTGCCGCGGTGGAAGTCAATGTCATTGCGCGTGTATTGCATGCTCACAAACTTGCGCAGCAGATCGTCACGGTTCATGGTTTCCCCACGGCGCAGCGTGACCATCCCAGCCACGTACTCTTCCGGGGTGCCGAGTCCGTAAATGCATGACACCGTGGCAACCACAATCACATCACGCCGGGTCAAGAGCGCGTTTGTTGCCGAATGCCGTAGCCGCTCTACCTCTTCATTGACGGAGGAATCCTTCTCAATGAAGGTATCCGACTGCGGAACATACGCCTCCGGCTGGTAGTAGTCGTAGTACGAGACGAAATATTCAACGGCGTTATTAGGCAGCAGCTCCCTAAATTCGTTGGCAAGCTGTGCTGCCAGGGTCTTATTTTGCACCATGACCAGTGTGGGCCGCTGCACCTGCTCAATGAGCCACGCCGTTGTGGCGGACTTGCCTGTTCCGGTGGCACCGAGCAGGACCACATCTTTCTCACCGTTGTTGATGCGTTCGGTCAGTTCCTTAATGGCTGCAGGCTGATCGCCTGCCGGCTTGAACTCACTGATGACTTCGAAGGGTGCAACGACCCGGTTGATTTCCTGCGCAAGGCTCATGGCGTTAACGCTACCGCGTCCTATGCACTATGGGGCACTTCCTCTGCCAGTTGTTCACCTCTGGCAGCTAATGGGGAGGACTCCCCATGACACAACACCAACTTGTCAGCCATGCCATGACAAAATGAGACTAAGCACGAAGGTGTTGCTTCAGCCACTTACGGGGGCTACACGGAACCCATCGACATCACACTGCACACCACCGGCTTGAGAAAGCTTCCTGAGAGGAAAACATGAGCGAGAATCCCGAAAACCCCTACGGCCAGCCTGTAAAGACCCAGGCACCCTACAGCCAGCCCGGCCAGGCCCCTGCACCTTACGGCCAGCAGCCTCCCGCACCTTACGGCCAGCAGCCTGCCCCCTACGGCGCACCCGCTGTGGACCCGGGCAAGACACTGTCCATTGTTGCCATCATCCTGCCGTTCGTGGGCTTTGGCCTGGTCGGTATGATCTTGGGCTTCGTGGCCCTCTCCAAGTCCAAGAAAGCCGGCTTTGGACGTAACACTCTGGCCTTGGTGGCCGTCATCATCGGTGGACTCGCCGTTGTTGCTTCCATCATTGCGACCATTGTTATTGTCGTGGCAGCCATGAACGCCGTCAACGAAGTGGGCGGATTGGACCTGATCACTCAGGTTGTCAACCAGTGCCAGAGCACCGGTGCCGAATCCGTTGTGGTTGACGGACTGGAATACTCCTGCGCCGGCTACTAAGCCAAAAATAAGTCTCGGCCTTTCCCTCCGGGGAACCGCAGACTAGCAGGGCCCGCACCCCAACGGTGCGGGCCCTGCTTCGTTAGAGGGGTGCTGCCGCCAGCTCAATTGTGGCGTGCTGGCCCGGATCTGCCGAGGCCAAGAGAGTTGATCCTCCCCCTTGCGGCAGCGGGAAATAGCCTGCCGTAGCCAAAGCAGCCAACAGACTCCCCCTGCTAGTTCCTCTAGCCGTCTCGATGACAAACACTGGTCCATGTGCCGAACGGGGCGGTACAATCTCCGCACTCGCCCCCAATGCCAAGTGAAGCCGCGCAAGCAGTCTGTCCCTTGCGCCCTCCTCAAGGGGCACCGACGCTGCTGCGGCGTGAACAGTGGACGCATCTGGGGACGCTGTGGCAGCTATTCCAGCTGCCAGGTTCACAGCAAACGGCACTAGCCGGTCAAACCACAGTGCATCCACTGCGCCAAGAGCATCCTCTCGGGTGCCATCGTTAACAATCACCACATCGGCCGCTGACATGCGCTGTGCGTCGCTGGCCTGGGCACCAATGCGCGCCATCGCATCTTCGTACGACATGCCACGATCAGTCATCATTCGCCGCAGACGGCTCTCCAATGGCGCTTGCGCAACCACCACCAGATGGAAGGCGGGGCCTTGCCCTGTCTCCACGAGCAGCGGAATGTCCTGCACCACAATGGTTCCCGGCCCGGCGCTGGTCTTCAGTGCGGTGGCCGCCTCCCTCACCAGAGGATGCGTGATGGCGTTCAGGGCCGCCAGTTGTGCCTTGTCAGAAAAAACCATGGCGCCCAGGGCCGGACGGTTCAGTGCGCCATCGGCCAACAACATGCCGGCACCAAAATGTTCGACGACGGCGCGCAAGCCAGGCGAGTCAGGGGCCACCACCTCGCGGGCCAGCTGGTCCGCATCAATGACCAAGGCACCCAGGTCGCGGAAGCGGGCGGAGAGCAGCGATTTTCCGGCGGCAATGCCACCAGTGAGTCCCAATGAAAGCATGACTCCACACTAGACTGATTTGGTGAGCCAGACTGTCCAGCCCAGCCCCGGGCCCCCGCGGGCCACGCCCGGCCCCAACTCGTACACAACCCTTCGCGCCGGAGCCGATTTCCGTCATGAACTCGTGATCAAGCGTTCCCGTTTCATCACGGTGCTGCGCCGAGTGGACGAGGAGCCGTCAGCCAGGACCCTGGTGGCCGAACTGCGCAAGGAGTTTTACGACGCCCGGCACCACTGTTCGGCCTTTGTCATTGGCCCCGGCCGCGATCTTCAGCGCTCCAACGACG
The DNA here is from genome assembly GCF_040547105.1 of Arthrobacter sp. UYCu511. NCBI lineage: Bacteria > Bacillati > Actinomycetota > Actinomycetes > Micrococcales > Micrococcaceae > Arthrobacter > Arthrobacter sp. UYCu511. The sequence goes on from NZ_JBEPPB010000001.1 coordinate 683,673, forward strand.
ACGGCGAACCTTCCGGCACAGCTGGCACACCCATGCTGGATGCGTTGGTGAAACGTGAGACTCGAGCTGGTGATGGGGTGCACAGCGCTGACCTCAGCGATGTGTGCGCCGTGGTCGTACGCTATTTTGGCGGCATTCTCCTGGGTGCCGGTGGGCTGGTGCGGGCGTACTCAGAGTCCGTCAGCAAAGCCCTGGAGTTGGCTCCCTTGGTGAGCCGGGACAGGCTCAAACTTTTCACTGTAGCCGTCCCCCATGCGGCGGCAGGCCGGCTGGAAAATGATCTGCGCAGCGCCGGCTACCTCATGACGGGCAACAACTATGACGCCCTCAACACCCATGTGGGATTGGCCATAGCTGATGATGATCTGATCATCAACACTGCTGTGGAACGCCTTGCCGCATTAAGTGCGGGGCGCTGCACGTTGGCAACAACCGGCACGGACTGGGTGGACTCAGAGCTTTAAAAGAAGAACGGGTCCACCACCCGAAGGTGGAGGACCCGTTCAGAACTACTGTGTGAAAGGCTGGGAAATTAGTTTCCGGTCAGCTTTTCGCGCAGGGCAGCAAGTGCCTCGTCGGAAGCCAGAGTGCCGGCGCCCGATTCGGTTGCAGCAGGCTCGGAGGAGTAGGAAGTCCCTGCGGACTCGCCACCTTCACCGGCGTTATCAGCAGCTGCATCTTCTGCGGCGTGCTCGGCAACCTGCTTCTTGTGTGCTTCCCAGCGAGTCTGGGCATCAGCGTACTGCTGCTCCCAAACGGCGCGCTGGCTCTCGTAGCCTTCAAGCCACTCGTTGGACTCGGAATCGAAGCCCTCCGGGTACTTGTAGTTGCCCTCTTCGTCGTACTCAGCAACCATGCCGTAGAGTGCGGGATCGAACTCGGTGGAGTCGACGTCAACACCTTCGTTGGCCTGCTTGAGTGAGAGCGAGATCCGGCGGCGTTCCAGATCGATGTCGATGACCTTGACGAACAATTCGTCGCCAACGGAGACAACCTGCTCGGCCAGCTCAACGTGGCGCACGGCCAGCTCGGAGATGTGAACCAGGCCTTCGATGCCGTCTTCAACGCGAACGAACGCACCGAAGGGAACCAGCTTGGTGACCTTACCCGGAACAACCTGCCCGAGGGCGTGGGTGCGGGCGAAGGTCTGCCAGGGATCTTCCTGCGTAGCCTTGAGCGAGAGCGATACACGCTCGCGGTCCAGGTCAACTTCCAGAACCTCAACGGTGACTTCCTGGCCAACTTCGACAACCTCAGACGGGTGGTCGATGTGCTTCCAGGACAGCTCGGAAACGTGGACGAGGCCGTCTACGCCGCCGAGGTCAACGAAGGCACCGAAGTTGACGATGGAGGAAACAACGCCGGGACGAACCTGGCCCTTTTCCAGCTTGTTGAGGAACGTGGAGCGAACCTCGGACTGGGTCTGCTCGAGCCAGGCACGGCGGGACAGAACAACGTTGTTGCGGTTCTTGTCCAGCTCGATGATCTTGGCTTCGATCTTCTGACCGATGTAGGGAGCCAGGTCGCGCACACGGCGCATCTCGACCAGCGATGCAGGCAGGAAGCCGCGCAGGCCGATGTCGAGGATAAGACCACCCTTGACCACCTCGATGACGGTACCGGTAACGACACCGTCTTCTTCCTTGACCTTCTCGATGTCGCCCCAGGCACGCTCGTACTGCGCGCGCTTCTTGGAGAGGATCAGTCGGCCTTCTTTATCTTCCTTCGTGAGGACCAAAGCTTCGACCTGATCGCCAACGGAGACTACGTCTCCGGGATCAACGTCGTGCTTGATGGACAGCTCGCGGGAGGGGATGACACCTTCGGTCTTGTAACCGATGTCGAGCAGAACTTCGTCGCGATCAACCTTGACAACGATACCTTCAACGAGGTCACCGTCGTTGAAGTACTTGATGGTTGCATCTACTGCGGCGAGGAATTCTTCAGCAGTACCAATGTCGTTAATGGCAACGACGGGAGTGGTACTAGTCTTCTCGGGGGTCGTGATGGTCATGTAGTAGGGGCTCCGATGTGGATAGTTGGTTTCGACGGATCCGTAGCTTCGCCGCATAGTACTCGCGACGTAACCGTTGCCGGACCCGAATATTATTATGAGTGCAGGGGTTCCTGCGCAGTGCTGTGCATATTTTGGGCAAGTGAGGACCGCAAAGGCCACCACATCACTCATTACATACCCGCTCAGTCTAGTTGTTCGGGAGTGGGAGCGCAAAACGCATCCGCCACTTTTCGGCAGCTTGCAATAATGGCGTGTGTGAATGCTTCTACACTTCTGGTCCTTGGGCCGAATGCCTGGTTTTTGCTGGCCGTGATGTTGCTGTTGGCCGCCGTAGTGTGGCGTTGGGCTCTGGGCCGTTCACCCTTCCAACTAGTGACTGCAGGAGCCCGGGCACTTGCACAGTTGAGTGCCGTTGCTCTGATCATTGCGTGGCTGTCACAGCACACGGCGCTGTCCTTCAGCTTTGTAGCCTTCATGTTTGTTATGGCGGTCTGGACGTCGGGGCACCGGGTTGCCCCTTCGGGGCGGTGGTGGAAGGCAGCGATTCCCCTGGCGGCAGCCGTGGCGCCCATGGCCGCTCTCATGTTTGCTTTTGGGGTGCTGCCCTTCAACGCGCTGGCCATCATCGCCGTGCTGGGTCAGCAGATTGGCGGGGCCATGTCCGCGGTCACGCTCAGTGGGCGGCGCATCCGTGACGAATTGCACCTGCGGCACGGCGAGACTGAGGCTGCTGTGGCTCTGGGATTCCGCTGGCCGACTGCCCGCTTCATGGTGGGCCTGCCTGTTGCCGGCGAGGCGGTACTACCGGCTGTTGACCAGACCCGCACGGCCGGGCTGGTCACGCTGCCGGGCGCCTTCGTGGGAATGATCCTTGGCGGGGCCGCCCCACTTGATGCAGGCATGATCCAGCTCCTCGTGCTGATTTCCCTGCTGTTCGTCAATTCCACAGCCGCCGCCATGACACTGTGGCTGAGCACTCTGGCGGCATGGGACCGACCACGCTCAGTGGCCGTTTGAGTGCACCTTTCCCGCTTGCCCGTGGCTGACTTCCTGCACGTAGGCGGGAAGGGTGCGCTCAAGTGAAGAAAGCTAAAAATTGGTCATGCAATGCGCTGATTCCTTGGCGGAAAACAGCGCGTCAAAGGCGGCTACCGTCCCGGCAAGATCCTCGCGAATCCGGCCTGCTGCGTGGAGGGTTTGGGCACTGACGGCGCCCAAATACAGGCTGGAGAGTTCACTGACGCCCATGCTCAGCCCAAAGGGAACCGAGCCGTCCTCCGGGCAGCGGGTGACCGTGGCCTTGCCGTGGATTACATCGATCCGGAAGATCCCGGAGGCATGGCCCAGCGGGTCGCCCACGTGGATGGTCAGGCTGCCGTCAGCCCTGTAGTCACGCGCAGCCAGTGCCGCAGGCGTGTCCAGTATCCGCAGCCACAAGAGGTCCTCCGTGGAAGTGCGCTTGTACCGCCGCTTGGCTGCCATGGCCCATTCCAGCGGGTCCACTACTGGAGCCATGGACCACGTGATCACCTCAATTAAATCGAGTGAGCCCAGGAACTTCCACAAGGCCAGGTAGGCGCCGTCGCTGGCCGCGAGCAGGTCCACAATCTGCACGGTGGCCAGGGAGCTGTCAGTGCTCGGCTTGTACGTCACGTAGCCGTCAACAGCTCCGTGCTGGTCGTAGTGGAGCGCCGCCCGAACGTTCTTGACCGGTTCCATGCTCCCGTAGTTGCCGTGACCCGAGGCACTGAGCCGGTACATGTCATGCCGGCCTATTGATCCGTACCGACCCGCATGAACTTTGGCAAAGACCTCATTGTGGACGTCCCGGACGGTGGCCGGATCCGCGATTTCAACCTGGCCTTGTTCGGCTGCCGCGGGCACAATAAAGTCCAGGCCGCCCTTGACGTTGACCTCAATGTCACTGGCGTGGGTTGCCACGCCGAATCCGAAGCGCCCGTAGATGGTGGCCTCGGACGCTGTCAGGGCCGCCACCGGGATCCCGGCCGCCTTGGCCTGGGCCAGGTCAGATCCCATCATGGCCCGCAATAATCCACGACGGCGGTGGCTGGGCCGGACCGTCACAGCAGTGATCTGGTGGACCGGAAGCAACGTTCCCCCGCCAACATTGAGGGTCTTTCGGTGATACGCGTAGGTGGCTACCGGATAGTCGATCCCCCACGCACCGGCGGGTGCCACCGTGTCTTTGAGGTAGGCCCCGGTAGCCATCCGCTCATCGGCCTGCTCACATTCAACATACCGTTTGGCGAGCTCCGGGGTGGGAGCGTCCCCGTGGAACCCTAAAGCCACCGCCTGAATCCAGGCACTGACCTCCGCCGGCACCTCTCCGTCCACGAGCCGGCAGGGGAAGGTGCGCAGCTCATAGGGGAAGGACCGCGGGGCCCGCTGGCGGGTGCTGTGTTCGTTACTCATGAGCTCTTCCATCCGGGTCGGCGAAGTGAGGGGCGGTGCAGTGAGGGTCGGTGCAGTGAAGGTTGGTGCAGTGAAGTGCGAGGCGGTGCTTAGTGTCCGGCGTCGTTCCAGCTGGCGCCGATGCCCACCTGGACTTCCAGCGGCACCTGCAGTTGGGCTGCGGCACCCATTTGTTCTGTGACGAGCGCCTTGACGGTGTCAAGCTCCCCGGGCCAAATTTCCAGGATCAATTCATCATGAACCTGCAACAGCATCCGCGATTTCAGGCCCTGCTCCGTCAGCGCCTTGTCCACGCCGAGCATGGCCTCCTTGATGATGTCCGCGGCCGAGCCTTGGATGGGTGAGTTCAGTGCCACCCGCTCGGCCAACTCGCGCAGTTGGCGGTCGGTGCTGGCCAGATCGGGCAGGTAGCGGCGGCGGCCCTCAATCGTGGAGGTGTAGCCGTCAATGCGGGCTTGTTCCACCACGCCACGGAGGTAGTCGCGGACGCCGCCAAAGCGGTCAAAGTAGTCCTTGACCAGGGTGCGGGCCTCATCGACGGAGATTTCCAGCTGCTTGGACAAGCCAAAGCTGGTCAGCCCGTATGCCAGCCCATAGGACATGGCCTTGACCTTGGAACGCATGGCGGAGGTGACCTCTTCCGGGGCCACACCAAACACATGCGAGCCAACGTAGCGGTGCAGGTCCTCGCCCTGGGCATAAGCCTCAATGAGGCCGGCATCCCCTGAGAGGTGGGCCATGATGCGCATTTCAATTTGCGAGTAGTCGGCTGCCAGCAGGCACTCGTAGCCTTCGCTGACCACGAAGATGTCCCGGACCCGGCGCCCTTCCTCGGTGCGGATGGGGATGTTCTGCAAATTGGGGTTGTTTGAGGACAAGCGTCCCGTGGCAGCAACATTTTGGGCGTAAGTGGTGTGGATGCGCCCGTCCTGACCCACCGATTTCTTCAGAGTCTCCACCATTTGCTTGAGCTTGGACGCCTCGCGGTGGGCCATGAGCTGGGCTAAGAATTCGTGCCCGGTCTTTTCCAACAGCATCTTCAAGGAAGCGGCGTCGGTGGTGTAGCCGGTCTTGATCTTCTTGGTCTTGGGCAGCCCCAATTCTTCAAAAAGGACTTCCTGGAGCTGCTTGGGCGAACCCAGGTTGACCTCGTGCCCAATCGCGGCAAAAGCGGCCTCCTGTGCTGCGTTCATGGCAGCGGTGAAATCGGCAAGCAGCGTGGCCAGGCGCTCTTGAGAAACGTCAATGCCCGTCAATTCCATCTCGGCCAGAATAGCGGCCAGAGGAAGTTCCAGCTCGCGCAGCAGGCCTTCAGCGCCACGCTCCACCAGCATGGGGGCGAAATGTTCGCTCAACAGCAGGGCCACGTAGCCGCGCTGGACGGCGTCGGTGAATTTTTTCTCACCCTCCAGTCCCAGGTCCAGCTGCCCGGATTCCTCTTTTGCCGCTTCGAAGGAGACCTTCAGGTGGACTTGGCTCAGCTCGGCCAGTTCGTAGCTGCGCCGGTCAGGCTGGATCAGGTAGCCAGATAGTGAGGTGTCATCGATGACCCCTGCCAAGGCCAGCCCGCGTACCGAGAGCGCCTTGAGCGCTTCCTTGTACTCGTGCACCACCTTCGGCGCATCGGCTGCCAGCCAGGTGGCCAGGGTGTTCTCCAGCGCCTCATCGGCGGTGCTCAGTTCAACCACCACGGCGGAATCGGCACGTACCAGCGCTACCGCGACGGCCTCGTGGGCCAGACCGGCCTTTTCGCTGAGCACATCTACAGCTACGGGGCCCGGGGCGGCCTTCAGCCAGGTGGTGAGTTGGCCCGCCTCAGTGAGAAGCTGATGCTCGGGCACCTCGTGAGCCTCACCGGCATCCTCCGGTTCCTCCTCACCAAAAAGGTCAAAAAGTCGCTTGCGCAGGGTGTTGAACTGGAGTGCGTCAAAGAGTTCCTCAACAGCCTCACGGTCCGGGGATTGCAACAGGGTTTGTTCCAGGGCCACGGGCAGGTCCATGTCACGCAGCAGGTGGTTCAAGTGGCGGTTGCGTTTGACGTCCTGCACATGGGCTCGCAGCGACTCCCCCACCTTGCCGCCAATAGAGTCAACGTTTTCCAGGATCCCGTCCAGGTCCCCGTAGAGCTTGAGCCATTTGGCTGCAGTCTTGGGCCCCACACCGGGAACGCCGGGCAGGTTGTCCGCGGATTCGCCCACCAGCGCAGCCAGATCCGAGTAACGGTTGGGAGGGACCAGGTACTTCTCCTCGACGGCCGCAGCATCCATAGGCGGGATGTCGGAGATGCCCTTCTTCGGGTACAGGACCAGCACTTTTTCGGTGATGAGCTGGAAAGCGTCACGGTCACCGGAGACCACCAGCACGTCCCACCCGGCGGCTTCGCCCTGGGTAGAGAGCGTGGCGATGATGTCATCAGCTTCAAAACCGTCCACCGAAATGGTGGGAATCTTCATGGCTTCCATGACCTTGATGATGAGATCAATCTGGCCGTAGAACTCCTCAGGAGTTTTATTACGTCCGCCCTTGTACTCCGTGTACTCCAGGGAACGGAAAGTGGGTGTGTCTAGATCGAAGGCCACCACCACATGGGTTGGTTTTTGCTGCCGGATCATGGTCAGCAGCATCGAGGTGAAACCATGCACTGCATTGGTGTGCTGGCCCGTGTCCGTGGCGAAGTTCTCCGGGGGCAGTGCGTAAAAGGCGCGGAAGGCCATGGAGTGGCCGTCAATCACCAGCAGGCGCGGGGTTTCCCCGCTGGGAAGCCCGGTAGCAGGGGCTGTAGCGGGCGCTGTGGCTGGCGCTGAAACCGGGCTGGTTGCAACAGTGGACTGGGGGGCCGTCTTGGCAGAATCACTCACAGGTGCCAGCCTAGTCATCATGAGCGATAAATTCACACCGCATCCCCTGACCGAAGAACTCCTCGCCGCAGGAATCCCCACCGAAATTCACGCCATGCTCGGAAAGCACGGCGTGGGCGCCTTGGTCACCAAGATGGGAATCGTGTTCACCGAGATGAGCGCCGAATCCATGGTTGCCACCATGCCTGTTGAGTCAAACACTCAAGTGACGGGTGTGCTCCATGGCGGAGCTCACGTGGTTTTGGCCGAAACGTTGGGTTCCTTTGCTGCTGCTTTTCACGCTGGTCCCGGCAGCAAGGTGGTGGGTATTGAGATCAATGCCACACACCACCGGGCCGCCAGCACGGGCCTGGTCACCGGCACCGCCACGCCCATCCACCTGGGCCGCACCCTCACCACCCACGAGGTTGTTATGAGAAATGACGCTGGCCAGCGCTTATCCACCTGCCGCATCACCAACATGATCCTCTCAAACTAGCCCCCACCAACCCGTACCAATCCGCACCGCCGGAACGCTCCGTTGAGCCTTGGAAGCCTTTAACTTACGACGCCGGGCACCCGCCTTCCGCAGTATGCAAAAGGTGAGTGCCCGGCGTCGTTCTTCAATGGTGAGGCGGGCTTAGACTTCCACGCCAAATACGTGCATGGCGGCCTTGTAAAACGGCGGCACAATCAGCACTATTCCGGCCACCACAGCCAGGATGCTGAACCCGAAGCAGACGTAGGAACCAAATTTGGCAGCGCCCGGGGAGTTTGCTTCCGGATCATCACTGACAGCATCCAGCCGCACGCCCAGGGAGTACATGGTGACGACAAATACGGCGCCAACCAAGGTGACGATGGCGACAATGACGAATCCAAACCAGTCAATCATTTGTTGCCCTTCTTAGCGTCAATCTTTGCCTTGTCCTTGGGAGCTTCCGCCTGCGCGGCAGCCTTGGTCATGGCCTTCAAGACAGCCGTATCGGCACGGTCCAGGGCCGTTTGCGCGTCGGCGCGGACGGCGGCGGTCTCGGCAGCACGCCTGGCTGCCTTTTCGGCCACCTTCTGTGCGGCACGGGCCTTGGCGGCCAACTTCTCGCGCTCCTTCTTGCTGGGGATGTTCAGCGCTTCACCCACGGCGTCAACGTCACTGATGGCGTTGTTGTGGTCAACCACTTCACGCTGTGACCTGTAGAACATGAACAAGATGGCGCCCAGTCCCAAGATTGCCACGATGACCAGGCCTACTGTGCCGGTGCGGATCAGCAGGGCGGCAAGGCCACCCACAATGGCCGCCGAAGGTAGGGTCAGGAGCCAGGCAATACCAATCTTGCCAATGGCGCCCCAGCGTACTGTGGCACCCTTGCGGCCCAGTCCGGAGCCAATCACGGAGCCGGAGGCCACGTGCGTGGTGGAGAGAGCGAAGCCAAGGTGGCTGGAGGCCAAAATGGCGGCTGCCGTGCTGGTTTCAGCGGCGAAACCCTGGGCGGGCTTAACGTCTGTCAGGCCGGAGCCGAGCGTGCGGATGATGCGCCAGCCGCCGGCATACGTACCACCGGCAATCGCAATGGCACAGGCCGTGATGACCCAGAGGTGCGGACCTGTTCCTGCTGTTTGCAAGCCCGATGCCACCAGTACCAAGGTGATTACACCCATGGTCTTCTGGGCGTCATTGGTGCCGTGAGCCAGTGCCACGAGGGAGGAACTGAAGACCTGTCCGCGGCGGAAACCGCCACGTTTCTGAGTCAGCTTGTCTCCGGAGTCCGGGTCGGAACGGCGGGTAATACCGTACGCCAGCCGCGTACACAGGTAGGCGACCAGGCCGGCAATGGCCGGCGCCAGGATGGCCGGCAGGAGCACCTTGGAGATAACCACCATGAAGTTCACTGCACCGAATGACCAGGTACCGACGATCGCGGCTCCGATAAGCCCACCGAACAGTGCGTGGGACGAGCTAGAGGGCAGGCCCAGCAACCAGGTGAACAAGTTCCACAGCACGGCACCCATGAGCCCGGCGAAGATCATCTCCGGGGTGATGGCGACACCGTTGGGCCCGCCCTCATTGATGATGCCGCCGGAGATGGTCTTGGCCACCTCGGTGGAGAGGAAAGCACCCACCAGGTTCAAGATTGCGGCCAGGGCCACAGCAGTCTTGGGTTTGATGGCGCCGGTGGCAATGGGAGTTGCCATGGCGTTGGCTGTGTCGTGAAAGCCATTCGTAAAATCAAAGAAGAGGGCCAGTGCTATGACTAGCACGACCATGAAGGTGAGATCCACCCGCGATCCAATCTTGAGGGGGCAAAGGCGAGACTACAAGAATTATTGAGCAGGAAACTTTGTGCCACCGCCCATGACATGAGACAGCGCTGGTGAACCCAACCGCTACGATCCTACGATGATTTTCCCACGCTTGGTGCCCAGAACCCAAGCAGCAGGTTAACGGAAGGTGAACACGGGGTTAACCCCGGCACTAAGAGCGCGCACTAGCATTGGTCCAAGAGCCGCCTGAGCCGAGGTGCTCGCTATCCGCAACACCGTGACCTTGGCCCGTTTTCTGGAAGGACCCCTGCAATGAGTAACCTTGAAACTAGCCCAGATGAGCTGCTTTGCCCCAGTGATCCCGGGCCTTTGGTGGCGGGCGTGCAAATCTTAGCGCCGCGCCTGGTGCCCCTGGGCGGCCCCCGTGCCATGACCGTGCGGCGAACTCTGCCACAACGAGGCCGCTCCCTCATTGGGGCGTGGTGTTTTGTTGATCACTATGGTCCCCATCATATAAAAAACAACCCGCCCATGGCAGTCCCGCCACATCCTCACACCGGGCTGGCTACCCTTAGCTGGCTCTTTAGCGGAGAAATCCTGCACGCCGACAGCGCCGGCAATCACACCTTGATCCGGCCCGGGGAGCTGAACTTAATGACCGCCGGCCGTGGCATCAGCCACTCGGAGTATTCAACGCCCACCACCCACACCTTGCATGGGGTTCAACTGTGGGCGGCGCTGCCGGACGCCGCACGCTTTACCTGGCCCAAATTTGAGCATTACCGGCCAGTTCCACGGCAACTACCCGGAGTGGTCATCAGTGTCTTCCTGGGCTCAGCACTGGGCGAGCACTCCCCCGTTGAGACATTCACGCCCATGGTGGGTGCCGAGATCAGGCTCGACGCCGGCGCCGCGCTGACACTTGATCTGGCCCCAGGCTTTGAACATGGATTCCTTGTTGATACTGGATCCCCGAGCATTGCCGGCACCACGGTTGCCAGCAACGAGCTGGCCTACTTGGGGCTGGGACATGACACGGTGCACCTGGTTGCAGGCCACGCCCCTGTCCGGCTGCTCTTCATAGGAGGCGAGCCCCTCAACGAGTCCATCCTGATGTGGTGGAACTTTGTGGGCCGAACTCACGAGGAGATCGTGGCGTTCCGGGCTGCCTGGCAAGCCGTGATAGGGCAGGAACCAGGCGGTGCGCAGTTTACTTTCACCCTGCCCACCGGCCAGCGTGATGCCCCTCTGCCAGCTCCGGCGCTGCCTACGGTCAGGCTGCGTCCACGCGCCAACCCGAGCTGAGGGCAGAAAGTTCCCTGGCCAGTCTTGGCTACTCTTGGCTGAGGTTGGCCCGCACGCGCGGGGCAACCTCAGTGGCGTAGAGCTCAATGCTTTTCATCAGGGACGCGTGCGGCAGCGTGCCGTGAGAGTATTTCAGATCAAACCGCGAGAGTCCCAGTGTCTTCGCTACCCGGGTGATCTTTTTCGCCACAGTTTCGGGTGAACCCACCACGAGTGCGCCGTTGGGTCCGGCCGTGGCATCAAATTCTGCACGGGTCAGGGCTGGCCATCCCCGGTCCTTGCCAATACGGTTGTGCATGATGGCATAGTGGGGCCAGAGCTCATCCATAGCTTCCTGGTCCGTTGCGGCAATATGGCCTGGTGAATGGACGCCAATGGGCTGGCCGGGCTGGCCGAATTCCTTCAATGCCCGGTGATAGAGCTCGGCAAAGGGTGCAAACTGCGCAGGCTCTCCCCCAATGATGGCCAGCATGAGCGGCAAGCCGTAGTGGGCGGCCCGCACCACCGATTGGGGGCTGCCACCCACGGCAATCCAGGTCTTCAGCGTGCCGGACTCCATGGCCGGGTACACGCTCTGCTGGTGAAGTGCCGGGCGTAGATTACCGCTCCAACTGACGGGTTTTTCCTTGAGCAGTTCGGTGAACAATTCAAGTTTTTCCTCGAAGAGCTCCTCATAATTGGCCAAATCAAGGCCGAAGAGCGGGAAGGATTCCGTGAAGGACCCCCGCCCAAGGATCACCTCCGCGCGGCCGGAGGAAACGGCGTCGAGCGTGGAAAAGCGCTGATACACGCGGATGGGGTCATCGGAGCTCAGTACCGTGACGGCCGAGCCCAAGCGGATGCGCTGTGTCTGCCCGGCAATGGCTGCCAGCACCATATCTGGGGCGGAAATGGCGTAATCGTCACGGTGATGCTCTCCCACGCCAAAGTAGTCAAGGCCCAAGGTGTCAGCCAAGACGGCTTGTTCTACGACGTCGCGAATCACGTGCGCGGCGCTCTTGGGCGCTCCCGTGGCGTCTAGGGTGATGTCACCGAAAGTGTCCAACCCCAGTTCGATGTGCCGGGGTGAGGAAGTGTTCGTAGCCAAGGGGGTTCCGTCCAATCTCAAAGAAAGATGCGTTTGCATCTAAGTGGGGAACTGTTGTGCCACTCAAACTATTCCCGCCGCGGCTAGTGGCGGCGCGGCTAGTGAGGCCGAAACTCAGGCCTGCCTGGCCATGAGTGCGGCTTTGCTCCGGTAGACGGCCAGAAAACTGCTAATTCGCCGGATGGCTTCTTCAATGTCACCCACGGAAGGCAGGATGACGAAGCGGAAGTGGTCAGGGGTGGGCCAGTGGAACGCGGTGCCGTGGCTGACCAAGATTTTCTGATCCTGCAGCAGATCGATCACAAATTTCTCATCCGAGTCAATGGGGTAGATCGCCGGATCGAGCTTGACGAACAAGTACATGGCCCCCGCTGCCGGGACGCAGGAGACACCGGGCAGCGCGTTCAGGAGCTCCGAGGCCCTGTCCCGCTGTTCATGTAGGCGTCCACCGGGCTTTGTGAGGTCGTTGATGCTCTGGTAGCCGCCCAGTGAGGTTTGAATGGCATGCTGGGCCGGCACGTTCGAGCACAGGCGCAAGGAGGCAATGAGTTCCAGTGCCTCCTTGAATCCAGCCATGGCGGAGCGGGGACCGGAAAGTGCCACCCAGCCCGCCCGGTAGCCTGGCATACGGTACGCCTTGGAGAGGCCACTGAACGTGAGCACACACACGTCTTCGGCTAGCGAGGCCATGTGAATGTGGCTGCGGCCGTCGTACAGGATCTTCTCGTAGATCTCATCCGAGAAGATCACCAAATCATGCTCACGGGCCAGCTCCATGAACTTTTCCAGGATGTGCCGCGGATACACCGCACCTGTGGGGTTATTGGGGTTAATGATGACAATGGCCCGGGTTTTCGGCGTAATTTTCGCCTCAACATCGGCCATATCAGGCCACCACGCCATCTCCTCATCACAGAGGTAATGCACGGGCACACCCCCGGTGAGTGTGACGGTAGCGGTCCACAGTGGATAGTCCGGTGCTGGGATAAGGACCTCGTCACCGTTTTCCAAAAACGCCTGCAGCGTCATTGAAATAAGTTCGCTGACACCATTTCCCACGAAGATATCATCCACACCGATCTTCATCAGACCCTTGGTTTGGTAGTACTGGGAGATAGCGGTCCGGGCCGAGAAGATGCCCTTGGAATCGCTGTAGCCCTGTGCCCCGCGGAGGTGGTGGATCATGTCCACAACAATGGATTCCGGCGCCTCAAGGCCAAACGGGGCCGTATCGCCTAAATTCATGCGCAGGATCCGGTGCCCCTCCGCCTCCATTTTCTGGGCGGCGTGCAGGATGGGACCGCGAAGTTCGTACCGGACATTGGCTAGTTTTGAAGAATGTTGCATGGGGCGCATACATTCCATCTTCACACAAGGGCGGGTGGCCAAAGCCGCATTGTCCGCATTCCGGTCAGCCGTGCCCCCCGCTGCGGCAAGGACGCCTTCACTCTTGAATGACGCTGAGCACGTTTCCTGCAGGATCCCTAAACCAGGCAATCAAGGGCCCGCCCTTGCGGAAAATCCCCGCAGAATCCGTCTCCATCGGGGTGCCCGCGTAGTGTTCAAGTTCCACACCGGCCCGCACCAACGCCTCCACGGCGCCTTCGATCTCGGGAACAGGAAAGTTCAAAACAGTGAAGGATGCTGGCTGATGCGCGGCACCCTTGGGATAGAGAATAATCTTTGACCCGCCGGGCGGATGCAATGAAAGCATCCCGTTCTCCTCGCTGACCACCAGCCCCAGAGTTCCGCCATAAAATGAACGTGCCACAGCAATATCATCGACTGAGAATCCACTGAAGGCGCTGCTCTTTTCAAACATGGTGAGTACTTCCTTCTTGCCAGCGTGTGCCTATCCTCATCCAGTGTAGTTATCAGGGGTAGGGGGGCACCAGAGAATTTTTTTACTTCGCTTGAACTTCCCTGATGTGGGCGCGCTTCCTGAGGCCCTGAATTCCGGCGAGTGCTACAGGGATTTTTCCGAGGCTTCCTTGACTTGTTTGCGCAGGATCTTGCCCAGCATGGAGCGTGGCATGTCCGGCACTTCAATGATCCGCACGGGCACCTTGTACCGGGCCAGGTATTCCTTGCAAAAGGCGCGCAGGCCGGGCTCGTCCAACACAGTCCCGGCTTCCAATTGGACGGCTGCCACTACCATCTCCCCGCCCCTTGGGGAGTTCGCACCGAACACGGCAGCCTCAAGGACGGACTCGTGCCGGCGCAGCACCTGCTCCACCTCGGAGGGAGAGACGTTGAATCCGCCCGTGATGATCAGCTCCTTGGCGCGGTCAACTATGGTGGTGAATCCTTCCGGATCAACCGTGACAATGTCCCCGGTACGCAGCCAACCGCCGTCGGTCAGAGTTTTTGCGGTTTCCTCCGGATTGTTCCAGTAGCCCGGAAATACCTGCGGGCCTTTGAGCAGCAGTTCTCCCGGCTCGCCCGCAGTGACCTCGCGGGAGGGATCCTCAATGTCCACAACCTTCATCAACGTTGATGGGAAGGGAACGCCAATGGTCCCTGTTCGCCGCGTTGAGGCGAACGGATTTCCCAGCGCCACAGGTGAGGACTCGGTCATGCCATACCCCTCAACAAGGAGCCCTCCGGAGACTGACTCCCAGAGCTCCACCACGTGTTCGGGCAAGCTCATGGCCCCGGAGATGGCGAATCTGATGGACCGCAGTGACACCCCTTGTTCTTGGGCGGCCACTGCGGTGCGCTCGTAAATGGGCGGCACGGCGCAGTAGACGGTGGCAGGAGTCTTCTTCATGGCGGAGATCACTAGATCCGTCTCGAATTTGGGGAAGAGAACAAGCAGGCCCTGTTTGCGGATACCGAAGGTGAGGTAGAGGGTCATGCCGAAGGCATGAAACATGGGCAGCACGGCGTAGAGGACCTCATTGCGCAATTGCGCACCTTGCATCCAGGCCTCGCCCTGCAGCGCATTGGCGTAGAGGTTGCGGTGGGTGAGCATGGCACCCTTGGGCCGGCCGGTGGTGCCGGAGGTGTAGCCAATAACCGCCAGGTCCGCCACGCCGGGCCGGGTGGCCGAGGCCCCAAGAGCCTCACCGGCTAGGAGTTCGCGCCACGGCATGGTCCCTGGGGCGGGCCCTGACAATGCCTCGCGGGAGGTTCGCATTTTCCGCAACGGCAAGGACAGAGCCAGGCGTTTGACGGTGGGAAATTCCGTCAGCAGATTCACCGAAATGATCCGCTCCGGAACCATCCCGTCGGGGAAACTCGCCACGGCGGATATGGCCTTGTCCCAGACAATAGCAATCCGGGCACCGTGATCCTGGAATTGGTGTAGGAGTTCCTCCGAGGTGTACAGCGGATTGTGCTCCACCACCACAGCGCCCAAGCTCAACACCGCGTAGAAGGAAACCACGTGCTGGGGGCAGTTTGGCAGCACCAACGCCACCCGGTCCCCCGCCCGGACTCCAAGCCGGCTCAGCCCGCCCGCGGCTCGGGCTACCTGCTGCCCTAGCTGGCGGTAGGTGGTGCGGCGGCCAAAGAATTCCATGGCCGGGCTGTCTCCAGCTTCCTGCACAGAGCGTTCAAACATATCCACCAGAGATTCCGTGGGCATCTGAATCTCTGCCGGAACACCCGCCTGATAGTTCGCTACCCATGGTTGCTGGACAGGGCCCGGTGATTCGGCCGTGGTGGTGCACTCGTTGTTCGGCATGGTTCCATCTTGCCGCTTGCAGAGAGAATTCTTCAAACATTTACCCGTGGGTGCTGGACTCATGGCGTGAGGCTCGTTAGCGTGGAATCACTGACCTTGTAGGAAATAACTTACAGTAAACTACTTGGACTTATTGCCCTACGAATAGCAGCACTTTCACTACTAATGCACTATAAGGAGAGCCGTCATGGGTTTTATCGGATGGATTATTTTGGGCCTCATTGTCGGGGCTATCGTCAAGGCCATCATGCCCGGCAAGGTAGGCGGCGGCTGGGTCACGAGCTTGATCCTTGGCGTGGTGGGCGCCGTGGTGGGCGGCTGGATCGGTGACGCTCTCTTTAACAAGGGTGAAATGGGCTTCTTCAATATCTGGTCCTGGATTCTGGCCATTGTGGGTGGTTTGGTGGTTGCCGGGATTTACGGTGCTATCACCGGACGCAGCAAGACAGCCGCCTAGGAGCTTCTGAACCGTGATATTAAATCAACGAGGCCCGGCCACAGCGCCGGGCCTCGTCACGTCCGGAGCAGCCGTGGCTAAAGCCGGCGCTCCAGCCCCTGACGACGACCGCAAACCGGACACCCCCGCCCAACTGCCAGCAAAGTCATGGAAGTACGCCGGGCGGCGTTCATTGGCCAAGTTCAGCGCAGATGGCTGCACGGATCTAGCAGCATCACTGACCTACTTCGGCGTGCTCTCCCTTTTCCCGGCGCTTCTGGCCCTGACCTCGATCATGGGTCTAGTGGGTCAGGCAGAACAGACCTCCGCACTTCTGCTCGATATGGTGAGCCGCGCTGCTGGCCCCGATACTGTTGAAGCCATCCGGCAGCCAGTAGAGCAGCTGACAAGTTCCCCCGCTGCCGGGTTGACCCTAGCTCTGGGAATTATCACGGCTCTATGGTCCGCCTCGGGTTATGTTGGCGCCTTTAGCCGGGCCATGAACAGGATTTATGGCATGGATGAGGGGCGGCCCATCTGGAAACTGCGCCCAGTCCTGCTACTAGTGACACTGGCCGTAGTTCTCTTAGTGGCCATCATGGCCCTAATGGTCTTAGTCTCTGGGCCCGTAGCACAGGCTGTGGGTGAGGTGTTCGGAATCGGACCTGCCGCTCTCACGGTCTGGTCTATCGCCAAGTGGCCCGTGGTGGGTATCTTGGCAGTGGTGCTGATTGCCATCTTGTACTACTTCACCCCTAATGTGCGTCAGCCAAAATTCCGCTGGATTAGTATTGGTGCTACCGTCGCGTTGGTGGCCGTAATTGTGTCTTCAGCAGCGTTTGGCCTGTACGTGGCAAACTTCTCGCACTACAACAAAACCTACGGAACCATTGCTGGCATGATCGTGCTGCTGCTCTGGATGTGGATTATGAACCTGATGCTGCTGTTCGGGGCCGAGGTAGACGCAGAACTTGAACGCGTGCGTGAACTCCAAACAGGGATCAAAGCGGAATCACAACTTCAGCTGCCCCCGCGCGATATTTCCGCCAGCGCCAAGAAACAAATCAAAGAACATCAGCTTCTCACCGAGGGCCGCCAACTACGTACCGAACTAAGCACAGATGCGGAGCCTCCGGTGAGTAAAACTGCCGAGGCCCGCACTCTGCTGTGGCTCGCCGGAATCGGCGCCGGTGCCCTTGTTGTGTCCGCGGTACGCGCCCGGCGGCGTCAACCCTGAGTGTGCCACTCGGCGAGAGCGTCGCAGAAGCGCCCGCTGACGCTCCCGGAGGGAAACATCCAGTGGCCCTAAAAAACTGTCCGGGGGCAGGTTTGGGGCCTCTTTGAAGCTGTTGCATTTCTCACAATTGGGGAATTTTCCATCTCCTTAGCACAGACCCGCGATGCCCTGTTGCCCGGAAATAATTGATAGGCTGGGAAGTCGGCCCTGCTCTCTTAACGAAAGCTGCCGCAACCACTCCCATTCCCTCTAAGGAGAACTAAGCCTCAATGACATCCGTGGCCACTGAATCACCGCGTGAACAGCTCTGGAATCGCCGTTATGACGAGAACATTGCTCCCATCACCGAACTTTGCGACTCGCTGGCCGAAGCGCGGCCCGAGCAGCAAGTGGCCTACGTGGACCCCGTTCACGACGTGGACGAGTGCAAGATCATCAGCCTGTTCTCAAACGTTGGCGAATTGGACTCCTCCGGGTTCGTCACAGCAGGAGATGAGCAGGCAGCCACACGGCTTCTGGGCATCCACTGGCAGCTGGGCCTGCGCCCCAGCTACGTCATGCCGTGGAACGTCCACCCTTGGTTCACCCCGGGCGAAGCCAATGGCCGCCTCACGGCACCCCAGATTGAGCAGGGCCTGCGCCCGCTCGTAAAATTCCTCACACTTGTACCGCGCGCCTCAGCTTTGGTTGCCCACGGCACCGAAGCGCACCGGTTGGCGGATCAGTTGTTGAAGGCTCAGGGCCCCATGCTGTACAAGCGCGGTTTTGGAATTTACAAGGTCCGCTCACTATCCGGCCGTAGCTTCGCTGGCTCCGCGGAGCGTCAGGAGCAGTGGCTGCTGGAATCCGCCAAGGCCTATGCCGAGTCAATGACGCGCAACGGAATCACCGTCAAGGGACGCTAAGGCTTCACCCCGGACCTCTCCCATTGCACCAACAAAGCGGCCCCAGCCATGACGGTTGGGGCCGCTTTGTTGGTTTGGGAGTATGGACCGGACACCACACAGGGAAGTGAACTGGTGGGTTCTAGTGCGGCGGACCAGCCGGTGGGCTAACACCGAGTCAGAGCAACGCCCCGCCAGGTTTTCCAGGACCGCCTTGCACGTTACCCAAGCCAGGCAGCTCTGAACCGGCAGCAGTGATCCACTCTGACAAGGCCAGCCGTGCCGCACAGAGTGGCTCTCAGTGCAGCCGCGCAACAGAGCCGTGTCGTAGGCGGCTTGAAGTGCTGCCCTGTCAATTTTCTTTCCTCTCATCAGGGCGACAAAAACGCGTTGGGCACCTGCGTCCATCCAACTCAAAGCAGTCAGTGGCCAAGGCCCCTCGAAAATACTCAAGGAAACACGCCCGGCGCAACAATGCCTGCCCCGAGGTATTATCCATCCTGCTGCAAACGGGGTGTGCAAACCTCTCTTGGGGACCGCTGGCGCAGAACTTTTTTCGACTAAACTTGGCCGAGTGACGCAAACGAATTCCAAACAAAGTTCCAGAACCCTCATCTATGCCGCCATAGCGGACCTTGTGCTGGTAGTGCTGTTCGCCCTCTCTGGCCGAAGCTCCCACAGCGAATCACTCACGGCAGCCGGCGTACTCCAAACCGCCTGGCCCTTCCTGGCTGCACTGGCCATAGGCTGGCTTGTGTGCCGCATGTGGCGGGCCCCTCTGGCCATCTGGCCCCAGGGCGTGTGCCTGTGGTTGATCACCGTGGCTGGCGGTATGGCCTTGCGCATCCTCTCCGGGAACACCGCCGAACTGCCTTTTGTCATTGTTGCCACCCTGGTCTTGGCACTATTCCTGCTGGGCCATCGGCTCCTCGCAACATTCGTAACGCGACGGGCCAAACGAGCGTGATTCAGGCAACGATTGAGTTACGATCGTTAGAAGCTTTTAGCCGCAAAGACAAGCCCCACGAGAGGGAACACACCTGTGATCACCGCATTTGTCCTGATTAAAACTGATGCCACCCGGATTCCCGAGTCTGCCCAGGAAATTTCCGAATTGGTCGGAATCAGTGAAGTTTATTCAGTGACCGGCGAGTGGGACCTTATTGCCATTGCCCGGGTAGAAAAGCATGAGGATCTGGCCGACGTTATTGCTGACAAGCTCTCGAAGGTGAATTCGGTTGTTTCCACCACCACGCAGATTTCCTTCCGCGCCTACTCCCAGAATGATCTGGACGCGGCGTTCTCCCTCGGCTTCGACCACTGAGCCCCGGGATGCAGCTGGAAATTGCTGTTCAGGACGTCCCCGGCGCACAGCTCGCAGCCGCCCATGGAGCGGCCCGCATTGAGTTGTGTTGCGCCCTGCAACTGGGCGGGCTGACGCCCTCCCAAGGACTACTCCAAAGCGTCCGCTCTGCTGAACCGGCTCTGCCCATTCACGCCCTCATTCGGCCGCGCCCGGGAGACTATGTCTACGACGAGGCTGCTGTGGCGCTCATGGTTGCGGAGATCAAGGCCATGCGCGACGGCGGTGCCACCGGAGTAGTCATTGGGGCCCTCACAGCGGCTGACACCATTGACTATCAGAGCGTCCAGACATTGGTGGCGGCCGCCGATGGATTGCACATCACCTTTCACCGGGCTGTGGACCATCTTTCGTTGTCCGACGCCGTTGCCGCAGTCCCACATCTGGCTGACTTGGGCGTCTGCCGCATCCTCAGCTCCGGTGGGGCCGCCAGCGCAGGAACCGGGCTGGAACAGCTGCAAGCCATGCATGAGGCATCGGCAGGAGCATTGAGCATCATGGCAGGTGGCGGTGTGAAAATCTCCGACTTCGCCGCGTTCTACGACGCCGGTCTGCGTGATGTGCATCTTTCAGCCAAGCGGACCCTCAACACCAGGCCCCCTGGCCACCTCACGGGTGCGGCCCTGGCTGAGGATCACAGCTATTTCGCTACGGATGCCGCGCTGGTGGAACAAGCCGGACAAGCCGCGCGAGCCCTTCACTAGCCAGTGCCTGAACTGAGCCGGGGCGTCCCTGGCCTTGGGACTGCCCGGGCTCGGGAGTACACGGAATTAGGGCTGTTAAGACTTGGGACGGCCAAGGCTGGGGTATTGGGCATGTTTGTAAACCGCCAGGGATAGTCTCTCTTGGGCTAGGCCTGTTCGGCTTCGCCGCCCAAGGCGACCCAGCGGCTCAGGACCGTGGCAGCCGCGCCACTGTCAATAGCTGCTTCAGCCTTGGCTAGGCCAGCTGCCATACGTTCCTGCAGCGTACCCAGCCCGGAAACGTTATACGCCACCAGCCCTGCCGCCGCGTTCAGGACCACGGCGTCGCGCACGGGCGAATGTTCCCCATCCAGGATGCGGCGCACCACCTCGGCATTGAAGGGGGCATCTTTCCCCCGCAGGTCCTCGATGGTGGCACGGGGAATGCCCAGCTCAAGGGGTTCAAAGTGACTCTCGGTGATCTGGCCTTCCCGCACTTCCCAAATGGTGGAGGTGCCCGTGGTGGTAAGTTCATCCAGGCCATCGCTGCCACGGAACACCAAAGCCCGCACGTTCCGGGCCGCCAGGACGCCCGCCATGAGTGGGGCCATGCGGGCATCCGCCACACCAATGGCCGAGGCAACCACCCTGGCTGGGTTAGTAAGCGGGCCTAGGAAGTTGAAAGCGGTGGGGACGCCTATTTCCTTCCTGGCAACTGCGGCGTGGCGCATGGAGGGGTGGAAGAAATTAGCGAAGCAGAAGGTGATTCCCACCTCTGTCGCGGCCCGGGTGAGAATCTCCAGCGGCAAATCCAGACGCACGCCCAGGTTCTCCAGAACATCAGCTGACCCTGCCGCTGAGGAAGAAGCACGGTTGCCGTGCTTGACCACCGTAGCCCCGGCGCCGGCGCACACCAAGGCGGCCATGGTGGAAATATTTACCGTATTTAAGCGGTCCCCGCCGGTGCCAACAATATCCAGCGCGTCTCCCGGAACATGCAACGGCCTGGCGTTCTCTAGCATTGCCTCGACGAGTCCGTTAACTTCCGCGACGGTTTCACCTTTGGCTCGCAGCGCCACCAGGAACCCGGCGATCTGCACATCCGTAGCATTTCCGGCCATGATCGTGTTCATGGCCCACTGAGTTGCATCCTGTCCAAGATCTTGACCCGCGATCAGTGCGCCGATCAGATTGGGCCAGGTGTGTGTGCTTACCGGAATGTTTTGGAGAGGATTCACCCTCCAGATATTAGACGAATAAGTGACAACTCCAGCGTTTGTGACCATTGACACGTGGAGCGTGTTGTGCATACAGAACTGGGTTTTTGCTGTGAATACGCAGGAATTTCGCAAGTTTGTAGAAAAAGATCACGTGATCGGAGTTTTGCATTGGGTTCTGAGGCTTTTTATAGACATAATGTCTATGTGACAACTGCGACCCATGCCCCCAGTACCCCGGCGCATCCGACGCTGAACCGCCCGAACATGGTTTCTGTAGGAACCGTAGTTTGGCTGTCCAGTGAGCTGATGTTCTTTGCCGGCCTTTTTGCCATGTACTTCACACTGCGCTCCACCACAGGTGGTTTGTGGGCTGAAGAAACGGCCAAGCTGAACTTCCCGTTCGCCTTGGTAAACACCCTCATCCTGGTTTCCAGCTCCTTCAGCTGCCAGATGGGTGTGTTCACCGCGGAGAACCTTCGGCCTCGCCGCACTGGACGCCTCTTCCAATTCTCCAAGTGGGGAATGACGGAGTGGTTCCTGTTAACCTTCGTTCTTGGTTCAATCTTCGTTGCCGGTCAGACGACCGAGTACGCGATGCTGACTTCCGAGTACGTGACCCTGAATTCAAACGCCTATGGCTCCGCCTTCTACATAACGACTGGTTTCCACGGCCTGCACGTTATTGGTGGTCTCATAGCATTCCTCCTTATCATTGGCCGCGCCTATGCAGCCAAGAAGTTTGGACACTTCGAAGCTACGAGTGCGATCGTGACTTCTTACTACTGGCACTTCGTGGATGTTGTGTGGATTGGCCTCTTCTTGGTCATCTACGTGCTGAAGTAAGCTGCCAACAGCTCTCTTCTCTACAAGGTAAGAATTAGCATTTGCGGCTCTCACTAGGGGCTGCTGGATATAGATCAAAGGAACCACCAAGTGAAGGCACTCTCGCAGAAGCGACGTCATCCGCTGGCCGCACTAGCGTTGCTAGTGATGGGGCTCATGCTGACAGGTGGGCTATACGCCGTTGTCACAACCGTGAATCAGGCTAAGGCCGATACCACCACTTACACAGCGCAGGAAGTACAAGAGGGCGAGAAGCTTTTTATTGCTAACTGCGCCACCTGTCACGGCCTCGGCGCCAACGGCACTGACGCAGGACCGTCTTTGGCCGGTGTTGGCGCCGCAGCTGTTGATTTCCAGGTTGGCACGGGCCGCATGCCCATGCAGATGCAGGGCCCGCAGGCTCGGCAGAAGCCGAAGCAGTTCACCACCTCCCAGACCCGTGAAATGGCTGCCTATGTAGCCACACTCGGTGACGGTCCGGCACTGCCTGAAGAGCAGTACATCGACGGTGGCGGCGACGCTGCTGTTGGCGGCGAGCTGTTCCGCGTTAACTGCGCCATGTGCCACAACGCTGCCGCTGCCGGTGGCGCCCTGACACGAGGCAAGTTCGCACCCCCGCTGGCTGGTGTCTCGAGCAGCCACATCTACAGCGCCATGGTGACCGGCCCGCAGAACATGCCGGTCTTCAACGACACAAACATCACCCCTGAAGGCAAACGCGACATCATCACCTTCTTGAACACCATTGAAAACCAAGGTGCGCCTGGTGGAGCACAGCTTGGCTCACTGGGCCCTGTCTCAGAAGGCTTGTTCCTCTGGACCGTGGTTCTGGGTGTCATCATCGGATTCACCATTTGGCTCACCTCACGGACTTCCTAAGTCCTAAGAAGCCTTAAGATTTTGGCTGCAGCTGCAGCCACAGAAACATACATTACGACCCCGGGAATGTACCGGGATAAGAGAAGGATGAGGGGATTATGGGCAACCATAGTGACGGCTCGCCGACAAGCTCGGACGCCGTAGCTAAGGCTGGTCACGAAGAGGTGGATAAGTTCCAAGACCCGGGACTGCCTCCACATCGTTTGCGACTAGCTGACACGGACCCCAAGGCTGCAAAGCGGGCCGAACGCCAGGTGGCATGGCTATTTATCATTTCCATTGTCGGAACCTTGCTGTTCTTCGTCGCCTACTTCGGTATCCGTCTGGATGACACTTTCGGCCCGCTGCGTCTGCAGAACACACTTCTGGGCTTGGGCGTGGCCTTCGCCATGCTCGGCATTGGAACGGGCATTGTGCACTGGGCCCGTGCCCTCATGCCGGACCACGAAGTTGCTGAAGAGCGCCACGCGATCCGCAGTGAAGAGGATCGCTTGGCCGCTGTGCAGATCGTCGACGACATTTTGGACGAGACAGGCATCAAGCGCCGTCCGCTAATTCGCAACACGCTCATCGGTGCTGTGGCGCTGGCACCCCTGCCTGCCATTGCAATCTTCCGTGACTTGGGCCCCCTTCCGGGCGACTCGCTGCGTCACACACTCTGGAAGGAAGGCGAGCGTCTTGCTCGCGACCCTGACGGCACTCCGATCAAGGCCTCCGATGTCACCATCGGCTCAGCATTCCATGTGATTCCTGAATCGTTGAACAGCCTGACCGAAGGCAAGATCGCTGCCAAGGCCAAGGCCGTTGTACTGCTGATGCGCTTGAACCCCGAAGACCTCAACCCTTCGCAAGGCCGTGAGGACTGGGGCTACAACGGAATCGTTGCCTACTCCAAGATCTGCACCCATGTTGGGTGCCCGGTTGCACTGTACGAACAGCAGACGCACCACCTGCTGTGCCCTTGCCACCAGTCGACTTTTGACCTCACGCAAGAATGCAAGGTCATCTTTGGACCCGCCGTTCGCCCGCTGCCTCAGCTGCCTATCGCAGTTGATGCTGACGGCTACCTGGTGGCTCAGAGCGACTTCCACGAACCTGTTGGACCAAGCTTTTGGGAGCGTGGCTAAACCATGTCTACAACACAGCAAACACCCGCACAGGAAACACCGTTCGTTCCCGCAACCGCCACGGGCCGCATCACCAACTTTGTTGATGAGCGTGTGGGCGGCTCAGGCATACTGCGTGAATTCGGCCGGAAGGTCTTCCCTGACCACTGGTCCTTCATGTTCGGTGAAGTCGCCCTGTACTCCTTCGTCATCTTGCTTCTCTCGGGCACTTTTTTGACGTTCTTCTTTGATCCGTCCATGGCGGAAACACATTACAGTGGCCCCTATGTCCCACTCAAGGGTGTAGAGATGTCAGTGGCTTACGATTCCACGCTGCGGCTCTCCTTTGAGGTACGTGGCGGCTTGTTCATGCGCCAGGTCCACCACTGGTCAGCCCTGCTCTTCGTGGCCGCTGTCTCTGTGCACATGCTCCGTGTGTTCTTCACCGGCGCATTCCGCAAGCCCCGCGAGCTGAACTGGGTGGTGGGCGGTGTACTGCTCATCCTCTCCATGGCTGCAGGCTTCACTGGCTACTCCCTTCCCGATGACCTGCTCTCAGGTAACGGCCTACGCATCATTGACGGTGTGGTTAAGTCCATCCCCGTCATTGGAACTTACATCTCGTTCTTCCTGTTTGGCGGGGAGTTTCCGGGTACGGCCATTATTGGGCGTTTGTACATGTTGCACATCATGTTGGTCCCAGCCATGATCCTGCTCATGATCGCGATTCACCTGTTCATGGTTGTTGTTCACAAGCACACGCAGTACCCTGGCCCCGGACGTAACGACCGCAACGTAGTCGGCTACCCGCTCGGCCCGGTATACGCTGCCAAGGCCGGTGGCTTCTTCTTCATTATGTTCGGCATCATTGCCTTCATCTCCGCGACCTTCCAGATCAACCCGGTCTGGAACTACGGCCCCTACGATCCCTCCCCGGTTTCCGCAGGCACACAGCCTGACTGGTACATCGGCTGGGTCGATGGTGCACTTCGCTTGATGCCAGGGTGGGTGTTCAACATTCCGATGGAGTGGCATATCCCGTTCCCGTGGGGCACCAACACGCTCTCGATGAACGTGCTTGCCCCCGCTCTGATCCCCGCTGGGATTGTGTTCACCTTGCTGTTCATCTACCCGTGGATCGAACGCTGGGTGACCCGGGACAACCGTGAGCACCACGTGCTTGACCGGCCGCGCAACGCACCAACGCGCACCGCTATTGGTGTTGCAGGCTTCATCTTCTACTGCGTCATGTGGGCAGCTGCCAGCTCCGACTTGATCGCAACGCACTTCGAGGTCTCCCTCAATGACGCGTTGTACTGGATGCGGGCGCTATTCATCGTTGGTCCGATCCTTGGCTTCATCATCACCAAGCGAGTTGCTTTGGCGCTCCAGCGCAAGGACCGTGAGATTGCACTACACGGCCGTGAGACCGGTCGCATTGTGCGCCTGCCGCACGGTGAGTTCCAGGAAATCCACGCACAGCTCGATGACTACAAGCGTTACAAGCTCGTAGGCTTCGAGTCCCCCGTTCCTGAAGAAGGCATCCCGAACGAAAACGGCATTGTGACGAAGAAGGAAAACCTGCGCTCCAAGCTCAGCAGCTTCTTCTTCGAGGATCGTGTAGCTCCGGCCGCACCGTCCGAGCTCGAAGCCGGTCACCATCACGAGGCTATTACAGCCGCTGACGATGACAAGGCGATCACACACTAATTTTGTGAGAGATCTGTAGTTCAAGAGAAAAGGCGGTTCCCATAAGGGAGCCGCCTTTTCTCTTTGTCGTTCAGTATTTCCCAATTTCCCAACACTGCTACGCGCCGTAGCTTCTCGGGTGGAGATAGCCAAAGGAGCCGTGCTCACGGTTCACCCCACCAGCGCCTGGAAGGCACAGCTGCCCGGCCACAGCCCTGCAGTAGACGCGGTCTAATACATACGACGAGGGCGCACGCCAGGACGTTGCAGGGGCACACGCAGCTTATAGCGATCAGCCCGGTAGAAGGACACCGAGTAGTCAACCGTGGACCGTGAGACAAAGGCATGGCGTTCGGTCCTCAGCACGGGCGCACCAATATCAACGTGCAATAGCCGCGCAATGGACGGTGTCGCGGCATTTGCCTCAATGGTGTCCTCACCCCATTCAATGATGAGCCCATAACGCTCCCCCAACACGTTGTACAGGGATGCCGGCGGTCCGGCGTCGAGAATCCCGGGCACCCGCCAGGCCGGGATAAAGTTTTCATCCACGCTCATGGGCAGGTCATCAGCCAACAGCAAGCGGCGCAGCCGGATCACGGCCTGGCCTTCCTCAATTTGAAGTTCTCGGGCAAGCCGTGCAGTGGCGGGAATCTGCTCAAAGGCGAGGGTACGTGCCGCGGGGCGCAGTCCGCGTCGGGCCATTTCTTCTGAGTAGGAGGTGAGCTTGAGAGTGAGATCGAGTTTTGCCCGGGCCACAAAGGTACCCACGCCCACGACTCGCTCCAGCAGTTCTTCTTCTACCAGGGCTTGAACAGCCTGACGAAGAGTCATGCGAGCAACACCGAAGCGTTGGGCCATGTCCCGTTCCGAGGGCAGTTGCCGACCCGGCTTGCTGTGCTCTACTACATAACTGCGCAACAGTTCCCGCAGTTGGATGTGCACCGAAACTGGGGTACTCCGATCCAACTCACCCGGGATCTCGTACGCCGATGGCACTAAATAGCTCATGATTGTCCTCCCCTCACAAGTACCACCCTAAAACACGACTACTCTCTATACAGAACCATCTACCGTAGGAGTAATCATGTACACCCGGAAAGCCTTAGTTGCCGCAAGCGTAGGCTTGCACGCGCGTCCGGCTGCCGTCTTTGTCAGGGCCGTCAACGGCACTGGGCTACCCATCACACTGGCGAAAGCCGGCAGTGTCCCCATTGACGCACGCTCACTTTTGGCTGTCATGAGCGCCGACTTTGAGCACGGCGCCGAAGTGGAGATCAGCGTCGCCCCCAGCGACGCTCCTGAAGAGAGCGTAACGGCCGCTGTAGACCAGCTGGCAGCCTTGCTTCTCACCGATCTGAGCGGCACTCTCTAACAGGCACTCGGGGGCTTTACCGTCCCGCACGTGGGCGCAGCACCAAGAAACATTGACGCTGCACATCCTAGCAACACTAGATCACAGCAACACAAAAGGGATTGCCCCGCACCAGTGGTGCGGGGCAATCCCTTTTGTGTTGCTGATCCTGTATGAAACCTGTTTAATGCAGGGCGAATTTAGTGTGCGTGGTCTCCACGGCTGTACTCGTAGACCCAGCCAACCAACGCGATCACGGCCAAACCGGCACCGAAGAGGAACACCCACCAGCCAACAG
The DNA here is from genome assembly GCF_040547105.1 of Arthrobacter sp. UYCu511. Taxonomy (NCBI): domain Bacteria; kingdom Bacillati; phylum Actinomycetota; class Actinomycetes; order Micrococcales; family Micrococcaceae; genus Arthrobacter; species Arthrobacter sp. UYCu511. The sequence goes on from NZ_JBEPPB010000001.1 coordinate 711,294, forward strand.
CCAAGCCCAAGAAGCCAAAGAAGCAAGCCAAACCAAGGACTAGCGGCCACCAGCTCCAAGGGCTGAAGTGCCCTTGTTCGCCAGAGCCTTCGTGGACCTCAGCGTCGAGACGGTCCTCGGGACGTGGCCCGATTCTGTTACCGGTGAAGTGCAGGTACACACCCACCATGAGGCACAGCGCGGAGAGCAGCATGAGCGCGAGGTAACCCACGTGCTCCTGCCAATCCACCATGAAACCGTAAACAACGGCTACAGGAATAAAGAACACACCCAGCAGCATGAAAAGCCAAGATTCTACCTTCACTTTGCAGCTCCCTTCGAGGATGCAGTCACAGGCTGAACTGGCTGGTAATGCGGGGCCAGCTCAGGATGGTGTAGATCCAGTGCCGGACGCTCCGAACGGATACGCGGCAAGGAGGTGAAGTTGTGACGTGGCGGCGGGCAAGAAGTTGCCCACTCCAAGGAAGCACCAAAGCCCCAAGGATCATCAACCTCAACCTTCTTGCCACTGCGCCAGGTAATGTACACGTTCCAGAACCAGGGGATCATGGACGCGCCCAGAACGAACGACGAAATGGTGGAGAACTGGTTCATCCAAGTGAAGTTATCTTCAACAAGATAATCAGCGTAACGACGCGGCATACCCATAACACCCAACCAGTGCTGGATCAGGAAGGTGCCATGGAAGCCCAGGAACAAGAGCCAGAAGTGGATCTTACCAAGGCGCTCGTTGAGCATCTTCCCTGTGAACTTGGGCCACCAGAAGTAGAATCCGGCAAACATGGCAAAGACCACGGTTCCGAAGACCACGTAGTGGAAGTGAGCCACAACGAAGTACGTGTCCGAGACATGGAAGTCCAGCGGCGGTGAGGCCAGGATGATTCCGGTCAGGCCACCGAACAAGAACGTGACAATGAAGCCAAGGCTCCACAGCATGGGTGTTTCAAATGTCAGCGAGCCTCGCCACATGGTGCCGATCCAGTTGAAGAACTTCACACCCGTTGGTACGGCGATCAGCATCGTCATGAAGGAGAAGAACGGCAACATTACCTGGCCGGTCACGTACATGTGGTGTGCCCACACAGTGACGGACAGCGCAGCAATGGAAATGGTTGCAAACACCAGACCCTTGTAACCGAAGATCGGTTTGCGGCTAAAGACCGGGAAAATCTCGGAAACAATACCGAAGAACGGCAAAGCAATAATATAGACCTCGGGGTGGCCGAAGAACCAGAACAGGTGTTGCCACAACAAGGCTCCACCGTTTTCGGCATCAAATATATGAGCCCCAAAACGTCTATCTGCTCCCAAGGCGAACAATGCAGCGGCCAACGGAGGGAAGGCCATCAGGACCAAGATGCCAGTGATCAGCGTGTTCCACGTGAAGATGGGCATACGCCACATGGTCATGCCCGGGGCACGCAGGCAAATGATCGTGGTAATGAAGTTCACGGAACCGAGAATGGTACCGAAGCCGGACAGCGCCAAACCGAAGACCCAGAGGTCTCCACCGACGCCAGGGCTGTAGGTGGTGTTTGAGAGCGGTGCGTAGGCGAACCAACCGAAGGCTGCTGCGCCCTGGGGGGTGAGGAACCCGGCCACGGCGATGGTGCTACCAAAGGTGAAGAACCAGAATGCCAGCGCGTTCAGTCGCGGGAAGGCAACATCGGGTGCACCGATTTGCAGCGGCATAATGACGTTGGCAAAGCCAGCAAAAAGCGGTGTTGCAAACATCAGCAGCATGATGGTGCCATGCATGGTGAACAACTGGTTGTACTGATCCTTGGTCTGCAGAATCTGCATACCAGGCTCAAACAACTCTGCCCTGATGATAAGCGCCATGACGCCACCAAGACAGAAGAATATAAATGATGCGATCAGGTACATGTACCCGATGGTTTTGTGGTCGGTGGAGGTGATCCAATTGACGACAATGCGTCCCTTGGAAACCGGAACGACTCTAGGAGCAGCTGAATTGACTTCAGTTGCCGAGTACTCGAGCGTAGACACTTTCCTCTCCCCCCTACTTCTTCTGGTTCTCGGTGATGGCAGCGTTCGGGTTGCGGTCGTACTTCTCAGTCAACTCACCAGTCTGGCCCTTGGCCTTCAACTCGGCAAGATGGGCATCGAACTCGGCCTGCGTGACAACCTTGACGTTGAAAAGCATCTCTGAGTGGTATTCGCCACAAAGTTCCGCACACTTACCGTCATACGTACCCAAAGCGGTAGGCGTCAGGGTCATGTAGTTGGTCTTACCCGGGAGCATGTCCTTCTTATCCAAGAAGGCAGGAACCCAGAAAGAGTGAATAACATCGCGTGCGTTCAACTGGAGTTCAACCGAACGGTTCACCGGCAAGTACAGGGTGGGCAGGGTGGACTTATCGAACGGCTTACCGTCCAGTTCAGCCTGGACGCCGACGGAATAAACAGATTCCTTGACGTCCTTACCCTCCAAGTAGTTGAAGTCGAAGGACCACTGTTTGGCTCGGACGTCGATAGTGACATCCGGGTTAGCGTCACGGGCGTTGATGGATTCCTGCTCGATGTTCGTGAAGTGGAAGAACACCAGCACCATGAACAACGGCACCAACACATAAAAAACCTCCAGTGGGAGGTTGTAACTTGTCTGGCGCGGGAAACCCGTGGCACCCTTGCGGCGACGGTACGCAATAATGCACCAGATGATCAGGGCCCAAGTAATGAGACCAATGATCAAAATTGTGATCCATGTATTAACCCACAGATCGATGATCCCAGCCGTGTGATTGGTGGTATCACGTTCGGCTGGCATCCAGCCGTTCTTATTCTCTGCCGTACATCCTGACAAAGCTAACGCTCCGGCAATCGCCAACCCGGCTATGGGGATGACTTTCGCGCGTCGGCTGCCGGTTCGGTCCTGCGAACTCACAGACGGCCCTTCCTCTTGTTACTGTGCTCTGCAACGGTTGCATACCGCTGGAGCTAATGGGTTTTACTACTCGATGTAGAGCTTACCGCTATGGCACGCAAAATGCGCACTAAACCCTCCGTGCGTCGGATGTCCACAAAGAATATTTATGGACAGCCCCACCTCGAGCAGAAGTTTCTTTAATGGAATGAATCGCCGCAGGCGCAAGAGCCCCCGGCACTAGGGTTATCAATGGTGAAACCCTGCTTTGAGATTGTGTCCTCAAAGTCGATGCTGGCACCGTCTAGGTAGGGCACGCTCATCTTGTCAATGACCACCTCGACGCCGTCAAAGTCACGTACGGCGTCTCCTTCGAGCACGCGCTCATCAAAGTACAGCTGGTAGATCAAACCGGAGCAGCCTCCGGGCTGAACTGCCACACGCAGGCGCAGGTCGGTGCGGCCTTCCTGTTCAAGGAGGCTACGTACCTTGCCGGCAGCAACATCAGTGATCAGCACACCGTGGGTGGGCAGCTCACTTTCAACAGCGGCAGATGTGGTTTCTTCGTGGACATTTGCAGTCATGGCGTTTCCTTACGTGAGGGTACAAGTACATGCTACGTCGAGCCCGGCAGAGGCGCTAACTTGGTTCAGACTTGCTGACCCGTTTGACGATCCCCCAGCGCACCGCTATTGACGGCCGCCAACAGGAGAGCCTGGGACACAATGGCCTTTTCAAAGTCACCCAAATGCAACGACTCATTGGCGCTGTGGGCGCGGGAATCCGGGTCCTCAACACCTGTGACGAGAATTTGCGCAGCCGGGAAGGTTTCTTTCAGATCGGCAATGAAGGGGATGGACCCACCCATTCCCGTCTCCACAGCCGGCACTCCCCACGACTCCCCCATGGCCCACAGTGCGGCTTGGGCTGCGGGCGCAGAGACGTCGGTGGCGAAGGACTGACCGGATTCGCCCGGCATGAAAGTGACTTGGGCGCCAAAGGGAGCATTGCTCTGCATGTGCTGCGCCAAGGCCTCCATGGCCGCGGCCGGATCCTGCCCGGGAGCCAGTCTCAGACTGATCTTGGCCCGCGCAAAAGGCAGTAATGTGTTGGAACTCATATCAACGCTGGGGATATCCATACCAATGACGCTCAGCGCTGGTTGGGCCCACAACCGTGAGGCAAGGCTGCCGCGGCCAGCCAGCTTAACGCCGTCGAGCACGGCAGCGTCAGCCCGGAATGTTGCTTCCGGATATTCCAGTGCAACCTCGGGTCCCCGGTGCAGGCCAGCAATAGCCACCGAGCCCTGATCGTCATGGAAGGTGGCAATCAGGCGGGCCAACAGGGTGGGCGCATCAAGTAGAGGCCCACCAAACATGCCCGAGTGGACGGCATGGGCGCTGACCCGGACCTCCACGGTGCCGTCAACCAGTCCACGCAGGCTCGTGGTCAGGGCCGGTATACCTACCTGCCAGTTAGCTGAATCGGCAACAACAATGACATCACCAGCTAGCAAATCACGGTATTCGGCCAGGAAGTCCTTGAACGTGGGTGAACCCGCCTCCTCTTCTCCTTCAATAAAGAAGGTAATGCCGACGCCGAAGTCAGCACCCAAGGTTTCGGTGACGGCCCGGAAGGCGGCAATATGTGCCATGATGCCGGCCTTGTCATCTGCTGCACCGCGGCCGTAGAGCCGGCCCTCACGCTCGGTGGCCACAAAAGGCTCGGTGTCCCAGAGTGCGCTATCTCCGGGCGGCTGTACGTCATGGTGGGCGTAGAGGACCACGGTGGGCATACCAGGGGCCGGAAGTTTTCGGGCCACGACGGCGGGGCCGCCCGGGGCGCCGTCGGCCTTGGGAACGCGCAGGATCTGTACGTCTTCAAGGCCAGTGGTGCGGATAAGTTCTGCCACGGCTTCTGCACTGCATTCAAGCGCGGCGGCGTCAAAGGCATCCCAGGCGATTCCGGGAATGGCCACCAGTTCTACGAGTTCCGCCACCGTGGCGGAAAGGTTTGCCGCTACGTTTGCTCGAAGCGCGGCCGTGGGGAGCTGTGCGCCCATGCGGGGATCCAACCCGGCATGAGGCGTGTGTTCAAGAGTCATGAACCAAAGACTACCGCCGCCAAAACACCTGCGGTCAAGGTGGCGGCCGTGTTCGGGGTATTCTAAACGGGTGTTTGGACGTAAGAAAGATCAAGCCCCCGACCCGCAGCTGGCGGCTGCCTCCAACGAGCCGATTGTCAGGTCCAAGGACCCGCAGTCAGCCAAAGGCGTGCCCACGCCGTCCCGGAAGGCACAGGAGGACGCCCGCAAGCGGCCCCTTGTTCCCAACGACCGTGGGGCAGCCAAAGTAGCAGCGCGAGACGCTCGCCGTGAAGAGCAGGCCCGTATGCGCCGCGCCCTGGACACCGGAGAAGAACGCTTCCTGCCAGCCCGTGACAAGGGCCCGCAGAAGCGTTACGTCCGTGACTATGTGGACGCCCGCTTCAGCCTCGGCGAATACGTCATGTTTGCGGCACTGGCCATTGTGCTGCTGACAGTTGTCATCCCGCCCACGAACAACGCCACGATTATCCTCTTTGGCCTTTTCTGGGTCATGGTGGCAGGTGTGGCAATTGATGTTTGGCTCATGTCACGCAAGCTTAAGCGCCTTGTAATTGCCAAGTTCGGCGGCGTGGATTCCGGTGTGATCTGGTACGCCTCCATGCGTTCAATGCAGTTCCGCCGTCTGCGCCTGCCCAAGCCCATGGTGAGCCGCGGAGAGTGGCCTTCCTAGTCCCCACTCCCTCCCAAACCTCGTGCCTCGACTCGGGGCCCTCGGGAGCGTGGGCCCACCCACACCACCCAACTTTTGTGCCTCGACTCGGGGCCCTCGGGAGCGTGGGCCCACCCACACCACCCAACTTTCGTGCCTCGGCTCGGGGCCCTCGGGAGCGTGGGCCCACCCACACCACCCAACTTTTGTGCCTCGGCTCGGGGCCCTCGGGAGCGTGGGCCCACGTCATTGAACATACCCACTGCGCAGCACGCCGGTCATTTCCTGAAGGAAGTGACCGGCGTTTCACTTTAAGTGTGGTTAAGCTGGAGCTATGGAATACCGCCACCTTGGCCGATCCGGCCTGAAAATCACTGAAATCACCTACGGCAACTGGCTCACCCACGGCTCGCAAGTGGAAAACGAGGTTGCCACGGCCTGCGTACGTGCAGCGCTGGACGCCGGCATCACCACCTTCGACACGGCGGACGCCTACGCCAACGGGGCAGCGGAGGAAGTTCTTGGCGCCGCCCTGGCCTCGGAGCGCCGCGAATCCCTGGAAATCTTCACCAAGGTTTACTGGCCAGTGGGACCCAAGGGCCCCAATGATACGGGCCTGTCCCGCAAACACATCATGGAGGGAATCAATAACTCCCTGCGCAGGCTGAACATGGACTACGTGGACCTGTACCAGGCGCACCGCTACGACTTTCAGACTCCACTGGAGGAGACCATTGCCGCCTTCGGCGATGTGGTTCGGGCCGGCAAGGCTCTCTACATCGGAGTTTCAGAGTGGACCGCGCAACAACTCCGTGACGGCCAGCGCCTGGCACGCGAGGCAGGGTTCTCACTGGTCTCAAACCAGCCGCAGTACTCAGCGCTCTGGCGGGTCATTGAACCGGAGGTGATCCCGGCCGCGAAGGAGCTGGGCATGTCCCAGGTAGTGTGGTCACCCATGGCGCAGGGCGTGTTGAGCGGGAAATACCTTCCGGGCGCGCCGCTGCCTGCCGGTTCGCGCGCCACGGACGAACACGGCGGGGCAAACACCATCAAGGGTTTCCTCAACGATGACATTCTGGCCAATGTACAAAAATTGCGCCCGGTTGCGCAGGAGCTGGGGCTGAGCATGCCACAGCTTGCTATTGCGTGGGTATTGCAAAACGAGAACGTCGCAACAGCCCTGGTGGGGGCCTCACGGCCCGAGCAGGTGGCCGAGAACGTCAAGGCCTCCGGCGTGAGAATCCCGGCCGAGCTCATGGAAGCCATTGACACTGCTCTGGCTCCGTCCATCATGAACGATCCTGCGAAAACAGTGAGCCCGCCCACCCGAGTGGCGTAGGGGCGTATTAGGGGGCAGGAGCACACAGGCGGGCACCGAGGTCCTCTCGCGGGCAGTAAGATTTCTCGCGCGTTCTTCGTTCCTCAGACCGTGCGGGGAAATCCATCCCCGCGCCGAGGATCTCGACCCCCGCTGCAGCGCAAATGTGTTGCTACTTGCGCAACGCGGCAAGTTCCTTGTTGATACGAGCCGCCCAGAAAGGGCCCTCGTACAAGAACGCCGTGTAGCCCTGAACGAGGGTGGCGCCAGCGTCGAGCCGTTCCTGGACGTCGGCACCGCTTTCCACACCACCTACTGAAATAAGAACCAGAGAATCCCCTACGGCCGCCTTGAGCTGGCGCAGGACCGCCAATGAGCGGGCCTTCAACGGCGCTCCGGAAAGCCCGCCAGCACCCTTCTCCTGGACCAAGGCGTCCGGGCTGGCCAAGCCCTCGCGGCTGATGGTGGTGTTGGTGGCGATAATGCCATCCAGTTTGAGCTCCAGGGCCAGGGCTGCAACATCCGCAACGTCCTCGTCGGCGAGGTCAGGGGCAATCTTCACCAGCAACGGGACATGCCGAGCCGCGGAGGCATTGGCCGCTTCACGAACTCCCACAAGTAGCGGCCGCAGCGTAGCCACGTCTTGCAACAAGCGCAGCCCGGGGGTGTTGGGTGAGCTGACGTTGACCACAAGGTAATCGGCCGACGGCGCAAGGGTCCGGGCGCTGATGAGGTAATCCTCCAACGCATCTTCTAACTCGACCACCTTGGTTTTGCCAATGTTGACACCAATGATGGGCCGGACTCCCGGGTAGGTCTTGCTCAGCCCAGCCAGCGCTTCCTTGAGACGAGGAGCCACGGCTGCGGCGCCGTCGTTGTTGAAGCCCATGCGGTTGATCACGGCACGGTCCTCCACGAGACGGAAGAGGCGTGGTTGGGGGTTTCCTTCTTGAGCCTGGCCCGTGATGGTGCCAACCTCAACGTGACCAAAGCCCAGGTTTACAAGGGCGTTGATGCCCTTGCCCTCTTTATCAAACCCGGCCGCCAGGCCAAACGGTGTGGGGAACGTCAGGCCCAATGCCTGTGTGGTCAGAGAGCTAGACGGGGTGAACATGCGGCGCAATACTGCACCGCCTCCCACGGTATGGATCGCCTTGATCATGGTGAAGCCGATCTTGTGCGCCTTCTCGGCATCCATCCAAGAAAAGCAGAGCCGGAAAACTGTGGGATATATACGCATACCCCTAGTTTTCCGGTTCGGCGGCACAACTGCAAAACGCCTGAACGTGAGCTGTACGCGTGACGGCTGACTAAGAGACGTTAGCATGGCCACATGAATACCAATGGCGGTGGCGTGTGGCAGCATTCGGACGTGGTGGTTGTAGGGGCGGGACTGTCCGGATTGGTGGCCGCAGCAGAGGCGTATAACGCGGGGAGCCGCGTGTTGATCCTAGATCAGGAGCCCGAAGCGTCACTGGGCGGGCAAGCACATTGGTCCTTCGGCGGGCTGTTCATGGTGGACACTGCGGAACAACGCCGTCTGGGGGTCAAGGATTCAGTGGAGCTCGCCATGAATGATTGGCTGGGTTCAGCAGCCTTTGACCGTCCCGAGGATGGCTGGCCACGCGCCTGGGCGGAAGCCTATGTCAACTTTGCTGCGGGAGAAAAACGGGCCTGGCTGCATGCGCTTGGAGTCAGGTTCTTCCCACTTGTCCAATGGGCTGAACGTGGCGGCTACGACGCCCAAGGTCACGGCAATTCCGTCCCCCGATTCCATGTGGCGTGGGGAACCGGCCCCGGCATTCTCTCCCCCTTTCTGGCCAAGGTCCGTGAGGGGGTGGCCGCAGGGCGCGTTCAGATCGCCTTCCGCCACCGCGCCACGGAACTGGTGTTCCATTCCAGATCCGTCACCGGGGTGCGCGGCGAGCTTCTTGAGCCCTCCGGTGTGAACCGAGGCGAAGCCAGCAACCGCACTGTTGTAGGAGATTTTGAGGTGTCCGCCCAATCAGTTATTGTCACCACTGGTGGGATTGGCGGAAACCACGCCATGGTCAGGGAACAATGGCCCAACAGTAGCGGTCCGGACTATATGCTCAGCGGAGTCCCCGCCTCCGTGGACGGAGAGTTCCAACAATCCGTGGCCAACTCCGGTGGGGCACTGATCAATACAGACCGCATGTGGCATTACACAGAGGGCATCCACAACCCTGAGCCCGTGTGGCCTCTGCATGGAATTCGGATTCTTTCCGGGCCCTCACCCCTGTGGCTCGACGCCACGGGACAACGCCTGCCCATCCCGCTGTTCCCGGGCTTTGATTCATTGGGCACGCTTCGTCATTTAGAAACCACGGGACATGAACATTCCTGGTTTGTGCTCAACAAGACCATTCTGAACAAGGAATTTGCTCTCTCTGGTTCCGAACAGAACCCGGATCTGACAGGCAAGGACGTGAAACTTCTGGCCAAACGTGCCCTTCCCGGTACCCCGGCACCCTTGCAAAAGTTCCTCGACGCGGGCATTGACTTTGTTCAGGCTGCCACCGCCCAGGAACTGGCGCTCAAGATGAACGCGTTGACGGGCAACTCACTGATCGATCCGGAAAACTTGCACCAAACTATTCTCGCGAGGGATATGCAAGTGGACAGTGGCCTTGGCAAGGATACTCAGCTCAATGCCATCCGGGAGGCGCGCCGCTTTGCCACCGACAAACTGATGCGAGTGGTTCCCCCGCATCCAATCCTGGCAGCGGAGCACGGCCCGCTGGTTGCGGTTCGCTTAACAACTCTGACGCGCAAGAGCCTGGGCGGGCTCACAACGGACCTTTCGGCCAGGGTGCTCGGTGGCGACGGTGAGCCCATCCCCGGCCTCTTTGCTGCCGGCGAGGCTGCTGGCTTTGGCGGGGGCGGCATGCACGGCTACCGATCCCTAGAGGGAACTTTCCTTGGCGGCGCCCTGTTTTCCGGCCGCGTTGCCGGCCGTCACGCGGCAGAAGCTACCGGGACTGCGGCTGCTGCAGCTGGGAGTACCGGGGTATGAGCGCCGCTACCACGCTCTGGGGGCCAGATATTCTGGGCCCGGACTACCAAGCAACAACGCTCTTGGTGCCAATGCCCGGCCAGAACCTCAACGCACAGACCACTACTGCCCCCGGGGCCGGAGCGAACGCTGACAGCCCCAGCCCCAGCCCCAGCCCCAGCCCCAGCCCCAGCCGAGAGTACCGGGCCACCCTGGTCCGCCACCGGCCCCAAGGTGGCCCCCGTCAAGCCTCCCCAGCAATAGCGGGCACGCCTGTGCTGTTCATTCACGGGTGGAGCGACTACTTCTACAACACAGGATTGGCTGAGTTCTTCACGGATCGCGGATACAACTTCTATGCTCTTGACCTGCACAATCACGGCCGCAGCCTGGAGTCTCCTGAACTGGGCGGCTATGTGGGTAATCTGGCCGATTACGACGCCGAAATACTCGCCGCATATGACCTCATTGACAGGGAGAGCGCGCCTCATCAGCAAAGGGCAGAAAGTGTGCCCGGCTCACTAGAGCCCGGTGAGAGGCCGGCACGGCCCTTCATTCTGGTAGGTCACTCCACTGGCGGGCTCATCGCCACATTGTGGGCGCACCACTATCCCGGCCGGGTCAGCCATCTGGTACTGAACAGCCCTTGGCTGGAGATCCAGGGCGGGGCCGCGATCAGGCGGGCGGCTACACCTTTGGTACAGTTGGCAGATTTGCGGCCACTGCTGCGGATGCGTGTGCCCGAACGGTCGTTCTACTGGCGCGGCATCAGCAATGAAGCTTATGGAGAATGGCCGGTGGACAAGGCACTCCGGCCACCGCACGCGTTTCCTGTTCGGGCCGGCTGGATGAAGGCCATTTTAGCCGCGCAACAGGAAGTGGCCTCCGGACTGAAACTACCTATGCCCATTCTGGTGCTGCTCTCCTCCAAGAGCATGCTTGGCCCTGTCTGGAACGATGCGATGCTGCGTGCCGACGTGGTCCTTGATGTGCGCTCTCTGGCGTTACGTACCCTCTCACTGGGAAACTCCGTCACCTTGGAACGGATCGAGGGGGCCCTTCATGAGGTTCTTCTCTCTCCCCAACCGGTGCGAGATGACGCCTATACCAAAGTGGCCCGCTGGCTGCAAGGTTATGTAACACCTGTGCTAAAACCTGCTTTGACCAAGGGCACTGATGATTAGGCATGATTCTTTCTAGGGGGCCTGTATTTTCAGTGCCCTCAGAAGGTCCCGTAGTCCTTTACGTGGAGGCCACTAGCCGTGGGCTGCTGCATCCACGGCGCCACCATAACGCCGGTCCCGGCGGGCGTATTCATCCACAGCAGCCCACAGGGTCCGCCGGTCCACATCCGGCCACATGGTGTTCATGAAAACAAACTCCGCATATGCTGATTGCCACAGCAGGAAATTTGAGAGCCGCTGCTCTCCGCTGGACCTCAGGAATAAGTCCACATCAGGGACATCGGGCAGGTACATATACTTCTGGATGGTTTTTTCATTGACCTGTTTGGGGCTCAGCCGCCCCGCCGCCACATCCGCGGCCAAGGCCGCCACGGCGTCTGCAATTTCCGCCCGGCCCCCGTAATTAACACACATGGTCAACGTAATCACATCGTTGTCCTTGGTGTGCTCCTGGGCGGCCTCAAGCTCCTTGATGACAGAGCCCCACAACTTGGGCCGCCGTCCTGACCATCGAATGCGCACACCCCACGCGTCGAGTTGATCCCGTTGGCGTCTTAATACGTCCTTGTTAAATCCCATCAGAAAGCGGATTTCTTCGGGCGAGCGCTTCCAGTTTTCCGTCGAGAAGGCATAGACACTGACATATTTTATGCCCATTTCAATAGCCCCGGCCATGACGTCCAGCAGCGCCGGCTCACCCGCTTTGTGCCCTTCCACCCGGGGCAGGCCGCGCTGGTTGGCCCAGCGTCCGTTGCCATCCATGACAATGGCAACGTGCTCGGGGATGAGTTCTTGGGCAATGGCAGGGGCACTCTCCCCTGAGGTGTGCGGCCAAGGCGCCACTACCGGAAGCTTAGCCGCGCTCCGGCTGCTTTTTGCCTTGCCGCCTTTGTTTCCACTGCGCTGCATTGCCATACTCTAAACACGCTCCACAAGTTTCAGGGAACGCACAGTGCGTTCCAAATGCCATTGCACATAACCGGCCACAAGACCCGCCGCCTCGCGACGATGAAGGGCCAAGGAGCCCTGTGCCCCGGCCCAGTTTCCGCTCAATAGCTGCCCCAGAAGCACCATAGTTTCCGGAGCAGGGGCGGGGGAACCCGGCGGCCTGCAGTCATGACACACGGCCCCACCCAAGGATGCATTGAAGGCGCCATGAGGGCCCGGCTCACCGCAGCGGGCGCAGGCTGAGAAGCTCGGCGCCCAGCCTGCGATCGAGACGGCTCTTAGGAGGTAGGAGTCAAGGATCAGCTCGGGCGCATGGGCGCCTCGGCTGAGCGCGGCCAGGGCCCCCACCAGCAGCAGGTAGTGCGCTGTTGAGGTTTCGCCATCAACATCGGTGAGCCGCTCCGCCGTTTCCGCCATGGCCGCCGCCACCACGTATCTGTCATAATTGGCGGCAATCGCATCGCCGTAGCTTGCCTTCGCCACTGCCTGGGTGATGATGTCCAAGGAACGTCCCTTGACCAGCTGAAGATCAGCCACCATGAACGGTTCCAGCCGAGCACCAAATTTACTGCTGGTGCGCCGCACCCCCTTGGCTACGGCACGCAGCTGCCCATGATGGTGTGTCAGGAGCGTGATAATTCTATCTGCTTCACCCAATTTGTGCGTGCGCAGAATCACAGCATCATCCCGATAGGTGCGGGCGGCAAAAGATTGATTGGACACTGACCCATTATCCCATCTTTGCCTCCCGCCGCGGAGCAACCCGCGCCGAGCAATGGATCCGCCAAACAAGCCCGGCAAACAAGTCACCCCGGTAGCTGCCAAGAGGTGGCAGCTACCGGGGTGCACTGTTTGGTGATTAGACGTTCTGAGAGTCACGCACCGCACGGTTGACGGCTGAAATAACTGCCTTCAAGGATGATGTGGAGGTGTTGGCGTCAATGCCAACACCCCACAGTACGCGTTCACCAACGGCACACTCCACAAATGCCGCAGCACGTGCATCCCCTCCCTCTGAGAGAGCATGTTCGGAGTAGTCCAAGACCCGCACATCCATGCCATCTTCAGCCAGAATACCCAGCAGAGCTGCAATGGGCCCGTTGCCGGTTCCCGTGCGGGTGTGGACTGTGCCGTCAATGGTGACCTTGGCAACGAGCATCATCTCGCCGTCGTCATCCGTTGACGTGGTAAACGGCCCAATGCGGTAGCGGCCCCACTGCTCATCGCTACCCTCTGCGGGCAGGTATTCATCCTTGAAGATTTTCCACAGTTCGGCGGCGCTGACTTCTCCACCTACCGTATCGGTGCGCTGCTGGATGACGCCGGAGAATTCAATCTGTGCCCGGCGCGGCAGGTCCAGGCTGTGCTCATTCTTCAACAGGTACGCCACACCACCCTTGCCGGACTGGGAGTTGACCCGGATGACAGCTTCGTAGCTGCGGCCCAGGTCCTTGGGGTCAATGGGCAGGTACGGGACAGCCCAGGTGTGTGCTTCCACGGCAACGCCGGCCGCGGCAGCGTCGGCCTCCATGGCTTCAAAACCCTTCTTAATGGCATCCTGGTGCGAGCCGGAGAAGGCGGTGAACACCAGATCGCCACCGTACGGTGAACGCTCAGGTACCGGCAGTTGATTGCAGTACTCTACGGTGCGGCGCACTTCATCAATGTCAGAGAAGTCAATCATGGGGTCAATTCCCTGCGTGAACATGTTCAGGCCCAAGGTCACCAGATCCACATTGCCGGTGCGCTCACCGTTTCCGAACAGGCAACCCTCAATCCTGTCAGCACCTGCCAGGTAGCCCAGCTCGGCAGCAGCAACACCGGTACCACGGTCATTGTGCGGGTGCAAGGAGAGCGCAATGCCTTCCCGCGGGTGCAGGTTCCGGCTCATCCATTCAATAGAGTCGGCATAGACGTTGGGTGTGGCCATCTCCACGGTGGCGGGCAAGTTGATGATGACCTGGTTCTCGGCTGAGGCTTCGAAGATGTCGGCAATGGCGTTGCAAACGCGCAGGGCGTATTCGGGCTCGGTTCCCGTGAATGATTCGGGCGAGTACTCATAGGTGATGCGGGTATCGGTCAGGGTCTCTTCATACTTCTTGCACAGGCGCGCACCCTGCAGGGCAATGTCAAGGATGCCGTCCTCGTCCTGGTTGAAGACAACGCGACGCTGCAGCACCGAGGTGGAGTTGTACAGGTGCACGATTGCCTGCTTGGCACCGATCAGGGACTCGTAGGTCCGCTCGATCAAGTGCTCGCGTGCCTGAGTCAAAACCTGGATCGTGACGTCGTCCGGGATGTGGCCGCCTTCGATGAGCTGACGCACAAAGTCGAAGTCGGTTTGTGAGGCGGACGGGAAGCCTACTTCAATCTCCTTGAAGCCCATCTTGACCAGCAGTTGGAACATCTTCATCTTGCGGCCCGGGCTCATAGGGTCAATCAGAGCCTGGTTGCCGTCGCGGAGGTCAACGGCGCACCAGCGCGGCGCCTTCGTGATTACTTTGTCCGGCCATGTCCTATCCGGCAAGCTCACGGAGATCTGATCCTGGAACGGGATGTAACGCTCGACGGGCATTCCGGAGGGTTTTTGCGCATTTCGCATGGAGGTGACCTTATCTGTTGTACAACGAAGTGGGAGGCCGGCCGGGCAACACAAACACCGCAGCGAGGGTGGCCATGGTCCGTGTCGAACAAATCAACAGGTTCTAGGCCTCGCCGCGGCAGCTAAGAAGAAGCATTCCAGTGCGCACATTTTTACCCTAACACGGCACGTAGGATGGTGGTGAACGAACTCACTTTGTGGGTTCGCCCACCTTCCAAAAAGCACACACCTGTGAGCGCACCACGCCTGCAAGCCAGCAACGCTTGAAGGCGGTAACCCATGAAGGGGAAACGATTTCTTTGACCCACGCCGGCATCAATTTCAGCCATCTTGACCCGGGCACAAGGCCCCAGGATGATCTATTCCGCCATGTCAATGGCACGTGGTTGGACGCTGAGGTGATCCCGGAGGACCGGGCAGTCACCGGATCTTTCATCACCTTGCGCGACGAATCCGAAGATGCCGTCAAGGCCATCATTGAGCAGGCAGGCGCGCAGGCGGACCCCACCGACTCCGCCAACGCGGCACTGTCCGCAAAAATTGGTGCCTTGTATGGAACCTTCATGGATGAGGCCGCCATTGAAGCAGCCGGGGCCGCTCCCCTCGTTGCAAAGCTCCGCAGCATTGAGCAGGTAGGCAGCATGGAGGCCCTGGTCCGGCTCATGGGCGATCTGGACCGTACCGGTGGCAGCACCTTGTTCGGTGCCTATGTCAACAACGACGCCGGAAATCCAGACCGCGCCCTGCTGCACCTTTTCCAATCTGGCCTAGGGCTCCCGGATGAGTCCTACTACCGGGATGAAAAATTTGAGGCCATTCGCACCGCCTATGTTGGACATATCCAGACCATGCTGGAATTGGCGGGCATAGCCGACGCCGCCGTCAAGGCGCCGCGCATCATGGCCCTGGAGACGGAGATTGCCGCAACACACTTGGACAAGGTGTCCTTGCGCGATCCACAGAAAACCTACAACCTGATGAATCACAGTGAAGCCGTTGCGCTTTTGCCTGCACTAGCTACCTGGCTCGAATCTCTGGGTGTGACGCAGGAGCAAAGCGCTGAAGTGGTGGTGGCCACGCCTGATTTCTTTAGCGGGCAACAAGCCCTGCTGGTGGAGGGCCGCCTGGCCGATTGGCAGGCATGGCTGGCCATGCGCACCATCTCCAGCCTGGCAGGCTACCTGTCAAAGGAATTTGTTGATAGTAACTTCGCTTTCTACGGCACAACCCTCAGCGGGACCCCTGCCATCAGAGACCGATGGAAGCGAGCCGTGGCCCTTGTTGAAGGATCCCTAGGTGAGGCGGTGGGCCAACTCTACGTAGCCAAACACTTCCCTGAATCACACAAAACTCGTATGGAAGCCCTAGTAGCTAACCTCATCGAGGCCTACCGCAGCAGCATTGCCGAGCTTGCCTGGATGAGCAGCGAAACAAAAGAAAAGGCCCTCGAAAAATTGGCGGCCTTCACTCCCAAGATCGGCTACCCCGCCAAGTGGCGTGACTACTCCGCCCTGGAGATTAGAGAAGGGGACCTG
This sequence comes from Arthrobacter sp. UYCu511, assembly GCF_040547105.1. Lineage (NCBI taxonomy): Bacteria > Bacillati > Actinomycetota > Actinomycetes > Micrococcales > Micrococcaceae > Arthrobacter > Arthrobacter sp. UYCu511. Next base: position 727,540 of record NZ_JBEPPB010000001.1, read on the forward strand.
CTGGGCAACATTGAGCGCAGTAACGCCTTCGAGCTGGCGCGGCAGCTGGCAAAGATTGGTGCCCCCATTGACCATGATGAATGGTTCATGACACCCCAGACAGTCAATGCCTACTACAACCCCACCATGAACGAGGTGGTGTTCCCGGCCGCAATCTTGCAGCCACCCTTCTTCGATGTAGAAGCTGACGACGCCGCTAACTACGGTGGGATTGGCGCCGTCATCGGGCACGAGATTGGCCATGGTTTCGATGACCAGGGTTCACAATTTGACGGTTCCGGGGCACTGCGGAACTGGTGGACTGACGCGGACAGAAGCGCTTTTGAGGCTCTCACCAAGAGATTGGTGCAACAGTACAACGTACTGTCCCCCATGGCCGCCCCCGACGAGTTCGTCAATGGTGAACTGACCCTCGGTGAAAACATCGGCGACCTCGGAGGATTAGCCATCGGTTTCAAGGCCTACCAGCTCAGCTTGAAGGATTCCAGCTCAGCTGTCATCGATGGTCTCACGGGTGCCCAGCGCTTCTTCTACTCTTGGGCCGAATGCTGGCGCACCAAGATCCGATACGAGGAAGCTGTCCGACGCCTCACAATAGACCCGCACTCCCCCGCGGAACTACGCTGCAATGCGGTGGTCAGCAACCTCGATGCCTTCCATGAGGCCTTCGGCACCGTACCGGGCGACCAACTGTGGCTGGCACCGGAGCAACGCGTCAGCATCTGGTAGACAGACGGTACCTCAGAGGCAGCCACTAAGCACCTCACACACAAGGGGGCGGGGGGGGGGGGGGGGGGGGGGGGCCCCCCCCCCCCCCCCCCCGGGGGGGGGGGGGGGGGCCCCCCCCCCCCCCCCCACTTCGGGGCCCTCGGGTGTGTGGGCCCACCCACACGCTCCCACGCTTTGCCGACGTGTGGCTCGCAAGCGAGCCGCACTTCGGGGCCCTCGGG